>NZ_JBIDCT010000030.1:0-69703 GCF_043204735.1 Micromonospora sp. NPDC047740
GCCTTCGCGTTCGCGGTCTGCTCGTCGTTCAGGGTGATCTTCGACTGGGCGCCCTGCACACCATGCGGCACCAGCTTGCCCATGTCCGGCTTGTCAGCCTGCACCGCCGCCACCGGCTTCCCAGCAGCGATGGCCGGGGCATCGGCGTGAGCAGCGATCGGACCGGCGAACACACCACCGGTGAAAGCCAGACCAGCAAGACCAAGAACACTCTTACGCAGCATCGAGTTCATGACCAAAGCTCCATTCGGGGGATTGGCGCACACACCGATGGGGGTCGGACAGCGTGCGCAAGCACCGTCAGGCGCTCAAAAGGGGGAAAGTCTGTCGACCAGCGGCTCGCGGGGCTAGGGGTTCGCCTCTTCGCGGCGCCGGGACCATGTACAACGACCGGCGACCCGCCATCATTCCGGGCCCGACCACCCCACCACACGCGGGGCGGCTTCCTCGATCGCGAGTCATGTGCAACGACCGGCGGGCCACCAACATTCCGACCCGGGCCCACCCGGGCGACCCCGGCTCGCGGGGCGCCTTCCTCGGCCGTGCACCCGTGTTCAACGCTCCCGAGCCGGCCGCCATTCCGGGCCGGGGATCCCACCGGCCGCCCGCAAACCGGACACCGCGCACCGCAATCCGGGACGGGAGGAGTAGACGTGCTCCACGTCGCGGAAACGGCGGTATCGGACACCGCCCGATACCGCCACATCCCCGACCCGGAGTCGATCACGACCCCTACGCAACACCCGACACTTTCGGGAACGCGGCCCTTCGGACACCTTCGGGGAAAGTGGCCCTTCGACGCGCCAGGACACCCCCACCTTCGGCGCAACTGCGCCCCTGAACACACGCGGCGAACCGAGGACAGGCCAGCCAGGCCCAACCAGGGGGAGCCGCCCGCAGCAGAGGCACGCACTACGCACCCCGACAATCCGGACGGCGGATGCCACGACGTACACCGGACACGGACCACGCAGGCCGCACAGCCGGACGGCGCAGGACCACGACGCGGGTGTGGCCCGCCGTGACCGGCGCAGGGATCAAGCCTGACCGCCCGGAGCCGGGCACGGCGGGCCACACCCCACACCGCAACCAAGGACAGCAGCGACCCGTGACGGGGCGCAGGCCGCACCCCAACGGCGACCAACGCCGGCAGCGACCCGATGACGGGGCACGGCGGGCCACATCCGCACCACATCGACGAGCAGGACATCGGGAAAACCGGAGACAGGGGTTACCCTGACAGCATGTCGGCCGTCACCAGCGCGTACCTCGCCCGCCCCGGGCGTCCCGCCGTGGTGGCCCGCACCCTCGCCGAGCTCACCGGCCCCACTCGCGGCATCGTCGAGCTGCCGGTACGGCTGATGTGGAGCAGCGAGCGCGCCTTCGATCTCGGCGAGCCGGACGACCTGCTCTGGATGTACGAGAACGTGCTGCGGGAAACCACCCGCGTCGACGACCTGCGCGAGTTGATCGACGGGCGGACGTTGCGCCGGGTGTGGCGGCGGTTGAACCTGCCCCGGGGCGTCCGCGTGGCCTGGGAGAGCCGGCACCGGGATCTGCGTACCGCGTGAGCCATCTGCACGACTTCTACCGCGATGTGGCCCGGGTGGCCCTCGCTGCCGCCGGCCCGCACCGGTTCGTGCTCGGCGGCGGCGTGGCGTGGGCGGCGCACGGCCTGGTCACCCGCCCCACGGAGGACGTGGACCTGTTCGCGGACGTGGAGGGTGCCGCCGCCGCGGCGGCGGCCGGGGTGCGGGCCGCGCTGGAGCGGGCCGGCTACCAGGTGGTGGACGCGGATCCGGGCAGCGAGCTGGCGGAGCTCTTCGACGGCTTCGACCGGGACATGCGGGACTTCGTGGTGAGCCGGGACGGCCGGCAGATCCGGCTCAGCCTGGCCCGGCTGGACCGGTACCGCAGCCCGGTGGTGATGGACCTGGGGCCGGTGATGGACGTCCGCGATCTGATCGCCAACAAGACCGCCGCGCTGGTCAACCGCCGGGAGGTACGCGACTACATCGACGTCTCCGCCGCCCTGGACCGGTACGACGTGACGGAGCTGCTGGCGCTGGCCCGGCAGGTGGATCCGGCGCTGGACCTCGAGGACGTCCGGGCGGCGGGCCGCTACCTGGACGAGGTGCCGGACCGGCGCTTCAGCCGCTACGGGCTGGACGCCGACCGGGTGGCCGAGGTGCGCCGCCGGATGGCCGCCTGGCCCCGCTGACCGGGCAGTTCCGGCAGCGCCTCACCGGGTGAGCTTGCCGCCGGTGACCCCGAGGATCTCCCCCGTCACGTAGCTGGACTCCTGGGAGGCGAAGAAGACGTACGCGGGGGCGAGCTCGGCCGGCTGGCCGGGGCGGCCCATCGGCACGTCGGTGCCGAACTGCTTCACCTTCTCTGGGGGCATGGTGGCCGGGATCAGCGGCGTCCAGATCGGGCCGGGCGCGACGGCGTTGACCCGGATCCCCTGGTCAGCCAGGTCCAGCGCGAGGGCCTTGGTGAAGTTCGCGATGGCCGCCTTGGTGGTGGCGTAGTCGAGCAGTTGCGGCGACGGGTTGAAGGCCTGGATCGAGGAGGTGTTGATGATCGCCGACCCCTCGGGCAGGTGCGGCAAGGCCGTCCGGCACAGCCAGAACATGGCGTACACGTTGGTCTTGAACACCCGGTCGAACTGCTCGGTGGTGATGCCGGCGAGGCCCTTGTCCTGGGCCATCTGGAAGGCGGCGTTGTTGACCAGGATGTCGATGCCACCGAGGTCGGCCAGCGCCCGGTCGATCAGCTGCTGGCAGTGGCGCTCGTCGGTGAGGTCGGTACGCACCGCGACACCCTTGCGGCCAGCCGACTCGATCAGCCGGACGGTGTCCCGGGCGTCGGCCTCCTCCTGCTCGCCGAGGTAGGAGATGAGCACGTCGGCGCCCTCCCGGGCGTATGCGATGGCGACGGCCCGGCCGATGCCGGAATCACCCCCGGTGATGACGGCGCGCTTGCCGGCGAGCCGGTCGCTGCCCCGGTAGGACTCCTCGCCGTGGTCCGGCTTCGGTCCCATCCGCTGCTCGGAACCCGGCGGGGACTGCTGCTGCGTAGGTTGCCCCTGCTGCTGGCCGTACTGGCGGGTGGGGTCCTGCTGGGTGTACTGGTCCTCGCTCACCGGTTTCTCCTCGTGCCGCTTCATCCTGTCCGGTCCGGTTCCGCCCTACCCCCGGGCAGGAGGCGGAAACGACTTTCGGGTGTACCGGGTGTTACCGCCGGGCCACGTCCGGCGCTGACGTGGTGAAACACCGCAGGGCGATGTGGCGCAGGGGGCAGCAGGTCGTTATGGTGCGCAACGGCGCCCACGAGGCGTCTTACACCCCCATGGAAAGGCACCTCATGACTTCCTCCTCCGGCGCCTCGCGCCGCCAGGTGCTGGCCGTCGCGGCCGCCGCCGCGACCGCTCCGCTGCTCGCCGGCGCCCCCGCCCGGGCCGCCGGCGCAGCCCCTGCGAAGACCTGGGACCTGACGATCCTGGGCACCTCCGACACCCACGGCAACGTCTACAACTGGGACTACTACAAGGACGCCGAGTTCGACGACAGCAAGCACAACGACGTCGGCGTCGCGAAGCTGGCCACCCTGGTCAACCAGATCCGTGCGGAGCGCAAGGGCAAGGCGACCCTGGTGCTGGACGCCGGAGACACCATCCAGGGCACCCCGCTGGCCACCTACTACGCCAAGCAGGAGCCGATCACCGTCACCGGTGAGACGCACCCGATGGCCAACGCGATGAACGTGCTGAACTACGACGCCGTCACGCTGGGCAACCACGAGTTCAACTACGGCCTGCCGCTGCTGGCCAAGTGGATCGAGCAGCTCGGGTTCCCGGCCCTCGCCGCCAACGCGATCAACGAGAAGACCGGCAAGCCGGCCTACCTGCCGTATGTGATCAAGCCGGTCAACCTCGGCGGGCACGGCGCGCCGGCGCTGAACGTCGGCATCCTCGGCCTGACCAACCCGGGCGTGGCCATCTGGGACAAGGGCAACGTCGAGGGCAAGCTGATCTTCACCGACATGATCGAGACCGCGGCCAAGTGGGTGCCGATCATGCGGGAGCGCGGCGCCGACCTGGTCATCATCTCGGCGCACGGCGGCGACAGCGGCACCTCCAGCTACGGCCCGGAGCTGCCGAACGAGAACCCGGTGGCGCTGATCGCGGAGCAGGTGCCGGGGATCGACGCGATCCTCTTCGGCCACGCACACAACGAGGTGCCGGAGAAGTTCGTCACCAACAAGACCACCGGCGAGCAGGTGCTGACCTCGGAGCCGTCGCGGTGGGGTCAGCGGCTCACCCGGATGGACTTCACCCTGACCCGGGAGAAGGGCCGCTGGAAGGTGGTCGCCAAGGGCTCCACCATGCTGAACACCAACACGGTGGTCGAGGACCCGGCGGTCCTCGCGGCGGTGCGTGGCCAGCACACCAAGACGGTCGACTACGTCAACAAGGTCGTCGCCCAGTGCACCGTGGAGCTGTCGGCCGTCGAGTCGCGGTACAAGGACACCCCGATCCTGGACTTCATCAACCACGTCCAGACCGACGTGGTCACCAAGGCCCTGGCCGGCACCGCGTACGCGGGCCTGCCGGTGCTGTCGATCGCGGCGCCGTTCAGCCGTACCGCCGTCTTCCCGCAGGGTGACGTGCGGATCCGCGACCTCGCGGGCCTGTACGTCTACGACAACACCCTCGAGGCCGTCGTGATCAGCGGTGCCGAGGTGAAGGCGTACCTGGAGTACTCGGCCAAGTACTTCAAGACCTTCGCGGTGGGCGACACCGTCGACCCGGCGAACATCAGCGACCCGGCCGTGCCGGACTACAACTACGACGTCATCTCGGGCGTCGACTACGACATCGACATCTCGAAGCCGGTCGGCCAGCGGATCACCCGCCTGGTCCTGCCGGGCACCGACACCCCGGTCGCCGCGGACGCCCAGTTCGTCATCGCGGTGAACAACTACCGGCGCAGCGGTGGCGGCAACTTCCCCGGCGTCGTCAAGACCCAGGTCTACAACGAGCAGCAGGAGATCCGCCAGCTGCTCATCGAGTGGGCGCAGGCCAAGGGCGCCATCAACCCGGCCGACTTCTTCGTGCCGAACTGGAAGCTGGTCCGCGCGGGCGTGCCGGTCTTCTGATCCGTACCGGTTCGGCGGGCCGCGGGGTCACCCCTGCGGCCCGTCGGCCGTTTCCGGGCTCAGCCCGGACTGTTGCGCAGGGCCCACTCCTCGGGGCCACCGGTCGGCTCGGGCCGGTCCCGGCGGGCGTCGGTCTCGGTCAGTTCGACCCGCTCCTCGGGGCGGACCGCGGGCGGCAGTTCGCCGAAGCGTACGTGCCGCAGGAACGCGTACTCATCGTCGGTGAACGACTCGCTCGGCTCGCTCATGAGGGCATTGTGCGCCTGCCCGTCCACCGTCGGCATCAACCCGCGCCCGGTGGGTAGACCGCCGCCACGACCGGCAGCGACGGGCTGGAGTACGACGATGCGCGCGGTACAGATGATCTCACCTGGGGTGCTCGAGCAGGACGTTCCCGCTCGACCGGGCGCCGGAGGCGTACGCGCTGCTGCGCCGCGGCGAGATCCACGGCCGGGCGGTCATCCTGCCCTGACCGGCCCCTCAGGCTGCCGGCCTGTCGATCCGTTCCGCCGCATCGGCGGGAGCCGGTCCAGCAGGGCGAGGCCGGCTCGGACCGGACGGCGGGCCAGGGTCCGGTCGAAGCTGGCCCGGCCCTGGCAGAACCGGACGAACATCCGCCAGCCCGGCGGGGTGGCCAGCATCGCGTGAAACACGTCGGGCCGGCGCTCGAAGATCTCCAGCAGCCGGTGCCCGGCCCCCATGGCGGGCACCAGCTCCCGGCGTACCGCCCGTTCGTAGGCGTCCGGGTCGCCGCCGGCGACCGCTTCCCCGGCCAGCCGGCCCGACCGCAGGGCGAAGCTGATCCCCTCCCGGCTCCACGGCTCCAGCAGGCCGGCCGCGTCGCCGGCGACCAGCACCCGGCCGCGGCGCAGCGGCGAGTCGGCCGCCCGGCAGCGGGTCAGGTGGCCGGAGTCCTGCTCCGGGGTCACCCCGGACAGGCCCAGCCGCGCCAGGAAGTCGCGCAGGTAGGCCCGGGTCCGCTCACCCTCGCCGCGGGCGGAGATGACGCCGACGGTCAGCCGGTCCCCCTTCGGGAAGACCCAGGCGTACGACCCGGGGACCGGCCCCCAGTCGATCAGCAGCCGGCCCCGCCAGCGGTCCTGCTCGACGGGCGGGACCGGCAGTTCCAGTTCCAGCCCCAGGTCGACCTGCCGGTAGGCCACCCCGACGTGCCGGGCGGTGACGCCGGAGGAGCCGTCGGCGCCGATCACGACGCGGGCGCGCACGGTGTCGCCGTCGGCCAGCCGCAGGCGTACCTCGTCGGGATCCTGCTCGACGGCGCGGACCGCGACGCCCTCGCGGATCTCGGCCCCGGCGGCGACCGCGGCGGCACGCAGCCGGTCGTCGAACTCCTCGCGGCGGACCATGCTCACCAGCGGCGACGGGTGCCGGCGGGTGAAGGCGCGTCGCCCGTCCCGGGTGAACGTGACCCGGTCGACCCGGTCGTGGACGGGCACCTCGATCCGGGCGGCCACCTCGGCCAGCGAGGTGGCGATCAGTCCGCCGCCGCAGGTCTTGTAGCGGGGATGGGTGGCGCGCTCGACCACCAGCGTGCGGACGCCGGCACCGGCCGCGACACGGGCGGCGGTGAGCCCGGCGGGGCCGCCTCCGACGACGACGAGATCCCAGTTGATCACTGCTGCAGCCTAGGGCACGAGCGGATGCGCGCGCTGGTCACGCGCCCGACGCGACCGCCCGAACGGGTGGGCATCATCGGACGCCGGCCGGGTAACCGCCGGGCGCAGACCGCCCACGGGTTCGGGCGGGTCACCGAGGAGGGAAGCGATGCAGCGGGTACAGCTGTCTGAGGTCGAGGAGCGGGTGTACCAGGCGGTGACCGCGCTGGAGGTGCGGGGTCACGTCCCCTACCCTGACCTGATCGCCGAGGAGACCGGGATGACCGAGGAGGAGCTGCGCGAGCCACTGCACCTGCTCACCGAGCGGGGTCTGTTGCACCGCGAGGACTCCCCCATGGCCGGTCTGGACTTCGGCCCGCGGTGGTGCGCGCGTCAGATGGCGTGACGCGTCGTTTGCCCCTTCGGGGACCGGGTAGCGATCGGGAATGCGTGATCGACGGTCATCGGGGGGCACGATGAGCGCGGATCGGTCGCCGCCACCGGCGGACACCGAGTACGACAACCGCCGCCGCTGGCAGGCGCTCGGCGTCGGCCTGGTCGCCGCGTTCATGACGCTGTTGGACGTCAGCATCGTCAACGTCGCCGTACCGTCGATCGACCGGGCCTTGCGGGCGACGCCGAGCGACCTGCAGTGGGTGCTGTCCGGGTATGCGCTCACCTTCGGCCTGGTGCTGGTGTCGGCGGGGCGCTTCGGTGACGCGCGCGGCCGACGAATCGGGTTCGTGGTCGGCGTGGCGCTGTTCACGGTGACCAGCGCGCTGGCCGGGCTGGCCCGCTCCCCCGAGTGGCTGATCATCGCCCGGCTCGTCCAGGGCGCCGCCGCCGGAGTGGTCAACCCGCAGGTGAGCGGCCTGATCCAGCAGCTTTTCCGGGGCGCCGAGCGGGGCCGCGCGTTCGGGCTGCTCGGCGCCACCATCGGCATCTCCACCGCCATCGGCCCGCTGCTCGGTGGGCTGCTCATCCAGCTCGGTGGCGAGCAGCACGGCTGGCGGTGGGTGTTCTTCGTGAACGTCCCGGTCGGCATCCTCGCCGTGTTTCTCGGCTGGCGGCTGATGCCGGCCCGCCCGACCGGCGCGCAGAACCGCCACCGGCTCGACCCGATCGGCGTGCTGCTGCTCGGGGTCGGGGTGACCCTGGTGCTGCTCCCGCTGGTGCAGCGGCAGCAGTGGCAGGGCGCGGCGAAGTGGCTGCTCATCCCGGCCGGGCTGCTCTTCCTGGTCGCCTTCGGCCTCTGGGAACGGCGGTACGCCCGCCACCGGCCGCCCCTGTTCGACCTGCGGCTGTTCGGACTGCGCTCGTACACCCTGGGGACGCTGATCGGTCTGCTCTACTTCGCCGGGTTCACCGCGATCTTCTTCATCTTCACCCTCTACCTGCAGATCGGGCTCAACTACTCGGCCCTCGCCGCCGGGCTGGCGATCACCCCGTTCGCGCTCGGCTCGGCGGCGGCGTCGGCGCTGAGCGGCCGGGTGGTCACCCGGTACGGCCGGCCGCTGGTCGCCGTCGGGCTGCTGGTGGTGGTGATCGGCCTCGGTGCGGTCGTCTGGGTGTTGGGCGGCTCGTCGCACGTCTCGGTGCCGCTGCTGACCGCGGTGCCGTTCCTGCTGGCCGGGTTGGGTAGCGGCCTGGTCATCGCGCCGAACCAGACGCTGACGCTGTCCGAGGTGCCGGTGCCGCAGGCCGGCAGCGGGGCCGGCATGCTGCAGACCGGCCAGCGGATCGGCTCGGCGGCCGGCATCGCGGGCGTGGGCGCGCTGTTCTTCTCGGTGCTCGGCAGCACCCGGGGCGACTGGGCGACCGCGTTCCGGCACTCGCTGTTGCTGGCCGCCGGGATCGTCGTGCTGGCGCTGATCGCCGCCGTGGTCGACATCGCCGGAGGTCACCCCCGGCCCCGGACAACCTCCTGACCGGGATCGGACGTCGGCTCCCCGGGCCCGATCCGCCTTCCGCATGGGGGCGGTGGGAAGCAGGGCCGTGGTGAGCAGGCGCCGGGTGCGGCCCGGGGCGGGGGCCGCGTACTCGGCGAACGGAAACGCCGCAGCCGGTGCGCCTGCTAGCGCAGAGCGCACCGGCTGCCTTTGGCGAAGGCGCGGATCAGCTTACGATCGGCGGGCTGCCGAGGCCGACCAGGTTGGGTGGGACCTCGAGCAGGCGCGCTACATCAACGGATTTGCACCACGTGGCCTGCTGGCGAGCTCCTGCAGTGTCCGCTCCAGCAGCAGGTGCGGGTCCTGCGTCTCGACCTGGCCAAGGCCGGGCGGGCAGCGGTCCCAGCCGAGCAGCCGCTGCACCTCCTCCGGCAGGGTCAGCACGGTCTCCCGGGGAACGGCGAGGTACTGGTTCTCCTCCTGCCGCAGGTTGCCCAGGTCGAGCGCGACGGAGAGGCTCTGCCGCGGCGAGTCCGTGGTGTTGGCTCCGCCGCCGTGGTAGACACCGCCCTGCCAGAGCAGCGCGGAACCGGCGGGCATGACGGCCGGGACCGCCTCGGCGTACGAGGGCGCCCGCTCGTCGTCCCAGTGGTGACTGCGGGGGACGACCAGGGTTGCGCCGTTGGCGCTGGTGAAGTCGGTAATGGCCAGCATCAGCTGCAGCCGGCACGGTGGCCCCGGATGCCGCCACAGATGCATCGCGTCGTCGCGGTGCAACGGCTGCCGGCCCTGGCCCGGATCAATTCTTATCGCCTGGGTGAAGCTGATCTGGATACTCGGCGTCACCTCCATCCGGACCTTGCCGATCCAAATGTGCCTTGGCTGTTGCAGCAGCCGCCGCGCCGAACCGAGGAACAGGGGCTGGGTCACAACCGGCGTCATGTGTGTCGTCCGCCGGAACAGGCTGGACAGCCGCTTGGTCTTTTGCCCGTCGTAACCGCTCTCGCTGTAACCAGATGCCTCGAGGCCAGGGCCGAGGTCCGCTCGGAGCCCGGCGAGCGTCACCGCGTCGGTGAATCCTTCAACGATCACCGCTCCGTCGCGCTCGAGAATCGCCACCACGTGGTCGAGGTCCGCATCCGGCCGCACGTGAGTCAGTTCTTGCATCGCGGTCCCCTTCGCGGTCCCCACGGTCAGCCGGCCGAGTCGCTGGACGTGGCGAGGACGACGCGGGTCAGGGTCTCCAGGTCCGGGTCCTCGAAGAGATCGCCGATGTCGAGGGTGACGCCTAGTTGTTCCTCGATCGCCGCAGCAATCTGCACGGCGGCGATGGACTGCCCGTTGAGCTCGAAGAACGTGGCGCCGGGCCGATCGGAGCCGGGGCCCAGAACCTCGGTCCAGATCGCCGTGACACGCTGGGTGATTTCTGCCGTGCTGAGAGCCGACTGCTGCTGGGTGCTCATGTCTCCTCCAGGCGAGATCAGAGGTATTGGGTATTGGATGGCAGGCCGCAGGTAAGGCGTCCGTACAGCTCGAAGTTGGTGTCGGGGTGCATGATGGCGTGCAGGTTGAGCGCCTTGATGTCGCGTTCGATGCGCTGGATCGGCACGTCGGTGTGCAGCGAGGAGCCGCCGCTGGCGTCGGCCAGCACGTCGGCGGTCTCCTTGGCCCGCAGGCAGACAGCGCCGAGGTCCAGCCGGGCCCGGGCGCGCTCCTCAAGCGTCCACGCGTCACCGGCGGCCGCCTTCGCGTCGATCGTGTCGGCCGCCCGGAAGATGTGGAATCCGGCCTCGTCCACCCGTACGGTCGCACCGGCCACCTGCAGGTGAGTCAACGGCGCCGCGCTCTGCTCCGCATAGTCGGTGTAGGTGATCTTGCGGCCGGGCAGCCGCTCCAGGAACGCGTCCCTGGCGGCGACCGCCAGGCCATACGCGACCGCACCGACAGTGGTACAGGCGATCGGCATGAACGGCGCCCGCCACATCAGCGCGGACGGGTCCTGCTGCAGCGGGTGCGCACCGACGATCACCGGGCCCATCGGCACCACCCGTTCGGCCGGCACGAAGACGTTCTCCGCCACCGTCGTGACACTGCCCGAGCCGCGCATCCCGACGGTGTGCCAGTCGTCGATCACCTGCAGGTCACTCATCGGGAGCAGCACCATGACAGGCTCGTACTGCCCGTCCGGGGTGGGCCGGACCGCGGCGTTGACGTTCCAGTCACTCTGCTGGGCACCGGTGTTGAACGACCACTTGCCGTTGACCTGGTAGCCACCGTCAACCGGCACGGCCACCGCGCTCGGGCTGAGGATCCCGGCGATCCGCACGTCCGGGTCGGCGAACACCTCCTCGCGCACGGCATCCGGGAACAGGCCGACCATCCAGCTGCTGATCAGCCAGACCGCGGCGGTCCAGCTGGTAGAACCGTCACCGCGGGCGAGCTCGGCCACCACCTCGGCGACGGTCCGCATGTCCGACTCGTAGCCCCCGTAGCGCTGGGGCACCCGCATGCGCAGCAGACCGGAGCCGCCCAGCGCTTCGAGCATCTCATCGCTGAGCCGCCTGCGCTGCTCCGACGCCTGCGCATTGGCCCTCAGCACGGGGCCAAGCTCGACCGCGCGCCTCAGCAGCTCGCTTCGCGGCAGCATGGTGACTGTTTCCATTGACCCTCCTCGAGTCAGGACGGCGTCGGGAATGACTCTGGCAGCCGGGTCACTGCGACACATCTTCTGAGCTGCTGTCTCGCCGTCGGCCGGGTGCGCCGCCTGCTGGCCCGGTTCGGCCAGCAGGCGGCGGTCGACCTTGCCGGTGCCGGGCAAGTCCTCTGCACGCGCGCCGGCCTGCGGGAGGGCCCGAAGCAAGCGTGGAGATGCGACCGCCGACGGCGGCGCGGAGCATGAAATTCCGATGAAGCTCCCGGTACCGACCTGAGATGGCGAGACTCATGCATGAACCAGCCGGAAAGATCACAATCAACGTCTGGCTCAATCGCTGGCCGATGTGGCAACAGCTCGTCGACCCGATCCGGAAACAGGCAGCGGAGTTCAACCGCAGGCACCCGCAGTACCGGGCTGTCGTCGAAGCCGTCAACGTGGGTGCCTTCCCCCGAGAGGTGGCACGGGCCGCGCGTGCCGGAACAGCGCCGCACATTGCCGCGTACCAGTACACGTACCTCCAGGAGGCCCAGGACGTACGCGACCCGGACGGGCGGCCGTTGTTCACCTCGGTGACCAAGGCAGTGGCCGGGCGGGAGGAGATCCTCGGTGAGCCCGTGGTCCTCGACGACATCGTGGCCAACATGCGGGCGTACTACACGTTCGACGGCGACCTGAGCTCGATGCCGCGCAACACCTCCACCGTCCTGCTCTACTCCAACATCGACGCGCTGCGCGCCGCCGGGATCGCCGAACCACCGAGCACCTGGGCGGAGGTGGAAGCCGCCTGCGCCGCCCTGGCGGGACGGGACGGCGCGCGCCGCGCCGGGATCACCTGGCCCAATTTCGGCTGGCTCTTCCAGCAGTCCGTGGCTCAGCAGGGGGGCCTGCTCGCCGACCACGAGAACGGCAGGTCGGGCCGGAGCGAAAAGGTCGACTTCATGTCGCCCGAGATGCTGGCCTACGCGACCTGGTGGAGGGACCTGCACCGGGCAGGCCACTACCTCTACACGGGCAAGCAGTCGGACTGGTGGGGTTGCATGGAAGCGTTCGCCAAGGGAGACGCGGCGATGCTGGTCAGCTCATCGGTCGAGACCGGGCCTATCGTCCGGGCGGCCCGCAAGGCCGGGTTCCGCGTGCAGGTCAGCCGAATGCCCTACAACGAGCGGGCCGGGTACGCGGGGAACCTGATTGCCGGTGAGTCGCTGTGGCTGCGCGACGGGCTGGACGAACCGACCCGCGACGGCGCGCTGGCCCTCATGCAGTTTCTGAACAACCCCCGCAACGCCACCAGCATCTACGACCACGGGCGGACGTTCGTCCCTACTACCGAGGCGTCGATCGACCTGCTCACCAGCGAGGGCTGGTTCGACCAGAATCCGCACTACCGGCCCGCCATCGACCAACTCCGCATAAGCCCCGACTCCCCCGCCACCCGTGGCGCGGTGTTTGGCAATTTCCTGCCCATCCAAAGCGCGGGCATGCAGGCCATGCACGACGTGCTGGTCGACGGCGAGGATCTGGCCGCGCGATTCAGCCGGGCTAACGCCCAGGCTCAGCAACTGCTTGACGGGTACGCGCAACACGTGGAATCGGCCACCGCCAACGACGGCCAAGGCCCGCAGAAGATGCCACAGTCGGAAGCGGAGCGTATCCGGCTCGGCGCCTGACAGGCCGTCGGCAGCCCGGCGGTCTTCCCGGCGCGGACGCCGCCTCCGCAACGGCGTGCTGGCTCTCCATCCTTGCGGGGCGCCGCCGTGGCGCGCGTCATGGGTCCACCTGGCTCACCTCTTGCCCGGTGGGCAGGCTGCGGCAACCACGAAGATGCGGCGGCCCTCCAGGCGGTGATGACATCGAGGCGCGGCCACGTAGCAGGGCAGTGACCATCCGTTCGCCACACCACCCGGGAGCACAAGTGACGACGGTCAGAACGTCGATCTCGACGGCGAGGCGCTCGGCCTGCCAGACACCATCCGGTTGCTCGTGCCAACCCTCGAGGACGACTGCTACCTGGCAGACGAACTCCAGTTGGTCGCCGACGAGCTGGAACGCGGCGCGCTGATTGATGCCCACCACAACGCCGACGTCAGCCCCCACCGAGGAGAGATCCCACATGACAACCTTTCCGGAAGTCCAGCAGGCACCCACGGTGCTCTCACTGCAGCAGCAGTTCCTCTGCATGTTTGCCCAAGGCTTTGAAGCCGGGCCGTTCGGGCCACACTACGTGGAGGTCGGCGGGTGGCGGCTCCACGGACGCGTCGACGTGCAGGTTCTGCGGCTGGCGCTGGCCGACGTGGTCGAGCGGCACGAGGCGCTGCGTACCGTGTTGCACCTTGAGGACGGCGGTGGCACGCAGAGCGTGCTGCCCGCCCGGCAGCCCGAGCTGCAGCTGATCGATCTGGACGGGTCGCCGGGCGCGGACCGGGACCGGCGCGCTGAGCAGCTCATGATCGAGGCGGAGACCCGGCCGTTCCCGATCGACGAGGTCCCGCTGCTGCGGGCCGTGCTGGGCCGCTTCGACGAGCAGGACTCCGTGCTGGTGCTCTGCACCCACCACAGCGCCGCGGACGTCTGGTCGCTCCAGGTGATCCTGCGGGACTTGGCGGAATGCTACGCGGCTCGTGCGGCCGGGGACGAGCCCCAGTTGCCCGAGGTGACCCAGTACCGCGACTACATCGCCGCACAGCAGGAGGAGGCCGCTGGGCCGACGGTGGCTGCCGCACGGGCCTACTGGCGTGAAACGCTGCGCGGCGCCCGGATCCTGGTCGCGCCGGCGCGCCGCGACGAGCAGGTGGCCCCGGCGACGAGCTATCACCGCTTCGCCACCGACGCGCACCTGAGCACGGAAGTGTCTCGGCTGGCCAGGGAGACGCGCAGTTCCCCGTTCATGGTGCTGCTCGCCGCGTTCGCCGTCTTTGTGAACCGGCGCACCCAGGCGACCGACATCGTGGTGCCCACGTTCGCGCCGGGCCGCCAGCACCGCTTCCAGTCCACGGTCGGGTCGTTCTTCAACTTCCTCCCGCTCCGGGTGGATCTGCGCGACTGCCGGACCTTCCGCGATGCCGTCGCCCGCACCAGGACGGCCTGCGTCGGCGCCTTCAAGCATGAGCTGCCGCTGCTGCACGTGCTCGCCGAGGCGCCCGAGCTGATGGCATCGGTCGGCCCCGACGCGGTGCCGTGCCTGTTCCAGGCCGTCCAGCCGCCCTACCTGATGCAGGGCAAGCGGATCGGCGACCTCGAGTACACGGCGATCTGGCGGCGGGTCATCCCGCAGCCAGTCGGCTCCGAGACCCCGGACGGCATGATCTGGTCGATGCACCTGAGCAACACCGAAGTGGTTGGCGGGCTCAGCTTCAGCCGCCACCTGTTCGATCGCGCCGAGATCGAAGAGCAGGTGGCCGGGTATCTCAGCGTGATCGGCGAGATGGTGGCCGACCCGGATTCGACGATCTGAGAGGTTGACACCATGACCGTCACCGCGAACGACGTGCAGGGCATGGCCCTGCCATCCGAGCCCGACGTCACCCCGGCCGTGCTGATCGAGCGGGCCAGGGCCATGGCGCCCGCCCTGGTGGCCCGTCAGCGTGAGACGGAGGAGCGAACCTACTACGCCGAGGACACCCACCGGGCGTTCCGGGACGCCGGCTTCTACCGCATCACGGTGCCCAAGCGCTACGGCGGCTACGAGTTCGGCTTCGACACCTTCCTGCAGATCGTGATGATCCTGACCCGGGCCTGCGCGTCGACCGGTTGGATGTACTGCCTGGGCGCGGCGCATTCGCTGTTCGCCGGCAGCATGTTCGGGGAGAAGGCGCAGGCCGAGATCTTCAAGGGCGGCGACTTCATCGCACCGCTCGTCAACGCCCCGCACGGGACAGCCAGGCGCGCCGCGGATGGCGGCTGGATCCTGAACGGCGTCTGGAAGTACTGCTCCGGCGCGCCGTACGCGACCCACCTGATCGGCAACACGATGATCGTCGAGGATGACGGGAAACCGCCACGCCCGCTGTTGTTCATCGTGCCCCGTGATCAGTGGGAGATGCTCGACGACTGGGGCTGGCAGCTGGGCCTCAAGGGCAGCGGGTCGCACAGCATCCGGATCTCCGACGGGCACATCCCCAGCCACTTCGGCCTGGAGGTGGACTTCACCGAGATCTCGGTGACCGGCGGCACCCCCGGGCGGGACCTGCACGAGCACCCGCAGTACGGCGGTGCGCCGGCCAGCTCGATGGCCTTGGAGGGCGCACACATCGCGGTCGGCATGTGCCAGGGCGCGCTTGACGCCTACACGGAGTTGATGTTCTCCCGCACCACGATCCTCCCGCCGTTCCCGCCCAGAGTGGACGACCCCGACTTCCAGCTCTGGTACGGGCAGGCCAGCAGCATGATCGACGCCGCCGAGACACTCGTGCTCGCCACGGCGCGGCGGTGGCACGAGCTGTCCGAGCAACCGCTCGGAGCGTTCACCGCCGAGGAGGACCTGCGGATCGCGTTGACCTGCCGAGAGGCGACTTCGCTGGCCTGGCGGGCCGTCGACGAGATCATCCAGCCGACGGCCGGCAGCACAGCCGTGCGTGAGGGGGAACGCCTCGAACGGGTCTGGCGGGACCTCTCCACCGGACGCACGCACGTCAGTTCCGCCGTGCTGCTCACCACCGTGGCCAACCGCGGGTTCGCCCAGCTACGGCTGCAGAGCGAGCGCCGGTGACGCCCCGTCACCGGCAAGGGGTATATCGAGAGCCGCCGCGATGATCGGGAGATCTTCCCCTCCGAGGCATGGGCGCGGATGAGCTACGGCTGGATGGGGCGCAGCCCCGATTACAACGCCTCGTTCCTTGGCACACTCGGGGCCAACGCGGACCTCTACGCGCCGTACAGCGCCAACGCCGAGCGTTGGTATCGCGAGTCGCAGGAAAAGGTCGTCAAGCAGGCGGACGGCCGGACCGCCGCCTACACCAACGACGAGATCGACAACCTCGAACCGCTGTAGCCCGCCCACAGCACCCGAGAGCCCCGGACCCCACGCCAGGTGGTCCGGGGCTCTTTCGTGCGCCTACCTGCCCAGAGACGGCCCGGACGTCCGGGCTGCGGCCCGGACGCTCGCGGCGCTGTTCGAGCTGGCGCATCGCGGGGCCTTGCCCGACGGCAGCCTGCGCGCGGATGCTGGGTCAGCCGTCCACGCGATAACGCGCGAAGATCGTGCCCTTCGAGAAGGTGTGCTGGTCGAGCAGGGTCAGGTTGCGGCGGACGCCGTCGGGGAGGGCGCGCGTGCCACCGCCGACGAGCACCGGGCAGATGACCAGGCAGATTTCGTCGACCAGGCCGGCCCGGTGGGCCTGGGCGGCCAGGTTGGCGCCGCCGATCGCCAGGTCGCGCGTGGCCGACTCCTTGAGCGCGCGAACCGCCTCCGGGTCGAACGTGCGCTCGATGCGGGTGCGGGCGCTGCGCGGCTCCTCCAGCGTGGACGAATACACGATCTTGTCGGCGGAGCGCCAGATCTCGCTGTAGTCGAGGATGAAGTCGGGGTGGCCGGGCTCCTCGTGCGCCGTCTCCCAGTAGGACATCACGTCGTAGAGCCGGCGGCCGTACAGGTGGGTGCCGATGCCCCGGTCCAGGTCGTTGAGGAAGCGGTGCACCTCTTCGACCGGCTCGCTCCAGCCGAACTTGACGTTCTCGTCGTTCACGAACCCGTCGAGGGACACGATGTCCGTGTTGATCAGCTTGGCCATCTCTCCGCCCAAGTATCTGGTTGCATTTTGCAACCGCTATCAGCGTCCCTGATCAGCTTAGCGATCCTGAGTCGGATGGGGTTTCCGGGATCGTTTCCCACCGCGGTGGAGATGCATGGACGTGGAGATGGAATCCCGCGCCCAGTGCGGCTCCTCGTGGCCGGTGGCCAGCGGTGGGTGTGCTGATCGTGTTCACGCCCTGGTGTCGGTGGGCTGCGCGGGGCAGCTTCCGGTCCGTTGGTGCGTGTCCCTCCGGACGCTTGCCCGCCTGACCGTGAGGTCTGGTGGGGGAGGGTGCCCCGCGTCGCCTGGGCGCGGGGCGTGTTGGCTTGCGCCGGGTGGGGCCGGTCTTCGACCGGTCCCTCCGACTGGTCTTGGAGGTGCTGGGGGTGACAACGGCTGCGGCTTCGAGCCCGTCGACGACCGAGCGGATCACCATCGCGCCGCTGGTCTTCTCGGTGACGGTCTTGCCCTGGTGGGTGAGGCCGCGGGCGGCGATACGCCGCCAGGCGCCGTGGTCGCGGTCGCCCTGCCAGCGGCAGGACTGGTTGGGGCAGATGGCCCACTTCCATCCCGGTGTGGTGGGCCGGTCGGGGGCTTTACGGTGCTGTAGCGGGGTCAAACATTGCGGGCAGTGCTTGGAGGTGTTCCGGGCGGGGACGGTGACCACGGCGATACCGTGCTCGGCGGCGAGGTGCCGCATCCGGTCGCTGATCTTTCCGCGGACCTGCTGGGACAGGCGCGTGTTCAGGCTGTGCCCCATGCCCCGCGCTTCCATCGACCGCAGGTCTTCCAGATAGATCACCGTCGCCCGGGCGGCGATCGCCTGGTCGACGGTCCAGCGGGCGGCAGCCCACGCAAGCGCATCGTTCAAGTTCGAACGGCGGGCGGACACGTGGCGGATCTCGTCCCGGATCACCGCATGCTTGCCGACAAGGTGATGCCGCTCGTCACCGCCGATGAGCCGCTGGTACTGGTCGGCCTTGGCATGCAGCCCCTCACTGTGACGGCGCAGCCGGTGCTGCTTGGCCAGGACCCCAGCGGCCCGGAACTGTCCACCCGCCCCCAACGCCGTGATCCGCCCGTCCTTTCCCAGTCGTAGGGCACCGGCGCTGAGGAGGGTGTTGAGGCCCCAATCCACACCGACCGCCACCGTGTGGCCGGTGCGCGCGGCTTTCGGCACGGCATGGGTGTATGCCATGTCGGCACGCACCTTGCCGTCGGTGAGGCGGAGGGTGGGCAGGTGCAGCACCGCCGAGGCGGGAACCGTGGACGGCAACCGGATCGGACACGCCACCCACGTCCAGTCCCGATACGTCCGCGGATCCGGACGTGACGGCAGTTGCAAGCGCAGCAGCGCCCTGCCCGGGTCGGTGTCGCTACGCTCGATGATGGCCTGCTGCCGATCACACGCGGCCAACAGCAACATCCGCGGAATCCTCGGAACCCCTTCGAGTTCGAACACATCCACCGGCAGCCGACCGTTGACCTTGACGAACGTGACGACCTGCCGGATACGGCCCTTGATAACGCTGGACGGCAGATACTCGCCGCCGGGGATCGAGGCCCGAACCTGATCCCACTCGCCGGGAGTGCGCTTGCGCGGATCAGCCGGCCACGCCGCCAGGACCCCGCCGGTCACCTCGGCACGCCACGCCGCCGAACGCAGAACACGCCCCGCCTGCTCCTGCACCATCCGCACGACCCGATCATTGACCCTCACACCCCCAGGCGGAGCGACCATCCACCCCAGACGCCGCAACGCCATCCACGCCTGCGACGGCAACCTCCGCCCACCCGCATCCACCCCGCCAGCCAACACCCCCACATCCACGCTATTCCAACGCTCACCGACCAGCGCGGCCACCATGCCCGCCACCAGATCAGCACACCAACCGACCCGCTGCGCCAACACCGCCCGAGACAGCACCTCACCGGTTGCCTCATCCACACCGGTACGCAGCACAGCACGGGCACACGCAGTCCGGGCCATCTCGCCTTCGCCCAGCCGCAGCTTCCCGCTCACCGGCTCAACGACCCACCATCGATCGCGCAGAACCGACCCTCACGGCCGACCCACGCCACCGGAATCCTCCCCGAACCAGCCCAACCACCAAACGTCACGGGTGAACACCGACAGACGCGCCGTAGTCTGTGAGAGTCGAAGAAGGTCCACACGACCAATCTATGATCACTGACGATTCATAATCAAATTGGTCAGCCTAGTGGCTCAGCATGAAACGTTGGCCTGGTAGTCGGAACGGCAGCCAGCAGGGCGAAGGCGGCCGCGGTCAGCGTGTACGCCCGGGGTGTCATGTCAGGCGACGTCCTGGATGCCGTAGCGCAGGTAGACCACGCCGTTCTTGAAGACGCGGTGGTCGAGCAGGTCGAGATCGGCCGGCACGTCGCCGGGGAAGAAGCGGTGCCCGCCGCCGGCGACCGCCGGGCCGACGATCAGCTGGTACTCGTCGACCAGCCCGGCCCGGATCGCGTGCGCCGCCAGGGTGGGGCCGTCCACGGTCAGGTCGCGGTCGGACTCCGCCTTGAGCCGGCGCACCGCCTCCGGGTCGAACGTGCGCTCCAGCCGCGTCCGTCCAGTGGTGACACCGTCCAGCGTGGTGGAGTAGACGACCTTGTCGGCGGCCTGCCACACCCGCGCGTAATCGAGGATGTACGGCGGCTGGTCCGGCAACGTGTGCGCGGTCTCCCAGTAGACCATCGTCTCGTACATCCGCCGCCCGTACAGGTAGGTCCCGACGCCCTCGGAGATCGAGTTGATGAACTCGTGCGACTCCGCCTCGGGCGCGCCCCAGCCGAAGTTGCCGTCGCGGTCGCTCACGTACCCGTCCACCGACGTGATCATCGAGTAGATCAGCTTGCCCATCGCGCACCTCCGCCGCGAGACCCACCCGGTTGCGAAATGCAACCGGTCGGGTCACTGTAGAGCAGCGCTCAGCCGGTCGCGCAGGACATGCCGCCCAGCGTGAGTCGGCCGGCGCGGTGTTGGCGCCGCCGCAGGTGGCCTGAAAAGCCGAACTCAGAGACACTGCTGGCCGGCACCCGTCTTGGGGTGCCGGCCAGCGGCGTGTTCACGTTCTTTCGGTTGTCAGCTGTGGTGCTCGGCTGTGGTGTCAGCTGTTCCAGTGCTGGGCGACGAGGTCGGCGGCCTGCTGTTCCCACTGGGCGTAGGCGTCCGGGTAGGCCGACACCTGCACGGTCTGGGCGGCCTTGGTCAGCGGCATGTCCTGCCAGCCGTCGATCTGCTTCAGACCCTTCTCGAACGCCAGGGTCGCGTACTCCGGGTTGGTGATCTGCTCCGGCGTACCCCAACCCGAGCTCGGGCGCTGCTGGAACAGGCCCAGCGAGTCGTGGTCATTGGCGTCGCCGAGGTGGCCCAGGTTCTCCAGCTTCGACTCCTGCAGACTCGTGGCGATCGAGATCACCGCAGCCCGCTCCGGCAGCCCCGCCTTCTTCGTCGCGGCGATGATCGCCTTCGCGTTCGCGGTCTGCTCGTCGTTCAGGGTGATCTTCGACTGGGCGCCCTGCACACCATGCGGCACCAGCTTGCCCATGTCCGGCTTGTCGGCCTGCACCGCCGCCACCGGCTTCCCAACAGCGATGGCCGGGGCATCGGCGTGAGCAGCGATCGGACCGGCGAACACACCACCGGTGAAAGCCAGACCAGCAACACCAAGAACACTCTTACGCAGCATCGAGTTCATGACCAAAGCTCCATTCGGGGGATTGGCGCACACACCGATGGGGGTCGGCTACATGTGCGCAAGCACCGTCAGGCGCTCAAACAAGAGGGGGAAAAGTCTGTCGACCAGCGGCTCGCGGGGCGAGGGGGGTTCGCCTCCTGCGCGGCGCCGGGACCATGTACAACGACCGGCGGCCCGCCAACATTCCGGGCCCGACCACCCCACCACACGAGGGGCGGCTTCCTCGATCGCGAGTCATCTGCAACGACCGGCGGACCACCAACATTCCGACCCGGGCCCACCCGAGCGACCCCGGCTCGCGGGGCGCCTTCCTCGGCCGTGCACCCGTGTTCAACGACCCCCGGCCGCCAGAGATTCCAGGCAGACGATGCCGGCCGTCACCCGCAAACCGGACATCGCCGAGCACAACGCCCGGGCGGGCGGCCGGCAACCCCCGTAGATCCATTCCAGGTGCCGCACCAGGCGGTACCCAGCACCCGCCACACCACCACATACCGCACGCGGAGTCGATCACCGCTTCGGCGCAGCAAACGAGGCAGCACTTTCGGGGAAAGTGGGCCGCTCAGAGCGCCGCAAGGCCCCCACTTTCCGCGACAGCGCGCCCTGAGGCGGCAAAGGGGCGGACCGAGGACACGCCAGCCAGGACCAGCCAAAGGGGAGCTTGCCCGGACAATCCGGGCGACGAGCGGGCACGACGTACACCGGACGCGAACCACGCAGGCCACAAATCCGGACGGCGCCGGACCACGACGCGAGGTTCGCGCAGTGATCAACCCTGACCGCCCGGAGCCGGGCACGGCGGGCCGCACCCGAACCGCGACCAAGGACAGCGCAGACGAAACCGGCCGGCCCAGAAGGGCCGACCGGTTCGCGAGGTGCGGGAGGTCACCAGACCTGCTGGACGATGTCCGCCGCCTGCTCCTCCCACTGCGCGTACGCGTACGGGAAGGCGGACACCTGCACGGTCTGCGCGGCGGCGGTCAGCGGCAGGTCCTGCCAGTCGCCGACGTTCTTCAGCGCACCGAAGAATGCCTTGGACGCGTAGTCGGGGTCGGTGATCTGTTCGGGCGTACCCCAACCGGACGACGGGCGCTGCTGGAACAGGCCCTCCGAGTCGTGGTCGTTGTACGTGCCGAGGTGGCCGAGGTTGTACAGCTTCGACTCCTGGAGGGAGGTCGCGACGCCGATTACGGCGCCCCGCTCCCCCACGCCGGTCTCCTTGGCCGCCTTGACGATGGCCTTGGCGTTGGAGACCTGCTCGTCGTTGAGCGGGATGCGCGACTGGGCGCCCTCGACGCCGTGCGGGATGAGTTCATCCCGGCTGGGCCGGTCGGCCTTGGTGGGAACCTTGTCGCTGGCGGTGGTGAGACCGGACTCGACCGTGGCGGTCTTGTTGCCGGTGGCCAGGTCGATGGCGGCGACGGCGCCGGCGTGCGGGCCGGTGGTGACCGGCGCGGCGAAGGCGCTGGGGCCGATGGCCAGCCCGCCCAGGACGGCCACACCGGCGATGCTCAGCGCGGCCTTGCGGCGCGGGTTCTTGGCGATGTCGGGAAGCGATCGGGCGACGAGCTCGGCCTTGTCCTGCGCGGTCTTCGCGAGGGCGGGCAGCCGGCGGGCAACGAGCTCGTCCTGCGCGGTCTTCGCGAGGCCGGGGAGGCGGCGGGCGACGAGTTCGGCCTTGTCTTGCGCGGTTTTGGCGATGGCGGGGAGCCATCGAGTGAAGTGCTGCTTCACGATGGTTGCCCTTTCGATCGTTACGACGCGCTCCGGGGTGAGCGAGCCTCGGGGGAAGTACTGACCGGTACGGGTTTACGTTCCGGCCGTACGGGGGACACAACCAGGTTGACGTGTCCGTCATTCCGGATATGCCGGAGTGGTCCCTGGCTGCGGTCCAGGTCACATGGGGTGCGGGACGGGCCGACCGAGTCGTACCGGAACGGGACGAAGACCCCAAGGGCCGACAGCGCTCAGGCTGCCGTCGGGTTACCGAACCGGACGAGGACGTGCCAGAGCTGCTTGAGGTGCTGGAGGGTGACCTCGATCGGCCCCCGGTCGCCCCAACGGTCCGGTTCCCGCAGCACCGAGGCGGCGGCCCGGCCGATCAGGGCGGCGTCGACAGGCTCCCCCGGGCGGGCGAACTCGGCGTGCACCCGCGCGGCCAGCGGCGGGATCGCGGGACCCCGGAATTCGGCGTCGATGCCGTCAACTGGCAGCTCGAAGCCGGCGTGCCAGCGCAGCGGAAAGCCGTGCCGCCGAGCGATGCCGGCGAGGATCCGCTCCACCTCGGTGCCCCGGAACGACGGGTCGACCACCAGGGCCTCGACGTCGCGGGCCAGACTCAGCTCCCCGTGGATCTGGGCCTCGATGTAGTCGTCCAGGGCACGCCCGGCCACGCCGGACTGCCGCGCCCGGCGGCGCAGCAGCGCACGCAGCAGGGTGCTGGTGTCCATGCCGGCCACGCCGAGGCAGACGCCGGTACCGGCAGTGGCCGACAGCAGCGCGGCGAGCACCGGCTCGAAGATGTCGAGCGTGCCGAAGTCCGTTGGCTGCGTGTGGCTGTCACCGAAGCTGAAGGTGGCTCTGGCCAGGGCCTCCGGGCGCAGCCGCAGGTGGCAGGAGCCGAACCGGGGGCAGGCGCCGTCGGCGTGGTCCAGCAGGTTCAGGCCGCCGTACTTCGGGCGTTCCGCGGGGAGCACACCGGGCCGCTGGTACGCCCCGCCGAAGAGCGTCTCCTCCCAGCGGTCCCGGTCCCCGCCGGGGAACGCGGTGAGACCGCCGTTGGAGATGCCGGTTTCGAACTGGCTGCGGTAAACGCCCTCCTGGTCGAGCGCCTCGGCCACCGCGCGGCCGTCGGGCAGCAGCCGGTCCGGGTGGAAGTTCAGCGTCAACCGCCCGCGTGCGGCCACCGCCGCGATGACGTCCTCGGTCCGGTACGGCGGGTCCGCGCTGGCGAGTTGTCGGGCGATGGCGCCCAGCGCCGCAGGTCGGTCCCGCAGCGCCACCTCGCGGACGTACCGCAGGGCGGCGGTCTGCGCCGGGGTGAGCACGGGTGTGGTGGCGGGATCGGGCACGGCCGCGATTATGGCGACTGGAAACGCCGACCGCAGGCGGATTTCGTCCGTCAGGCGTCGGTGCCGAACCCGTCCCGGGTGCTGCGTTCCTCCGAGTCGAGCAGTTCCTGGAAGACGGTGAGGTGCAGGCCGGCGGGTCCGTCGAGGCGGGCGTTGAGCGACTGCCACGGGGTGACCGTCGGCGGGGCGACCTCCGTGGCGCCGGCGGCGACCAGGCGCTCGGTCACCGCGCGGCTGTCGTCCACTTCGAACGCCACCCGTAGCCGGGGCGCGACCTGCCTACCGACCTCCACCTCGTCGATCATCCGCTTCTGCGCGGGGTTGGCCAGCTCCAGGGTCGCCCGGCCGGCTTCCAGGATCACCACCCGGGCACCGTCACCGCCCGAGTACGCCGCCTGCTCGGGCAGGCCCAAGGCGTCCCGGAAGAACGCGACCGCGGCGTCGTAGTCGTCGGCCTCGACGACGAGGCGCAACTGGCGGACGGTCGGTGGTCGGTCGTTTCCCGCTGCGGTCACGGCAGCCGATCATAGTCGTCACGTCCGGACGCGCTCCGCCCAGCGCCGACAGGGCCAACCGCTAGACCATGCCGTCGAATTCGGCGTCGACCCGCGGCCTCGGTCGACCGGTGGCGGGTCCGACGGGGTCCGGACGAGGCCCTCCGTTGGCGGGGCTTCTTCAAAGTTGCTCAAACGCGCCGGACTCGCTACAGGCCGTAACCTTTGGTCGCCATTGGCGTTAACACGCTCGGCGAGATGCCGGTGTCGAACAGCGTGCCGACGTCGCCGCATCTCACACCCACCGAGCCCCCCGCGGCTCGACCCGCCGCCGTCTCCCCCGTTCGGCCATCGCCAGCCCCGCACCGACAGCGCCACCTCGCTGGGCTCCGGCGGCAGCTCGATGACCTGGCTGGCGGGGACGCCGGCGCGCCGCTGGTCGGCGGCCTCCGGCCGAGGTGGACGCCGACGCCCAGCACTCGGTTTCGTTCGGCAACCGACGTGGTTGACCGGACCCGGGGACGACGACAGTCCGCGTCGGGGGCCGCCGCTTCGACCGCGGCGAACCCCTCTCCCGCCGGACGCCCGCCGCAACCGGACCATCACGGCGCGGGCGCCGAAATGGCTCGCGATGCGACAACCGGCCTCGCCGCATGGCGCCTGATTACGCGCAGTGCAGCCGCCCGACGCTTGATGGTTGCTATCGACAACTCACCGCAGTTGCCGGGTTTTCAGGAAGGACATCGAAGTCGGACTATTCGATATAGCAAAGGTTGTGACAAGTTTGCGACAGCGCTCAGCCTCGCACTCCAAGCGTCTTCAGCAACCATTAAGGACACTTCAACGACCTGTTGCCGGATGAAGAATAGGAACCGTGAATCATCATTTTCACGGCCAGGCGGCCATGTCGTTGCGCTGCGTCACCCTTGCACTCCACCTCGATCGTCACTCACTGTAGTCGCGTCATCGCCGTAGATGTTGCACGCCCCAGCAGGCCCCCGCTAGCATCATCTCGGCACGGACAGTGGTGAACGCCAATTGCTCACGCCCATCTGATACGAGCGGACAGGGCGGCCTGCGATGGGGACGAGTCAGCCGTCTCCGCCATTCAGAATGGGAGCGCATTGCACCGAGAGCCACTGTCTAGCCGTTTTGGCAAGGGGGAGGCTTTGAAGGATCCGAGCGTGAGGGCTGCCGAACGAGTCATTGAATACATGCAAGAGAATCTTGCAGATCAATTGACTGTTGACGACATGGCGAAGACGGCCCTGTTCAGCAAGTTCCACTTTACCCGTATCTTCCAACGAGCCACCGGAGTCTCACCGGGGCGGTTCCTCTCCGCCCTGCGACTGCAGCAGGCCAAACGCCTGTTGAGGTCCACCTCGCTCAGCGTCGCGGACGTCAGCCTGCGAGTCGGCTACTCCAGCGTCGGGACGTTCAGCTCGCGGTTCACCCGCAGCGTCGGATTGTCACCCACCACATTCCGGCGCCTGGGGGGATTCACCACCCACGTCCCCATCGCCGACGGGCACGCGGTCGCCGACCGGCCGGGAGGGACGGTACGCGGGCGAATCACCGGAGCTCCGGGGATGCCCGCGAACCGGGTCTTCGTGGGGATGTTCCCGCAGCGAATTCCCGAGGGCCGGCCCGTGCAGTGCCGCATTCTCGACACCCCGGGACAGTTCACTCTCGACCCGGTACCCGCCGGGGCGTGGCACCTGCTGGCCCACTCGGTCGGACCGCATGAGGAGAAGGTGCCGGCGGCGGACGCCACCTGGGTCGGCAGCATCGGGCCCCTGCTGATCACCCGGCACAGATCCCTGGAGGTGGACCTCTCGCTCCAGCCCATGCGGATCGTCGACCCGCCCGTACTGCTCGCGTTGCTGGACGCCCGGCAATCGGCGCTGCGGCGGGAGCGGGCGCGACGGCGGACGATCGGCGCGCGCCACGGCTAACTGCGGCCGTGACACGGCCCCCGCACCGATGTCGGTGCGGGGGCGTCGGTCGCCGCCTCAGCGGACCGGATGGACGTGCATTGGCAGGCCACCCCGGACCCGCAATGACAGCATCGGCTCGGGTACGGCCCGGTAACCGGGCACCTTGGTCAGCCGCAGTTCGCGGGAGATCAGGGCCAGCACGAAGACCGCCTCGAGCATGCCCAGGTGGTTGCCCACGCAGAACCGGGGGCCGGCGCCGAACGGGAGGTAGGCATAGCGCGGTCGGTCGGGCCGGTGCGCCGGGTCGAACCGGCCCGGGTCGAACCGCTCGGGTTGCGCCCAGAAGGCCGGGTGCCGGTGCAACGTGTAGGGGCAGATCAGCACGTCCGCACCGGCCCGTACGTCGTAGCCGGCCACCGTGTCCGGGCCCTGCGCCTTGCGGGACAGCATCCACACCGGCGGGAAGAGGCGCATCACCTCCTCCACCACCATGGTGGTGTAGCGCAACCGGTGCAGGTCCTCGTATGTCGGCAGGCGGTCGCCCAGGACCTCGACCGCCTCGGCGTGCAGCCCCTCCCGCACCTCGGGGTGCTCGTCGACCAGGTGCAGCGACCAGCCCAGTGTGCTGGCCGTCGTCTCGTGCCCGGCCAGCAGCAACGTGATCAGTTCGTCCCGCATCCGCTGCCGGCCGACCCGGGGGTCGCGCTCCTCCCGGGTGGACTGGATGAGCCGGGACAGGGCGTCGTCGCCGGCGACGCTCTCCCCGTCCCGGGCGATCCGGTCGGCCACCAGCCGGTCCACCACCCGTTGCAGGTTGCGCCGCGCCCGCCGGAACCGCACCTGCTTGGGCAGCGGCACCCACATCGGTACGGCGCTCATCGTGGCCAACTCGAACATCGCCTGGTCCTGCATCGCCTCGAACGACCGGCCGACCGAGTGGTAGGCGCTCAGGTCGGTGTCGAGCAGGGTACGACCGAGCACGCCGAGCGTCAGGTCGGTCAGTCCTTCGATCACGTCCACCGGCTGTGCGGGCGCGGTGGCCCGTAGCCGGTCCACGAACCGGGCCCCCTCCTCGGCGACCACCCCGGCCTGCTGCGCGATCCGCTTGGCCTGGAAGACCGGCTGGATCGCCCGCCGCTGCTTGCGCCACAGCTCGCCCTCGCTGGTCAGCAGCCCGTCGCCGAGCGCCCGTCGGGCGTGCACCAGGCCGATGCCCTTGTGGTAGTTCCGGCTGTTGTCGGCCAGCACGTGCTTGGCGTGGTCCGGATGGTTGAAGAAGTAGAACGGCTTCGGCTCGGGGGCGAGTCGCACGGCGTCGCCGAACGTACGGGCCGCCGAGGTCATCAGCCCCAGCCGGTCGAAGCCGAACTTCCACAGTGTCGGCAGCAGGGCGACGCCGGAGGGGCCCGGCGGCACGGCCCGGCTCCTGGTGACGGTCACCGCCCCACCTCGCTGTGTTCCGCGCCGACCTGACGGAACCGGCCGCGGAGGAAGAGCACCGGTTCCTCCTCCCGCTGCCGTTCCACCGACAGCAGCCGACCGATGAAGATGGTGTGGTCGCCGCCGTCGTACGCCTGCCACAGCGTGCACTCGAAACGGGCCAGGGCGCCCTCGATCAGCGGCGCCCCGGTCGCCCGGCCGGGCACCCAGTCGACAGCGTCGAACTGGGCCCGGCCGAGCGGCCGCCACTTGTCGGCGAAGTGGCGGGCGACCTTCTCCTGGTCGGCGGCCAGCACCGACACCCCGAACGTGCCGGCGGCCTGCAGGGCCTCGTGCATGACCGCCCGCCGCTCCACGCAGACCAGCACCAGGGGCGGGTCCAGGGAGACCGACGTGAACGAGTTGGCGGTCATGCCGTGCGGAGCCGGGCCGCCCACGGTCACCACGGTGACCCCGGTGGCGAAGGTGCCGAAGGCTCCCCGTAGCTGTTTGGTATCGGTGACCTGCCCGGACGGTTGGTGGTCGACGCTCACGTTGGTCCCCTCCTCGCGGTCCCTGTCGGGTCAGGCCCGGGCCAGGGCCCGGTACGGTTCCAGCGCCCGGATCAGCGGCTCGGGCACCCGGGTGGGCACGGTGCGGGTGTTCGGCCCGCGCATGCACGCCACCCGTTGCCGTCCCCGGGCGATCAGGGTCTCGCCGCCGCCCGGGTCCAGGCGTACGTAGTCGAAGCTGAACTCGACCTGCGTCTGCGCCAGGTCCACCAGCCGCATCCGAATCGACAGTTCGTCGAACGCGGTGATCTCGGCGAAGAACTCGCAGTCGACCTTCAGGGTGAACAGCTTGAGGTCGCCCTGCAGATCGGCCAGCACCTCGGGGGCGTTGCGCTTGAGGAACATCTCCCGGCACCGTCCCTGCCAGCGCAGGTAGTTCACGTAGTAGACGTTGCCGACGATGTTGGTCTCCTCGAATCCCACGACGTGCGGGTACTCGAAGTAGTCGCTCACCGCTGCTCCCCCTTGCCGGTCAGGATCGCGAAGACCACCGGCTCGGCGCGGTCGCGCAGCCGGGTCAACAGGGTCGCCACCGCCACGGTGCCGGCGGTGAGCACCACCCAGCCGTCCCGCTTCGGCGGGGTCAGGGTCAACGGGGCGCCCGGCAGGCCCGCCTTCTGCAGGCACTCGACGGCGGTCCAGACCCGGCTCGCGGCGGCGTCGACGCTCTCGCCGGCCTCCCGGGCGATCAGCTCCACCAGGTCGTCGTACGAGCCGAGCAGATCCCGCCAGTCCTGCCGGTCCCGCGGCTGGACCTCCTCCACGTCGCAGGCCAGCGGCCCGGCTCCGGCCACCGCGAGCGTCACGCCGGCGCCGTGCGCGGCGGAGACGGCCCGGTCACCGTCGATCTCGGGTGCCCCGTCCGGCCGGTACCGCACCTGGACCGGGGCGCCGACTGCCCGGCCGACGGCCACCGCGGTGCGGGCCCGCCGCCCGGCCACCCCGTCGGCCTCCGTCGGACCGTCCGGCTCCACCGCGACCGCCACCGCGGCGCCGACCAGGTCGCCGAGGGTGCGTTCCAGGTAGGAGCCGAGCAGCGGCGCCACCCAGGGACCAGCCCCGCCCTTCTTGCGTACGGCGTGCAGGCGCAGGCCGGCCCAGCGTTCGACCACCTCGCCGCTGTCGTCGCGGACGGCGATGTCGTAGACGTAGGTGTCGCCGTCCCGGCTGCGCTCGGTGGCGCAGTAGCGCAGTTCCCGGTTCGCGGCGAGCTTGGGACCGCCGGGGTGGATCCGTTCGATGCCCGCCGGGAGCAGCGTCCCGTCGGGCACGCAGACCTGGTTGCCGTGCATCAACGCGTCCCGCATGCCGGGGTCGCCGAGCAGCAGGTCGCCGGGGAGGAACCCGGCGAACCAGTCGGTCCCGCCGACCACGGCCACGTCCACGTCGACGTGCCGGGCCGCCGCCCGGTGGTAGCGGCGCAGCCGCTGGAACCGGCCGCCCTGGAACAGTGTGTCGCCGTAGAGGTCACGCTGCGGGTCGAGCGGCACCTCCGGCAGCCCCGCGCCGACCTGGTCGGGCGGCCCGGCCGGCGTTGGATCGGTGGAGAAGACCAGCCGGGCCCGGAAGTGCTCGGCGGCGAAGCCGGTTTCCGCGCTGCGGATGGCCACCTCCACGGTGTCGTCGTCGGTGGCCACCGCGGCGATCCGGATCGTGGTGGCACCGTCCGGCGGCACGACGATCGGCCGGCTGAACTCGGCCTGCTCGATGCGGGGCACGGTGCGGCGGCCGGTGAGGGCGGTGCCCACCTGGGCCATCGCCTCCATCCCGAACACCGCCGGGAAGAGCAGGTTGCCGTCCAGCAGGTGGTCGGCGAGGTAGAGGTCGGATCCGGCGCTGAGCGTGGTCTCGCAGACCAGCTCCACCCCGTGGTAGTTGACCAGGGGCTTGTCGACGAACCGGAGCAGCGGCAGCTCGGGCCGGTCGTACCGGACCGTGTCGATGCCCTGGGTCCGCCCGCTGACCACCACCACCGGCGGCACGTCCGGGTCGGCGACCAGGCGCCGCATCAGCGCCACGCCCTGCTCGGGTGAGATCGGGGTGACGCCCTCGCGGGCCAGGTTCTCCACCACGGACAGCCGCTCCCCCATGCCCACGCCCGACCAGACCGACCACTCCAGGCAGAGGGCGCGGCACCGCGGGTGCCGGCGGCCGAAGTCGGTGGTCAGGCCGGCCAGCCACTCGTTGGCGGTGGCGTAGTGCGCCTCGCCGCGCAGGCCGGCGCGGCCGATGATGCTGCCGAAGGTGACCAGCAGGCGCAGCCGGTCCGGGTCGACCGCGTCGAGCACGGCCCGCAGCCCGCCGACCTTCGGCGCGAACGTACGCCGTACCGCCGCCATGTCGACGCCGGTCAGCGCGGCCGGCTCGTTGCGGCCGGCGCCGTGCAGCACCGCGGTGACCGGTCCGAGCGCCCCGGTCACCTCGGCCACGGCCCGGCGGACCTGCTCGGCGTCGGTGACGTCGGCGCGGGCGTAGTGGACGGTGACCCCGCTGTCGGCCATCCGGCGCAGGTTGGTCGCCAACTCGTCGTCCTCGGCCGGGTCCGACCGGCCCAGCACGGCCAGCCGCGCCCCGGCGTCGGCGGCCAGCGCGAGCGCACACTCCGCCGTGATGCCCTTGCCTCCGCCGGTGACCAGCAGCACGTCGTCGGCGCCCAGCGGCTGTTCGGTCCGCCCGGCCCGCACCGGCAGGGCACGCAGGACGGGCACCCGGCGTACGCCGGTCTCGTCGTAGTGGACCTCGGCGTAGTCCGCCGTCGCGGCGACCTCGTCGAGCACCCGGTCGACCATCTCGCCGGCCTGCGGAGCGTCCACGACCGTCACCCGCAGCTGGGGCGCCTCCAGCCGCAGCGTCCGGGCCAACCCGGCCGCTCCGGCCCCGTGCTGCAGCAGGACGAACCGGGTGTCCGGGCCGGCCGCCAGCGCGGCGCGGGCGCCGAGCAGCGCCAGCTCCAGCTGCTCCTCGGCACAGTCGGGCGGCAGGCAGACCAGTACGCCCGAGCCGACCCCACGCTGCTGCAACGCCTGGCGCAGCCGCGCCGCGAGCGGGTGGTCGTCGGGGGCGAACACCTGCCAGCGCCCGTCGCTCTCCTCGGCGCGCACCGCCGGCAGCGCCGCCACGTCCAGGTCGACGCGGAACGCCCTCGCCCAGGGCGCCGCGCCGGTCACCACCGGCGCGGCGCCGGTCTCGCCGGGCCGGGCGGTCGCCGCCAGCTCCTCCAGCGCCTCGGCCAGCTCGCGGACGGTGGCGGTGGCGAAGTTGGTCGGCGTGGCCGAGGCGGCGATCCCGCGCTGCTGGGCCGCCTGGTTGACCACCTGCCCCACGGTGATGGAGCTGAGGTGCAGGTCGTCGAGGAGCCGGCTGTCGTCGTGCACCATCTCGACCGGCAGCTCGGCCCGCTCGGCGGCGAGCCGGCGGAGCAGGTCCAGGCTGGACTCGCCCTCGCGGGCCGGCTCGACCACCCCGGTCGGCCGCGCCTCGGCGGGCCGGGCGGCCTGCCGGACGGTCACCTCGGGGGCCTGTTCGCAGGGGCTGCCGAAGAAGGTGAACGTCTGCCCCACCGCCAGCGGCCGCACCAGCCGGCCGTGGAACAGCCCGCTGTGCACGTCCGGCGCGCCCACGACGTACGCGGCCGCGACCACCCGCAGCAGCCCGCCGAGGGACTCGTCGTCGGTGTCCAGGGCCACCGCGGGAATCTCGGTCGTCGCGGCCGCCAGACCGGTGAGCACGTGCCCGGGCCCGACCTCCACGAACAGGTCGATGTCCTTGGCCGCCACCGTCACCGCCTGCCGGAACAGCACGGCGTCGGTGATCTGGCGGTGCAGCAGCGCCGGGATGTCGGTGTCGGGGCCGAGCACCTCACCGGTCACGGTGGAGACCACCGGGCGGCCGACCGGACCGAAGTCCTCGGCGGCGAGCCGCTCGGCGAAGGCCGCGGCGGCGGGGGCCACCAGCGGCGAGTGGAAGGCGTGCGACACGTTGAGCCGGGTCGCGCCGAGGCCCGCCTGGCGGGCCTCGGCGCAGAACTCCTCCACCGCCTGGACCGGGCCGGCCACCACGGTCTGCTCCGGGCCGTTGTAGCCGGCGACGACCAGTTCGGTGCCGTCGATCATCCGGGTCACCGTCTCGGCCGAGGCGGCGATGCCGGCCATGGTGCCGGAGGCGCTGTGCTCGGCCATGGTGCCGCCGCGTACGCCGGCGACCTGCAGCAGGGTCTCCGCGTCCATGGCGCCGGCCCAGTGCAGGGCGGAGAGCTCACCGAGGCTGTGCCCGACCGCCACGGCGGCCTCCAGCCCGAGGTCGGTGAGGGCGGTGAGACCGGCCATCGAGCCGGTGACGATCCGCGGCTGGGCGACCGCGGTGGCCACCATGTCACCCGAGGTGGGCAGGGCCGCCCGCCGGTACACCTCGTCGACCTCCGGGAACCGCCGGCGCAGGGCGCCGCCGCTGGTGCCCCGGCCGGAGCCCTGACCGGGGAAGAGGTAGCCGATCCGGGCGGTGCCGGTGGCGTGGTTGAGGAAGCAGCGCCCGTCCGGGGAGAAGAGCCGCGCCTCCCCGGCGTCCAGCGCGTCGGCGATCCGCTGGAGCTGCCGCTCGGCCTCCTCGGGCGAGGAGACGACCACGGCGGCCCGGTACGGCAGGTCGCGCAGCTCGCCGTGCAGGGTGGCGGCCAAATCGGCGAGCTGCGCGTACGACACGTGCGGCACGAACTCGAGCAGCTTGGCCACCCGCTCGCGCAGGTCCGCCACGGACAGCGCGTCCAGCAGCAGCAGCTCCGCGTCCTGGCGGGACGAGGCGAGGCTGCGGGTCCGGCTGTCCAGGCTGGAACGGCGGCGCGCCTGACGCTTCTCCAGCACCACGTGGGTGTTGATGCCGCCGAAGCCCATCGCCGTGATGCCGGCGCGGACCGGCACGTCGGTGGGCCAGCGCTCCGCCTTCGGCAGCACCCGCAGCGCCGCGTCGTCGCTGGTGAGCAGCTCGTGCGGGTCCGCGCAGCCGATCGCCGGCGGCAGCACCTCGTGGTGCACGGCCATGGCGGCCTTGATCAGCCCGGCGACGCCGGCCGCCGCCTTGGTGTGGCCGATCATGCCCTTGATGGAGCTGATCGCGGCCGGAGCGGCGGCGGAGTCGGCGGCCCGCCGGGCGGTGGACAGTGCCCGCAGCTCGGTGGCGTCGCCGACCGCGGTGCCGGTGCCGTGCCCCTCGAAGAGGCCGACCGTCTCGATGCCGAAGCCGGCCCGCTCGTACGCCCGGCGCAGCGCCAACTGGTAGCCGTTGACCTCCGGGCGGGTGATGCCGCCCTTGCCGTCGGAGGAGATGCCCCAACCGGCGATCGTGGCGTAGATCCGGTGCCCGGCCTCCAGCGCCTCCCGCTCGCGCATCAGGACGACCATGCCGCACCCCTCGCCGGGCCAGAACCCGTTGGAGTTGCGGTCGTACACCCGCATCTCGTTGCGGGCGAGCGCGCCGGTCTTGGCGAACCCGACGATCTCGAACGGGTCGATGGACAGGTCCACCCCACCGGCCACGGCGACGTCGACCTCGCCGTCGAGCAGCGTCTTGCAGGCGGTCGCCACGGACAGCAGGGAGGACGAGCAGGCGCCGTCCACGGTGTAGCCGCCGCCCTTGAGGTCGAAGTGGTTGCAGATCCGACCGGCGATGGTGTTGGAGAGGCCGCCGGCGAGGGTGTCCTCGTCGATCTCAGGGAACGGCGACTTGTAGCGGGTCTCGAAGTCGGCGAGGAACTCGGCGAGCTGGTCGTCGTTCCAGTCCTGCTCCTTGAGCGCGGCGGCGACCATCCGCCGGACGTACGGCCAGCGCAGCCGCAGCTGGTTGGCCCGGGAGAACTCACCGGTGAGGCTGTTGCCGACGATGACGCAGGTCCGGTCCCGGGGCAGGCCTTCGGCCATCGGGAAGCCCGCGTCGGCGAGGGCTGTGGCCGCGACGTCCAGCGCCAGCCAGTGGGTCAGGTCGGTCGAGCGGAACGTGCTGCCGGCTACCTTGTAGGCGACCCGGTCGAACTCGTAACCCTCGATCACCGCGGCGTTGCGGGCGTAGAACCGGTCCGGGGTGGCCGGGTCGGCGTCCCAGTAGTCGTCCAGCCGCATCCGCACGTCGGGCAGGCGGCGGAACGCCCGACGCCCGGCGATCGCGTTCTCCCACAGTTCCCTCGGTGAGGTGGCGTCCGGGTAGCGACACGCCATACCCACCATGGCGATCCTGCTCATGCCAGCACCTCGCTGCTGTACTGATGGTTCGCTCGCTGACGCTCGCTCATGCCAGCACCTCGCTTCGAGTCCCGTTGACGTTCGCCGCGGGCGCGGGCGAGACCGGCGCGTCCCGCAGGGCGGCCGGCGGCGTGTCGGCCCGCTCGCGGGCCTTGTTCACGAAGTGCAGCGACCAGTGGAAGATGCCCCGGCCGAGGCACACCAGCGCGGTGGCGAAGAAGATGCCGTACGCGATCCCCGCGCCGGTGAGGAAGGCGTACACGATCGCCACGCTGGCGCCGAAGAGGAACTGGGGCCAGGGCTTCGACGGGCTGGTGCCCGGGTCGGTGACCATGTAGTTGGTGAAGAGGACGAACGCGGTGCCGGTCATCATCGCCAGCGCGCCGGGGATGGAGGTGTCCAGGATCAGGCCCCGGACGACGGCCTGGAGCGCGAAGACGAGCACCCAGCCGAGGATCAGCCACATCCGCCCGGTGAGCTTTCCGTTGATCATGGTGCCGCCGACGATGATCAGGGCGGGCAGCGCCCAGTCCAGCGGCCCCGAGATGTGCTCGGTGAAGTGGTACGGCGGGGCGATGCTGGCCCACGGGAAGACCAGCAGGATCACGGTGATGCCGAAGTTCGACGGGTTCATGTAGTGCCGCATCCGCCCGCGTACCGGTGCCTGGAGCACCCACTTGGCGCCGATGGCGACGCAGACCCCGAAGATCAGCGCGATGATCTGGTCGTTGACGTAGATCAGCATGTTCATCGCGAGGCTGGTGATGTGGGCCGGGTAGAGGAACTCGACGAGCCCGCGGAAGCCGTTGCCGGTGAACCGGGGGCGGCGTCCCTCGGCGCGGGCGCCGATCACCTCGAGCACGATCTCCAGGGAGTAGCCGGTGGCCAGGGCCACGAACGGCCAGACGAAGGGCTGCTCGAATCCCAGCAGGGTGTAGCCGACGATGTTGAACACCGTGATCGAGATGGCGAAGTTGCGCAGAGCCTTGATGACCTTCGGGTCATGACGAGGCGCGCCGATCGTGGTCGCGGCCATCAACGTCACCTTTCCTGAGCCTGGGAGCCGAGCTGGATGTCGTGCCAGCCCGGGGACAACTGAAGCTTCTGTTCGTGGGTCCGGCCGTCCCGGTCGCGCCAGTTCAGCTGCACGCTGACCGGGCCGGAGGCGTCCTTGCCGAGGCCGATGTGGGCCTCGTTGCTGCGCTTGCCGGAGTGCCCGCTGCCGCCGTCCACCCGGGTGATGAAGGTGCGGCCGTCGGAGGTGGTGACGGTCACCTGGGCGCCCACGGCGGGAGATCCGGAGACCGGCCGGCCGGCGCTGGTCTGGCCGGCGTCCGCCGCCGGCTCGTGGGTCAGGCGCAGCCCGAGGAACGCCCCGACGGACGGGCTGTCGTTGTGGTAGAACACCGGCTCGTCCCACTGTCGGGCGACGGCGAAGTCCAACCGGCCGTCGCCGTCGGCGTCGCCGGTGGCGATGCCCCGGGTCGGCACGGGGATCGCCAGGCCGAGCTCCCCGGCCAGGTCGACGTACCGGCCGTCGCGTCCCTTGGCGAAGAAGTGCAGCCGCTGGCTGCCGCCGATGTCGTCACCCGACTTGACGTGCGGCCACCACAGCGGGTTGTCCAGCAGGTCGTCGTTGGCCGTGGCCAGCTCCTGCAGCTGCGGCCAGCGGTTGACGTCGCCCTTGACGAAGCCGGTCGCCTGCGCCACCACGAGCTGTCCGCTGTTGTTGAAGTCGGCCATCTTGACGTCCCAGCCCCAGCCGGACCAGGCCAGCCCGAGCGGTGCGCTGCGGTCGTCGAACGGGGCTCGACCGGCGGTCAACTGCCGGCGCAGGTCCTCCCGGTCCTTGGCCGAGCCGATGAACGCGAAGTGGCTCTCCTCGATGCCGAACGAGGTGGTGATGTTGCTGACGAACAGGTCGTACAGTCCGTCGCCGTCGAGGTCGCCGTAGTCGATGCCCATGCCCTTGAACGAGTCGAGCCCGACCCGCTTGGACTTGGGCACCACCGCGCTGCTGCGGGCGCTCTGGACCAGCTCGAAGGCGATCTTGCCGGGGACCGAGCGGTTGTGCAGGAGCCGGTCCGGGCCGAAGTCGTGCGCGAGGTACAGCTCCGGCAGCAGGTCGCCGTCGAGGTCGTTGGCCCCGGCGGCCAGCGCCCAGCCCTTCGACACGTCCCGGGGCAGGACGTTGTCGACCTTCTGGAAGGTGGCGGTCGGCCGCGGCCCGGCGGTCGCGCCGGTCCAGCGGAAGAAGTAGTCCTCGCCGCCGTTGAGGCCGTTGGACATGGAGTGATTCATCTCGACGCCGCCGAAGACGGTGTCGTCGAGCACCGGGCCGTGCGGGAAGTAGTTGGCGACGAAGATGTCCACGTGGCCGTCACCGTCGAAGTCGTCGACGGCGACCGCGTTGGTGTTCCACTGCGGCTCGGTGTATTCGGTGGTCGACCCGGGCACCAGCTCGGTCGGCTGGTAGGCGTCCATCGACAGCGCCCGGGCGTCGGAGCGGGCGAGGTAGAGGATCGGCGTCCGGCCCCAGAAGTAGACGAGGAGGTCCATCCGGCCGTCCTCGTTGAAGTCGCCCGGGACGCAACCCATCGGCGCCATCGCCTTCTTCATCGGCAGCGGCTCCGGCCGCAAGGCGAACGGGGCGTAGCGGTCGCTGCGGGCGCCCGGCGTCGGGGTGACCGTCACCTGGTCGGTACGCGGGTCGGTCACGCACAGGTCGTTGGCCAGCCCGTCGCCGTCCAGGTCGTTCATGGCGATGGCCGAGCCGACCGAGGAGATCCAGGCGTCGATGTTGCGGTACCGCTGGTTGACCTTCCGGATGCTCTGCTGGGGGAAGCCACCCGGCAGGGCGATGGCCGTGGGGGTGAAGGCGAAGCCGTCCGCCAGCTGCGCCCGCTCCGCCGCGGAGGCGCTGGGCAGGCGGGACGCAAAGAACAGGCTCACCACGAGGATGAGGGCGACGACCCCGGCGAGGTGCCGACGAAGCCAGCCGACTGTCATGGACATGTGTCAGTTCCTCCCGATGGCCACGAGGTCGTTGGCGACACGCTGTCGCCAGAGTTCGTACGCCGGTAGCTGGTCGCCGTCCGGTCCCTCCGGGCGGCGCTGGTCGGTCAGCGCGGACGCTTCCGCGGGCGTCATGCCGCACAGGACGGCGGTGCCGGTGGTCACGTGGGGCACGACCAGGCCGGCCCGGACCCGCGCGGCGGCCGCGAAGGCGCTGCCCTGGGCCACCTGCGGGCGGTAGCGGCCGGCGCGGCGCAGGAAGGACCGCAGCTCGTCCTCGTCGGCCCCGCCGGCGTAGGTGGCAGCCAGGCCGGCACCGCTCCACAGATCCGCCCGCCGGTGCTCGGGGAAGCCGTCGATGGTGTCGGCCACCCGGTCCGCCGCAGTGCCGCAGACGAACCACAGGGCCCGGCCGATGCCCTGGTCGACGGCCCGGTTCACATAGGACCGTGGCCCGCCGGCGGGCCACGGGAACGCGGGTTCCTGGTAGTGGGCCCGGACGTACCGGTCGGTCTTGAAGTACGCCTGGTGGAATCCGTAGCCGTCGAGAGCCAGCCAGCGCAGTAGCGGGTCCGGCATCGCCAGCCGGCCGAACCGGAAGCGCGGGACCCGCGCCATGGCCCAGCCGATCCCGACGTAGGCCATGTAGACGTGTTTGTCGGCGGCGCCGGCGAGGAAGCGCGACACGTTCGTCGACCCGCCGAAGGGCAGGGCGTCGAGAACGGCGAAGCCCATCGTCGCGCCCTCGTAGGCGAACCCCCGAAAACGATTGGGAATACCTTCCAGCCGACGGACGGCGTCGTCGTGCCTTGCCGCCTCGACAGCGAATGCGTAACCGGCGAGAAAGGTTTGACCGATGGTTTCCAGCAATTCCCGGGAAGCCGGGTTCTTCACGTGGAATCCACGCACGTCAAGCCTGGTCTCGGAGACGTTCGGCGTGAGAATTCGGCGCCGGAGCGCGCGCGTGTGACTGGTCAAAGCGCCCCCAGGGGATATCACCAACGGTCATTCCGACAGGTCTGAATGGATTTTGCCAGCCACCCGACGGGACTTCTTCTTCTAAGATGCGAAGGGCCGCCAGCAGCACGAATCAACAATTTTGCGGGTAGCTTGATCGCAATTTCACGACCAATCGACGCGACGTCTGAGTCAGCGCACCGGCCCGGCCGACCGCAGGTCCCGGCAGCGCTGCCGGATCCGCTGCCGCCACGTCTCGTACGGTGGCACGTCGCCGCTGCCGCGCAGGTCGTCCGCCACGTCGTCGGCGAGGACCGCCGCGTCCCGTACCGACATGCCGGCCAGCACTTCGGTGGCGGCCTCCGAGTGCCCGGGGACGGTGCCGCTGAACGCCCGGGCCTTCGCGGCGAAGACCGCGCCCAGGGCGAGCTCGGGCCACTCTTCCCCGGCCGCCTCGCGGAGCCGGACCAGCTCCTCCCGACCGCAGCCGCCGGCGAAGACGGCGGCGAGCCCCACCCCGCTCCACAGATCCGGGCGGCGGTCGACGGCGAAGCGACGCACCGCGGCGTCCACGTCCGCCGGCCGGGCGGAGTGGACGAACCAGAGCGCCCGGCCGATGCCCTGGTCGACCGCACGCGGGAAGTAGCCGGCGAACCCCTGCCAGGGATAGGACTTCGGGCGCTCCTGTGTGTCCACGATCCGCCCGGTGTCGAAGTACGCCCGGTCGAAGCCGTACCCGTCCACCGCCAGCCAGCTCATCGTCGGGTGGTACGGCATGCCGGGCAGGTCCGGCAGGACGGTCCGCCACAGCGGGCGCGGCAGCCGGGCCATCGCGAAGCCGATGCCGATGTAGGCGAGGAAGATGTGCGGCCGCCCCGGGCCGAGCAGCAGTTCCCGGGTACGCGTGCCGCGCCCACCGCGCATCGCGTCCAGGACGGTGCAGGCCATCGTGGCCCCCTCGTAGGCGAAGCCCCGCATGGCCGGCTCGACCAGCTCCAACCGGCGCTCCAGCTCCCACTGGTCACGCGCGTCGATCCCCCACTCGAAGCCGCAGACGACGGACTGTGGCACGGCCTCCAGCCAGTGGGTGGCGGCGAGGTGCGGGCCGGGGAAGCCCCGGCGGGCGAAGCCCACCTCCGCCAGCGACGGCGCCAGCACGAGGCGGCGCAGGGCACCCAGAACGGTCGACATGGTTCCTCCAGCGGGTGTGGGTCGTCTGGGGCGGGTGCCTCAGAAGCTCGGGGCGGCAGGGCGCGGCGGAGGGTTCGGTGGTGGCCTGCCGGGAGCGGTCGCACCGGGCCGTTCAGCCCCCGGCGGGCCCCGACTGGGCCGGCACGTAGCGGGCACCGATCCGGCGGGCGACGGCGTAGCTGGCCCAGGCCGCCGCCTCGACCAGGCGCCGGTCATCGGGGTCGTGGCGCCGGAAGTCCTCCACCACGCTCTCGTCCACCTGATGGGAGGCGAGAGCGGTGAGCAGGGCCAGACGCGCGGCGGCCCGCTCCGCCGCGGGCAGCCGGGCGACCAGGTCCTCGCACCACTGCCGGCTCAGCCCGGTCTCCTCGCCCCGCCAGTCCGCCAGCCGGGTGTGCACCAGCGCCCGGACCTCGGGCGACAGCGCCCGCTCACCGGCCGCCTCCAGCGCCGCGTACGCCCGGGAAACCGCCTCGGCCACCACGTGGTTCCCGGCGGCCCAGCCGGCGTCCACCGGCAGCGCGGCGGCCGGCAGCAGCGACAGCGACCGGCCCGGCGGGAACGCGCCGCGCAGGGTGGGGCTGAGCAGGTGACTGATGCCCTGCTTGGCCCGCCGGCGGGCGGCCGGCGACAGTCGCGGCGGCAGCAGGAAGCTGGCGAGGAAGACGTTGACCATCCGGGTCAGGTAGTGGAAGGCGACCATCACCCCCACCAGCTCGGGACGCTCGGCCTCGGTGAACACGGCTCCCGACGGCATCGGCGCATCCAGCAGGTGCGCCTCGCGAGCCCAGCCGGCCAGCCGCCGGAGGCGCTCGTCGCGCACGTCGTCCAGCCGGTCGGTGGCGATCGCCTCCGCGTCGTCGGGGCCGGCCAGGCCGTACATGTTGGTGCTGTGCATGTCCAGGCAGTACGGGCAGATGTTCGCCACCGACACGGCGGAGGCCACGGCCTCCTTCGCCGACCGGTCCACCGCGCCGCCGGTGGTCAGCGGCTCCCGCATCAGCATCCAGTACGCCGCGGTGGCCGGCGGCGACGGCGAGTGCAGCAGCACCGGTGGGACCACCAGACGCATCTCCCCCGCCACCTGGTCGTACACCTCGGCGACGATGCCCTTGGCGGACTCCCGCGGGACCGGCTTGACGTACTTGACCTGACGCTGGACGACCGATGAAACGACCCGGCTGGCGAGCACTCCGCCTCCATGGTTGTGCTGACGTGGGCCGGGACCGGAGTCCGACTCGTCCCGGCCCTGGCGGGACGGTGTCCCGGCCGGGTCGGAGCGGAGGTCCGGTCCCCTCCGGCAGGCCGGTCGTGGTCGGCTCCCTCGAGCCCCCGACCGGCGGCCACCGCCCCGGAACGGCGGGACTGGTGCCAGAATGACCGACCGCACCGAGGTGGCAGAACTCCGAGAGTGCGAACCTGAGCCGCCGCGGCGGGCCGGCGTCGCGACCCGTGCCGACCCGGCACGCCGGCTCACCGCTCGGCGGGCTGGCCCGGGGTCCCACTCCCGGTGGCCGGGCCGGTGCCGGCCCACATCCAGGCGCCGATCCGGCGGGCCGCGGTGAGGCTGGCCCAGGAGGTCGCCGCGATCAGCCCCCGGTCGTCCAGGCCGGCCCCTCGCGCGTCGTCGATCACCGACGCGTCCACCTGATAGGAGGCGAGGGCCGCGAGCAGAGCCAACCGCGCGACCGGCCGCTGCGCCGCCGGCAGGTCGGCGACGGCCGCCCGGGTCCAGGACCGGCTCGGGCCGAGCGGCCGACCGTCCCACCGGCTCACCTCGGCCACCACCCGGTCCCGCACCTGCGGGGCGAGCGCCCGGGCACCGGCGGCCTCGATGGCCGCCCCGGCACGGGCGAAGGCGTCCGCCACGGGCGCGGAACCCCGCGCCCAGCCGAGATCCGGCGGGAGGGCGGCCGCCGGCAGCTGGCCCCGCGCGGCACCGGCGGCGCGGGCCGTCCGGCCGGTGTGCCGCATCACCGTACGCAGCAGCCGGCGCAACGCCGACCGCACGGCGACCGGCGCCGCCGTCGGCAGCGGTGAGTCGTCCAGGAAGATGTTCACCATGCGGTTGATGTAGTGGAAGGTCACCGCGACGCCGATCACCTCCGGCGCCTGCGCCGGCCCGAACGGGGGCGCGGGGCGGTCGGACGACTCACGGGCCCCGCTGTGCCGGGCCCAGGTCGCCATCCGGCGCATTTCGGGGTCGGTGACGAGGTCGACCCGGTCCCGCGCGACCGCCGTGGCGTCCGGACCGCCGGCCAGGGCGTCCAGGGTCGTGCCGTGCACCTCCACGCAGTACGGACACCGGTTGGCGACGGAGACGGCTGCCGCCACCGCCTCCTTGACCCCCCGGTCCACCCGTCCGGTGGCGACCAGGGTCTCGCGCAGCATCGCCCAGCAGGCCGCGAGCGCGTCCGGCTCGGGCGAGTGCAGCACCACCGGCGGTGCGAGTACGCCGAAGTCCCGCTCGACCTGGTCGTAGAGCGCGGCCACCGGTGGCGGGGCCGCCGCCGGTGCCACCGGTGTCACGTACCGGATCTCCACTATCGACCGGCGCACGGCCGTCCTGAGCAGCCAGCCTCGCACAGTCCACTCCCTCGTCCCGGACGGCGCCGCCCGGCGGTCCGTCATCATCGGTCGATGTCGACGCGGTCACTAAGATGACCGGATGTACAACCGGATCTACGCCGACCAGACCTGTTCGATCGCCCGTTCTCTCGACGTGGTCGGCGAGCGGTGGAGCCTGCTGATCGTCCGCGAGGCGCTGGTCGGCGCGACCCGCTTCGACGTGTTCCTGCGCAACCTCGGAATCGCCCGCAACGTGCTGGCCGACCGGCTCGGCACCCTGGTAGACGGGGGCGTGCTGCAGCGGGTGCCCTACCAGGAACGCCCGCTGCGGCACGAGTACCACCTCACCGACCGTGGCCGGGAGCTGGTGCCCGTGATCCTGGCCCTGATGCAGTGGGGGGACCGGCATTTCGCCGGCCCGGCCGGCGCGCCCCGGATCGCCGAACACGACGGCTGCGGGGGCGCGGCCCAGGCCGTGATGCACTGCGTCGAGTGCGACCGGCCACTCACCCCCGCGGAGGTGACCACCCGTCCCAACCCGGATCATGTCCCGCCCCGGTGACGCCGGTCCGCCGCGGCGGCCCGGGCGACGGCGCGCCACCCGCTCAGTTCGCGGTGTGGCCGGCCACCAGGGGCAGGACCCCGCGCCGACCCGCCGTGCCGCCGTCCGGCGACGGAGCGCCGTAGCGGACCTGCACACCCCGCTCCTGGGCCGCCCGCACGATGGCCGGCACCGCGCGTTCGGCGAGCGCCGCGATGGTCATGGCCGGATTGACGGTGAGGGCGCCCGGTACGGCGGATCCGTCGGTCACGAAGATGCCGGGGTGGTCGCGCAGCTCGTGCCGGTCGTCCAGGGCGGAGGTGGCCGGGTCGTCCCCGATCCGGCAGGAGGCCAGCGGGTGCACGGTGTAGGCGCCCACCACCTCGTTGGTCCACGGCATCACCCGGGACAGCCCGTCGCGTTCGAGGATGTCCCGCACCGCCGCGTCCGACTCGGCCCAGCCGCGCAGCGTGTTGGGCGTCGGCCGGTAGCGCAGCGCCCCCCGGCCGAGCATCTGCTGGGACAGCCGCTGCGAGTTGCCGGACTCCGGGGGCGGCCCGAACACCCCCTCGTTGTCGTCCTCGCTCATCGTGAAGATGGTCAGCCAGGACCGCCAGCGGCGGAGCAGTTCCTTCTTCTCCGCGCCGAACCAGGTGGGGCCAACGGCGTCCGGCACCTGGGCGAGGATGGTGCCGAAGCCCGGCGGGAAGTACAGCTGCTCCAGCGAGAAGCGGGTGTACTCGGCCAGTGACCCGTCCAACTTGTCCCAGCTGGCCACGCACGGCCCCTTGCCGATCTGGTAGCCCTCGTACGGCACGCCGTCGGCCCGGGACAGGCCGAGCACGTCGCGCACCCGGTCCTCGTCGAAGACGGCCGTGTTGAGCCGTTCCCCGTTGCCGGAGAAGTACCGACCGACGGCCGACGGCATCGGCCCGAGGTGCGGCTCGGAACGTTGCAGGATCACCGGCGTGGCGCCCGCACCGGCGGCGAGCACGACGACCCGGGCGTCGATCGCCCCGGCGCCCACCTCGACCCGGTAGTCGACCTCGTCCAGGACGCGGTAGTGCACCCGGTAGCCGCCGTCGTCGGTGCGGGCCAGGTACTGCACCTCGTGCATCGGCCTGATCTGCGCGCCGTGGGCCAGGGCGGCCGGGAGGTAGTTCAGCAGCAGAGACCGCTTCGCGTCGAAGCGGCACCCGGACATCATCCAGTTGCAGTTGGTGCAGCGCTCCCGGTCGATGGCGACCGGGACCGGGTTGGCGGTCCGACCGGCATGGGCGCAGGCCGCGCCGAACAGCCCGCCGGAGTACGGCACGTCCGTCCAGGTCTGCTGGCTGACCGGCAACGCCTCGGCGACCCGGTCGTACCAGGGGTCAAGGGTGTCCCGGGAGATGGCGGCGGGCCACATGCGACGGCCGATGCTGCCCTGCCGGTCGAAGACGAAGCGGGGCGCGCGGGGCATGGCGGCGAAGTAGACGACGCTGCCGCCGCCGACGCAGTTGCCGCTGAGCACGCTCATCCCGTCGCCGATGACGAAGTCGAACACCCGGGTCGAGGACGAGCCGAACTTGAAGTCCTGGTCGAACTCCTCGCCCTGCAGCCACGGGCCCCGTTCCAGCACGACCACCCGGGCGCCGCCGGCGGCCAGGTGGTACGCGGTGATCGCGCCGCCGAAGCCGCTGCCGATCACGAGGACGTCGGTCTTCTCGGTAACCGTCATGCCGGGCTCCCTGAGGGGGTCGTGTCGGGGTGCGGACGGGCGAGCACCCGGCCGTAGGAGTACTCCGGGAACCGCCAGATCCCGTCCCGGTCGGGTGGGTAGTAGCCGAGGGTGGCCAGACCGGGGTGGCCGGCGGCGAGCGCATCGGTGGTGTGCAGGTGCGCGGCGGCGTCGAAGGCGATCGTGCTGAACATGGCCAGGCTCACCCAGGCCTCCCGCTCGGGGTGGTCCGCGCCGGTCAGCTCCTGCACCAACGCCACCCGGTCGGGGTAGGCGAGCGCCACGAACGGCGGTACGTCCGCTTCGGGCGTCAGCCGGTGCTCCTCGGCGTACCGGCGGGCGTGGCCATTGAGCGCCTCGGCCAGGCCGTCCAGGGCCGGGGCCATCCCGCCTTCCGGAGTGCGCAGCACGTCCACCGCGCCCGACGCGACCGCGCCGCCGCCGGCGGAAACCCCGGCGACGCTGCGATCGTCGGGCGAGCGCTTCTCGCCGGGCAGGATCGTGTCGGCGAACGCCTCCAACGTCATCGTCACTGCCGGGTCGGCATCAGGGGTAGTCGGTTGCACTGGCGTGTCTCCTGTCGTCGGTGAGGAGCACTGGTCGGGAGCCGGCACCGGGTCCGGCGGCAGCGGACGCCGCCCGGCTGCGAGACCCGTCCCGTGGGAGTGCCGGCGGCACGCCGGCCCGGTCCGCCGCGCGCCGGGACGGACCGACAACGGCCGCCCGGTCCCGGCCAGCCGGGGCTCCGCACCGGCCGGGTGGCGCTGGCCCGGTACGGGCGGTCCTATCGTCCGAATCGCCGTCCAGACGCCGCATCTTCCCAGTTGCTAACCAGAACCGAGCAGTTCAAAGCGGTGTGAGGCAGCTCAGCCGGCGCTCCGCCGAACTGCGCAACATCGAAGAGCATGGCGGTCCCGGACGCCGTTAGCGTGGCTGGTGCAGCCCAGTCACACGGATGGAGACAGTCATGCGCGTCCATGAGGCAGAGCGCGGCCGAGGCCTCGTCGCCCGGATCAACGGCCGGTACCACCAGACGGCGCTCCGGCTCTACCTGCTCGTCGTCGTGGCGCACTGGGCCGAGCACCTGGTGCAGGCCTACCAGATCTGGGTGCTGGGCAAACCCCGGCCGGCGGCCCGCGGTGTGCTCGGCCAGTTCTACCCCTGGCTGGTCACCTCGGAGTGGCTCCACTACGGCTACGCCCTGCTCATGCTCGTGGGCCTGTTCCTGCTGCGACCGGGCTTCGTGGGGCGGGCCCGCACCTGGTGGACGGTCTCGCTCGCCCTGCAGTTCTGGCACCACATCGAGCACGCCCTGCTGTTCATCCAGGCACAGACCGGCGCCTACCTCTTCGGCGCGAAGGTGCCGACCAGCATCCTGCAGCTGGTCCTGCCGAGGGTGGAGCTGCACCTGTTCTACAACTCGGTGGTCTTCGTCCCGATGGTGGTCGCGATGTACCTGCACCTGCGGCCCAGCCCGGCCGAGAGCGCGGCCATGTCCTGCGCGTGCGCGGCGAGCCACCGCCCGTACCGCGAGCCGATGCCGTCCTCGCCGATGCCCGCCTGAGATGGCCGGCCGTCACCTGATCCGGGCAGTGGTTCCGGCCGTGCTCACCGTCGCGCTCGCCGTGCCGGCCGCGCCCGCGGCGGCGTCGGGCGGGGACGACGCCACGGCCAGCGTACCGGCCGACGGGGCCGCCCTGCCCGCCGCGCCGACGCAGGTGGAGCTGACCTTCTCCCGGCCCCCCGTCGCGGCCCGCTCGCACCTGGCCGTCGTCACCGAAGACGGCCGGCGGGTGAACCCGTCCGACACGCCGACCGCCGCCGGGCGCCGGCTCGTCCAGGCCGTCTCGATCCAGCGGCCCGGTGTCTTCACCATCGCGTACCACGTGGAGTTCGCCGACGGCGGCGAGGCGCAGGGCAGCCGGCGCTTCAGCGTCGGCACCGGAGCACCACCCCCGGCCGCACCGGTGCCGGCGGAGGCGGCGGCGGTGTCGGAACACCAGCACGGCGTCGACCCGGTCAGCGCGGTGCTGCTGGTGGTCGACGGCCTGGTGGTCCTGGGCGCAGTGACGATGCTGCTGCGGACCCGCCGGCCACGGCACGCCGGACCGGACCCGTCCGCCCTGCCCGGGCCGTCCGCCACCCATCCCGGACCCGGCATCCGGCCGGTTCCCTGACCAGCGCCCGACCGATCGAGAGGAAGACCCGTGACCGCACAACCCGATGTGTACGCCCAGCTGACGGCCGAGGGCCAGGACGTGGACAGGTTGGTGGCCGACCTGGACGCCGCCGGGTGGGAGCGCCCGACGCCGGCGCCCGGCTGGACCATCGCCCACCAGATCGCCCACCTGGCGGCCACCTTCCGGATGGCCGAGCTGGCGGTCAGCGACCCGGACGCCTTCACCCGGCTCACCTCCGGGCTCAGCGCCGACTTCAACGCGAACGTCCAGCACGCCCTGGCCGGCTACCTGGCCGAGCCGCCGGAGGTGCTGCTCAAGCGCTGGCGGGCCGAGCGGGCGGCGGTGGACGACGCGCTGACCGCGACGCCGCCCGGGCAGCTGGTGCCGTGGCTGGTCCGCCCGCTGCCGGCGGCGGTCCTCGCCGCGGCCGGCATGATGGAACTCTTCGCCCATGGTCAGGACATCGCCGACGGGCTGGGCGTGCGCCGGCAGTACGGCGACCGGATCCGGTATCTGGTCGAGTTCGTGGTCCGGACCTGGGACTTCGGCTACCAGTCCCGCGGCCTGGCCGTACCCGACGTGCAGCTGCGGTTCGAGGTGACCGGGCCCTCGGGAGCATCCTGGACGTTCGGTCCGGCCGAGTCCGGCGAGCGGATCAGCGGGCCGGCCGTCGACCTCTGCCTCCTGGCGACCCGTCGTCGCCACCGGGATGACCTGGCGCTCACCGCGACCGGCGCCGAGGCGGACCGCTGGCTCGACATCGCCCAGGCCTATCGTGGCCCCGCCGGCGCCGGGCGGCAGCCGGGACAGTTCGCCGGCGCGACGGCCTAGGCAGGGCCGGTCACCAGCCGGCGAACCGACCGCGCGGCCGTCGCCGACGGCGGCCGCGCCCGAGCGGAGGTACCCAGATGCGGCCGGGACAGCGGATCCGACACCGGGCCGGGCCGCCCGCAGTCGTCCGGGCGGTGCGCGGTGCCGTCCAGGTGGAGCGGGACGACCCCGAGGTCGTCGACACGCAGACGCAGTTGCTCCTCACCGAGGTGATGCGCCGCAACGGCCTGACCGCCGCCGATGTCATCAGCATCCTGTTCACCGCGACACCCGACCTGGTGAGCTGCTTCCCCGCGGTGGCCGCCCGCCGGCTCGGACTCACCGACGTGCCGCTGCTGTGCGCCACCGAGATCGCCGTGCCCGGCGCCCTGCCGCGGGTGGTCCGGTTGCTGGCACACGTCGTCACCGCCCGGCCGGCGTCGACCCTGTCGCACGTCTATCTGAACGGCGCCGCCCGGCTGCGCCCCGACCTGTCCCCCGCCGAGGAGGTCCGCTCCGACCCGAACCGGCCCGGCGGCCCCGTCGCCGGCGGGTAGGGGTGACCCGGCGGCGCGCCTCGTCATCGGGCCCACCCTGTGCGACGTTGTACGGATGCAGACTCATCCGTCCGGCCCGGAGGCCGCGTCGTACGCGCTGCGGCCCGTCGGCCGGGTCGAGTCCCCGCTGACCGATCCGGCGCTGGCGCCGAAGCAGGGCGACGAGGGAGCGCCGGAGGCGTGGCTGGTCTTCGACGAGACGTACGCCCCGGCGCTGCGCGGCCTGGGGCCCGGTGCGGACCTGCTGGTGCTGACCTGGCTGGACCGGGCGCAGCGGGACGTGCTCGTGGTGCACCCACGGGACGACCGGTCCCGGCCGGAGACCGGGGTGTTCGGCACCCGCTCGCCGCACCGCCCGAACCCGATCGGACTGCACCGGGTACGGGTGCGCGAGGTGGCCGGCCTGCGGGTGCGGGTGGCCGACCTCGAAGCGGTGGACGGCACCCCGGTACTCGACCTCAAGCCGGTGCTGGACGGCGAGCGCTGAGCCCGACCGGGTCGGCGACCCGGCCGGGCGGTGGTTCAGTGACCCCGAGCGATCCACTCGGCGACGTGCGGTGCCTCGGCGCCGATGGTGGTGTCGTCGCCGTGTCCGGTGTGGACCACGGTTTCCGGCGGCAGTGTGAGCAGCCGGGTCCGGATCGAATCGATGATGGTACCGAAGTCGCTGTAGGAGCGGCCGGTGGCGCCGGGCCCGCCCGCGAAGAGGGTGTCGCCGGTGAAGACGGCGCCGAGGTCGGGGGCGTGCAGGCTGCACGCGCCCGGGCTGTGCCCGGGGGTGTGCAGCACCCGCAGCGTGCTGCCGCCGACCGCCACCGTCTGGCCGTCGGTCAGCTCCCCGTCGGGTGGCGTGTCCGGGTGGACCTGGTCCCAGAGCACCCGGTCGGCGGGGTGCAGCAGCACCGGAGCGCCGGTGACCCGGGCCAGCTCGGGCGCGACCCGGACATGGTCGTCGTGAGCGTGGGTGGCCAGGATGGCGACCACCCGGCGGTCGCCGACGACCTTGCGGATGGCGGCCACGTCGTGCGGGGCGTCGACGACGACGCACTCGGCATCGTCGCCGATCACCCAGACGTTGTTGTCGACGTCGAAGGTCTGCCCGTCGAGGGAGAACGTGCCGGAGGTGACGGTGTGGTCGACGCGGGCGGTCACGGGAACACCACCACCGAGCGGAGCACGTCGCCGTGGTGCATCCGGGTGAACGCCTCCTCGACCTGGTCGAGGGCGATCTCCTCGGTGACGAACGCGTCCAGGTCGAGACGGCCCTGCCGGTACAGCTCGGTGAGCATCGGGAAGTCCCGGCTGGGCAGGCAGTCGCCGTACCAGCTGGACTTGAGCGCCCCGCCCCGGCCGAAGACATCCAGCAGCGGCAGCTCGATCTTCATCTCCGGGGTGGGTACGCCCACCAGCACGACCGTGCCGGCCAGGTCCCGGGCGTAGAAGGCCTGCTTCCAGGTCTCCGGGCGGCCCACCGCGTCGATGACCACGTCGGCGCCGAACCCGCCGGTGGCGGCGCGGATCGCCTCGACCGGGTCGTCCTCCGAGGCGTTGACCGTGTGGGTGGCGCCGAACCTGCGGGCCCAGTCGAGCTTGCGGGAGTCGGTGTCCACCGCGATGATCGTGGTCGCCCCGGCCAGGGCCGCCCCGGCGACCGCCGCATCGCCGACGCCGCCGCAGCCGATCACCGCGACCGAGTCGCCGCGGGTCACCTGACCGGTGTTCATCGCCGCGCCGAGGCCGGCCATCACGCCGCAGCCGAGCAGACCGACGGCGGCGGGTCGGGCGGCCGGGTCGACCTTGGTGCACTGCCCGGCGTGGACCAGGGTCTTCTCGGCGAACGCGCCGATGCCGAGGGCGGGGGCGAGCTCGGTGCCGTCGGTGAGAGTCATCTTCTGGGCGGCGTTGTGGGTGTTGAAGCAGTACCAGGGACGGCCCCGGCGGCAGGCCCGGCACACCCCGCAGACCGCCCGCCAGTTGAGCACCACGAAGTCGCCGGGGGCCACCCCGGTGACCCCCGCCCCCACCTGCTCGACCACACCGGCGGCCTCGTGCCCGAGCAGGAACGGGTACTCGTCGGTGATGCCGCCCTCGCGGTAGTGCAGGTCGGTGTGGCACACCCCGCACGACTGGACGCGGACCACCGCCTCGCCCGGCCCCGGGTCGGGCACCACGATGGTGGTGACCTCCACCGGCGCGCCCTTGCGCCGCGACACGACTCCCCGGACTTCCTGGCTCACGGGCCCCTCCTGCGGTCGGTATGCGATCACGTCCCTGGAGCGAACCTACCGCCCGATCACATCACCGGCTCGCCGCTGTGGGGCGGGTTATCCCGCGCGTCGCGGGGTACGCGGGGGCCCGGGCTTCTCCGGCACTGACGGGAGTGATCATGAAGCTGACGCATGCGCCGCTGCGGGTCGCCATCGGCGCGTTCATCCTGAATTCCGGGCTCAGCAAGCGGAGCCTGGAGGGCGAGGCCGCCGCGGGCATGCACGGCATGGCGGTCGGCGCGATCCCGCAGCTGCAGCAGTTCGCGCCGGACCAGTTCGCCAAGCTGCTGTCCCGGGCCGAGCTGGCCCTGGGCGCCGCGCTGCTCGTCCCGTTCGTGCCGTCGTTGCTGGCGGGTGCGGGGCTGACCGCGTTCGGCGCCGGCCTGGTGCAGCTCTACCTGAAGACGCCGGGCATGCGGGAGCAGAACAGCCTGCGACCGACCCAGGCGGGGATCGGCCTGGCCAAGGACGTCTGGCTGGTCGGCGCCGGGCTGACCCTGGTGCTGGACGCGCTGACCCACCGCCGCAAGCACCTCTGAGGCACTCCGCGCGCTCGACGGTACTCGCGGGGCGGGACCCGCGCCGAGGGCGTATCCGGCTCGGCCGCCGGTCAGGCGCCGGCCGGCGCGGGCACCGGGGCGGCGGTGCGCTCGGCCGCCTGCCGACGACGGGTGGCGTTGCGGTAGCGCAGCACCTGCACCGCGCCGAGGCCCCACAGCAGGTACTGCACCGCGAACGCCCAACGGAACGCGTCCAGCGGCGGGGTGCCGCGGCCGGCCGGGGTGGCCAGGTCCAGCACCACGCCGACGGCCAGGATCAGCAGGATCGAGGCGACGAACCCGCCGACGTTGACGATCCCGGTGGCGCTGCCGATCCGGTGCATCGGGTTGAAGGTGCGCGCGTAGTCGAAGCCGATCATCGAGCCGGGACCGTTCACCGCCAGGACGACGACGAGGGCCACCAGCAGCCAGTGCGGCGCGCGTCCCGGCCAGGCCAGCACGACCGCCCACACGGCGGCGGTGGCCGCGGTGATGGCGAAGACCACCACCGACCGGTGGAACGGGTGCCGGGCGCACAGGTGCGCGATCACCGGCCCGCAGATCAGGGTCACCACGGTCATCAGGGTGAGCAGGGACGCCGCCGCGGTGGGCGTGAAGCCCTGGCCCTGGACCAGGAACGGGTAGCCCCAGAGCAGCGCGAAGACCGAGCCGGAGAACTGGGTGACGAAGTGGGCCCACAGGCCGAGGCGGGTGCCCGGCTGGGCCCACGAGTCAACGAGCTGCCTGCGGATTGTGGCCAGGTCGGCGGCGACGGCGGCGGGGTGCGCGGCGTGCGGGGTGTCCCGGACCGCGACGAGGACCAGCAGCAGCACGGTCGCGCCGAGCGCCGCCGAGGTGAGGAACGCGGGCGTCCAGCCGACGTGGTGCAGCAGCGCCACCAGCGGTACGGCGCCGAGCACCGCGCCGAGCTGCCCGACGGTGCCGGTGAGCTGCACCAGCAGCGGGTTGCGCCGCCCGGGGAACCAGAACGCCACGATCCGCAGCACGCTGATGAAGGTCATCGCGTCGCCGAGCCCGACCAGCACCCGGGCGGCGACGGCGAGCCGGACGTCGGTGGCGAGGGCGAAGCAGAGCTGGCCGGCGGCCATGAGCGCGCCGCCGGCCAGCAGCAGCCGGCGGGAGCCGAACCGGTCGAGGAGCACCCCGACCGGGACCTGCATGGCCGCGTACACGGCGAGCTGGGCGACGGAGAAGGTCGCCAGGGCGGCGGCGTTGATGTGGAAGCGGTCCGCCGCGTCCACCCCGGTGACGCCGAGCGAGCTGCGGTGGAAGACGGCGGTCACGTACGCGGTGACGGCGACCGCGTAGACCAGGGCGGCGGAGCGGCGTGGGGCGACCGTAGGGGCGACGGCGCTCACCGCAGTGTCCGCAGCACGGTCGCGGCGTTGTCGACATGCGCGCCGACGGCGTCGAGCCAGGCCTGCATGTCGTCGCCGTCGAGCGCGGCGAGCTGGCCGGCGTGCTCGGCGAGCACCACCTCGGCCCAGCCCGGCGAGAGGCGGAAGCTGGCCTCGCCCATCCGGAGCTGCCGGTCGCGCAGCCGCTGGTACAGCTCGGCGAGGATCTCGTTGCCGGCCGCCTCCACCACACTGGCGTGGAAGGCCCGGTCCGCGGCCATCAGGGCGGTGACGTCGCCGGCGGCGTGCGCCCGCCGCATCTCGTCGAGCCAGCGGGCCAGGTCGGCCCTGATCTCGGCGCGGCGGGGCCAGATTCGCTCGGCGGCGTGCAGCTCGACCAGGCGTCGGGCCTCGATCACGTCGGTGATCTCCCGGGTGGAGACCGGCCGGATCAGCGCGCCGCGCTTCGGGTAGAGGGCGACCAGGCCCTCGGCCTCCAGGCGCAGCAGCGCCTCCCGGACGGGGGTACGGGAGACCCCGGCCGCCTCGGCGATCTCGCCCTCGCTGATGAGCTGCCCGCCCGGATAGACCTGTTCCAGGATGGCCCGCTTGAGGTGCCGGTACGCCCGCTCGGCGGCCGAGGGCCCGGCGGTACGCGCCGAGGCGGTGGGATGCGTCATGTATCTATGATGCGTGCCGGGCGGATGGCAGTCCCCTGCCGCCCCCGCGAAGGTGACCCGTCCCACGCGCTCAGTCGGGGCGCAGGGTGATCAGGCCGTCGTCGCCGAGGTTGAACCGGGTCCGGTACGCGGTGCCGAGCCCGTCGAGCAGGTCCGCCAGCCAGCGGGCCTCCTCCGGGGCGGCCCGCTGCAGCCGCATCCGCCGCATCCGCACCGGCACCAGCCGCAGCCGGCGCAGCTCGCCGGTCTCCGCGTCGAGCGTGGGCAGGTGCAGCAGGCGCAGCTCGGGCCGGTACGACTCCTGCCCGCCGATCCCCTCGTAGTCGTCGATCAGGTCGCCGCAGCCGTAGAGGACGAGCCGCCCCCGGTACCGCTCGATCGGGCGGGGGTGGTGCGACGAGTGGCCGTGGACCACGTGCACCCCGGCGTCGACCAGGGTGTGCGCGAAGCGGACGTGCTCGTCCGGCACCTCGTGGCCCCAGTTCGACCCCCAGTGCACCGAGACCAGGAGCAGGTCCCCGGGCCGGGCCTCCCGGGCGATCCGCTCGGTGAGCGCCTCGGCCGACCTCGCCGAGGCGTCCGGCAGGTACGCCACCCCGGGCCGCCCGTCGGCCGCCGCCCACTGGGGGTACACGCCGCTGGACGGGGTGCCCACCGACCAGACCAGCAGCCGGTGGCCCCCGGTGAGCCGTACCACGGCGGGCCGCCACGCCTCGTCGGCGTCCCGGCCGGCGCCGGCGGTCCGGATGCCCGCCGTGTGCAGGGTGTCGAGGGTGTCGGTGAGCCCGGTGGGGCCGAAGTCGAGGACGTGGTTGTTGGCCAGCGCGCAGACGTCGAGCCGGGCGGCGGTGAGACAGGCCAGGTTCGCCGGGTGCATCCGGTAGTGGATGCCCTTGCCGGGGGCGTACTCGCCGCGGCCGGTCACCGACGTCTCCAGGTTGACGATCCGGGCGTCCGGGCGCAGCGCGTTCAGCAGTTCCAGCGCCTCGCCCCACGGCCAGTCCGGCGGCACCGGGCGCGGCACGGGGCCGGTGACGGACTCGGCCAGCTCGACGTAGCGGCGGGCGTCGGTGACGGCCGGCTCGCGCAGCGCGGGCGGCCCCGGGTGGGGCAGGATCTGGTCCACCCCCCGGCCGGTCATCACGTCGCCGGCAAGGAAGAGGGTCACCTCGGGCATGGCGGTTGTCTTCCCACCCCGGGCGCTCCCGCACCTGCCGGACGCACCCGTTCTATGCTCCAGCCATGATGATCATGGATCGGGACGTGGCGATCGCCGCCGCGGAGGCGGGGGCCGCCGTCGTGCGGTCCCGATACGGGGCCGCGCTGGCGCGAGTGGAGAAGTCGGGGGGCGACTTCGCCACCGCCGCCGACCTGGAGGCGGAGCAGGCCATCCTCGACGTGCTGCGGGCCGCCCGGCCCGACGACGCGGTGATCGGCGAGGAGAGCGGACGCACCGGGGCCGAGCGCGCCGACCGCACCTGGCTGGTCGACCCGCTCTGCGGCACCCTGAACTACGCGGCGCGGATGCCGCTGGTCGCGGTGAACGTGGCGCTGCGGACCGGCGCGGGCGTCGCGGTGGCCGCCTCGGCCGACCCGTTCGCCGGGGAGCTGTTCTGGACCGACGGCGGCCCCGCCCAGGTACGCCGGGACGAGGTGGACGAACCGCTCACCCCGTCGGCCGAGTCCCGGCTGGTCGACGTCAACCTCGACCCGCCGTTTCCGAACGGTCCCGCGTTCCAGGCCGCCCGGCTGCTCGCGCACCCGGAGTTCGGGGCGCGGTTCCGGCCGCGGGTGGTCTCCACGACCCTGGCGGTGGCCTGGGTGGCCGCCGGCCGGCGGGCGGCGTACGTGACCGACGGCCACCTGGCGGACAGCGTGCACTTCGCCAGCGGGATCGCCCTGTGCCGGGCCGCGGGCTGCGTGGTCACCGGCCTGCGGGGACAGCCGCTGCACACCGGCGCGGGCGGGCTGCTGGCGGCGGCGGACCAGGACACCCACCGCGCCCTGCTGGCCCTCGTCGAGGAGCAGTTCGCGGGCTGAGGCACCGTACGCATCAGCTGGCGGCGGGGCGCGACCAGAAGTCGGTGACCAGGGCGTGGAACGCCTGCGCCCGCTCGATCTGCGGCATGTGCCCGGTGTCGGGGAACAGGTGGGTCCGCGCCCGCGGCAGTCGGGCCCGGGCCGCCGCCAGGTGGTGGGCGGGCAGGATCAGGTCCCGGTCGCCCCAGACCACCAGCACGGGCAGGTCCAGCGCGGCCACCGCGGCGAGCAGTTCGGCGCGCCACTGTGGCCGTACGCCCCGCCAGGTGCCGAGGTTGCGGACCAGTTCCAGCATCACCTGCGCGGCGTGCGGCTGGCGGGCCACCGCCAGCGCGAGCGCGATCCGCTCCTCGGTGGCGTACGCCGGGTCGTGGAAGATGGTCCGCTCGGTGCGTCGGGCGATCGCCGGGTGCGGGCGCAGCAGCAGCCGGGCCAGCGGGCGCAGGGCGAGCAGCCGCAGCGCGACGGTGACCTCCGGGCCGAAGCCGGCGCTGTTGACCAGCACCAGGCTCGCCGCCCGGGCCGGCTGGTCGGCGGCGAGCCGCATGGCCACCGCCCCGCCGAGGGAGTTGCCCACCAGGTGCGCCGGACCGGTGACCTCGGCGGCGTCCAGGAACTCGGCGACCGCCCGGGCGAGGGCGGGCAGGGTGTGCGGCGCGTCCAGCGGCGCGCTGCCACCGTGGCCGGGCAGGTCGACGCTGATCACCCGGTGGTCGCGCGCCAGCAGTTCGTGCTGGGCGGTGAAGTCCTCCAGGGTGCGCCCGATGCCGTGCAGCAGCACCACGGGCGGGCCGGAACCGGCGATGCGGCAGCGGACCGGGCGGCCGGCCACGGTCACGCTGTCGGCGGGCGGCAGGGCGACGGTCACGATGAGCGCTCCGTCTCCGACGCGACCGGCTCGGGGTCGGGCCGCGGCGCCGGCACCCGGGCGGCCCGGCGGTTCATCCCCAGCGCCAGGACCTTCCCGTACGAGGCAGGGGCGAGCCGGGCCAGCAGGTCGGGCAGCTTCGCCGACCAGCCGATCAGCACCCGGCCCCGGCGGCGCTCGACGCCGCGCAGGATCACCTCCGCGGCCTTCGCCGGGTCGATGGAGAGCAGCTTCTCGAACTCCTTCCGGCCGGCCTCGTACTCCTCGCGGGCGACGCCACTGCCCACCCGGGCGCTGGCCGCGATCCGGGTGCGGATGCCGCCCGGGTGCACGGAGGTGACGCCCACCCCATCCTCGACCAGCTCGTGCCGCAGCGCCTCGGTGAAGCCGCGGACGGCGAACTTGCTGGCCGAGTACGCCGCCTGCCCGGCGGGCGCGATCAGCCCGAACAGGCTGGAGATGTTGACCAGGTGGGCGCCCGGCTCCGTCTTGAGCGCGGGCAGCAGCGCGTGGGTCAGCCGGACCACGGCCCGGAAGTTGATCTCGATCACCCAGAGGAACTCCGCCAGGGTGACCTGGTCGAAGCGACCGCCCAGCGCGACGCCCGCGTTGTTGATCAGCAGCCGGATCCGGGGATGCCGCCGGCGGAGCTCGACGGCCACCCGGTCGGTGGCGTCGGCGTCGGCGAGGTCGACGAGGTGGGTGTCGATCCGCCGTTCGGGGTGGGCGGCGCGGATCGCGGCGACCACGGCGTCGAGCCGCTCGGCGTCCCGGTCGAGCAGGACCAGGTCGGCGCCGCGCCGGGCCAGCCCGTGCGCCAGAGCCTCGCCGATCCCGCTGGCCGCGCCGGTGACCACCGCGGTGCCGCCGGGAAAGACGAAGTGACGCATCGTGCTCCTCTCGGTCAGGCGACGGGTGCGGCCGGCTCGGCGGGGGCGGGCGCACCGGCACGGGAGAAGCGGACCCCCTCGTCGGTGAGCCGGCCGTGCCGCATCAGCAGCACGTCCCGGGGATAGTTCTGGTGCAGCCGCCACGGCGCCGTCGGGCCCTGCTTGGGCAGCCGGTCGACGGCGCGCAGCACGTACCCGGACTTCAGGTCGATGAGCGGCACCAGCTCGCCGGCGGCGGGGGCGACCGGGGTGACGACCTGCTGGCCGGTGCCGTCCAGGTGACGCAGCAGCCGGCAGACGTACGTGGCGACCAGGTCCGCCTTGAGGGTCCAGGAGGCGTTGGTGTAGCCGATGGTCAGGGCGAAGTTCGGCACGCCGGAGAGCATCATGCCCTTGTAGGCGACGGTCTGCGCCAGGTCGACCTCGGTCCCGTCCACGGCGAGGGTCATGCCGCCCAGGGCGAGCAGGTTGAGGCCGGTGGCGGTGACCACGATGTCGGCGGGCAGTTCGGTGCCGGAGGTCAGCCGGATGCCGTGCTCGGTGAAGGTCTCGATGGTGTCGGTGACCACTGCGGCCCGCCCGTCGCTGACCGCGGCGAAGAGGTCCCCGTCGGGCACCACGCAGAGCCGCTGGTCCCAGGGGTTGTAGCGGGGCGCGAAGTGCCGGTCGATGTCGTACCCGACCGGCAGCCGACCCTGGGCGGCCCGGCGCAGGAACCTCTTGACCAGGCCGGGGGCGCGCCGGCTGAGCTGGAAGTTGACCACCCCGAGCAGCACGTTCTTCCAGCGCACCACGGCGTACGCGGCCTTTGCCGGGAGGCGGCGCCGCAGCGCGTCGGCGAGCGGGTCGCGCGACGGCAGCGCGATGACGTACGTGGGTGAGCGCTGGAGCATGGTGACGTGACCGGCCCGCTCCGCCATGGCCGGGACCAGGGTGACCGCGGTGGCGCCGCTGCCGATCACCACGACCCGCTTGCCGGTGTGGTCGAGGTCCTCGGGCCAGTGCTGCGGGTGCACCAGCCGGCCGGCGTACCGCTCGATCCCGGGGAACTCGGGGGTGTAGCCCTCGTCATAGCGGTAGTAGCCGGCGCAGGTGAACAGGAACGCGCAGGTGAGGACGACGTCCTCGCCGGTGTCGTCACGATGGGCGTGCACGGTCCAGCGGGCGGTGCCGCTGTCCCACTCGGCGCGCACCACCCGGTGGTGGAAGCGGATGTGCTCCGGCACGCCGTACTCCCGGGCGGTCTCGCGGACGTATTCCCGGATGGCGTCGCCGTCGGCGATCGCCTTCGGATTCGTCCACGGCTTGAACGAGTAGCCGAGCGTGTACATGTCGGAGTCGGACCGGATGCCGGGGTAGCGGAACAGGTCCCAGGTGCCGCCGATGGCGCCGCGGGCCTCGAGGACCGCGTAGGTCTTCCCCGGGCAGTTGCGGCGCAGGTGGACGGCGGCGCCGACGCCGGAGAGCCCGGCACCGACGATGAGGACGTCGACGTGGTCGGAAGCCATGGTGTCTCCGGTTCGGGGCGGCAGTGGTCCGGACACTACCCACCAATGGCCGATCGAAGACTGTGAGGGGTTTTACGAGTCGGGGTGGCGCCCAGGTCCGCAGCACCAATGCCGAGGTGCGCCGGCTCTGGGCCGAGGTCCTGGAGCGCTGGGTACACGCGGTCGACGCGGCCATCGACGGGCGAGCGCCGGCGCGGCCCCGGACGGGCTGCCCGCCCGGGACCTCGCCATCGCACTGAACTCCATGAACGAGCGGGTGTGGTACGCCACCTTCGCCGGCGACGGGCCGGCGGCGGCCGAGCGGGACGTGGTCGACGTGCTGCTGGACGTCTGGCTGACCGCGATTTACCGCACCATTACGCCGCCGCCGGCCTGAGCGGCGGCGTGCGCCTCGCGCAGCCGCGCCATCATCAGGTCGAAGTCCGCGGCGGACAGCACCGGCCCAGTGTTCTTCCGCGAGCCCACCAGCCTCGAACGCTGCTGCACCGGCGTCTCCCACGCGCCGTCCCGAGTGAGCACCCAGGCAGCGTTCCGGACGGTCGCCGATCCGAGGAACCGCGCCGCCCGGACGTCGAACCCCGTCACCTGCGACCAGGGCAGCAGTCGGGAGCGATGCACGTACCGGAGCAACAGGCCACGCTCGTTGCGGTAGACGCCGGCCAGGTAGAGCCGGACCGCGAAGGTCAGCCAGACCGCCAGAAAGGCGACCGCACCGAACATCTGCAGTGCGCTCGTCGGGTCGGTCCCGCCGGCAACCTCACGAAGGATGCTCGCCGTCACCACCGACGCCGCCGCCACGCCACAGAGAACGAAAAGCCCGACGACCGCCTGCCGCAGCCCCCAGGGGTCGACCCGCCGCCATCGCCGCACGGCGTCACGCTAGCGGGCACGCGCAAACTCCATGATCCAGTTCGTCTCCCAGGTGCGCTCGCCGTCGGTGGAGAACGCCTGCTCCCAGCGGCAGGACGTGGGGGTGATGCCGGACCAGATGAACCGGCAGCGGACCGGCCGCCCCTCGTCGGTGTCGTCGGCGTAGAAGGTGCCGACGCCGTCGACGAACCGGCCCACCACGGGCGGCAGTTCGAGGACGCCTCGGCGGCTGTTCATCCAGTAGATCGACCAGAGCCCGGTCGACGGGTCGAGGATCCGCACCGTGGATCCGGAGAACCCGCGGGTCGGGAAGCGGATCTCGTCGAAGCTGCCCGCGCCGTCGAAGAACCGGTGCGCGACCGTCGTGCCGGGGAACTCGTCCCAGTCGTCGCTGCCCACGTGCCGCTTGTGCAGCCGCCGGCTGGCCACGTCCCAGCTGCCCACGAGGAAGTCGAAGTCGCCCATCAGCGTCCCACCGGCCCCTCGGCCCGGAAGTCGGCCAGGTATCCGGCCAGGTCGGGCCGGTCCGGCGCGAGCAGGTGGCGGACCCAGGCGGCCCGCTCGTGCTCCAGCACGCCCAGTTCCCAGACGCAGCCCACCCCGGGCCGGTCCAGTGGGATGAAGTGCGTGGGGTCGTCGTCCGGGCAGTCCAACGCGGGCTGCCCGGCGATCGCGATCCGGCACTCCACCACGTTGTCGAAGAACCAGCTGTACGCCAGCAGGTAGGCCCCGGTGTCCGCGCCCCGGTGCAGCACCACCCAGCTCGCCGGCGGGGTGCCGCCGTCCGACCCGGGCAGCAGCTTCGGCAGGTACGCGTACGCGGCCTCGATCACGGCCGGTTCGAGCCGGCGGTCCGGCTGGTCGATGTGGTAGCGCTTGACGTGCCGGCCGGCGACCTCGACGGTCCCCGGCACGGTCAGCTCCTTGTCTCGGAATGCCATGCCGGGACGGTAGGGCCACTCCGCTGACAGCTACTGTCAGTGGATGCGAGCCAGTCGCCTCCTGTCGATCCTGCTGCTGCTCCAGGCCCACGACCGGCTCACCGCCGCCGAGCTGGCGCGCCGCCTGGAGGTCTCGGTGCGCACCATCTACCGGGACGTCGAGTCGCTGCACGCCGCCGGCATCCCGCTGTACGGCGAGGCCGGCCACGCCGGCGGCTACCGCCTGGTCGACGGCTGGCGGACCCGGCTGACCGGGCTCACCGCGGAGGAGGCCGACCGGCTGCTCTTCGCCGGGCTGCCCGGGCCGGCCGCCGAACTGGGCTACCAGTCGGTGGTGGCCACCCTGCAACTCAAGCTGCGGGCCGCGTTGCCGCCCCCGCTGGCCGACCGGGCAACCCGGCTGCAACAGCGTTTCCACCTGGACACCCCCGGCTGGTATTCCGACGGCGACCCGTCGCCGTACCTCGCGCCGGCGGCCGAGGCGGTGTGGCGGCAGCACCGGATCGAGGTCCGCTACCGCAGCTGGACCGGCGAGGTGACCCGGGTGCTGGAGCCCTACGGCCTGGTGCTCAAGGGCGGTCGCTGGTACGTGGTGGCCGCCCGGCCGGACCGGACCGAGCCGGCGACCTACCGGGTCAACCAGATCCTCGACCTCACCCCGCTCGACGAGCCGTTCGAGCGGCCCGAGTTCGACCTGCCCGGCTGGTGGCGGACGCACGTGGCGGACTTCCGGGCCCGGCTGCACCGGGACGAGGCCACCATCCGGCTCTCCCCGCGCGGCCGGGAACGGCTGCGGGAGATCGCCAGTGACCCAGTGATCGCCGCGGTGGACGCCAGCGCCGGCCCACCCGACGCGGGGGGCTGGGTCCGGGCGGTCATCCCGATCGAGTCACTCACCCACGCCCACGGCGAACTGCTGCGGCTCGGCGCCGAAGTAGAGGTCCTCTCCCCCACCGCCCTGCGCGACCACCTCGCCACCACCGCCACCGCCCTGACCACCCTCTACCACCCGCCATCGCCCGCCCCACCCAGTTGATCAAGGAGGTTGCGTCGATGTTGATCACTACGGAGACGCAGAGCTCTTGATCAACGGGAGCGTCCCGGCGGGGCGTTCGCGGGAGCGGGGTGGTCGCGGGAGCGGGGTGGTCGCGGGAGCGGGGTAGTCGCGGGAGCGGGGTGGTCGGCGGTCAGGGGAGGTCGCGGAGGGCGGAAGCGACGGTGGCGAGGCCGCGGTCGATGTCGCTGGCGACGTTCGCGGCGTAGCCGAGCACCAGGCCGGGCGGCTGCGGCCGCTGCCCGTGCCAGGACAGCGGCTGCACCTTGACACCCCGGCGCAGCGCCGCCGCGGCCAGCTCGACGTCGTCGACGTCGCCGTCGAGGGTGACCAGCAGGTGCAGGCCGGCCGCGGCGCCGTGCACGACCGCGCCGGGCAGGTGCGCACGGACCGCCCGGATCATCGCGTCCCGGCGGCGCACGTGCCGGCGGCGCAGCAGCCGCAGGTGCCGCTCCAGCGCGCCGGAGTCCATCAGCTCCGCGAGCACCAGTTGGGGCAGCGCGGCGTTGCCCAGGTCGGCCATCCGCTTGGCCGCCACCAGCGCCGGGTGGTACCGCTGCGGCACCAGCACCCAGCCGATCCGCAGCGCGGGTGCGAGCAGCTTGGAGACGCTGCCGGCGTAGCAGACCTGCTCGGGCAGCATGCCCCGCAGCGCCGGCACCGGCGGGCGGTCGTAGCGGTGCTCGGCGTCGTAGTCGTCCTCGATGACCAGGCCGCCCCGCTGCGCCCAGCGCAGCAGCCGACGGCGCCGGTCACCGTCGAGCACCACCCCGGTCGGGAACTGGTGCGCCGGGGTGAGCATCACCGCCGGGGCGCCGCTGGCCGCCAGCAGGTCCACCCGCAGCCCGTGCGCGTCGACCGGCACCGGCGGGGTGTCCAGCCGCCAGTTGCGCAGGTGCTGGCGTACGCCGAGGGAACCGGGATCCTCCACGGCGACGGTGTGCACGCCGTCGCCGTGCAGCACCTGGGCGAGCAGGCCGAGCGCCTGGGACACCCCGGCGACGATCACCACCTCGGCCGGGTCGACCCGGATGCCCCGGTTGCGGGCCAGCCAGGTGGCGACCGCGAGCCGCAGCGCGGGGGTTCCGGTCGGGTCGCCGTACCCGAAGGCGGCGGGCGCCAGGCGGTGCAGCACCGCCCGTTCCGCGCGCAGCCAGGCCGCCCGGGGAAAGGCCGCCAGATCCGGTACGCCGGGCGTCAGGTCCAGTTCCGCCGGGGCGGTACGCAGGGCGTCGAAGACGTCGGTGTCGGGCTGGTCGGCGAACACCCCGACCCGGGCAGGTGCCGCCGGCGCGCGGGTGACCACTGCGGCGGGGGTGGCCACCACGACGGTGCCGGCCCGGCCCCGTCCCACCACGTGACCGTCCTCGGTCAATCGTTGGTACGCCTCGGTCACCACGCCCCGGGACACACCCAGCTCGGCGGCGAGCACCCGGCTGGCCGGCAGGCGAGCCCCCACCGGCACCCGGCCGTCGGCGATGGCCGCCCGCAGCCGCCCGGCCAGCCAGTCGGCGCGCCCGCCCGGCGGGGCCTCGCCGACGTCGAGCTGGAGGAAATCGGCGCCGGCCGCTATGGACCCCTCGACCTCCGCAGCTTTGGCCCTGTCCATCGGACCATTATGGCCGCAGGGTGGACCGCATGAGCATCGCCTTCCTGCTGACCACGCTGGTCGTGGTGGCCACCCCGGGCACCGGAGTGGTCTACACGCTCTCCGCCGGGCTCGCCGCGGGCCGCCGCGCCGGACTCGTCGCCGCGGCCGGCTGCACCGTCAGCCTCGTCCCGCACCTGGCCGCCGCGGTCACCGGCCTGGCCGCTGTGCTCCGCGCCGGCACCCCGGCGTTCCGGGTGGTGACCTGGCTGGGCGTGGCCTACCTGCTCTGGATGGCCTGGTCCGCGCTGCGCGCTCGGGGACCACTGCCGCTCGACGACGGCGCCCCGCCCCGCCCGACCGCCCGGCTGATCCTCGACGGGGTGCTGGTGAACCTGCTCAACCCGAAGGTGACCGTGTTCTTCGTGGCATTCCTGCCGCAGTTCGTACCCCCGGACGCGCCCGCGGCGGCGGCCCGGATGCTGGCCTGCGGCACGGTCTTCATGCTGACCACCTTCGTGGTCTTCGCCGGGTACGGCGTGCTGGCCGGCACGCTCCGGCACCGGGTGCTGGCCCGGCCCCGGCTGACCGCGCTGCTGCGGCGCGGCTTCGCCGGCAGCTTCCTCGCCCTGGGCCTCGGCCTGGCCCTCACCGCCCGATAGGAGTCTCCCGTGCGTTTCCGGCACGATCCGCAGGTCTGGTCGACCTTTCCCGAGCTGGCCTGCGGCGTCCTGCACGTCACCGGCATCACCCCCACCGCCGACGTCGGCCCGTGGCTCACCCGGTACGGCGACGCCGCCCGGGCCCGCCTCGCCGTCGGTCCGGAGAGCGGATTCCCGGAGATCCAGGCGTGGCGGCGGGCCTTCGCCCGGATGGGGCTGGCACCGACCCGCTACCGGTGCGCCGCCGAGTCGCTGCTGCGCCGCTTCCGCCGCGACGGCCGCCTGCCCCGGCTGCACCCGCTGGTCGACCTGGGCAACGCCCTCTCCCTCGGGTACGCCGTGCCGGTGGCTGTCCTCGACGTCGACCGGATCGGCGGGGACCTGGCGGTGCGGCCGGCCACCGGCGCGGAGACGTACCTGACCCTCGGCGGGGACGACGAACGCCCCGAGCCGGGCGAGACGGTCTTCGCGGACTCGGCCGGCCGGGCGCACTCCCGCCGCTGGACGCACCGGCAGAGCGGCTGGTCGGCGGTCCGCGAGGACACCACGGAGGTGCTCGTGGTGATCGAGGCGCTGCACGACGGCGGGGCCGAGACGGTGCCCCGGATGCTCGCCGAGCTGGCCTCGGCCGTGGCGGACCGGTGGCGGGCACCGGTCCGGTCGGCGGTGCTGACCGCCGACGCGCCGGTCTTCGCGGTGGCGCCGGCGGCCAGCTGAGGGGGCTCCCGGGCGACCGGAGTCGCCGGGGAGCCCCCACCGGTCACAGCGTGGGCGGGTCCAGCCAGCGCCACGTGACGCCGTCGGCGGAGAGCCAGGCACCCGTGCTGTCCGGCCAGCCGGTCTGGACGTACCCGCCGGACACCGGCAGCGGGTCGGCGCCCGGCCCGAGGGGCGCGGGACGCAGCGTCGCGCCGCCGTCGGAACTGTTGAACATCAGGGGGTCCTCGCGGGCGGTGACACCGGCCTGGACCATCAGCACCCCGTCCGGCCGCACCGCCGCTCGGATCGTGCGCTCCCCGACCTTGGCCGTTCCCGTGGTACGCGCCCAGGTGCGGCCGCCGTCCGCGCTGCGCCAGATCACCAGGCCGCCCCGGACCCGGCCGACGGCGTAGACCGTGCGACCGTCCTGGGTGGCCACCGCCGGTCCGCCGACCTCGTCGGAGGCGGTGAGCCCGTCGGGGAACTCGTGCCGCCGCCAGGTTCGGCCGCCGTCCCGGCTGACCTCGACGGCGCTGCCGGACCAGGTCACGCGACCGCCGTCGCCGACCTTCTCCCCGGTGCGGCCGCTGGCCCAGAGGCCGGCGCCGATCGGCGCGCTCGCCACGGTCGCCGCGTTGTGCAGCGTGGACCGGTTGGCGAGCTGCGCGACGTCCCCGGTGGCCGGGTCCACGGCGACCAGCGCCTCGCGGTCCGGGCCTGGTTGACGGGCCAGCACCGGCCACCCGGCCGGCAGCGCGTCCACCCGCCGCGCCTCGACCTGTCGCCAGGTGGCCCCGCCGTCGCGGCTGGCGGCCCACCGGGCGTGCGAACTGTCCGGGCTGGACCGGGGCAGGTACCAGGCGACCAGGGTGCGGGGTCCCACCACCCGCAGGTCCACCAGAGCGTCGTCCGGCACCGGCAGCGCGCCGGTACGCCAGTGCCGGCCTCCGTCGTCGGTGCCCGCCCAACGGGGCGGGCACCCGTCGCGGCACTCGTGGTATCGCAGATATACATGGTTGAGATCACCGGCTCCCGGGCGTCCGGTGGAGACCTGCTGGCCCGGGCCGGGCGTGCGCGTGGGGCCCGGGGTGGGGATGAAGTCCGGGGTGCGGTCCGGGCCGAAGCCGGGAGCCGGCACTGGTGGACGCTCGGGCGCGGGGCGGCCCGCGACGGCGATCCCCGAGCCGGTCGCCAACAGGGCCACCACGGCGACGGTGACGATTCGGTGTCGCTGGCGTCGCCGCCGGGCACGCGCGGCCACCTGCTCGAAGTGCGGCTTGAAGCCGGCCTGGGCGGCGACGTTCAGCCCGGCGAAGTCCAGCTCAGGCATGACGGACCTCCCGCTCGGCACAGGTCGGGGAGGTCGTCTGATCGGCGCGGACGTGCTCCGCCGAGTCGTCGGGGCCGGTGTCGCCGAGGTGGTCGGCCAGGGCCCGGCGGGCCCGCACCAGGCGGGTCTTCACGGCCTCCACGGAGCAGCCCAGGGCGTTCGCCACCTCGCTCACCGGTAGGTCGGCGAGGTGGTGCAGCACCACGGTCTCCCGGGCCTGCCGAGGCAGCCGCTGTAACGCCGCCACCAGGGCGACGTGGTCCGGCGACAGGGCCGGCGCGGTGTGCTGCGCCGGATCGAGCCGCCCGGAGCGGACGATCCGCCCCAGGACCACCCGACGCCGGTGCCGGGACCGGGCGACGTTCAACGCCACCGTCCGCAGCCACGCCTCCGGGTTCTCCACCAGCCGGAAGCGCCCGGGCCGTGCCAGGGCCCGGACGAACGCCTCCTGCACGACGTCCTGCGCCTCCGCGTAGTCGCCGGTCATCGCGTACATCTGGGCCACCAGGCGGGCCGCCGAGGCGGCGTACACCTCGCTGATCTGTTGCTGTGGGTCCACATCGTCCCCTCCCGTGTCGGTCGTCGCACCCGGTACGACCGACGAGTGGACGGCGAGGTGACATCCGCCTCGACGGAGGGCGTCAGTCCTCGTCGGGCCAGCGGGGGTCGGGCTCCTCGATCCAGCGGACCCGCCCGGCCTCCGGGCCGAGGATCTCCTCGAACTCGGCCCGGGTGATCTCCCCGCGGCGCAGCCGCCGGACGTTGGCGACGAACCGGGCCATCCCGGCGCCCCGGAGATCCGGCTCCGGCGCCAGGCCGCTCGCCGTGGCCAGCGACCGGGCCTCGTCGACGACCTGGCGCGGGTCGTCGGGGTCGACCGGCTCGCCGTGCAGCTCGCGCAGCGCCACGGCGAGGCGGGCGTCGGCGGCGGGGCTGGTGCCCCAGGACCGGGCGAGGTCGACCGTCCGGCCGAGGGTGTCCTCACCCACCTTCTCGGCGCGCAGCTCGGCGCGCATCATCCGATGAAAGAGGACGGTCACGGCGTCGGAATCGTCGGCGATCATGTCCGGCACGGTAGCTGGCCGGTGCGACAGTCTCCGGCGGTCCGCTCACTCCGCGCGGGGCCGCTCACGCCGAGGTCGAGCCGGGAGAGGTCATGCGGCCACCCCGAGGATCCGTCGGGCGTTTCCGCCGGCCACCGCCGCCACCGCCAGCGGGTCCAGATCGGAGTGGCGCAGGCGCAGTCGGGGCACCACGGCGTCGTGGAACGGGGTGCGTGAGCCGTAGAGCAGGCGCTCGACGCCGACCTGCGCGGCCACCGTCTCCAAGGCGTCCGGGGAGTTGAGCAGCCGGGTCGAGGTGTGGAAGCCGGGCTCGTCGCGGGCGGCCACGACGAAGTCGCCCAGGTGGTAGAAGTGCGTGTCGAGGAAGACCACGGTCGTGCCGCGCAGGGGCCGCCAGAACCGGCGTACGTCGCCGCCGGCCAGCAGCACCAGTCCGGCTTCGGTGGCGCGTCGGGCGACGTGCCGCACGGACGGGAAGTCCGGCTCCACCCGCTGCTCGTCGGGGAAGAGTCGAACGGCCCGGACGCCCCGCTCGGCGAGCCGGACCACCTCCCGCTCGGCACCCAGCGGGTCCCGCAGGTCCACCGCGCCCACGGGCAGCACGGCCGGCCCGGCGAGGGCGGCCACCTCGTCATTGCCGCTGGGCACGTCGAACAGGGCCGCCCGCAGGCTGGCCACGGCCGCCGCGGCGATGCCGTTGGCGGCGAGCGCCGCACGTACCTGGGCCGGGTCGCCATCCGGCCCGGGTCGATCGGCGTAGCGGCCGACCAGGACGTCGACGTCGAACGTGACCGGTGGCAGGTCGTCCGCCGCGAACGGCCTCCTGGTGCCCTCCCGCTCGTGGCCGGTCACTGCAGCACCCGGGCCCGGTCCGCACCGGACAGGTCGGGACCGTACGGGTCGACGGCGTACCGGGAGGCTGCGCGCCCCTCGTGGGCCGCGATCCACAGCATGCGCTGCACGTTACCTTCCATCGGTTCGGTGAAGGCGGCGCCGGCGGGGCGTCGAGCCGCGCCGAGGCGGCGGCTCGGTCACGGTCATGGCCGCAACCAGGCTAGGGTTGGCGATCCACGGGCGTCAACGCCGTGCCGGCTCGCCCGGGACGGTCCGTTGCCGCGGGTCGGTGGAAGCGCCCGCGCCGGGCGGCCGCCGTCGCGTACGGTGGCAGCGGCACCGCGCCCGCCGCGACGGCGTACGGTTCGGTGGCTGCGGGCGTCCGGTATGGGAGCGGAGATGGGCAGACGACCGGCGCGGGGGCACCGGAACGTGCCGCACACCGCCGACGTACGGATCGAGGCGTGGGCGCCCGACCGGGAGGACTGCGTGGCCGAGGCGGTGAGCGCCCTGGTCGACACCTTCGTCGACCCGGCCGGCGTGGACGGCACTGCCGAGACCGAGTTCTCCGTGCCGCCGGGCAACGACGAGGACATGCTGGTCACCGTGCTCGACGAGGTGATCTTCCGGATGGAGACCGCGGGTGTGCTGCCGCTGGCCACCGACGTACGCCCGGCCGACGGCGGCGGGCTGCTGGTGCGGTGGTGGACGGTGGACACCGACGCGGTGGAGCTGGTCGGTGCGGTGCCCAAGGCGGTGGCGCTGCACGAGCTGCGCTTCGGCCCGGACCAGGACGGCTGGTCCTGCGCGGTCACGCTGGACGTGTGACCGGCGAGCCCTCGGGGTGTGGTCAGCCCTTCGCCACGCCGAGCGGGACGAGCCGGGCGACTCGCCGGCAGAGCCCGGCCCCCTCGGTGGCCTCGATGACGGCGGTGATGTCCTTGTACGCGGTGGGCATCTCCTCGGCCAGCCCCTTCCGGGACTTGCCCCGGACCGCGATGTCCTGCGCCTCCAGCTCGCGGCGCGGATCGTGCCCCCGGACCGCCTTGGTGGCCTGCTTGCGGCTCTGCGTCCGGCCGGCGCCGTGGCAGGTGGAGGCGAACGCGGGTGCCCCCGGTGTCCCGACCAGCACGTACGAGTCGGTGCCCATCGACCCGGGGATCAGCACCGGCTGCCCGACCGGGCGTAGGTCCTCCGGCAGGTCCGGGTGTCCCGGCGGCAACGCCCGGGTGGCGCCCTTGCGGTGTACGCAGAGCCGCCGCTGGTCGCCGTCGACACCGTGGGTCTCGATCTTCGCGAGGTTGTGTGAGACGTCGTACACCAGGTCCAGGTCGCCGCCGGTGATCCGCTGGAACACCTGCCGGGCCGAGTGGTGCAGCAGTTGCCGGTTGGCCCGGGCGTAGTTCGCCGCGGCGGCCATCGCACCGAGATAGGCACGCCCCTCGTGGGACGACACCGGCGCGCAGGCGAGCTGCCGGTCGGGCACGTGGATGCCGTACCGGGGCATCGCCTTCTCCATGGTGTGGATGTAGTCGGTGGCGATCTGGTGCCCCAGCCCCCGCGACCCGCAGTGGATCATCACGCAGACCTGGCCCGTGCGCAGCCCGAATGCGCCGGCCACCGCCTCGTCGTACACCTCCTCCACGGCCTGCACCTCGAGGAAGTGGTTGCCGGAGCCGAGGCTGCCGACCTGGCCGGCGCCCCGCTCCACCGCCCGGTCGCTGACCTGGGCCGGGTTCGCGTCGCTGACCGCGCCGTAGTCCTCGCAGCGGTCCAGGTCCCGCTGCACGCCGTAGCCGCGTTCGACGGCGTAGCGGGAGCCGCCGCGCAGCACCGCGTCGAGCTCGCCCCGGTCGTTCAGGTGCCACACCGCGCCCTTGCCCATGCCGCGCGGGGTGGCCTCCCCCAGGCCGTCCATCAGCGCGTCCAGTCGGGGCCGGAGCTCGTCGCGGTTGAGGTGCGCGGCGAGCAGCCGGACGCCGCAGGAGATGTCGAAGCCCACGCCGCCGGGCGAGACGACCCCGCCCGCCTCGACGTCGGTGGCGGCAACCCCGCCGATCGGGAAGCCGTAGCCCCAGTGGATGTCCGGCATGGCGTACGAGGCGCCGACGATGCCGGGCAGGGTGGCCACGTTCGCCACCTGGTCCAGCGACTTGTCCGCCCGGGCGTCCGGCAGCAGCGACCGGGACGCGAAGATCACCCCCGGGACCCGCATCGGGTCATGCCGGTCGATCCGGAACCGGTACGGCGACTCCTCGACCAGCTCCATGCGGCACGGGCTACCCCGCTGCGGGGCGGTTACACCCGATCCGGTCGATCAACCCGCTGCGGCGTCCTTGGCTTGGGTCAGTGCTCCGCGTTCGGGGTAGTGGCAGGCGGTGAGTTGGGTACCGCCGTCGCGGGTGATCAGGGCGGGTTCTTCGGTGGCGCAGTGGTCCTGGGCTTTCCAGCAGCGGGTGCGGAAGCGGCAGCCCGATGGTGGG
>NZ_JBIDCT010000031.1:0-55732 GCF_043204735.1 Micromonospora sp. NPDC047740
CTACTCGGCCTCCTGACACATGAGATAACCCGAAGGGCCGGCCCCCACCAGGGGCCGGCCCTTCGACACACCCAGAAACGGCCGACCCCCAACAACGGGGCCGGCCCTTCGGCGTCTCCGGGTCAGTGGTCGCTGCCAGCGCGTACCGGCGCGGCCTCGGCGGCCGGCTCCGCCGACTGCAGCCGGTGGGCCCGGCGCCGCAGCCACCAGGTGCTGGCCACGCCGGCGAGCACGGCGAGCGCCAGGCCCGCCCAGGAGATGTCCTTGAGCCAGTGCTCGGCCGCCCGGCCCACGGTGAACAGCAGGTACGTGGTGCCGAACGCCCAGACCAGACCGCCGGCCGCGTTGGCCAGCAGGAACCGGCGGTACGGCACGTGCAGCGCGCCGGCCAGGGGGCCGGCGAGGATCCGCAGCAGCGCCACGAACCGGCCGAAGAAGACCGCCCAGACGCCGTGCCGGGCGAAGCTCTGCTCGGCGCGGGCGAGGTGCGCCGGGCCGAGATGGCGGGGGAAGCGCCGGCCCAGCCGTTCGAGCAGGGGGCGTCCACCGCGCCGGCCCACCGCGTACCCGACGGAGTCCCCGACGATGGCGCCGGCCGCGGCGGCGGTGGCCACCCAGTGCGGCTCCACCACCCCGGTGGCGGCGAGCAGTGCGGAGCTGACCAGCACGATCTCGCCGGGCAGCGGAACGCCCATGCTCTCGACGCCGATCACTCCGGCGACGATCAGGTAGACCACGCCCGGGGGAAGCGCGGACAGCCAGTGTTGTACGTCGAGCACCCGCCACCCCTTCCGGTCCGGCCTCGAACCCTACCCCCGGGTGCCAGGTGTCGGCGGTCCGCTCAGCCGGCCACCACCCGGCCGGGCCACCCGGCCCGACGCCGCAGGGCACCGCTCGTCGGTGACGTGCCGTCGAGGTCGCCGGACCGCTGTGACAGCCATGACGTTCCACCGACCCGCGTCCGCTCGGGCAGGGCGGTCGGCGATGGGCGGTGGGCGTGTCAGGCGGCGGGGGCGAGGAACTCCAGGCGGTTGCCGTGCGGGTCGTGGGTGTGGAACCGGCGCATGCCGGGGATCTCCTCGTCGCCCCAGAACACGGGGTGGCCGGCGGCGACCAGCCGGGCGGCGAGCGCGTCGAGGTCGGGGCGGAGCAGGGCCGGGTGCGCCTTGCGGGCGGGCCGGAAGTCGTCCTCGACGCCGAGGTGCAGCTCCGCGCCGTACCCGGTGAACCAGCAACCACCGCGGGCGGCGAGAACGGGCGGCTTGGCCTTCTCGACGAGGCCGAGCAGGCCGACGTAGAAGGCCCGGGACGTCTCCTCGGAGCCCCGTGGGCAGGCGAGCAGGACGTGATGGATCATGATGGCACCTCCTCGTCCCGAACCCTGGCACGAGGTTGCGCGAATAGCAAGACGGACGTACGGTTTTGTTGAGCGCCGGGCGCAGGTAAGTGTCGCCTAACCACGGCAACACCTGGGCCGGTGCGACAGACTGCTCAGGACTACTCACGGTCGCTGGTGTGAAGGAGTACGACGTGGCGAGCCTCGACACCTTCGGTGCGAAGACCCAGCTACGCGTCGGAGACGCGAGCTACGAGATTTTCAAGATCGGCAAGGTGGAGGGCCACGACCGGCTGCCCTACAGCTTGAAGATCCTGCTGGAGAACCTGCTGCGGACGGAGGACGGCGCGAACATCACCGCCGACCACATCCGGCAGCTCGGCGCCTGGGACCCCACCGCCGACCCGAGCGTGGAGATCCAGTTCACCCCGGCCCGGGTGCTGATGCAGGACTTCACCGGCGTGCCCTGCGTCGTGGACCTGGCCACCATGCGAGAGGCGGTCCGCGACCTCGGCGGCGACGCCACCAAGGTGAACCCGCTCGCCCCGGCCGAGCTGGTCATCGACCACTCCGTCATCGCCGACCTGTTCGGCCGCGAGGACGCCTTCCAGCGCAACGTCGAGCTGGAGTACGAGCGCAACAAGGAGCGGTACCAGTTCCTGCGCTGGGGCCAGACCGCGTTCAACGAGTTCAAGGTCGTCCCGCCGGGCACCGGCATCGTGCACCAGGTCAACATCGAGTACCTGGCCCGTACGGTCATGGAGCGCAACGGCCAGGCGTACCCGGACACGGTCGTCGGCACCGACTCGCACACCACCATGGTCAACGGCCTGGGCGTGCTGGGCTGGGGCGTCGGCGGCATCGAGGCCGAGGCGGCGATGCTCGGCCAGCCGGTCAGCATGCTGATCCCGCGGGTCGTCGGCTTCAAGCTCTCCGGTGAGATGCCGGCCGGCACCACCGCCACCGACCTGGTGCTCACCATCACCGAGATGCTGCGCAAGCACGGCGTGGTCGGCAAGTTCGTCGAGTTCTACGGCCCGGGCGTGAGCGCGGTGCCGCTGGCCAACCGGGCCACCATCGGCAACATGTCCCCGGAGTACGGCTCCACCGTGGCGATCTTCCCGATCGACGCCGAGACCGTCCGCTACCTGGAGCTGACCGGCCGCGACCCGCAGCAGGTCGCGCTCGTCGAGGCGTACGCCAAGGAGCAGGGCCTCTGGCACGACCCGGCCCGCGAGCCGGAGTACTCGGAGCGCCTGGAGCTGGACCTCGGCACCATCGAGCCGTCCCTGGCCGGTCCCCGGCGCCCGCAGGACCGGGTGCCGCTGGGCAGCGCCAAGACGCTGTTCCGCTCCGCGCTGACCGACTACGTGGCCGAGGAGGCCGCCGGCGTGGCGAAGGAGCTCAGGCCGGGCGTGGCGCGCGAGCAGCTGCCCCGCGGCGCCGCCGGCCCGGCCGACGAGGCCAGCGCCGAGTCGTTCCCGGCCAGCGACCCGCCGGCCAACGAGTTCAGCGACCCGGCCGACGAGCCGCGCGACCTGGAGACCGCCGCGGCGGGTGCCGGTGGCCGCGCCACCAACCCGATCCGGGTCACCGGCGCCGACGGCGTCGAGTACGAGCTGGACCACGGCGCCGTGGTGATCGCGGCGATCACCTCCTGCACCAACACCTCCAACCCGCAGGTCATGATCGGCGCCGCGCTGCTGGCCCGTAACGCCGTGGAGAAGGGCCTGTCCCGCAAGCCGTGGGTGAAGACCACCCTGGCACCGGGCTCCAAGGTCGTCATGGACTACTACGACCGGGCCGGCCTCACCCCTTACCTGGAGAAGCTCGGCTTCAACCTGGTCGGCTACGGCTGCACCACGTGCATCGGCAACTCCGGCCCGCTGCCGGAGGAGGTCTCCGCCGCGGTCAACGAGGGTGACCTCGCCGTCGTCTCGGTGCTGTCCGGCAACCGGAACTTCGAGGGCCGGATCAACCCGGACGTCAAGATGAACTACCTGGCGTCCCCGCCGCTGGTGGTCGCGTACGCGCTCGCCGGCACCATGGACATCGACCTGGCCAACGAGCCGATCGGCGAGGACAGCCAGGGCAACCCGGTGTTCCTGCGGGACATCTGGCCGAACAGCGCCGAGATCCAGGACGTCATCGCCTCGGCGATCGGCGCCACCGGCTTCAGCTCCGCGTACGCCGACGTCTTCGCCGGCGACGAGCGGTGGCAGTCGCTGCCGACCCCGACCGGTGACACCTTCGCCTGGGCCGGCGAGTCCACCTACGTCCGCAAGCCCCCGTACTTCGAGGGCATGGCGAAGGACCCGAAGCCGGTGCGGGACATCGCCGACGCCCGAGTGCTGGCCAAGCTGGGCGACTCCGTGACCACCGACCACATCTCCCCGGCCGGTTCGATCAAGGCGGACTCCCCCGCCGGCAAGTACCTGGCCGAGCACGGCGTGCCGCGGCACGAGTTCAACTCGTACGGCTCCCGCCGGGGCAACCACGAGGTGATGATCCGGGGCACCTTCGCCAACATCCGGCTGCGCAACCAGCTCGTCCCCGGCGTCGAGGGCGGCTTCACGGTCAACCACCTGACCGGCGAGCAGACCTCGATCTACGACGCCGCGATGGCCTACCAGGAGGCGGGCGTCCCGCTGGTCATCCTGGCCGGCAAGGAGTACGGCTCCGGCTCGTCCCGCGACTGGGCGGCCAAGGGCACCATGCTGCTCGGGGTCAGGGCGGTCATCGCCGAGTCGTACGAGCGGATCCACCGCTCGAACCTGATCGGCATGGGGGTGCTGCCGCTGCAGTTCCCGGTCGACACCACCGCCGAGTCGCTGGGGCTCACCGGCACGGAGACCTTCTCCATCGCCGGCGTGACCGCGCTGAACGACGGCGAGACCCCGCGTACGGTGAAGGTAACCACCGACACCGGCGTGGAGTTCGACGCCGTGGTCCGGATCGACACCCCCGGTGAGGCGGACTACTACCGACACGGCGGCATCCTGCAGTACGTGCTGCGTCGCATGATCGCCAGCTGACGACGTACCCCAGAACGGGCCCCTTCCCGCGCGTGCGGGGAGGGGCCCGTCGACGTCGTACGGGGACTCGTCAGTCGGCTGCGGTCCGACCGGTCATCGCGCCGGGCTCTCCCCCGTGGCCGGTTCCCGGGTCGGCGTGGCGACGAACCGGCCCACCCGGGTGACCAGCATCGCCATCTCGTACGCGATCAGGCCGACGTCGGCGTCCTCGGCGGCCAGCACGGCCAGGCAGGCGTTGCGCCCGGCCGCCGTGACGAAGAGGAACGACGACTGCATCTCGATGATCGTCTGCTGCACCTGGCCGCCGCCGAAGCGCTTGCCCGCGCCCCGGGCCAGGCTCTGGATGCCGGCCGCCATCGCCGCCAGGTGCTCGCCGTCGTCCCGGCTCAGCCCCCGGGACGCGGCCATCAACAGGCCGTCGGTGGAGAGCGCCACGGCATGTTCCGCCTGCTTGACCCGGCCGACCAGGTCATCGAGCAGCCACGTCAGATCCGCGCTCGAAGCCGTCTGCTGCCCCACTCGTCGTCCTCTTTTCCCCTGCTGGTGTGCCGTGCTCGTCTGGGATGCGCCGGTGCGGCGTTCCCGTCAGGTCGCCTGCTCGTGCGCGATGCCCGGCCCACGGCCCACCGCGCCGGTCTCGGCCTGGCGGGTGACCGTCAACGGCGCGTCCACCGTGCTGCGTCCCATGCGGACGGCCGGCGACAGCCGCGCCGGCAGTCGCTCCCGGTCACCCGCCGGCAGTTCGGACACGGCCGCGGTCCCGCCAGCGCCTGCGTCACGGTCACCGCGTCGTACCCGGATGCCCGGGCGCCGAGCACGTCGACGCCGTCCCGGCCGAGTCTGGGCAGGCCCGAGGCGCGGCCGGCGACGCGAGCAGGGCGAACAACCTGGTACGGAGACTCCTACCACGGGAACCCATCACACCATCCTGGCGGGCCATTTCGGTCACGTGCCCGATGGCGTACATCGACCCATCCGATCGACACCGGCGCACGGTAGCAGCGTCCGGACCTTCGCTCAAGCGAACCTGATCATGGCGCTGGGAGCCGGCCCGGCGGCGCGCAGCGAGGAGAACCCGGGCGCGGCACCGCCCCCTGTGCCAAGCTTCGGGGCATGGACGACAAGACCATCCTGAACCGGATCTCCGAACTCGTCGACGAGGAGCACCGGCTGCGCGCGGCCGCGCAGGAGAACGAGGCCGGCACCGACGACACGGCCCGGGAGCGGCTGCGGGCCCTGGAGGAGTCCCTCGACCAGTGCTGGGACCTGCTGCGCCGCCGCCGGGCGGCCCGCCAGGCGCACGGTGACCCGGACGCCCAGGGCGCACGCCCGGTCCCGGAGGTCGAGCGCTACCTCCAGTGATCGGCGGTCCCGGCGGCGCCTGGCAGTGGCAGCGCCGGCGGCCGGACCGACGGACCACGCACCGGCGTCCCGGGCGGGACAGCACCCGCCCGGGACGCGGCGCGCTCAGCGGATCCCCGCCTCCTGCAGCAGCAACTCGGTCAGCTCGACCGGGTCGGTGTCCGCGGCGGGCAGGCCCCGGGCGGTGAACCAGCTGCCGACCACCCGGACGTCCCGGGCCAGGAACTCCGGCCCCTGCGGGTTGGCCACCACGTCGACCACCTGCGGCAGGTCGATCATGACCAGCCGCCCCCGGTGCACCAGCAGGTTGTACGGGGACAGGTCGCCGTGCGCGTACCCGGCCCGGGCCAGCACGACCAGGGCGTCAACCAGTTGCTCCCACAGGTCGCGCAGCTCGGCGCCCTCGGGACGGAGCTGGGCCAGCCGCGACGCGGCCTGCCCCTCCTCGGCGTCCCCGACGAACTCCAGCATCAGTTCGGTGCCCAGCAGCTGGACCGGGTACGGCACGGCGATCCGCCCGGAGGCGGCGCCGATCTCCCAGAGCCGGGCCAGGGCGGCGAACTCGGCCGCCGCCCACTGCCCGGCGATCATCTGCCGGCCGAACGCGGTCCGCCCGGCCATCGCCCGGTTCTCCCGGGACCGCCGGACCCGGCGCCCCTCCAGATAGCCGGCATCACGGTGGAAGAGCCGGTGCTGGGCGTCCCGGTAGCGCTTGGCCGCCAGCAGGCAGGAGCGGTCGGTACCAGGCACCGCACGGCGGACCAGATGGACGTCCGCCTCCTTGCCGGTCTTCAGCACGCCGAGTTCGGTATCCTTCGCGGCCAGCTCAGTGACCAGCCACGCGGGATACGGCTCGGGCCCGTGCACGGCCTCGTCCCAGGAGGACCAGCGGTCCTCAGGGTCGGGCTCGTCCTCGGGTTCGGCGAGGGCCGGCTCGGCGTGCCGGCCCCGCTTCAGGAAGTACGGTTCGTCGTCGTCGAAGCGGCTCTTGCCGCGGCCACGGCGCTGCGGCGCCGGGAAGTCGTTATCACGCACGGGTGGGTTGATCCTTCGATCGAGGCTGGTGGAGGCAGGTGGAACGACCCTGCAAAGACGGCCATGACCGACCTCCTCTCCTCGACCGGGCACCGCCCGGCTGCGCCCTCGCGCGGCACCATGCTCACCACCGGACGCGGGCGGGTCAACCGATTTACGCCGCGCGGGTGACGGCGGTCAGCCCGCCAGTACGGCGGCCACCGCGGCGATCAGCCCGTCCACCGTGCGGGTGGGGGCGAACCGGTTGTCCGACCAGCGGCGGCCGCGGTGCAGCCAGACGCTGGGCAGGCCGACCGAGGTCGCCCCGCCGATGTCCGCCTCCGGGCTGTCCCCGACCACCCAGGCGCCGCGCAGCGGCATCCGGGCCCGCTGGGCGGCGAGCGCGAAGATCCTCGGGTTGGGCTTGCTGACCCCGGCCTCCTCGGAGATCACCCAGTCGGCGACGTACCGGTCGAGGCCGGTGCGGCGGATCTTCGCGTCCTGCTGGCGTACCGCGCCGTTGGTGACCACCACCGGCACCCAGCCGGCGTCGTCGGCGATCCGCAGCGCACAGGCGACCAGCGGGTCCAGCCGGGTGTGGGCCACCACCCCCTCGTGCAGCTCCTCGACCAGGTCGATGGAGGGGATCCGCAGCTCGTACCGGTCGCGGATGGCGTCGGCGACATCCCACCGGTCGGTCAGTCCGTCCGCGTCGACGGAGACCAGCCAGTCGAGGTCGGTGGGCGGGGCGCCGATGCCGTCCAGGAAGCGCTTACCCCAGGCGCGGAACGGCCCATCCCGGTCCAGCACGGTGTTGTCCAGATCGAGCAGGAGCAACGGCACGCGGAGACCTTACGGGACCAAGGTGTCCGGCCGACAGGGCCCGGCGACCGCGCCTTGTCAGGCGCGCAGGGCCACCCGCGGAAGCCCCTGGTCCGCGGGGCGGTCGGTGAGCATGGTGTGCGCGGCGCGGGTGGCCGCCAGCGCGGCCGGGTCGAGAGTGGCCACCAGCACGTCCTCCCCGGTGTCCGCGCCCCGGGCGAGAGGTCGGCCCTCCGGGTCGTACACCGCGGCGCCGCCGTTGAACCGCCACGGGTCGGCGCCGTCGACCGCGTTGGCGAAGACCACGTACATGGTGTTGTCCAGGGCCCGGGCGGCGTAGTAGAGGTCGCGGCGGTGCTCTGAGCCGGCCAGGTAGCCGCTCGGGCAGAGGTAGCCGTGTGCGTCGTCGGCGGCGGCGGCCCGGCCGTGCTCGGGGAAGCAGCCGTCGTAGCAGATGCCGAGACCGAACCGCCAGTCGTCGACCAGCAGGGTGGCGCCGCGCCGGCCGGGGTCGAACAGCTCGCGTTCGCCGCCCCAGAGCTGCTGCTTGTCGTACGCCGCCCGCACCGCGCCGGCCGGGTCGACCACCAGCGAGGAGATGGTGCGCCGCCCGTCGGGGTGCCGGACCGCCGCCCCGACCACCACGGTCGTCCCGCCGTCCCGGGCGGCCTGGCGCAGCGGGTCGAGCCGCGGGTCGTCGACCCGGCCGTCCGCGTCGGCCGCCACGTGGGTGCCGGTCGGGTCGGCCGCGAGGGTCGGCGGGTGGTAGGCGGGCAGGAACAGCTCCGGCAGCACGACGATCCGGGTGCCGGCGGCCCGGCCGACGAGGCGGGCGGCGGTGGCGGCGTTGCCGGCGACGTCGCCGGGGACCGGCTCGGCCTGCACGGCGGCCACGGTCAGCGGGTGGGCGGGCACGGTCATGGGCCGATCCTACGGGCGGGGCCCCGGAACGATCATGCGGAGGCGCATCTCAAGCCGTACGTACGGTTTGCATCGGCGGGACCCACCTGGGACGATCGGTCCGTGCCCAGAGTAAGCCAGGACCAGCTCGACGCGCGCCGGCAGGAGATCCTCGCCGCCGCGCGCGCCTGTTTCGCCCGGCACGGCTACGAGGGCGCCACGGTCCGCCGCCTGGAGGAGGCCACTGGGCTGTCCCGCGGTGCCATCTTCCACCACTTCCGCGACAAAGACTCGCTCTTCCTCGCCGTCGCCGAGGACGACGCGGCGGTCATGGTGGAGACGGTCGCCCGCAACGGCCTGGTCCAGGTGATGCGGGACCTGCTGGCCCGGGCGGTCTCCCCGGACACCACCGGCTGGCTCGGCAGCCAGCTGGAGGTCTCCCGGCGGCTGCGGACCGACCCGGCGTTCGCCAAGCGCTGGGCGGAACGCTCGGCGGCGATCGCGGAGGCCACCCGGGAACGCCTGCTCCGCCAGCGGGAGGCGGGGGTGCTCCGCGACGACGTGCCGATCGACGTGCTGGCCCAGTTCCTGGAGCTGGCGTACGACGGGTTGGTGCTGCACCTGGCGATGGGCCGCCCGGCCGGCGACCTGGGGCGGGTGCTCGACCTGGTCGAGGAGGCGGTCCGCCGCCACTGACCGCCCGCGCCGTATCTCGGTCCGGTAACTCGGTCGACGGGCCGGCTGCCTCCTGGCGGGTCTGCTCCACAATGGGCCGCGACCCCCTCGCGACAGGAGCAGAGATGACCATCCTCGCCGCACCGGGCGACACCTGGGGCATCGCCGGCCCCGTCTTCCTGCGCTGGTACCTCCTCGCCGCGGCCGTGCTGGTCGTGGGGACCCTGGTGCACCGGTTCCGCGCCCTGGCCGGCACTCCGGTCGACGGGGGCGCCGCGCAGCTCGGGCCGCAACAGGCCGCGCACCTCAACGGCGGCGACCAGCTGGCGGTCTGGACGGCGCTCGGCGGGCTGCGCCACGCCGGCGTGGTGACCGTGACCCCCGACCGGCGGCTCACCACCGCCGGCTCACTGCCGGCCGGGGTCACCCCGCTCGACCAGGCCATCTACAACGCCGCCGCGCGCGGCGTGCACTCCCGGGAGCTACGCCACGACGAGTGGGTCACCCGCGCCCTGGAGCAGCTCCGCGACGGCCTCCAGCAGCGCGGCCTGGCGCTCGGACCGGAGCAGCGGAACGCCCTGCGGCGCGGGCCGATGCTGATCGCCGCCCTCCTGGCGCTCGGGGTGATCCGGGCGTTCGTCGGCCTGTCCAACGGCCGGCCGGCCGGCTTCCTCCTGCTCAGCCTGGTACCGCTGTTCATCGCCTTCCTGCTGCTCGCCCGGGCGCCCCGGCGGACCCGCGCCGCCGACCGGGCGCTGCACGAGCTGCGCAACCGGCACACCTGGCTGCGACCTTCCGCCGCACCCGCGTACGCCACGTACGGCCCGTCCGCCGCGGCGATGGGCGTGGCGCTGTTCGGCACCGCCACCATCTGGGCCATGGATCCGGGCTTCGCCGACCAGGCCGAGATCCAGCGCCAGGCGCTCGGCGCGAGCGGCGCCGGCTCGGCCGGTTCGAGCAGCTCCTGCAGCAGCGGGAGCTCGTGCGGCGGGGGCAGCTCCTGCGGGGGCGGCGGCGGATGCGGCGGCGGCGGGTGCGGCGGATGACCAGCACCTCGCCGGCCCCCACCCCGACCGGGCCGTACGGGGTCGGCGTCGGGTGGCGACCGGAGATCGCCGGATTCGTGGCCGGCCTGCCCGGGCTGCGCTTCGTCGAGGTGGTGGCGGAGACGGTCAACCCGGCCGGCCCGCTTTCCGACGGCCTCTCCGAGCTGTGCGAGCGCGGGGTCACCGTCGTACCCCACGGGGTGAAGCTCTCCCTCGGCGGTGCGGAGCCGGTCGACCCGGCCCGGCTGGCGCACCTGGCCGGCGTGGCCGCGGCGGTGAACGCCCCGCTGGTCAGCGAGCACATCGCGTTCGTCCGGGCCGGCGGTCTGGAGGCCGGTCACCTGCTGCCGCTGCCGCGCAGCCGGGAGGCGGTCGCCGCGACGGTGGCGAACGTGCGGCGGGCGCAGGCCGAGCTGCCGGTGCCGCTCGCCCTCGAGCCGATCGCCGCGCTCTTCGACTGGCCGGACGACGAGCTGGACGAGGCCGACTTCCTCACCGAGATCCTCGACGCCACCGGGGCGCTGCTGCTGCTCGACCTCGCCAACGTGCACGCCAACGCCCGTAACCGGGGCGGCGACCCCCGCGCGCTGCTGGACCGGCTGCCGCTGGACCGGGTCGCCTACGTCCACGTGGCCGGCGGCGCCGAGCAGGGCGGCTTCTACCACGACACGCACACCGACCCCATCCCCGTCGAGGTGCTCGATCTGGTCGGTGAGCTGTGCGCCCGGCGCCGGCCCCCGGCGCTGCTGCTGGAACGCGACGGCCACTACCCGCCCGCCGCCGAGCTGCGCGGCGAGCTGGACGCGCTCGCCGCCGCCTCCGGGTACCCGGTGGTCACATGACCCGCACCCGCCGCGACCGCGCCGCCGGGGCGGATCCGGCCGCCCCGGGCGCGACGCGACCCGCCGCTCCCCCGGCCGGGCCGCCGCCCGCGCCCGGTGCCGCCCCGGCCGATGCGGGCCTGGCCGCGCGGCAGGCGGAGCTGGTCGCGGCGCTGGTCGCCGGTGGGCCGCTGCCGCCCGGGTTCACCCCCGGGCCGGTGGCGGCGGCCCGCCAGGCCCTGCTGCGCAAACGCGCGGGCGACGTGGCCCGGCACTGGCCGCTGCTCGCCGCCGGCCTCGGCGCCGGCTGGTCGGCCACGTTCGCCGAATGGGCGGCCGGCCGGCCGACCAACGGGTCGCTGCGCGACGGCTGGGACCTGGCCCGGGAGCTGCGCGACCACGACAGGCTGCCGGCGCTGGGCGCGGAGGAGCTGGCCAGCCGCGAGGCCGCCACCCGCTACGACGGCCGCACCACACCCCGCCCCCGCCGGCTGCCGGCCGTCGCCCGGGCCGGCGACGCCGTCGCGGTGCAGCTCGCCGGTCGGGTACGCCTGCTCCGCCCGGCCCACCGCTGACAGCCGGTCCCGGGTACGGCAGGATCGGACACATGGATCTCGGACTCGCCGACCGGGTGTACGTGCTGACCGGCGCCTCCCGTGGCCTCGGCTTCGCCACCGCCGAGCAACTCGTCGCCGACGGGGCACGGGTGGTGATCTCCGCCCGCACCCCGGAACGGGTGACCGCAGCGGTCGAAGCGCTCGGCGGGCCCGAGCGGGCGATCGGCCTGGTTGCCGACCTCACCGACCCGGGTGCCCCAGAGCGGTTGGTCGCGCTGGCGTGCGAGCGGTTCGGCCGACTCGACGGGGCACTGATCTCGGTGGGCGGGCCCCCACCGGGCAGCGCCGCCCGGGTGACCGACGAACAGTGGCGGGAGTCCTTCGAGACGATCTTCCTGGGCAGTGTCCGCACCGCCCGTAAAGTCGCCGCCGCCCTCCCCGACGGAGGCGTGATCGCGCTGGTCCTCTCCACCTCGGCGCGGAGCCCGCTGCCCGGTCTCGGCATCTCCAACGGCCTGCGCCCCGGTCTGGCCGGCGTGGCCAAGGACATCGCCGACGAGTACGGACCGCGCGGGGTACGGGTGGTCTCGCTGCTACCGGGGCGGATCATGACCGACCGCAACAAGGAACTCCTGGCGGCCAGCGGCAACCCCGAGCGCGCCCGGGCCGAGGCGGAGGCCGACATCCCGCTGCGCCGGCTCGGCGATCCGGCCGAGTTCGGCCGGGTCGCGGCGTTCCTGCTCTCCCCGGCCGCCAGCTACGTGACCGGGGTGACCGTGCCGGTCGACGGCGGCGCGCTGCGCGGGCTGTGACGGCAGGGCGACGCCGGCCCGGGGCGGGCCCGCCGGACGGGGCCCGGACCGCGGCCGGTGCGCGCCGGGCGGGGGCATCCCGCGCCGGCGGGGACAGCCCGGGCCGGACAGCCGAGCCGCCGGCCGCACCGCCGTATCCCCGCCCGACGAAGGAGCAGCTCGCGGCGGCCGCCGGCAGGCTATTGCCGGACCTGATCGCGCCCGGCCTGGACGTGCTCTTCGTCGGGATCAACCCGGGGCTCTGGTCGGCGGCCACCGGCTGGCACTTCGCCCGGCCGGGCAACCGGTTCTGGCCGGCGCTGCACCGGGGCCGCTTCACCCCGCGCCAGCTGCACCCCAGCGAGCAGGAGGCGCTGCCCGCCCTCGGCCTGGGCATCACCAACATGGTGGCCCGGGCCACCGCCCGCGCCGACGAGCTGACCGCCGAGGAGCTGGTACGCGGCGCGGAGGTGCTGACCGGCAAGGTCGAGCGGTACCGGCCGCGCTGGGTGGCGGTGGTCGGGGTGACCGCGTACCGGGTGGGGTTCGCGCGGCCGAAGGCCGGCTTCGGCCCGCAGCCGGAGCCACTCGGCGGCGCCCGGCTGTGGGTGCTGCCCAACCCCAGCGGGTTGAACGCGCACTTCACGCCGGAGACGCTCGGCGCCGCCTTCGGCGAGCTGCACCGGGCGACGAACGCCTGACCAGCCGCGCTGGTCGGCGCCGAGTCTCCGGCTAGTTGGCCGCGGCCGGCGGCAGCGCCTCCTGCGCCACGTACGTGCCCAGCGGCACGGTGGTGACCACCGGCTCCGGCTGGTCCGGCTCGGCGTACGGAGCCGGCGAGTCGGCCACCGCGAACTGGGTGCGGTAGAGCTCGGCGTAGAGGCCACCCACGGCGACCAGTTCCTCGTGCCGGCCGCGCTCGACGATCCGCCCCTCGTCGAGGACGAGGATCTGGTCGGCGTCCCGGACGGTGGAGAGCCGGTGCGCGATCACCAGGGCGGTACGCCCGGTCAGCGCCACGGACAGCGCCCGCTGCACCGCCGCCTCGCTCTCCGAGTCGAGGTGGGCGGTGGCCTCGTCGAGGATGACGATCGACGGGGCCTTGAGCAGCAGCCGGGCGATGGCGATGCGCTGCTTCTCGCCGCCGGAGAAGCGGTAGCCACGCTCACCGACCGTGGTGTCGAGCCCGTCGGGCAGGGAGCGGACCAGGTCGGCCACCTGCGCGCCGGCCAGGGCCGCCCAGATCTCGTCGTCGGTGGCGTCCGGCTTGGCGTACCGCAGGTTCTCCCGGATGGTCTCGTGGAACAGGTGGGAGTCCTGGGTGACCACGCCGATCTCGTCGCGCAGCGAGGCGAGGGTGGCGTCCCGGACGTCGACGCCGCCGACCAGCACCTGCCCGTCGGAGACGTCGTAGATCCGGGAGATCAGCATGGACAGCGTCGACTTGCCGGCACCGGAGGGACCGACCAGGGCCACCATCTGCCCGGGCTCGACGCTGAACGAGACGCCCTTGAGCACCGGCTCGTTGACCGTCCGGTCCAGCGTGGCGACCTCTTCCAGCGAGGCCAGCGACACCTCGGCGGCGCTCGGGTAGCGGAACCGCACGTCCCGGAACTCGACCCGGCCGCTGCCCCGGGGCACCGGCACCGCGGCGGGCTTCTCCTCGATGCCGGGCCGCAGGTCGAGCACCTCGAAGACCCGGTCGAAGGAGACCAGCGCGCTCATCACGTCGACCCGGACGTTGGAGAGCGCGGTGAGCGGCCCGTAGAGCCGGGTGAGCAGCAGCGCGAGCTTGACCACGGTGCCGGCGCTGACCGCGCCGGTGACGGCGAGCCACCCGCCCAGGCCGTACGTGAGGGCCTGCGCGAGGGAGGCGACCAGCAGCATGGCCACGAAGAAGGTCCGCGAGTACATGGCGGACTGGATGCCGATGTCCCGGACCCGCTCCGCGCGGCCGGCGAACCGGCGTGCCTCCTCCTCGGGCGAGCCGAAGAGCTTGACCAGCAGCGCGCCGGCCACCCCGAACCGCTCGGTCATCGTCGCGTTCATCTTCGCGTCGAGGTTGTACGACTCGCGGGTGATCTCGGCGAGCCGCCGGCCGACCCGGCGGGCCGGGATGATGAAGATCGGCAGCAGCACCAGCGCCAGCAGGGTGATCTGCCAGGAGAGGATGAGCATCGCGCCGGCGGTGAGCACCAGCTGGATGACGTTGCTGACCACTCCGGACAGGGTGGAGGTGAACGCCCGCTGGGCGCCGAGCACGTCGTTGTTGAGCCGGCTGACCAGCGCACCCGTCTGGGTGCGGGTGAAGAACTGCAGCGGCATCCGCTGGACGTGGTCGTAGACCCGGGTCCGCAGGTCGAGGATGATGCCCTCGCCGATCCGGGCCGAATACCAGCGCTGGGCCAGGGAGAAGAGCGCGTCGGCGACGGCCAGCGCGGCGATGATCAGGGCGAGCCGGACCACCGTCGAGCGCGCGTCGGGACCGCCCTTGGCGATCGCGTCGATGACGTCACCGGCGAGCAGCGGGGTGGCCACCCCGACCACCGCGGCGATTACCACGGTAAGCAGGAAGACGACGATGTCGCGCCGGTACGGCCGGGCGAACGCGACGATCCGCCTGGCGGTGCCGTGCTTGAGCTGGTGGGTGGAAACCTGATCGCGGTCACGCATCGACCGGAGCATGCTCCAGCCGCCCATGCCGCCACCGGCCATCGGGTTGGACACTCGTCACCTCCGGGTCGTCGAGCAGCCCTGAACCGTCGGGTCAATTCTCCCGACGACTACGACAACCTCGTGAGTAACCCGGATCTTCCCGTACGGTCCTTACTACCTTATTCTGCTTCCTACTTCCTGCTCGTTGTTGAGTGGTTCGGATGGTTCGCTCTCCGCTCGGCCGTGGTGGCTGGGCTGGAGTCCTGGACCGGCAGTCTGGTCCGGTGGCGATCGGTCCGGTCCTGCAGGATCTGCTTCACCCTATGGTGTGGGGTGTGCAGGGCGATGTCGGGGTCGCCGGCTCTTTGCAGGATGTTGATCGCGGCGTTCACGTCGGCTTGCCACACCACCCCGCAGCGGGTGCAGTGAAACCTGTCCCCGCTTCGGCGGCCGAAGTCGCCGCAGCGGTGGCAGGTTTGTGAGGTGTAGGCGGCGTTGACGGGAACGTGCGCAGAACCTCTGCGCTCCGACACGCTTTTCAGGGCCTCAGCGGTGACTCCTTTGGTCCATGCCGCGAGACGCCGGTTGATGTTCTTGGGAAGCTTCTTGCGCCCGGTGAAGCATGTGGTGAGATCTTCGGCCACGACAGTGGCAGCCTTGTCCACGACCTCGTGCACGGCGGTGAAGATCTCCGTGCGCACCCGCGCCCGGTGCCGGGCGGCCTGCCGCTCCCGCTTCACCGTGCCAAGGTTGTTGACCTTGATCCGGTGCGCTTTCGCATGGTCGCCACGCGCGGCGGCGGTGTTGGCAATCGAGCGCAGCTTCGCCCGACGCCGGTTGCGCTCTTTCAACCGGTCCGACTCACGGGTCAGCAGCATGCCGAGTTGTTCACCGTGGGGCTGACCGTCGGAGTCGGTGAGGGCTTCGGTGTACCCCTTGTCCACACCGACCCTCGCCTCGCCGCACGGCCGCTGCGACGACCGCATCCCCGAGGCGTCGATTTGATAGTGCACCTCGACCCGCCCGCCGCGCAGGATCAGCCGCAGCGTCCCGGTCGGGGCGACGGTCGTGGACAGCGGGATCCTGACCATCTTGCGGCGTTCGAGGCCGGGTACAGCCAGCCACAGCCGACCGCGCCGGTCAACGGCGGTGTTGTGCTTGTCGGCGCGTACCACGATCTGATCGTGTGTGTGGTTGCGGCCTCGCTTCCAGTGCTTGCGCATCTGCCGAGCCAGGAAAGGATCGTCAGCCCACCGGTCGGCCTTCAACGCGGTGAACATCCGCTTCCGCTCGCCCGGATCGTCGGTGCGCCGCGTGATCGACCGCTGGACCTCGACCTTCGCCGCCTCCATGCTCGCCGCGATGTCAGCCATGGCGTCGCGGACGGTTTCCTTCCACGCATTCGCCAACACACCAAACGACGCATGGGTGCCGTCAGCCAGCCACCGCTCCCGCACCTGCCGGTCCCGCAACCCGGACCCGACACCGTTGATCGAGCCGTACCGCTGCCACACCTCACTACGAACCCGACCCAACCGACGAGCCTGCTCCACCAAGGCGGCGTACTTACCCGCATTTATGCCCGTCGAGTAAGCGATGCGTGTGACCTTCACCGCTGACCAGCCCCGGTCAGGTCCGCTCCGTCGAGTCCCTCAGCACGCGTGCCCGCCAGCGGATCCACCACCAGTTCCTGCCGCCGGGACAACTGCACCCGCCCGGCAAACTCACCGATTCGGTAGACGTTACGCACGACAAGCAGCCATAGATAGGCATGTAGAGAAAACCGACAACTAGTCACACTTCCCCGTCCGGGCTATTCTCCCCGCCCGGCCAGATCGCGCAGTCGGCGGGTCTGCGCCTCCCGCTCGGCCCGCTGCTGCTCCGCGTGGCTGCGCTCGGCGGCGCCAGCGAGCAGCGCCTTGATCTCCACGATCGCGTCCCGGTTGTTGGCCAGCAGGCCGGCGGCCAAATCCCGCACGGTGGCGTCCAACTCGGCGGTCGGCACCACGAGGGTGGCCAGCCCGATCCGGTCCGCCTCGGCGGCGTCCATCCGGCGACCGGTGGCGCAGACCTCGAGGGCCCGGGAGTAGCCGACCAGATCGAGGAGGCGCTTGGTGCCGGCCAGGTCGGGCACCAGGCCGAGGGTCACCTCGGCCATCGAGAGCACGGCGTCCTCGGCGAGCACCCGCAGGTCACAGGCGAGGGCGAGCTGGAACCCGGCGCCGATCGCGTACCCCTGCACGGCCGCGATGGAGATCACGTCCGGGCGGTGCAGCCAGGTGAAGCCGGCCTGGAAATCGGCGATGCGGTCCGCGCACTCCTGCTCCGGCAGCGTGGCGAGCTCGGCGAAGGAGCCCGGGCCGGCGGCGCCGGCCACCGACAGGTCGAGACCTGCGGAGAAGGCCCGCCCCTCGCCGCGTACGACCACGACCCGGACGTCGCCGGGCAGATCGCGGGAGAAGTCGCTCATCGCGCGCCACATCGCCGCGGTCTGCGCGTTGAGCACGTCGGGCCGGCACAACGTCACCGTCGCAACCGGCCCGTCGCAGTCGAGTCGCACTCCGGTCGTTGCGGAGGTCACGGGACCATCCGGAGTACAACGCTGATGGACGACGCTGGTGAGCGGGTCACGCCTTCTTGCGACGCCGGGCACCGCCACGCTGCCGCAGCTGCACCCCGGACTCGGTGAGCACCCGGTGAATGAACCCGTAGGAACGGCCGGTCGAGGCCGCGAGCGCACGGATACTCTCACCCGAGGTGTACCGCTTTACCAGGTCCTTGGCGAGCGTCTGGCGCTCGGCTCCGACGATCCGGCGACCTTTCTCAGTGCTGGTGGCTGTGCCGGTGGCTGCCATGCTGATCCCTCACGTCCCAGACTGTGCGGTTCGGATACGGTCCCACCTATTAGACCGCCTCGAACGATCATGCGCCAGATATCAACTAATCGCCAACCGACACGCTATGCAATGTCAGCTTCCCGATAGAGTGATGCTACTGACCGGTCAGGTGGCTCCGCCCGGCTGGATCATGGTGAGCCGTCCGGCCGGCCGATCCGTCCACTCCCTCGGGTGACCGGTCTGCTCGGCTGCCCCGGGGTCGGATCAGGCCAGTTCGACGAGTTCGAGAAGGTCGTCGCTCCACGCGTCCTCGTCGCCGTCGGGCAGCAGGATGGCGCGGTCGGGCTTCAGCGCCGTCACCGCGCCGGGGTCGTGGGTGACCAGCACGATCGCGCCGGGATAGCGGGCGATCGCGTCGAGCACCTGCTCCCGGCTGACCGGGTCGAGGTTGTTGGTCGGCTCGTCGAGCAGCAGCACGTTGGCGCCGGAGCAGACCAGGGTGGCCAGGGCCAGCCGGGTCTTCTCGCCGCCGGAGAGCACCCCGGCCGGCTTGTCGACGTCCTCGCCGGAGAAGAGGAACGCGCCGAGGATCTTGCGCAGGTCGGTGTCGCTCTGCTCCGGGGCGGCGCTGCGCATGTGATCCAGGATCGTCCGCTCCACGTCCAGGGTCTCGTGCTCCTGGGCGTAGTAGCCGAGCCGCAGCCCGTGGCCGGGGCGCACCTCGCCGGTGTCCGGCTCCAGCAGGCCGCCGAGCATCCGCAGCAGGGTGGTCTTGCCGGCGCCGTTGAGGCCGAGGATGGCCACCCGGGAGCCGCGGTCCACCGCGACGTTGACGTCGGTGAAGATCTCCAACGACCCGTACGACTTGGACAGGCCGGTCGCGGTCAGCGGGGTCTTGCCGCACGGCGCCGGGGTGGGGAACCGCACCTTCGCCACCTTGTCCGCGACGCGTACCTCCTCCAGGCCGCTCAGCAGCTTCTCGGCCCGGCGGGCCATGTTCTGCGCGGCCACCGTCTTGGTCGCCTTGGCCCGCATCTTGTCGGCCTGGGCCATCAGCGCGCCGGCCTTCTTCTCGGCGTTGGCCCGCTCCCGGCGGCGGCGCCGCTCGTCGGTCTCCCGCGCCTCCAGGTACGCCTTCCAGCCCAGGTTGTAGACGTCGACCACGGACCGGGTGGCGTCCAGGAACCAGACCTTGTTGACCACCGCCTCGAGCAGCGAGGCGTCGTGGGAGATCACGATCAGCCCGCCCTTGTGGTTGGCCAGGAAGCCGCGCAGCCAGGTGATCGAGTCGGCGTCCAGGTGGTTGGTGGGCTCGTCGAGCAGCAGGATGCCGCCGCCGTTCTCGCCCGCGTCCCGGAACAGGATCCGGGCCAGTTCGATGCGGCGCCGCTGACCGCCGGAGAGGGTGCCGATGGTCTGCGCCAGGGCCCGGTCGGGCAGCCCGAGGTTGGCGCAGATCCGGGCCGCCTCGGCCTCGGCCGCGTAGCCGCCGAGCGAGGCGAACTGGTCCTCCAGCGCGCCGTAGCGGCGGACCAGGCGCTCGTCGTCGGCGCCCTCGGCGAGCTTCGCCTCCAGCTCCTTCATCTGCGCCATCAGCACGTCCAGGCCGCGGGCGGAGAGCACCCGGTCCCGCCCGGTGACGTCCAGGTCGCCGGTACGCGGGTCCTGCGGCAGGTAGCCGATCGCGCTGCGCCGGTCGATCTGCCCGGCGTACGGCTGCCCCTCCCCGGCCAGCACCTTGAGCGTGGTGGTCTTGCCGGCGCCGTTGCGGCCGACCAGGCCGATCCGGTCACCCGGCTGCACCCGCAGCGTGGTGTCGGACAGCAGGATCCGGGAACCGGCGCGCAGTTCCAGGCCGGTGGCAGTGATCATTTCGAGGTACTCGCTCTCGGGGTCCGGAAGGGCTGATTCAGGGCACGCGAAAGCGCCGGCGGGTCATCAGTTCCCGTCGGCGCGGGGCCGTTCAGCCTTCGCAGCGCAGCACGGGGCAAGTGTACCGGGCGTGGCGCTCCCGTCCCGCCGGATTACCGGGCAAGATCATCGGGTAGCGGAAACGCCGTCCGGACCCATTCCGGTACCGCAACCACCACACACGGACGATCGGTGATCGGGGTCAACATGGAGCTGAACGAGAACGCGCGGATCGACACCAGCCAGGTGGAGGATCGGCGAGGGTCCGGCGGAGGCGGCGGGATGGGCATTCCGATCCCGATCGGCGGCGGCCGGGGCGGGATCGTGGGCATCATCATCGCCGTCCTCGTGGCCCTGGTCGGCGGCGGCTTCGGCCTCAACGCGGCGACCAGCGGCGGCGGCTCGGACCAGGGCGACAACACCGCGCTGGAGCAGAAGTGCTCGGCGCAGGACGCGCTCAAGCAGCTCGACTGCCGCAACACCCTTTACGTGAACTCGATCCAGGCGTACTGGCGCACGGCCATGCCGGAGGTCTTCGGCGAGCAGTACCAGCCCTCCAGGACGGTCTTCTTCAGCCAGGCGGTGAGCACCGGCTGCGGCCGGGCCGACTCCGGCGTCGGACCGTTCTACTGCCCGGCCGACGACCTGGTCTACATCGACCTCACCTTCTACCGCCTACTGGCCGACCAACTCGGCGCGGAGGGCGAGTTCGCCCAGCCGTACGTGCTGGCCCACGAGTACGGGCACCACGTGCAGGACCTGCTCGGCACCGAGGCGCAGATGCGCCGCCAGCAGCAGCGCGACCCGAACAACGCCAACGCGCTCTCGGTGAAGCTGGAGCTGCAGGCGGACTGCTACGCGGGCGCCTGGGCGAAGAACGCCACCGGCACCTCGGACGCGCAGGGCCAGAAGATCTTCAAGAGCATCACCGAGCAGGACATCCGGCAGGCGATCGACACCGCCGAGAAGATCGGCGACGACGCGATTCAGAAGCGGGCCGGGCGGCCGGTGAACCCGGACGAGTTCACCCACGGCACGTCCGCGCAGCGCCAGCAGTGGTTTACCAAGGGCTACTCCACCGGCGACCCGAAGGCCTGCGACACCTTCGGCGGCACCCTCTGACGTCGGCACCCGAGCCAGATCACCCTCGATCCGGGATGTAGTGGCCTCGGCATCGCGCTGAGGCCACTACATCCCGGATTCAGCACGATCTTGTAGCCGGCGCGGCGAGGTGCGGGCTCAGGTTAGTCGTGGTCGGGGTCGCGGACCAGGACGTGCACCGCGCGGGCCGCGGCGATCGCGTTGACCAGCACCGCGTGCCGGGGTTCCGGCACGTCGAGCAGCCGGTCGGCGCGCAGCGCCGCGAGCGGGGCCAGCCGGCGGTCGGCCAGCACGGTGTCCACCGCCCGGCGGTCACCACCGCCGACCAGGGCGGCCAGGGTCGCCGCCTCCGGCAGCAGCAGGCGTACCGCCAGCTCCACCGCATCGCCCAGGGCCGCCTTGGCCTGGTTGTCCCGCCGCCGGGCGAAGCGCTGCTGCGACCAGCCACCCGCGGCGGTGCGGCCCTGCACGTAGCGGGTGTCCACCTTGGAGACGACCAGCTCGGTCCCTTCGGCGACGCCGACCGCCACGGCGCCTTTGCGGGCCAGCAGCAGGCCGAGCCGGCGAGGCGCGCCGGCGGCGGCCACGAACCCAGGTACGTCGGCGCCCGGCGGGGCGCCGGGCGGGGTGTGCAGCTCGGCGGTCGCGCCGTCCGGGGCGGCGAGCAGCAGGCCGTACCCCTGGACGGTGGTGGTGGGTGGGCCGTGCCGGTCGGCGAAGCCCTCGACCCAGCGGGCGACGCGGGTCGGGTCCAGCTCGACCCACCGGCCGCCCCCGGCCGCGGGTCGACTGCTCATGCGACGACGGTACGGCATCGGACATCGTCCCGGCACGGCGGGAAATGGAACGCGGGAGGACACCGAGGTCGGCGTCCTCCCGCGCTACCGGTCGGTCAGTGGACGGTGAGGTTGCCACTCGTCAGGTTGACCTCGGCGGTCCCGTTCCCCGTCCAGTCGGACGAGAAGAGCAGGGCGCCGCCGTTCCACAGGGTGACCGCGACGGTGTCGTCCCGGCCCGGGGCGCCCCGGTCGGTCACCGTCACCGCCAGCGTCAGACCGCTGGCCACCAGCTTGCCGTTGCTGTCGTACAGGCTGGCCTGGTAGCGCGCCTGGGCCACCTTGCCGGCCGAGGTGACGCCGAGCCCGTCAACCGTGCCGGCCTTGATCGTGTAGGACTTTCCGCCGGAGCGGAACGCGATCTCAGCCTGGCCCGAGGCGGCCTTGTTGGCCGTGGCGGGCTTCGCGGTCAGGTCCACCGCGACCTTCGACTGCGCATCGGCCGGGTACGCCCCCGCCGAGCGGGTGGCGGTGATCTCGCCGTCACCGGTCAGGAACCCGCCGTCGGAGGCGGCAACCGTCACCTGCGCGGTGGTGCTGCCGGTGTAGTTGCCCCCGACCGTCGCGGTGACGGTGTGCGCGCCCTCCGAAAGGGTGGCCTCGCACGCCGCGGATGCGCTGGTGGTGTCCGTGCCGAGCAGGTCCAGCACGCCGGTGCAGAGCGGCACGCCACCCTCGGTGAAGGTGACCGTGGCGGTGCGGATGTCACCCGCGGTGGCGTCCGTCGCCGCGGGCAGCACCGAGCCGTCCTGGACGACGGCCCGCAGCAGGGCCTTGCCGGCGGCACCGCTGGTAGCGGTGGTCACCAGCGTGTCGCCGGCCCAGGTCGCCGCCGCGTCCTCGGCGGTGACCGTGACGGTGAACGAGGTGCTGCCGGCCAGGCCGGCGTCGTCGGACACCGTAACGGTGACCGGGTAGTCACCCGGGGCCGCCGTGGTGGTGCCGGTGACCGTCCAGCTCCGGGTACCGGGAAGGGCGTCCGCCGCGGAGGTGCCCGACACGGCCAGGGACAGGCCGGCGGGCAGCCCCGCGGCGGACGCGGTCAGCGCCGCGCCGGCGGTGTCGCCGTCGGTCGCGGTGACGGTGACCGTCGGCGAGAGCGCGTCACTGTACTGGACGCGGGCGCCACCGGCCGGGGCGTCGTTCGAGACCACCGGGGCGGATCGGATGGTGAAGTCGGCGTCGTTGACATCGAAGAAGATGTTGCCGATCGCCTCGATCTTGATCCGGGCCTGCTTGGTCGCCACGTTCGGCAGGGTCACCGTCGCGGTGCCGGTGTTCGCGGTCTGCCCGGCCAGCACGTACGGGAAGGTCAGCCCGCCGTCGGCGGAGAGCGAGATCTTCACCTGGCTGGCGTTCACCGGCGCCCCGTCGGTGCCGGCCACGTCCCAGGTCACCGTCTGGGTCGAGCCACCGTCCAGGACGGCGGCGGTGCCCTGCGAGGTGACCAGGAAGGGACCGGCGTTCGGCGCCAGCACGACCGCGACGTCAGCGCTGCCGACACCGCCGCCACCCAGCCGCCCGTCCCGGGCGGTGAGCTTGAAGTGCATGGTCCGGTCGTTGGTGAAGCCGACCCAGTCCCGGGTGGGCAGGAACTCGGAGTAGCAGTCGACGAGCTCGGCCGGCACGTTCGAGGCGCCCCCGGTGGGCGGCGGCGCCGGAGCGGCCGGGCAGGCGCCCGTCTTGGCGTTGGTGTTGCCCGCCAGGATCTGCTTCAGGTCGGGGAACACCCGGGTCGAGTTGGTGGTCACCGCGTTCAGGCCCGGCGAGTGGTACTTCAGGGTGTCGCTCGGCGACACGTACGCCGCCTCGCCGAACACCCGGAACAGCGGACCGTTGGTCTTGGTGTTGTTCACCAGCGCGGTGCCGGCGCTGGCGCCCCGGTCGTTCTGCTCCCACAGGTACGTCACCGTGTCGCCGTCGGAGTCGGTGGCGCTGCCGGTCAGCGCGAACGGGGTACGCACCGGGATGGTGACGGTGCCCGGCACGGTCACCACCGGGGCGTGGTTGGCGGTCTCCTCGACCACGTGGCCGCCGTTGTCGATGGCGCCGCCCTTGGCCGTCTCACCGACGAAACCGGAGGCACCGGAGAAGTTGGTGAGCGCGAGCGAGGCCACGTTGGTGTTGGCCAGCGTGCCGCCGAAGGTCACCTGGAAACCGGTGTCGTTCAGCGTGCCGCTGCCGCCGAAGGCGGCCACCGTGACGGTCGCGCCGGCCGGCCAGCCGGCGATCCCCTCGATGGCGGCCTTGATGCCGGCGGTGGTGTAGTTGACTCCCCGCACGATCGGCGCCGAGTCGTTGCCGGCGTAGTTGACGGTGAACGAGTCACCGTTGGTGTCGTAGCCGTACAGCGAGACGGTCTGCACCTCGCTGATCGCCGGACGGCTCGACGTGACGTACGTGGTGATCTCGGTGTAGCTGCGGTGCGACCAGTACGGGTCGCTGTGCGGCTGGAGGTTGTCCTGCTGGCAGATGCCGGCGTACGCCATGATGGACGACCCGCTGCCCGGCTCGTACGAGTTCGCCGCGCTGCGGTTGCCGCCCGAGCAGTTGTACTGGGTGCCGTTGAAGGTGTGGTTGCCGGCGAACTGGTGACCCATCTCGTGCGACACGTAGTCCACCGCGTAGAAATCGCCGATCGGCGTCGGCAGGCCGGTGCAGCCCTGCGCCTTGCTGTTGCCGCCGATCACGCCGAGGCTGGCCACGCCGCCGCCGTTCACGCCCAGGCCGATGTGGCCCACGTCGTAGTTGCTGGCGCCGACGAGCTGGCCGAGCACGATCCGGTTGCGGCTCAGCGTGCTGCTGCCGCACGAGCTGAGCTGCGCCGTGGTGAAGCAGGCCGCCGCACCGCACGGGCCATTCGGCTCGGTGGCCAGCGCCGGGGTGTTCAGGTTGGTCTTGTCGGTGTCGTTGATCAGGACGAGCCGGATCGCGGTCTCGTCCTCGTAGATCTGGGTGACCCGGTTCATCAGGGTGACCTTGGCGGCGGTGACGTTCTCCGCGCCGAAGAAAGTGGCGTAGGAGGGGTCGGTCACCAGCGCCACCCGGTAGGTGCGCAGCTTCACCAGTGGTCCGGCGGGGACCTCCGCCTGGGCCGCGGCGACCTCGTCCTCGAGCGCGTGCGCCGCGGACTCCACGTCCTCCCGCTCGACGAAGTCGCCGTGCGGGTTCTCCAGGTCACGGGCGAAGTAGCTCGCGTACAGGCTCTGGTCGAGGTGGTAGTAGGGGTCGATGTACCAGTTGCCGGTCACCGAGCGGACCGAGGCGTGGAAGCCGAGCGGGGTCAGGTCCGCCCGGATGGTCGCGCTCGGGTCGTCCAGGCCCTTGCCGGCGTACGTGGTGATCTCGGGGTGCGCCGCGGCCAGGCCGCCTTCCATCACCGGCGAGTCGACCAGCTCGAAGCGCTGGAACGTCCCGTCGGGCGCCGGCAGCGACACCACCTGCCGCGCGGCGCGCGCCAGGCCGCGGCGCTGCTCCGCCGGTGCCTTGTCCAGCAGGCTCTTCATGCTGCCGCGGTCCAACGTGTACGCCGTCAGCCGCTTCGCGTTGACGTTGGCCTTCCGGCCCGCCTTGGTCGACGCCGGCTTGCCGTCGACCTTGTGCCACGGACCGTTGCCGGACGGTGCCGCGGAGGCCGGCGCGGGTGCCGCGAGGGCGGGCAGCGCCGCCGCGGCCAGCACGGCGACCAGGAGGGCAGCGATCCGCCCGCGCCGCGACCGGCTGTCCGGTTTCCGGTCGCGCGGCGGACGTACCAGAGTGATCCTCAAGTCGTCTCCCAGCTCAGTGGAGGGTGGAACCGACCCGCGCCCCCGGGGGTGACCGGGCGTACGCGAGTGATTTACGAATTGGTCAGAGACCCTAGGCGCACGACGGACTCCGAACATCACCCGGAAAGCGGATGTGGCTCTGCCAGGACGGCGTCCGGTGCCCGCCCGGCGGGCGGGTATCGGCGCAGGTCACCGTCACCCCGCGCCGGGGCGGGCGGCCCGACGACTGAGCACCGGCGGTCGGAGACGGGAGCAAAAACCGTGCTTTCGGTCGGCTGAACTGCCGGTTCGACCGATGCCCGTGTCACAGACCCGCAGGGGTTCCGTCATGAGACTGTCATATTCCAACCGTCCATGATGGTCGGTGACTCGTCACCCGCTGAGCAGCGTGGCGACGGCGAGCGCCGCGATGATGGCGCTGGACAGCAACGCGGTCACCCGGCGCCCACGCGCACCGGTGAGCGCCCGGCCGATCAGCGTGCCACCCCCGGCGATCACCAACTGCCAGCTGCCCGAGGCGAGGAACGCCCCGAGGACGAAGAGCAGGGCGGCACGCGGGCCCGAACCGCTCACATCGCCGCGACCGAGGATCAGGGCCGCGAAGTAGACCACGGTGGCCGGGTTGAGCAGGGTCAGCGCGAGGATCGCGGTGAACGCCCGCACCGGGGTGTCCAGGCCACCCCGCCCGACGGCCGCCCGGGCCGGGACAGCGGGACGCAGCGCTCGCCACGCCCCGTGCCCGGCGAGGGCGAGCAGCACCCCGGCGGCGACCCACCGCAGCGGCCCGCCGAACGGCGCGAGCCAGCCGGCCACCGCCGCGCCGCCGAGGGCCGCCACCGCGGCGTAGAGGCCGTCGGCCGTGGCCACCCCGAGCGCCGCCGCCGCGCCGACCCGGAACCCGGTACGCGCGCTCAGCCCGAGGATGAGGATCGCGATCGCGCCGACCGGTATGGCGACGCCGTAGCCGGCGACCAGGCCGGCGAGGAACGCCCCGCTCACGACGGTCGGAGGCGGGTCGAGGCGGACCCGGGCGCGGTGCGCTGTCGACGCGCGACGGTCGCCGCGCGGACAGGAACCTGCTTCGGGTGCGCCTCGATCACCCCGCCATCCTGCGTCCACCCCGCCGGCTCCGCCACCCGATTTCCGCCCCCACACTCCACCGCGCCCCGGCACCCGAGATCGCGCTAATTCCTGGATGTAGTGACCTGGTCATCTGCCCGAGGCCACCACAGCCAGGATCGAGCGTGACCTTGGCGGGCCGGGTGGACATGCGGCGAGAACGCGTCGAGCGCGACGCCCCCGGAGGGCGCCGCGCTCGACAGCGGTGATCGGTCGGGTCAGACGTTGAAGCCGAGGGAGCGGAGCTGGTCCCGGCCCTCGTCGGTGATCTTGTCGGGGCCCCACGGCGGCAGCCACACCCAGTTGATCCGGATGTCGTTGACCAGTCCGCCGCCCGGGCCGGTGGTCAGCGCCTGCCGGGCCTGGTCCTCGATCACGTCGGTGAGCGGGCAGGCCGCCGAGGTCAGCGTCATGTCCAGGGTGGCGACGTTCTCGTCGTCGACGTGGACGCCGTACACCAGACCCAGGTCGACCACGTTGATGCCCAACTCCGGGTCGACGACGTCCTTCATCGCCTCCTCGATGTCGGCGATCGCGGCCTTGCCGGGCGGGGCTGCGCCGCCGGTGGCCGGCGTCGCCGCGCCGTCGGTCGCCACGGCGCCGGCCTCCGGCGTGGTGGTCTCGTCGCTGCTCATGCCTTCACCTCCGTCGGGCTCACGCCCACCCCGGCGCGTGCCGCGGCGTCCTTGAACGCCATCCACGACAGCAACGCGCATTTCACCCGCGCCGGGTAGCGCGCGACACCCGCGAACGCCACCCCGTCACCGAGCACTTCCTCGTCCGGCGTGACCTGGCCACGCCCGGACATCAACGCCACGAACGCCTCGTGCACCACGACCGCGTCGTCCGCGGCCCGGCCGCGCAGCAGCTCGTGCAGCACGCTCGCCGACGCCTGGCTGATCGAGCAGCCCATCCCGTCGTACGAGATGTCGGTGAACACCTTGCCGTCGGTGGTCACCCGCACGGTGATCTCGTCGCCGCAGGTCGGGTTGACGTGGTGCGCCTCGCCGACCCGGGCGTCCGGGTCCGCCGCCTCCCGCAGGCCGCGGCCGTGCGGGTGCTTGTAGTGGTCCAGGATGATCTCCTGGTAGAGCTGGTCGAGCTGCATCAGTCGAACACCTTCCGCACCTGCTCGAGACCGGCCACCAGCGCGTCGATCTCCTCCGTCGTGGTGTACAGGTAGAACGACGCCCGCGTCATGGCCGGCACCCCGAACCGGGTGCACACCGGCTTCGCGCAGTGGTGCCCCACCCGGACCTGCACGCCGAGCGAGTCGAGCACCTGCCCGACGTCGTGCGGGTGCACGTCGCCGAGCGCGAACGAGATCGTCCCGCCCCGGCCGACCGGCACGTTCGGGCCGAAGATGCGCAGCCCCGGCACGGTGGCGAGGGCGTCCAGCGCGTACGCCGTCAGCTCCTTCTCGTGCCACTGGACGGCGCGCATGCCGATCCCGCTGAGGTAGTCCACGGCTGCGCCGAGCGCGACGGCCTCGGCGATCGGCGGGGTGCCCGCCTCGAACCGGGCCGGCGGCGCGGCGAACGTCGACCGGGCCATCGTCACCGTCTCGATCATCGAGCCGCCGCCGAGCACCGGCGGCATCGCGGCGAGCAGCTCCGACCGGCCCCAGAGCACGCCGATGCCGGTCGGGCCGCACATCTTGTGCCCGGTGAAGACGATGAAGTCCGCGTCGTGGTCGACCACGTCCACCGGCATGTGCGGTACCGACTGCGAGCAGTCGAGCAGCAGCAGGGCGCCCACCTCGCGAACCCGCTGGGTGATCCGCGCGGTGGCGTTGACCGTGCCCAGGATGTTGGAGGTGTGCACCAGCGAGACGATCTTCGTCCGCTCGGTGACGAGGTCCGCCAGCCCGGACTCGTCGAGCCGGCCGTGGTCGGTGACCGGGAACCAGCGCAGGGTGGCGCCGGTCCGCTCCGCCAGGAGCTGCCACGGGACGATGTTCGAGTGGTGCTCCATCTCGGAGATCACAATCTCGTCGCCCGGGCCGAGCCGGAAGCGTGGGTCGGCGTCGGCGCGCAGCGAGGCGTTGGAGAACGCGTACGCCACGATGTTGATCGCCTCGGTGGAGTTCTTGGTGAACACCACCTCGTCCACGCTCGGCGCGTTGATGAACGCGGCGATCTTCGCGCGGGCTCCCTCGTACGCCTCGGTCGCCTCGGTGCCCAGGGTGTGCACCGAGCGCGACACGTTGGCGTTGTGCCGCGCGTAGTGCTCGGCGAGCACGTCGAGCACCTGCCGCGGCTTGTGCGAGGTGTTGGCGCTGTCGAGATAGACCAGCCGGTGCCCGTTGATCTCCCGGTCCAGGATCGGGAAGTCGGCGCGCACCGCGTCCACGTCGTAACGTGGCACGTCGTCGTACTGCGGCATTCCCGGCGGGATGGCGATGGTGGTCATATCCGCGGTCCTTCCGGCTCTCAGGCCCGTGCCGAACCGGCCCCGGCGACGTACCGCTCGTAGCCCTCTTCCTCGAGCTTGTCGGCCAGCTCCGAGCCGCCCTGCTCGACGATCCGGCCGGCCACGAAGACGTGCACGAAGTCGGGCTTGATGTAGCGCAGGATCCGGGTGTAGTGGGTGATCAGCAGCAGGCCGGTGTCGCCGGTGTCGCGGACCCGGTTCACGCCCTCGCTGACCACGCGCAGCGCGTCCACGTCGAGGCCGGAGTCGGTCTCGTCGAGGATCGCCATCTTCGGCTTGAGCAGCTCCAGCTGCACGATCTCGTGCCGCTTCTTCTCGCCGCCGGAGAAGCCCTCGTTGACGTTGCGCTGGGCGAACGCCGGGTCCATCTGCAGCTTCTCCATGGCGCCGCGCAGCTCGCCGGCCCAGGTGCGCAGCTTCGGCGCCTCGCCGTCGATCGCGGTCTTGGCGGTACGCAGGAAGTTGGCGACGGAGACGCCAGGGACCTCGACCGGGTACTGCATGGCCAGGAAGAGGCCGGCGCGGGCCCGCTCGTCGACGGACATGGCCAGCACGTCCTCGCCGTCGAGGGTCACCGAACCGCCGGTGATCTCGTACTTGGGGTGGCCGGCGATCGAGTACGCCAGGGTCGACTTGCCGGAGCCGTTCGGGCCCATGATCGCGTGGGTCTCGCCCGACCTCACCGTCAGGTCGACCCCGTGCAGGATCGGCTTGAGCTCACCCTCGGGCAGCTTGACCGACACCTTCAGGTCGCGGATCTCCAGGGTGCTCATTATCGGGTCACTCCATTGCTCGGCTTCGGGCGGCCGTCGTCGCCCACAGGAAGGTAGATGTCGCCGTCGCGGACTTCGACGGGATAGACGGGAACGGGTTCGGTCGCGGGCAGCCCGGTCGGCTCACCGGTACGCAGGTCGAAACGGGATCCGTGCAGCCAGCATTCCAGCGTGCACCCCTCGATCTCGCCCTCGGAGAGGGCCACAGCGGCGTGCGAGCACTCGTCGTACACGGCGTAGAAGTTGTCGTCCTCGCCGTGCACGATCGCGATCTGGGTGCCGTCGACGTCGGCGCTGATCGCGGTGCCCTTCGGCACGTCCTCGGTCGCGCAGATCCTGATCATCAGGCGCCGGCCTTGGTCAGGCGGGCCTCGATCGCGTCGCCGAGCCGCTCGCGCAGCTCCTCGACCGGGATCTTGTTGATCAGCTCGGCGAAGAAGCCGCGGACCACCAGGCGGCGGGCCTCCTCCTCCGGGATGCCGCGGGCCATCAGGTAGAAGAGCTGCTCGTCGTCGAAGCGGCCGGTCGCGCTGGCGTGACCGGCGCCCGCGATCTCGCCGGTCTCGATCTCCAGGTTGGGTACGGAGTCCGCCCGGGCGCCGTCGGTGAGCAGCAGGTTCCGGTTGATCTCGTACGTGTCGGTGCCGGTCGCCTCGGCCCGGATCAGCACGTCACCGACCCAGACCGTGTGCGCGCTGTCGCCCTGCAGGGCGCCCCGGTAGCCGACGTAGCTGCGGCAGTCCGGCACCGTGTGGTCGACCAGCTGCCGGTGCTCCAGGTGCTGGCCGGAGTCGGCGAAGTAGACGCCGTACAGCTCGGCCTCGCCGCCCCGGTCGCCGTACTCCACCGAGGTGTACTGCCGGACCAGGTCGCCGCCGAGGCTCACCTGCACGTGGATCACCTTGGCGTCGCGGCCCAGCCGCACCTTGAGGTGCTGCGCCTGGACGGCGTCGTCGGCCCAGTCGGCGACGGTGACCAGGGTCAGCTTCGCGCCGTCGGCCACCGCCACCTCGACGTTGTCGGCGAGGGCGGCGGAACCCGCGTGCTCCAGCACCAGGGTCACCTCGGCGAACCGGCCCACCTCGACGAAGGTGTGGCCGAAGGCAAGCTTGTCGGTGCCCTCGCCGACCACCCGCAGGCGCGCCGGCGCGGTCACCACCGCGTCCCGGGCGACCTGCACCAGCAGCGCCTGCTCGGCCTCGCCGTACGCCAGCGCGCTGACCCGGTCGAACGGGGTGAGCACGCTGCCCACCCGCGGGTCGTCCTTGCCGATCCGGCTGACGGTGACGCCCTCGGGCAGGTCGGCGTACTCGTGGCGGATCGTGCCGGTCGCGACCGGTGCCCCGCCGACCAGGCCGCGCAGGCGCTTGAGCGGGGTGAAACGCCACTCCTCCTCCAGGCCGGTGAGGGCCGGGAAGTCGGCGACGTCGTACGAGCGGAGCGCCTGCGACTTGGTGGCGGGCGGCGCGGAAGCCTGGGTAGTCATCTCTTCCTTGCTGTTCTGCGACGGCGGTGTTTCGTGCTTGGTCCGGCGGGCCGGTGTGACCGGCCCGCCGGGCGACCACTCCGGCTCGGCGCGTCTTCCGCCGCGCCGCGACCCGGAGCAGTCGTCGGGTGGTCGGGGTCAGCCGACCGCGCCCTCCATCTGGAGCTCGATCAGGCGGTTGAGCTCCAGGGCGTACTCCATCGGCAGCTCCTTGGCGATCGGCTCGATGAAGCCGCGCACGATCATCGCCATCGCCTCGTCCTCGCTCAGGCCCCGGCTCATCAGGTAGAAGAGCTGGTCCTCGCTGACCTTGGAGACGGTCGCCTCGTGACCCATCGACACGTCGTCCTCACGGATGTCGACGTACGGGTAGGTGTCCGAGCGGGAGATGGTGTCGACCAGCAGCGCGTCGCACTTGACCGTGCTGCGGCTGCTGTGCGAACCCTCCAGCACCTGCACCAGGCCGCGGTACGAGGTGCGGCCGCCGCCCCGGGCGATCGACTTCGACACGATGGTCGAGGAGGTGTGCGGCGCGGCGTGCACCATCTTGGCGCCGGCGTCCTGGTGCTGGCCCTCGCCGGCCATGGCCACCGAGAGCACCTCGCCCTTGGCGTGCTCGCCGGTCATGTAGACCGCCGGGTACTTCATGGTGACCTTGGAGCCGATGTTGCCGTCGATCCACTCCATGGTCGCGCCCTCGTGGCAGACGGCGCGCTTGGTGACCAGGTTGTAGACGTTGTTCGACCAGTTCTGGATCGTCGTGTAGCGGCAGCGCGCGTTCTTCTTGACGATGATCTCGACCACGGCGCTGTGCAGCGAGTCCGAGGAGTAGATGGGCGCGGTGCAGCCCTCGACGTAGTGCACGTACGCGCCCTCGTCGACGATGATCAGCGTCCGCTCGAACTGGCCCATGTTCTCCGTGTTGATCCGGAAGTAGGCCTGCAGCGGGATCTCCACGTGCACGCCCTTCGGCACGTAGATGAACGAGCCACCGGACCAGACGGAGGTGTTCAGCGCGGCGAACTTGTTGTCGCCGACCGGGATGACCGTGCCGAAGTACTCCTTGAACAGGTCCTCGTGCTCGCGCAGTGCGGTGTCGGTGTCGAGGAAGAGGACACCCTGCTCCTCGAGGTCCTCACGGATCTTGTGGTAGACGACCTCGGACTCGTACTGCGCCGCGACACCGGCGATCAGCCGCTGCTTCTCCGCCTCGGGGATGCCCAGCTTGTCGTAGGTGTTCTTGATGTCCTCGGGCAGGTCCTCCCAGGAGGCGGCCTGCTTCTCGGTGGACCGGACGAAGTACTTGATGTTGTCGAAGTCGATCCCGGTGAGGTCGGCGCCCCAGGCCGGCATCGGCTTGCGCTCGAACAGCCGCAGGCCCTTCAGGCGCAGGTCGAGCATCCAGGCCGGCTCGTTCTTCTTGGCCGAGATGTCCCGCACCACCGCCTCGTTGAGGCCGCGCTGGGCGGACGCCCCGGCGACGTCGGGGTCGGCCCAGCCGTACTCGTAACGACCGAGGGCGGCGAGCTGCTCCTCCTGGGTCAGGGGCTGGACGATCTGCTCGGTCATCTATCTGTCCTCACAGTGGTGACGGTGTTACCGGACTTACGCGGCTGGGCCGGGATGTGCGTGGTGCACACCCCGTCGCCGTGTGCGATGGTGGCCAGGCGCTGCACGTGGGTGCCGACCAGACGGGAGATCACCGCCGTCTCGGCCTCGCACAGCTGCGGAAACTCGGCGGCCACGTGCGCCACCGGGCAGTGGTGCTGGCAGAGCTGGCCGCCGGAGGCGATCGTGGACGCGTTGGCAGCGTAGCCCTCGGCGGTGAGCGCCCCCGCGAGCGCCTCCGCCCGCGCGAGCGGGCCGTCGCCGGCGTCCTCCATGGCGGCCCGGCAGCGGGCCTCCAGCGCGGAGACCTGCTCGGCGGCGAACGCCTCGACCGCCTCCGGGCCGCCGGTGCGGGCGATCCAGCGCAGCGCGGCGGTGGCCATGTTGTCGTAGTGGTGGGTGCCGCAACGCACCCGGGCCGACTCGGTCAGCGCGAAGACCTTGGCCGGGCGACCCCGCCCCCGGCTGCCCCGGACGACCTGCTCCCGGGCGACCACGTCGCCGTCGGCGAGCATCGCGTCCAGGTGCCGCCGGATCGCCGCCGGGCTCAACCCGAGCGCCGAGCCGAGCTGGGCGGCGGTGGTCGCGCCCTGCTCCAGCAGCAGCTGGGTGACCCGGTCGCGGGTGGAGAGATCGGTGGACGCGGCCTGCGACGGCTCCAGCTCGGCGCGCCCGAGGCCGCGACGCGACCTGGGGCCGTCGCCGGCGACCTGCCCGGTCGCCGGCGGTTGCCCGGAGAGCGCCGCCGCGTTTTTCACAACGGCAACGTTACGTAATTCGCGGGTGGCCTGCAAACCGGTACCCCGGTGATTCCCGACACCGGGGTACCGGAGTCACCCGATCGGGGACCACTACGGTGCGTAGGATTCGCTCCGTGAAGCCTTCCGTCCGGTTCCCGGTCTCCCCCGTGCTGCTGCGCCGCCTCGCGTACGCCTCGATCATCGCGAACGTGGCGATCGTGGTCACCGGCGGGGCGGTCCGGCTCACCGCCTCCGGTCTCGGCTGCCCCACCTGGCCCCGGTGCACGGACGAGTCGTACACCACCACACCCGAGATGGGCGTGCACGGGGTGATCGAGTTCGGCAACCGGCTGCTCACCTTCGCGGTGGGCGTCATCGCGCTCGCCGTGGTGCTCGCGGTGCTGGCCCAGCGGCCCCGCCGGCGCGGACTGCTGCCGCTCGCGGTCGGCGTGCTGTTCGGCATCCCCGCCCAGGCGGTGATCGGCGGGTTCACCGTGCTGACCAACCTCAACCCGTGGGTGGTCGGGCTGCACTTCCTCGCCTCGATGGTGGTGATCGCCGCCGCGTACGCCCTCTGGCGGCGTACCGGCGAGCCGGACGTCCCGGCGACCCCCACCGTGCCGGCGCCGCTGCGCACCCTCGCCGTGCTCACCACGCTGGTGAGCGCGGCGGTGCTGGTGATCGGCACCTGGGTGACCGGCAGTGGCCCGCACGCCGGCGACCAGGGCGCGGCGCGCAACGGGCTCGACCCGGAGTCGATCTCGCAGGTGCACGCCGACGGGGTCTTCCTGCTGATCGGCCTCTCGGTCGCGCTGGTCTTCGCGTTCCGCGCGGTGGGGGCCGGGCGGGCCACCCGGGCCGCCGTGGTGCTGGTGGCCGTCGAACTGGGTCAGGGCCTGATCGGCTTCGTGCAGTACTTCACCCACCTGCCGGCGGTGCTGGTCGCCGCGCACATGCTCGGTTCCTGCCTGGTGCTGCTGGCCACCCTGGCCGTGCTCTGGTCGACCCGGGAGCGCCGCCCGGTCGCCCCGGCACCGCAGCCCACCCGGGCCCCCGAGCCCGCCACCGCCGCCGCCGCCGCCTGACCCGCCCGCCTTCCTGGCGGCCGCGCTCCCCGCGCTCAAGTTCCGCGCAATTTCCCGGATGTAGTGGCCTCCGCGCGCGTGGTGGCCACTACTTCCCTGGAGTTGTGCGGATCTCGACCGCGCCGGGCGGGGCGGGGGCGGCGGGGTCGGTAAGCGGACGGGGCGACAAAGGAACGGGTGCGTTTGTCGTCGCCGTGGCGACGACAAACGCACCCGAAGGCGGTCAGCTCAGGTGGGTGGCGATCGCCTCGGCGAGGCGCTCGGGGGCGCCGTCGGCGTACCCGATGAACAGGCTGGGCTCGGTGAGCTCCAACTCGACCAGGACGGGCGACCCGTCCGGGCCCGGGATGAGGTCCACCCGGGCGTAGAGCAGCCGCCCGGGGCCGCCGGGCAGCACGGCCAGGGTCTTCTCCGCCACGGCGAGTTGCTCGGGCGTGGCCGTCCGGGCGGCGATCTCCTCGCGCTTGTAGAGCTCCGCGACGCCCAGGTCCGGGCCGACCAGCATGGCGCCCTTGCGGATCGCGTGGCTGAACGCCAGGCCGCCGGGCCCGGCCAGGAAGAGCAGCGCGGTCTCCCCGGCGGTGTCCACCGCGTCCAGGTACGGCTGGACCATGGCGACCCGGCCGGCGTCGGAGAGCCGCCGCACGTGCGCCACGGCCAGTTCCCGGTGCTCCGGGTCGGCCAGGTCGTACCGGCCGGTGTCCTGGCTGCCGGCGCTGACCGCCGGCTTGATCACGTACTCGCCGGTGTCGGCGGGCGGCGTCCAGTCCCGCCCCGGCTCCACCCAGGTGGTCGGGACGGTCGGCACGCCGGCGGCGGACAGCTCGGCCAGGTAGCGCTTGTCGGTGTTCCAGGCGACCACGTCGGCCGGGTTGACCAGGCGCGGGACGGTCTGCGCCCAGGCGACGAACTCGTCGCGGCGCAGCGCGTAGTCCCACGGCGAGCGGAGCACGACCAGGTCGTACGCCGACCAGTCGGCGGCCGGGTCGTCCCAGACCACCACCTCGGCGGTGATGCCGCGGGCGGCCAGCGGGGCGAGCACGAGCCGGTCGTCCGGGTCGAGGTCGGTCAGCGCGGTGCAGGTGACGAGAGCGACCCGGGGTTCCCCCCGGGTCGACTGGTGGTGGTGGGTCATCTGTCGATCAACGGGCCATCGTGCGCCGGGCCATCGACCGCCAGAGGTCGTTGCTCGGACGCATCTGGTCCATCAGTTCACGCTCCCAGGCGTTCTCGACGGCGACCCCGGCCTTGGCGCAGGCCTGCCGTGCGACGTCGGTGTCGTCGGCGAACTGGTCGGCCCACACACCGTCCTCACCCACGAGGACGATCCGCGCGCCGCGCTTGCCGACGTACTCGATGACCGCCTTCGCCCCGCCGTGCCCGGCGGCGAACGACTTGATGCCCGCGACCAGGCCGTTTGGGGCCTGCTCGGCGGTCTGTTCAGCCGTCAGCGTCGTATCGGAACCATCTGCCATGACGCGAAGCCTAAGCAGACTTCCACCCACATGTGCGAGAACGATGAACCAATTGTGATGCCAATTACCTACGGGTTTAAGGAAGACCACAGGTTTTTCGCCCGGACATGTCGGATAAGGAGGGGCGAACTGGGCGGGCCGAATCGGCACGGTCTGTCCCGGTTGAACCCGCCCGGCGAACCCCGAAAAAAATTCTGGAAAAAATCCTCGACCCGGGGATCCCCGTCCCCGACGGACGGCCGGATCAGAGCAGGGCGTCGAGCGCGACGGCCACGAAGAGGATGGTCAGGTAGGTGGTGGACCAGTGGAACAGCCGCATCGGCTTGACCGCCTCGCCCCGCGCCGCGCGGCGGCAGAGCTTGTGCGCCTCGACCACGAAGACACCGCCGACGACCAGTGCCGTCACCCCGTAGATCGGGCTCATCCCGAGCGGCCAGACGGCCAGCGAGGAGAGCAGGGTCAGCCAGGAGAAGATCAGGATCTCGGCGTTCACCCGACGGACCGAGGCCACCACGGGCAGCATCGGGATGCCGGCCCGCGCGTAGTCGGCCTTGTACTTGATCGCCAGCGCGTAGAAGTGCGGCATCTGCCAGAAGAAGACCACCGCGAACAGGCCCCACGCGGCGGGAGCCAGCGACCCGGTGACCGCGGCCCAGCCGATCAGCACCGGCGCGGCGCCGCAGGCACCACCCCAGAAGGTGTTGGTCGCCGTGGTCCGCTTGAGCCAGAGCGTGTAGACCAGGTCGTAGTAGGCGATCGCGGCCAGGGTGAGCCCGGCCGCCAGCCAGTTGGTGAACACGGCCATCAGCGCGACCGAGATCACGGCGAGCACCAGACCGAAGATCAACGCGCTGCGCGGCGACACGGTGTGCGCGGGCAGCGGCCGGCGCTTGGTGCGCCGCATCAGCTGGTCGATGTCCCGGTCGATGTAGCAGTTGAGCACGCTGGCCGCGCCGGCGGCGAGCGAGCCGCCGACCAGGACCACGGCCATCCGCCAGAGCGAGGGCAGCCCCCCGTCGGCGAGCATCATCGCCGGCACGGTGGTGACCAGCAGCAGCTCGACGATCCGCGGCTTGGTCAGGGCCACGTACGCGGCCACCACGGCCCGCACGTCCCGCCGAGCGCCCGCCGAGGCCTCCGCCACCGCGCCCACCGGCGGCTGCCCGGCAGATTTGCTGACGGGGCGCTCGGTGATCATGCTCACGGATTGCCACCTTCCGGCTTGGCGGGGGAGGTCGGGGTCGGGCCGGACCCGTCGGGGTCCACACACCGACCCACAGACTACGCGTCGTCGTTTTGGCTGCCCCGGAGACCCGACAACGGTGCGGGCCGTCACAGTCCGCGGTGCCCGACCGATCCGGTCGGAGGAGTACAGAAGAGCATGCGGAGATCCCCGGGCGTACGTTTAGGACCGCTCGATAGGGTCATCAGTGAGGGTTCCGCCCATCTGCCGAGGAGCACAACCAACGTGGCTGCCAACCGACCCGAGCTTCCCGCTCTCAACTGGTCCGACCTCGACCGCAGGGCCGTCGACACGGTCCGCGTGCTGGCCATGGACGCCGTGGAGAAATCCGGCAACGGCCACCCGGGCACGGCGATGAGCCTCGCCCCGGCTGCGTACCTGCTCTTCAACCGGGTCATGCGGCACAACCCGGCCGACCCGAACTGGCCCGGCCGGGACCGTTTCGTCCTCTCCGCCGGGCACTCCAGCCTGACCCTCTACATCCAGCTCTTCCTCTCCGGCTACCCGCTGTCCCTGGACGACCTCAAGGCGCTGCGCCAGTGGGGCTCGCTCACCCCGGGCCACCCCGAGCACGGGCACACCCCCGGCGTGGAGACCACCACCGGCCCGCTCGGCCAGGGCCTCGGCAACGCCGTCGGCATGGCCATGGCGGCTCGCCGGGAGCGCGGCCTGTTCGACCCGGAGTCGGAGGCCGGCGACTCCCCCTTCGACCACGACATCTGGTGCATCGCCTCGGACGGTGACATTGAGGAGGGCATCAGCCACGAGGCCAGCGCCCTCGCCGGCCACCAGCAGCTCGGCAACCTCTGCGTGATCTACGACGACAACGAGATCTCGATCGAGGACGACACCCGCATCGCCAAGAGCGAGGACGTCGCGGCCCGCTACGTGGCGTACGGCTGGCACGTGCAGACGGTGGACTGGCGCCGCGGCGACGCCGACCAGGGCGACTACCACGAGGACGTCGAGGCGCTGCACCGGGCGCTGCTGGCCGCCAAGGCGGAGACCGCCCGCCCCTCCTTCATCGCGCTGCGCACCATCATCGGCTGGCCCGCGCCCAACAAGAAGAACACCGGCAAGATCCACGGTTCGGCGCTCGGCGCCGACGAGGTGAAGGCCACCAAGGAGATCCTCGGCTTCGACCCGCAGCGGACCTTCCAGGTCGACGAGGAGGTGCTGGACCACGCCCGCCAGGTGATGGCGCGGGGCGCCGCGGCCCAGGCCGCGTGGACCACCGCGTTCGACGGCTGGGCGAAGGCCAACCCCGAGCGCAGGGCGCTCTGGGACCGGCTGGCCGCCCGCAAGCTCCCCGAGGGCTGGGCCGACGCGCTGCCGACCTTCCCGGCGGACGCCAAGGGCATCGCCACCCGGGCCGCCTCCGGCAAGGTCCTGGAGGCCCTCGCCCCGGTGCTGCCCGAGCTCTGGGGCGGCTCGGCCGACCTGGCGGAGAGCAACAACACCACCATGAAGGGCGAGCCGTCCTTCATCCCCGCGGTGCACGCGACGAAGGACTTCCCGGGCCACGAGTACGGCCGCACCCTGCACTTCGGCATCCGCGAGCACGCCATGGGCGCGATCCTCAACGGCATCGCCCTGCACGGCGGCACCCGCCCGTACGGCGGCACGTTCCTGGTGTTCAGCGACTACATGCGCCCCTCGGTGCGGCTCGCCGCGCTAATGAAGCTGCCGGTGGTCTACGTCTGGACGCACGACTCGATCGGCCTCGGCGAGGACGGCCCGACCCACCAGCCGGTGGAGCACCTGACCGCGCTGCGCGCCATCCCCGGCCTGGACGTGGTCCGCCCGGCGGACGCCAACGAGACCGCGTGGGCGTGGCGGCAGGCGCTGGAGCACGGCGACCGGCCGACCGCGCTGGCGCTCAGCCGCCAGCCGCTGCCGACCCTGGACCGCACCGCCGTGGCCGGCGCCGAGGGCGTGACCAAGGGCGGCTACGTGCTGGCCGACGCCTCGACCGGCAAGCCGCAGGTGATCCTCGTCGGCACCGGCTCCGAGGTGCAGCTCTGCATGACCGCCCGGGAGCGGCTGGAAGCGGACGGCACCCCCACCCGGGTCGTCTCCATGCCCTGCCAGGAGTGGTTCTTCGCGCAGGACGAGGCCTACCGGGAGTCGGTCCTGCCACGCGGGGTAAAGGCACGGGTGAGCGTGGAGGCGGGTATCGCCATGTCCTGGCGCGGGATCGTCGGCGACTGCGGCGAGAGCGTGAGCCTGGAGCACTACGGGGCGAGTGCCCCGCACACGGTGCTCTTCGAGCAGTTCGGGTTCACCCCCGACCGGATCGTGGCCGCCGCGCACGCGGCACTGACCCGGGTGGGCGACATCACCGGTAACCCAACCGGCAACTGAGGGGAGCGTGGACGGCATGACGGACCGGCTGGGCGAGCTGAGCGCCATGGGTGTGGCGATCTGGCTCGACGACCTTTCCCGGGTACGACTGAGCTCCGGCGGGCTGGACCAGCTCCGCCGGGAGAAGCACCTGGTCGGGGTGACGTCGAACCCGACCATCTTCGCGAAGGCGCTGAGCGACGCGGACGAGTACAACTGGCAACTGAAGGACCTCGCCATCCGTGGGGTGGACGTCGAAGAGGCGGTCCGCATGCTCACCACGTACGACGTGCGGTGGGCCTGCGACGTGATGCGCCCCGCGTACGACGCCAGCGCGGGGGTCGACGGCCGGGTCTCGATCGAGGTGGACCCGCGGCTGGCCCACGAGACGGAGCGGACCGTCGCCGAGGCCGGGGCGCTGTGGTGGCTGATCGACCGGCCCAACCTCTTCATCAAGATCCCGGCCACCGAGGCGGGCCTGCCGGCGATCACCGCCACCCTGGCCCAGGGGATCAGCGTCAACGTCACGCTGATCTTCAGTCTGGACCGGTACTCGCAGGTGATGGAGGCCTTCCTGGCCGGTCTGGAGCAGGCGAAGGCGAACGGGCACGACCTGTCCAAGATCGGCTCGGTCGCGTCGTTCTTCGTCTCCCGGGTCGACAGCGAGGTGGACAAGCGGCTGGAGAAGATCGGCTCCGACCAGGCCAAGGCGCTGCGCGGCAAGGCCGCCATCGCCAACGCCCGGCTCGCCTACGAGCGGTACGGCGAGGTGTTCTCCTCCGACCGGTGGCAGGCCCTCGCCGACGCCGGCGCGCACCCGCAGCGCCCGCTCTGGGCCTCCACCTCGACGAAGAACCCGGACTACCGGGACGTCATGTACGTCGAGGAGCTGATCGCCCCCGGCACGGTGAACACCATGCCGGAGTCGACCATCCACGCCGTCGCCGACCACGGCGACGTCCGGGGTGACACCGTCACCGGCTGCTACGACGACGCCCGCAAGGTCTTCAGCGACCTGCAGGCGGTCGGGGTGGACCTGGCCGACGTGGTCGCCGTCCTCGAGCGCGAGGGCGTGGAGAAGTTCGAGGCGAGCTGGCTGGAACTGCTCGACGGGGTGAAGAAGTCGCTCGCCGAGGCGGCCAAGGGCACCGGGCGGCCGGGCAAGGCGGCCAAGGGCAGCGCGACGGCCGCCGAGCGGGCCGGGGGCAACGCGTGACGAACGGTGTGCGACGTGTCCCGGGGCGCCGCCCCGGGACACGCCACGCCGTCGTCACCCCAGAGGTGGCCCCGTGAGCGACCTGCTGGCCGGCCCGGCGGACATCGCCGCCGGGCTGGCCGTGCACGGCGCGGACGCGGTCGACCGGTCCGCGCCGGCGTCGGTGCGCGCGGACCTGGTCGCCCGAGACGTCCCCGCCCGGCTCGCCGCCAAGGATCCGACCCTGTGGGGCTCCGACGCGGAGGCGACGGCGCGGGTACGCCTCGGCTGGGTGGACACCCACCACCGCAGCCGGGAGCTCCTCCCCCAGCTCGCCGAGTTGACGGACGAACTGGCCGACCTCGACCACGTGGTGCTCGCCGGGATGGGCGGCTCGTCGCTCGCGCCCGAGGTGATCGCCCGCACCCTCGGCCGCCCGCTGACCGTGCTGGACACCACCGACCCCGGGCAGGTCCGGGCGGCCCTGGCCGACCGGCTGGAGCGGACCGTGGTGGTGATCTCCAGCAAGTCCGGCACGACCGTGGAGACCGACAGCCACCGGCGGGCGTACTGGCAGGCGTTCCTGGACGCCGGGATGACCGAGGCGGAGGCGGCCCGGCACTTCGTGGTGGTCACCGACCCGGGCTCGCCGCTGGCGGCGACCGCCGCGGAGGCGGGGCTGGTCACCATCCCCGCCGACCCCGAGGTGGGCGGCCGGTACTCGGCGCTCACCGCGTTCGGGCTGGTCCCCGCGGCGCTGGCCGGGGTACCGGTGACCGACCTGCTCGACGACGCCGACGCGCTCGCCGAGTCGCTGGGCCGGGACCGGGACAACCCCGGCCTGGCGCTCGGCGCGGCCCTCGGCGCGGCGGCCACCACCGGTCGGGACGTGGTCGCCCTGACCTCCGACGGCACCGGCGTCGACGGGCTGGGCGACTGGGCCGAGCAGCTGCTCGCCGAGTCGACCGGCAAGGCCGGCGTGGGCCTGCTGCCGGTGGTGGTGGAATCCCCGGACGCTCCCGGCGCCGCCGGCCCGGACGTGCTCACCGTCAGCTACGGCGGCGCGCTCGGCCCCGGGGTGGCGCCCGGTGCCGGCAGCGCGGACGTGGCGGTCAACGGGCCCCTCGGCGCCCACTTCCTGACCTGGGAGTACGCCACCGCGATCGCCGGGGTGGTGCTCGGGGTCGACCCGTTCGACCAGCCCGACGTCGCCGAGAGCAAGCAGAACACCGAGCGCATCCTCGCCGCCGGGCCGCCGGCGGAGACGCCGTCGTTCACCGAGGGCGCCATCGAGGTGTACGCCCCGCCCGGCGCGCCGGCCGACCTGGCCGGGATGCTGCGCCGGCTCCTCGACGGGTTGGGCGACGACGGGTTCCTGGCGGTGACGGCATACCTGGACCGCCGTGGGGACGCGGCGGTGGCCGGGCTGCGACCCGTGCTGGCGCGGGCGACCCGCCGCCCGGTGACCTTCGGGTGGGGGCCGCGCTACCTGCACTCCACCGGCCAGTACCACAAGGGCGGCCGGCCGGTCGGGAGCTACCTTCAGGTGACCGGCGCGGTCAACGACGATCTGCCGGTGCCCGGCCGCCCGTACACCTTCGGGACGCTGCAGGCGGCCCAGGCCGCCGGTGACCGGCAGGCCCTGGCCGGCCGGGGGCGGCCGGTGCTGCGACTGCACCTGACCGAGCGGGCGGCGGGCGTCGCCCAGCTACTGGATGCGGCCGGACGGACAGGGACGTGACGATGATTGACGTGACATCAGCGGAGCGAGGAGGCGGCATGAACCCGCTGCGCGACCCGCAGGACCGGCGGCTGCCGCGGATCCCGGAGCCGTGCGCTCTGGTGATCTTCGGGGTCACCGGTGACCTGGCCCGCAAGAAGCTGTTGCCGGCGGTCTACGACCTGGCCAACCGGGGGCTGCTGCCGCCCGGTTTCGTGGTCCTGGGCTTCGCCCGGCGTGACTGGGGCGACGGCGACTTCGAGTCGCTGGCCTACGAGGCGGCGAAGAACGGTGCCCGCACCCCGTGGCGGGAGGAGGTGTGGGCGCGGCTGGCCGGCAACATCAAGTTCGTCGGCGGCTCGTTCGACGACGACGCCGCGTTCGACCAGCTCGCCACCACCCTGGACGAACTGCGCGACTCGCACGGCATCGACGGCAACGCCGCCTTCTACTTCTCCATCCCCCCGGCAGCCTTCCCCGTGGTGCTCAAGCAGCTCGCCCGTACCGGCATGGCGGACAACGCCAAGTCGGGTGGCTGGCGCCGGGTGGTGGTGGAGAAGCCGTTCGGCAACGACCTGCCCTCGGCGAAGGCGCTCAACGACCTGGTCGACGACGTCTTCACCCGCCAGGACGTCTTCCGGATCGACCACTACCTGGGCAAGGAGACCGTCCAGAACATCCTCGCCCTGCGCTTTGCCAACAACCTCTTCGAGCCGCTGTGGAACGGCAAGTACGTCGACTCGGTGCAGATCACCATGGCCGAGGACGTCGGCATCGGCACTCGGGCCGGGTTCTACGACTCGGCCGGGGCGGCCCGGGACGTGCTGCAGAACCACCTGCTCCAGCTCCTCGCCCTGGTAGCCATGGAGGAGCCGACCAGCTTCGACGCCGACGAGATCCGGACCGAGAAGCTGAAGGTGCTCAAGGCCATCACGGTGCCGAAGGACGCGGCCCGGGACACCGTCCGGGGCCAGTACCTGCCCGGCTGGGTCGGCGGCGAACGCGCAGTCGGCTACCTGGAGGAGAAGGACATCCCGCCGGACTCCACCACCGAGACGTACGTGGCGGTGAAGCTGGGCATCCAGAACCGGCGCTGGGCCGGGGTGCCGTTCTACATCCGGGCCGGCAAGCGGCTGCCCCGGCGGGTCACCGAGGTGGCGATCATCTTCAAGAAGGCGCCGCACCTACCGTTCAACCCGGCCGATGTGGAGTCGCTCGGCAACAACCAGCTCGTCATCCGGGTGCAACCGGACGAAGGTGTGGTGCTGAAGTTCGGCTCCAAGGTGCCGGGCACCGCAATGGAGGTCCGGGACATCGCGATGGACTTCCAGTACGGCGAGGCGTTCACCGAGTCCAGCCCCGAGGCGTACGAGCGGCTGGTGCTGGACGTGCTGATCGGTGACCGGACGCTGTTCCCGGACGCCGCCGAGGTGGAGCAGAGCTGGCAGGTGATCGACCCGTTGGAGCACGCCTGGGCGGGCACCAAGCCGGAGTCGTACCGGGCCGGCGAGTGGGGGCCCCGGGCGGCGGACGAGATGCTGGCCCGCGACGACCGCTCCTGGCGGCGGGCATGACCGAGCACACCGGGAGGTTCCGTTGATCGGCCTGTGGGACACCACCGGTAACGAGGTGGTCAAGGCGCTCGCCGCCGAGCGGCGCAGCGCGGGCGGGGTGGCCAGCGGCATGGCGCTCAGCCTGATCGTGGTGGTGGACGAGAAGCGGGTCCGGGAGGCGGAGGCCGCGGCGACCATAGCGGCCGCCGCCCACCCGTGCCGGCTGCTCGTGGTGGTCCGCTCCGACGTCGAGCGGGACCGCAACCGCCTGGACGCGGAGATCGTCGTCGGCGGCCGGCTCGGCCCGTGCGAGGCGGTGGTCACGCGGATGTACGGCCGGCTCGCCCTGCACGCCGAGTCGGTGGTGCTGCCGCTGCTGGTGCCGGACGTGCCGGTGGTGACCTGGTGGCACGGCGAGCCGCCGGAGGAGATCGCGACCGACTTCCTCGGCGTGGTGGCCGACCGGCGGATCACCGACTCGGCGCAGGCCGCCGACCCGGTCGCGGCGCTGCGGCAGCGGGCCGCGGACTACGCCCCGGGCGACACCGACCTGGCCTGGACCCGGATCACCCCGTGGCGCACCCTGGTGGCCGGGGCGTTCGACACCGCCCAGGCCAAGGTCACCGAGGCGACCGTGGTGGGGCCCGGGTCCGATCCCACGGCGGCGCTGATGCGCGGCTGGCTCGCGTCGCGGCTCGACATCGACCCGGCCTGGGTACGCACCGACGAGTTCCCGCGGATGCGCGAGGTGCAGCTGCGCTGCGCCAACGGCGACCAGCTGACCCTGACCCGGGACGACAACGTGGCGACCTTCCGGCGTACCGGCCAGCAGGACCGGACACTGCCGCTGGTCCGCCGCCCGCTCGGCGACGAGCTGGCCGAGGAGCTGCGCCGCCTCGACGCCGACCAGGTGTACGCGGAGGCGCTCGGCGCGACCGCCGGCATCTCCGGGCTGGAGGAACGCCCCACCCAGCGAGTGCACGTGTGGAAGGACCCGGCGACCGCCCAGCGGGCCGAGGCCGGAATCAGCGCGCACGCCGGCGCGACCGCCAACCAGTGAACGGACCGCCGGGCGGCACGGGCCGCCCGGCGGCCGGACAGCACCGGTGACCGCCGTGGGGCGGTCGGAGCACGAAGGCACGATGGATGAGTGAGGCGAGTGTCGCCGTACACGCCGACCCCGACCTGCTGGCGCAGGCGGTGGCGGCCCGTTTGGTGGTGAAGCTGCTCGACGCGCAGGCGGACCGGGGCCAGGCGTCGGTGGTGCTGACCGGCGGGCGGATCGCCGCGGCGGTGTACCGGGCGGTGGCGGAGCTACCCGCTCGGGACGCCGTCGACTGGTCCCGGGTCGACGTCTGGTGGGGCGACGAGCGGTTCCTGCCGGCCGGCGACCCGGAACGCAACGAGACGCAGGCCCGGGCGGCGCTGCTGGACGCGGTGCCGCTGAACCCGGCGCGGATCCATCCGATGCCGGCCTCGGACGGGCCGGCCGGCAACGACCCGGAGGCGGCCGCCGCCGGATACGCGCAGGAGCTGGCCCGGGCGGCGCGGCCCGGCACCGCCGCGCTCCCCCACTTCGACGTGCTGATGCTCGGCGTCGGCGAGGACGGGCACGTGGCGTCGGTCTTTCCGGAGCACCCGGTGCACCACGACAGCCGGCCGGTCAGCGCGGTACGCGGCAGCCCGAAGCCCCCGCCGGTGCGGGTCACGCTGACCCTGCCGGCGATCAACACCGCCGAGGAGGTCTGGCTGGTGGCCGCCGGCGCGGACAAGGCCCGGGCGGTGGGCATGGCCCTCGCCGGGGCCGGGCCGGTGCAGCTTCCCGCGGCCGGGGTGCACGGGGTGTCCCGTACCCTCTGGCTGCTCGACCGGGCGGCGGCGGCCGACGTGCCGCCCCGGCTGCGCAGCCTCCGCTGAACCTCCGTTGCGGCACTCCTCGCCGCCCGCTGCGCGCAGCTTCCCGGAACGAGGGGCTGTGCCGCGGCGGAGAGCCACTCGGTCCCTGAATCAGGCCTCTCAGGGGCGGAGGGCGAGGCGGCGCGGTCAGGCGCCCCGGCGGCGGCGTAGCGCGGCCAGGGCCTCGGCGAGGAGGGCCTCCCCCTGTTCCGGGGTACGCCGCTCCTGCACGTACGCCAGGTGGCTCTTGTAGGGCTCCGAACGCGGCCGGCCCGGCGGGTTTCCCGGGTCCGGGCCGGCCGGCTGGCCGCATCGTGGGCAGTCCCACGCCGCCGGCGCCTCCGCGTCGGCGGCGATGAGGAACCGGACCTCGTGAGCGTTGCCGCACCAGTAGGTGACCGGCCGGCGCGGGGCCGGCTCGTACCGCTGGTCGAAGCGCTCGGGGGCGGACCCGATCCGGGTGCCGCGGACGACGTTGTCACCGGGCATTGCTGCTTGCTCCTGTCGTCGGAGGGGACCGCCGCGCGGGGGTGGACGGCGGGCGACGCGGTGCAGCGGAAAAACAAACTGCGCGCGGTCCGTAACGGACCGCGCGCAGATTGTACGCTCGACGCGCTGACTCAGGCGCCGCTGCTCAGCTGGAGCCGGAGCCAGAGCCCGATCCCGACGATGCACGCAAACCAGATGATCCCGACCAGAACGGTGTAGCGGTCGAGGTTCTTCTCGGCGACCGAGGAGCCGGCCAGGCTGGAGCTGACGCCGCCGCCGAACATGCTCGACAGCCCGCCGCCCTTGCCGCGGTGCAGGAGGATCAGCAGCGTGAGCAGGACGCTCGTGATGACCAGCAACACGATCATCGTGTAGGCGAACCAGATCGGCATGGCGGGGGTTTGTCCTCTCGTTGCGATCACTGCCCGTCCTGTCGGGCACGGCGGCACCGACCGGCGGACGGGCAGCGTCAAGGATAGCGAGCTATCAGCGAGCGATGTGCTCCGGGAACCGGCAGATCTGCGCGAATTCCTCGGCGTCCAGGCTGGCACCGCCGATCAGGGCCCCGTCCACGTCCGGCTGGGCCATGATCGCGGCGATGTTCGACGCCTTGACCGAGCCGCCGTAGAGGATCCGGACCTGCTGGGCGGTGGCCTCGTCGAAGGTGTCGCCGAGCCGCTTGCGCACCTCGCCGCAGACCTCCTGGGCGTCCTCCGGGGTCGCCGTCTTGCCGGTACCGATCGCCCAGACCGGCTCGTACGCCACGACGACCTTGGTGACCTGCTCCGCGGTGAGCCCGCGGAGCGCGCCGTCAAGCTGGTCGCAGCAATGCGGCACGTGCCGGAGCTGCTCCCGGACCTCCAGCCCCTCGCCGATGCAGAGGATCGGGGTGAGCCCGTTGGCCAACGCGGCGTTCACCTTGTCGTTGACCAGTGCGTCGTCCTCGTTGTGGTACTGCCGCCGCTCCGAGTGGCCGACCACCACGTAGGTGCAGCCCAGCTTGGCGAGCATCGACCCGGCGATGTCCCCGGTGTACGCGCCCGACTGGTACGGCGACAGGTCCTGCGCGCCGTAGCCGATCAGCAGCTTGTCGCCGTCCACCGCCGTCTGCACGGTCCGCAGGTCGGTGAAGGGCGGCAGGACCACCGTCTCGACCTCGGTGAGCTGCTTCTCGGTGAGGCTCGCGGCCAGCTTCTGCACCAGCAGGTTGGCCTCGAGGTGGTTCAGGTTCATCTTCCAGTTGCCGGCCATCAGGGGCCGGCGGGTGGGGCTCGCCATCACTTCTCCAGGGCCGCGATGCCGGGGAGGGTCTTGCCCTCCAGATACTCCAGGGAGGCGCCGCCGCCGGTGGAGATGTGATCGAACGCCGACTCGTCGAGCCCGAGCGTCCGCACCGCCGCCGCCGAGTCACCGCCGCCCACGACGCTGAACGCACCGGACTTCGCGATCGCCTCGGCAACCCCGCGGGTCCCGTTCGCGAACGCGGCCATCTCGAACACGCCCATCGGGCCGTTCCAGAACACCGTCCGCGCCTGCTTGAGGGCGGAGGCGAACCCGGCCACGGTCTCCGGGCCGATGTCGAGCCCGACCCGCTTGTTCGGGATGCCGTCCACCCGGACCGTGTGGTGCTCGGCGTCCGGCGCGAAGGCGACCGCGGCCACCACGTCGACCGGGAGCATGATCTTGCCCGGCTCGCGTTCCATCAGGTTGCGGCAGGTCTCGACCATCTCCTCCTCCAGCAGCGAGCTGCCCACCTCCAGGCCCTGGGCCTTGAGGAAGGTGAAGCACATCCCGCCGCCGATGAGCAGCCGGTCGATCTTCGGCAGCAGCGCCTCGATCACGGCCAGCTTGTCGGAGACCTTGGAGCCGCCCAGCACCACCACGTACGGCCGCTCCGGGTCGCCGGTCAGCTTGCTGAGCACCTCCACCTCGCGCAGCACCAGCCGGCCGGCGAAGTGTGGCAGCCGGGCCGGCACGTCGTAGACGCTGGCGTGCTTGCGGTGCACCGCGCCGAAGGCGTCGTCGACGTACGCCTCGCCGAGCGCGGCGAGCTGGTCGGCGAAGGCGCCCCGCTCGGCGTCGTCCTTGCTCGTCTCACCCTTGTTGAAGCGGAGGTTCTCGAGCACGGCGACCTGACCGTCGGCGAGGCCCTCCACGCATGCGCGGGCCGAGTCGCCGACGGTGTCCTCGGCGAACTGGACCGGGGCACCGAGCAGCTCGCCCAGCCGGCCGGCCACCGGGCGGAGGCTGAACTGCGGGTCCGGCGCGCCCTTCGGGCGGCCCAGGTGCGAGCAGACGACCACCTTCGCGCCGGCCTGGACCAGCGCGCTCAGCGTCGGCAGGACGGCCCGGATCCGGCCGTCGTCGGTGATCTCACCGGTCTGCTTGTCGAGTGGGACGTTCAGGTCGGCGCGCACCAGCACGCGCCGACCCGACACCCCCTCGGCGAGCAGGTCGTCGAGGTTGCGGATGCTCACAGAGCTAGCCCTCCGTTCGTGACTGCGGGGCTCGCAAGCTCACTCCTCGCACTCACAGGGAGCTACCCACCAGCTTGACCAGGTCGACCAGACGGTTCGAGTAGCCCCACTCGTTGTCGTACCAGCCGACGACCTTGACCTGGTTGCCGATCACCTTGGTCAGCGGCGCGTCGAAGATGCAGGACGCCGGGTCGGTGACGATGTCGGCGGAGACGATCGGGTCCTCGTTGTAGACCAGGATGCCCTTGAGCGGACCGTTCGCGGCGGCCTTCATCGCGGCGTTGACCTCGTCCACGGTGGTCTCCCGGCCGACCGTGACGGTCAGGTCGGTGGTCGAGCCGGTCGGGATCGGCACGCGCAGCGCGTAGCCGTCCAGCTTGCCCTTCAGCTCCGGCAGGACCAGGCCGATCGCCTTCGCGGCGCCGGTCGAGGTCGGCACGATGTTGAGCGCGGCGGCCCGGGCCCGGCGCAGGTCCTTGTGCGGCGCGTCCTGCAGGTTCTGGTCCTGCGTGTACGCGTGGATGGTGGTCATCAGACCCTGCTGGATGCCGAACGTGTCCTGCAGCACCTTCGCCATCGGGGCGAGGCAGTTGGTGGTGCACGAGGCGTTCGAGATGATGGTGTGCTTGGCCGGGTCGTACTGGTCCTGGTTGACGCCCATGACGACCGTGACGTCCTCGTTCTTCGCCGGAGCGGAGATGATGACCTTCTTGGCGCCACCGTCGATGTGCGCCTTCGCCTTGGTGGCGTCGGTGAAGAAACCGGTGGACTCGATGACGACGTCGACGCCGGCCTCGCCCCACGGCAGCTTGGCCGGGTCCTTCTCGGCGTACGCCTTGATGGTGTGACCGCCCACGCTGATCTCGTCGTCGGTGGCCTTCACCTCGTGCGGGAGACGGCCCAGGATGCTGTCGTACTTGACAAGGTGGGCGAGCGTCGCGTTGTCGGTCAGGTCGTTGACCGCCACGACCTCGACGTCAGCGCCGGACGCCAGCACTGCCCGGAAGAAGTTGCGGCCGATCCGGCCGAAGCCGTTGATGCCAACCCGGATGGTCACAGGTCCCATCTCCTCGCGTTCTGGTCCGCCGGCGTCAGAACAGGGCCGGCGGAGGTGTGTGCGCCGACCGTTGGAGCCGGCCGTTGACGGTTCATCTCGGCCACCCCGCCGCGGTCCTGAGGACCTGACCGCCCGAGGCGGTGAGCACGGCGAGGGGTGCCTGTGCCGGCCCCCTTGCCGTACGCAGCGACCTTATCCGAGCGTGCCGCATCGCGCTGCGGCGGGTGGTGAACCCGCCGCAGGTGACGCCTCACCGTCCTATCAGACCACGAGCATGTCCGGCGTGACGGCCGCTTCCGTATCCGGGATGCCCAGGTCCCGGGCCCGCTTGTCGGCCAGCGCGAGGAGCCGGCGGATCCGGCCGGCGATGGCGTCCTTGGTCAGCGGCGGATCGGCGAGGGCGCCCAGCTCCTCCAGCGACGCCTGCCGGTGCTCCAGCCGCAGCCTTCCGGCGGAGGTGAGGTGGTGCGGGGCGTCGTCGGCGAGGATCTCCAGGGCCCGGGTGACCCGGGCGGCGGCGGCCACCGCGGCGCGGGCCGAGCGGCGCAGGTTGGCGTCGTCGAAGTTCGCCAGCCGGTTGGCGGTCGCCCGGACCTCCCGGCGCACCCGGCGCTCCTCCCAGGCCAGCACGCTGGCGTGGGCGCCGATGCGGGTGAGCAGGGCGGCGATCGAGTCCCCGTCCTTGACCACCACCCGGTCCACCCCACGGACCTCGCGGTTCTTGGCGGTGATCCCGATCCGTCGGGCCGCGCCGACCAGGGCGAGGGCCGACTCGGGGCCGGGGCAGGTGATCTCCAGCGCGCTGGAGCGGCCCGGCTCGGTGAGCGAGCCGTGGGCCATGAAGGCGCCCCGCCACGCGGAGACCGCGCAGCAGACGTTGGCCGCGACGACGTGCGGCGGCAGGCCGCGCACCGGGCGGCCTCGGACGTCCAGCAGACCGGTCTGGCGCGCCAGCGCCTCGCCGTCCTTGACCACCCGCACGATGAAGTGACTGCCCTTGCGCAGCCCGCCGGAGGCGAGCACGTGGATCTCGCTCGGGTAGCCGTAGACCTCGGCGATCTCCCGCCGCAGCCGCCGGGCGACCGCGCCGGTGTCCAGCTCCGCCTCGACCACCACGCGACCCGACACGATGTGCAGGCCGCCCGCGAAGCGCAGCAGGGCCGCCATCTCCGCCCGCCGGCAGCACGGCTTGGGCACGTCGACCCGACTCAGCTCGTCTTTGACCGCCGCCGTCATCGCCATAGTGCGCCCCCTCACGGACCGGTTCCGGCGTGTCGCCGTTGATTACGTACGTGTCTAACGATCGGCACCCAGGACAGGCACCAGCGCGGCGCCCAGGGCGGCTGGATCATGACGGGGCGCGCCGTCGAGGACGGCGACGGGGGCGAGGACCAGCCGGGCACCCAGCGATTCTGCCGCACCCGCAACCGCCTCGGGGTCACCCACCGCCGTGGAGTCCGCCAGCACCATGTCCACCTTCAGCTCGGGCAGATAGCGCCGCAGGGTGTCCAGATGGTCGGCCAGGGAGAGCCCGTGGGTCTCCTTCTCCGCCACCAGGTTGAGCGTGACCAGCCGCCGCGCCGGACTGGAGACGATCGCGTCGGCCAACTGCGGCACCAGCAGGTGGGGCAGCACGCTGGTGTACCAGCTGCCCGGCCCGAAGATCAGCCAGTCGGCCGCGCGTACCGCGGCGACCGCCTCCGGGCAGGCCGCCGGCGCGGCCGGGGTGAGCCGCAGCGACTCGACCCGGCCGGAGGTGACCGCCACCTGATGCTGGCCGCGCACCGTGCGTACCTCGTCGGGGTGGCCCGGATCGGCGCCGCGCACCCGGGCCTCGATGTCGACCGGCTGGCAGGACATCGGCAGCACCCGGCCCACCGCGCCGAGCATCGCACCGGCGTGGTCGAGCGCGGCCACCGGATCGCCGAGCAGCTCCGTCAACCCGTTGAGCAGCAGGTTGCCGACCGCGTGCCCGGCCAGCGAATCGCCCGCTCCCGCGCCATCGCCGGCGGCGAAGCGGTGCTGGAAGAGCGCCGCGCTGCGCCGGGTGGCCGGGTGATCGCCGGCGAGCGCGACCAGCGCCTGCCGCAGGTCGCCCGGCGGCAGCCCGCCGCGCTCGGCCCGCAGCCGGCCGCTCGAGCCGCCGTCGTCGCCGACGGTGACCACCGCGGTGATGTCCAGGTCCAGCTCGGGTACGCAGTGCCGCAGCGCCCGCAGGGACGCCGAGAGCCCGTGCCCGCCGCCGAAGGCGACCACCCTGGTCGGGATCATTCCCGCCCCAGGTCCCGGTGCTGCGCGTGGGCGGCGATGCCGGACTGACGCAGCCGGGCGGCCAACTCCTCGGCGATGGCGACGCTGCGGTGCTTGCCGCCGGTGCAGCCGACCGCCACGGTCAGGTAGCGCTTGCCCTCCCGCTCGAAGCCGGCGGTGGTGGCGTTGACCAGATCGGCGTAGCCGGTCACGAAGGCTTCCGCGCCCTCCTGGCCCAGCACGTACGCGCTGACCGCCTCCTCGCGCCCGGTGTGCTCGCGCAGCTCCGACACCCAGTACGGGTTGGGCAGGAACCGGGCGTCCATCACGAAGTCGGCGTCCGGGGGAAGGCCGTACTTGAACCCGAAGGAGAGCACGGTGATCCGCAGTCGACGGGAGTCCTCCCCGCCGAACAGCTCCTCGACCCGGCGCCGGAGCTGGTTGACGTTCAGGTGGCTGGTGTCGATGATCACGTCGGCCTGGTCCCGGGCCTCCTCCAGCAGCGCGCGCTCGACGGCGATGCCGTCGGCCAGCCGCCCGTCACCCTGCAGCGGGTGCGAGCGCCGGACGCTCTCGAACCGGCGGATCAGCACCTCGTCGTCGGCGTCGACGAAGACCACCCGGGGCTGGAAGCCGCGCTCCCGCAGCTCCCGGATCGCGCCGGCCAGGTCGGTGGAGAAGGCGCGGGAGCGGACGTCCAGCACCATGGCCGTACGCCGGGCCGCGCCGCCGGCCTTGAAGGCCAGCTCGGCCATGTCCAGCATGAGCGCCTGGGGCAGGTTGTCGACCACGTAGTAGCCCACGTTCTCCAGCGCCCGGGCCACCGTGCTGCGGCCACCGCCGGAAAGGCCGGTCACCACCACCAGGGTGGTGTCCACCTCGGCCGGCGCCGGCCGTCCGAGGGCTGTCTCCGTACCTGTCGGCACCAGGTCTCCCGGCGTCCGCGCCTCGCTCACCCGTTACCCCCAAGCCGTGGCGCCGCGGCCGCTCGGCCGCGCGTGGTCAGTCAGCGACTCTAACGGCTACGACCCGGCCCGGGATTCCACGGGGTGACGACCGGAACAGCTACTTGTCCGGTTTGTCGTCGTCTCGGTATCGGTTTCCCCAGGTCCCGCCGGAGACGGTCGCACTTCCGACACCGTCAGCCACTGCTGACGGTCGGTGACCGCTCGCGCGCCACCGGTGAGTGTGCCCACCCTGGCCGCCCGACCGGGCCGGCCCGACGTGGCCCGGGCCGGCCGGGCCCCGCGGACCCCGCGACGCGCTCGCCGGAGCGGGCCGCTGTCGGAGGCCGCTCGTAGACTGCGCGGATGGTCTCCCCCACCGATGAGCGGACCGAGGACGCGCTGCGGGTGTTGCGCCGGGTGTTCGGCTACGACACCTTCCGAGGCTTCCAGCAGGAGGTCGTCGAGCACGTGGTGGCCGGCGGAGACGCGCTGGTGCTGATGCCGACCGGGGGCGGCAAGTCGCTCTGCTACCAGATCCCCGCGCTGGTCCGGGACGGGGTCGCGGTGGTCGTCTCGCCGCTGATCGCCCTCATGCAGGACCAGGTCGACGCGCTCACCGCCGTCGGCGTCCGCGCCGGGTTCCTCAACTCGACCCAGGAGCCGGCGGAGCGGCGGCGGGTGGAGGCCGCCTTCCTCGCCGGCGAGCTGGACCTGCTCTACCTCGCCCCGGAGGCCCTGGCCGGCCGCGCCACGGTCGGCCTGCTGGAGCGGGGCCGGATCGGGCTGTTCGCCATCGACGAGGCGCACTGCGTCTCCCAGTGGGGGCACGACTTCCGCCCCGACTACCTCAACCTCTCGATGCTGCACGAGCGCTGGCCGGGGGTGCCGCGGATCGCGCTCACCGCCACCGCGACCAAGGCCACCCGTACGGAGATCGCCACCCGGCTCCAGCTCACCGACGCCCGACACTTCGTGGCCAGCTTCGACCGGCCCAACATCCAGTACCGGATCGTGCCCAAGCGGGAGCCGCGCAGGCAGCTGCTGAGCCTGCTGCGCGACGAGCACCCGGGCGACGCGGGCATCGTCTACTGCCTGTCCCGTGCGTCGGTGGAGAAGACGGCCGAGTTCCTGGTGGCGAACGGGGTCCCGGCCCTGCCGTACCACGCCGGGCTGGACGCCCGGACCCGGGCCGTCAACCAGCAGCGCTTCCTGCGCGAGGACGGGCTGGTCATGGTCGCCACCATCGCCTTCGGGATGGGCATCGACAAGCCGGACGTACGCTTCGTCGCCCACCTCGACCTGCCGAAGTCGGTCGAGGGCTACTACCAGGAGACCGGCCGGGCCGGGCGGGACGGCCTGCCGTCGACGGCCTGGCTGGCGTACGGGCTCCAGGACGTGGTCCAGCAGCGCAAGATGATCGAGACCTCCGAGGGCGACCTGGCGCACCGGCGCAACCTCGCCGCCCACCTGGACGCGATGCTGGCCCTCTGCGAGACGGTCCGCTGCCGCCGGGCGCAGCTCCTCGAGTATTTCGGCGAGACCGGCGCGGGCGGCTGCGGCAACTGCGACACCTGCCTCGAACCACCGGAGTCCTGGGACGGCACGGTCGCCGCGCAGAAGCTGCTCTCCACCGTCTACCGGCTGGACCGGGAACGCAACCAGCGGTTCGGCGCCGGGCACTGCGTGGACATCCTGCTCGGAAAGCGCACCGACAAGATCGACCAGTACGGCCACGACTCGTTGACGACCTTCGGCATCGGCACCGAGCTGCGCGAGGCGGAGTGGCGGGGCGTGGTGCGGCAACTGCTCGCCGAGGGCCTGCTCGCCGTCGAGGGCGACTACGGCACCCTCGCCCTGACCGAGGCGAGCGCCGAGGTGCTGGGCCGCCGGCGTACGGTCACCATGCGGCGGGAGCCGGAGAAGCCGGTGTCCGCCCGGTCGGCGAAACCGCGGGGCGCGGCCACCGTCGTCGCCGACCTCAGCGCCGCCGCGGCCCCGGTGTTCGAGCGGCTGCGGGCCTGGCGGGCGGCCACCGCCAAGGAGCAGGGCGTGCCCGCGTACGTCATCTTCCACGACGCGACCCTGCGCCAGATCGCCACCGAGGCGCCGGCCTCGCTGACCGAGCTGTCCCGGATCAACGGCGTCGGCGAGAACAAGCTCGCGAAGTACGGCGAGCAGATCCTCGCCGTGCTCGCCGAGGCCGACGCACCTGCCTGACCGCCACACGCCGCCGCCACCGGTTCGACTGGCCGGCATCGGGAGACGCCGAACGGCCGGCCCTCTTGTTGGGGGTCGGCCGTTTCTGGGTGTGTCGAAGGGCCGGCCCCTGGTGGGGGCCGGCCCTTCGGGTTATCTCATGTGTCAGGAGGCCGAGTAG
>NZ_JBIDCT010000032.1:0-53087 GCF_043204735.1 Micromonospora sp. NPDC047740
CGCCTGACCCCACCCACCCAAACCCGGCTCCGCTGCGCTGCGCCGGGGGCTGCCGCCTGCCCACTCACCGTTGGATTTTCGGGTCTGACAGTGCGTGTTCCCGTCACCGCTCGGAGGCTCCGGCAAGTGACAGAGCTGGCTCTGGAGCGCAACCGACGGAACAATCGCAGGCCATGGACGAGTCCCTACTTTGGGTGTGGATCGCGGTCGCGTTCATCGCTTCGGTGTTCTTGCTGAATCTGTGGGATGTGCGATCCTTGCGCCGCGACAGCCACCCGGTGAGCATGTGGAGGCTCTACGGCAGTGGCCTGCTGCTGTTGGCGGTCTTCCCATGGGCCGTTTGGGAAACCATCACCGAACTGCAGTTGCCGTAGGGCGCCGGGCCTTGCTGCCGACAGCAGCGGGCCGGAAGGAGGGCAGCGGTGGAGGCCCGGGTGCGCCGGCTCCGGGTGGGTCGACGAGGACCAGGTCCAAGCCGTCACCAAGCCGCCGGAGGCTGATCGTGGACCAACGACGACCAATGGTCAGCTAGTTAGGCCACGCCGGTCAGACGGAGGCGAGGAATGTCCGCACCCGCTCCATGAGCAGCGCGGACGCCTCCGGGTCGTACGCGTCGAGCGAGGAGTCGGCGAAGAGGTGCTGGTCGCCGGGATAGACGAACAGCTCGGCGTTCGCCGTGGAGCCGGCGAGCTCGCGTGCGGCCGGCAGGTCCTCGTCGAAGAACTCGTCGCCCTCCTTGCCGTGGATCTGCACCGGCACGCCCTCGGGCCACGCCTCTCCGAATTCCGCGACCGGGAGGCAGGAGTACATGAGCAGTGCCCCGCGGGCACCGGGCCGGGTCTGCGCGAGCCGCTGGGCGATCGTCACGCCGAAGGAGAATCCGCCGTAGACCAGTTCGGGGCCGAGTTCGTCGGCTGCGGCGATGCCGCGCTCCCGGATCGCGTCGAACCCCGTATCGCGTGCGAATCCGAAACCCTCCTCGATGCTGCCGAACGTGCGGCCGTCGAACAGGTCCGGCGTGTGCACGGTGTGCCCGGCCTGTCGCAGGCTGTCGGCGAAGCTCCGGACCCCGTCGGTCAGGCCTTGGATGTGGTGGTACAGCAGCACGTCGGTCACGGCGTTGAACTCCTTGCGAACGATCGAGATTTCTGGAACGTTCCGCGATGCTAGTCTGTTATGCCATGGCCGACAACCCCCCCGACTACGAGCTAGCCGATCGGATGGCGCTGACCAGACCGGACCAGGTGAAGGCCATCGGCCACCCGCTCCGCACCGCGATCCTGCAGCTCCTCCACGAGCGGGCCGCGACCGTGACCGAGTTAGCGGAGGCGGTCGAGCGCCCCAAGAGCACGGTCGCGCACCACGTGGACGTGCTCACCCGCAACGGCCTGCTCCAGGTGGTGCGCACGCGGAAGGTGCGGGCGATCGAGGAGCGCTTCTACGGGCGCACCGCGCGCATGTTCTACGTGGCAGCGGAGCCATCACCTGCTGGCGAACAGATGCCGGTCGACTTCAACGACTTCGAGGTGGCTGCACGCGAGTCCGCGAAGGCGTTCGAGCAGGGAAAGCTTTGGGGTTTCATCCGGCATGCGCGGATCTCGGAGGATCAGGCCTCTCAGTTCTGGGAGCGGATGGCGGAACTGGTTGATGAGTTCGACCGGATGCCGAGGTCCGGCGAAACCATGTACGGGTTCGCGATCGGCGTCTATCCCACCGACCACCCGACCCTGCCAGCAGCGGAGTGATGCACCTACTCGAGAATCGAGAGCGGCTGAAAGCAGCGAGAAGGCATCGATCGTGCCCGCTCAAGGCGAGACGTGACGACAGCAGACGGGGTGGTAGCCGAGCTGAACCACACGGGACGACAGCCGATGGCAGCAGGCAATGCGACGCAACGGCGTTCATACCGAAGAGGTCTGGGCAGGGCCAACTATCTGGTTAGTCGGACGTTGGGCATGATGAGTTCGTGGACGACCTGACGCGAGCAGACTTGGAGATCGTCCTTCCACGTGAGGGCTTCGCGCCCGACAGCTACCGGCTGCCCGGCGGCATCGGAGCCAACGAATGCTACGTGCTCGACCTCGGCCCGGCGGGTTGGGAGGTGTATTACTCCGAACGCGGGGTGAAGGGCAGCCTCCGAGTCTTCCGGACAGAGGGTGAGGCTTGCGCCTACTTCCTCGAACTCTTGCGGCGCGACCTCACAACGCGGCGGCAACGGTAGACCCGCACCTGACGGCAGCCATCGCGTGTCCGACGCGTGCCCGTTCGGTTCGTCAGGCAACAACGGAGCTTGCGCGGACCGCCCGGCACAGAGAGCTACCGCTACCCCTGGTCAACCGCCCCGTCGGGGAGGCTGAGGGTGCAGATCAAAGCACCTTCCAACCGACCGTCTGGGAGGTGCCGAAGTCCTGGGGGTGATGTGACCGTGAGTATTGATCGCTTGGTCTTGGCAGTCGAAGATGGGGCCCGATCGACGGCATACGCGAGATGATCGAACACTGGATGCGCCGCCAGCAGGTCAACCGCGAAGTCCGGCACCGGGACGGTACGCCGATCCGCCCGTGACTTCGGGTAGGGCTTGATCGTGACCGTGCCCGCAACCTCGACGGCGACCCGGACGACCTCCACCGTCTTCGTGGTCAGGTCGAGCGATTCCCAGCGGAGCTCAGTGCACTCGCCCCACCGCAGGCCGGTACCGCCGGCCAACGCGACCAGGGCACGGTATCGATCCGGGACCGCCGGTAGGAGTCGGCCGATCAGGTCAGCGCGGGTCAGGACATGTCCATCGGTGTCCTTCTTCCGCCGCGATGGCACCTTCACGCCCTCGCACGGATTGGCGCCGATCAGCCGGTCGCGGACGGCCGCCCGGAGAATCGGATTCGTGTCAACGAGTTACGAACCACGGCGCTGTGAGGTCCAGGGCTGCTCCGCTCGCCGTCGGATGGCAAGCTCGTGTCTCGTGATCGATGATTTCGCTAAGGACTATCTGCACGGCCAGCTCAGGTCGATACGTCAGACGCTGATCTGGAAGCTCGGTGGGGACGCCGTGAGAAATCCGGATCTCGTGGAGCTTCGCCCGTGAGGGCGGTCATCGTCGCGGCCGCGGTCGCGTTCATCATCTCCCTGTTCGGCACACCGGTGGCGATTCGCGTCTTCACCGCGCTCAAGGCCGGCCAGCCGATCCGATCCATCGGGCTCGCCAGCAACCAGGGCAAGAAGGGCACGCCCACGATGGGCGGCGTCGTCTTCATCGTGGCGACCGTCTTCGCCTACGTCGCCGGGCACCTTGCCCTGATCACCCTGCCCGAGCGGCAGATCGCACAGGAGGGGCCGACCATGACGGCCCTGGTGCTGCTCGGGCTGTTCGTCTTCTGCGGCGCGGTCGGCTTCTTCGACGACTTCCTCAAGGTGCGCCGGCGCAACTCCGACGGACTGTCCGCCAAAGGCAAGCTGCTCGGCCAGGCGATCGTCGGCGGCGGGTTCGGCATCGCCGCGCTCTACGTGCCGAGCACCAACGGCCAGACCGTGGCCAGCGAGCACATCTCGCTCATCCGCGACATCAGCTGGCTGAACGTCGGCAAGGTCGGCGCGGTCATGGTCTTCGTCTTCGTGATCATGGCGATGTCGAACGGCGTGAACCTCACCGACGGCCTCGACGGCCTGGCCACCGGCGCGTCGATCCTGGTGCTCGGCGCGTACGCGCTGATCGGCTTCTGGCAGTACCGGCACTGGTGCGCCGACGACGCGTACGCCCGCGTGAACGACTACTGCTACCAGGTCCGGGACCCCCTGGAGATCGCCATGATCGCGGCGGCGGCGGCCGCCGCCTGCGTGGGCTTCCTGTGGTGGAACACGTCCCCGGCGCGGATCTTCATGGGTGACGTGGGCTCGCTCGGGCTCGGCGGCCTGATCGGCGGGCTCGCGGTGGCAACCCGCACCACGCTGCTTTCGATCATGATCGGCGGGCTCTTCGTCATCATCACGACGACCTGGGTGATCCAGATCGTCTCGTTCCGGACCACCGGTAGACGTGTCTTCCGGATGGTGCCGTTGCACCACCACTTCGAGTTGGCCGGATGGAGCGAGGTCAATATTGTGGTCCGGTTTTGGATCGTGGCCGGCGTCTGCGTGGCGGTCGGCCTGGGCCTGTTCTACTCGGATTTCTTGGCGGTCGTTGGATAAGAATCGCGCGACAAGCCTGTGTCGTGCCACCGACGGTGATCCGCCGGGCAGCCCGGTTCCCCACCGGGGTGCCAGCGTCTGGCAGCAGCATTGCCTAAGCCGGTCGTGGCCAGAGCCCTCGATCGCTGTGTCAGTAAGAAGTCAGCAAGAGGGCTGGCGTCATCCATCACGGGGCGACCTCCGGCGGCGGCTGGAGGGCGCGCGACGACATCACGTGGTATCGGCTGTGAACTGGCGACAGGCGAGATCGACGTTCACACCGAAGAGGTCACTGGTTCGATCCCAGTATCGCCCACCGTAAGTATTCGCAGGTAGCGAGCCCGTCGCCGGAACCACCTGTAACGGGCTTCGCGTTTTGTCCCTTGAATTGGGAGCATTGGCAACCGGCTCGCGATCCTGACCTCGGGGAACGTGGCCCGGCCGGTGGCACTCTCCACCACCTTGGCGATCACGCGCCGCGTCATCCTCGCCGAATAGTCTTCCGGCGCAGGGATCACGAAGTTGATGCTGTTGGTGATCTTGGTGTCAGTCGTCAGTCGTCAGTCGCTGAGCGGAAGAGTTCTTGCAGACGGCTTCGTGGTCGTCGGCGTTGGTTGGGCCGGTGTTGAGCGAGTCGGACAATGTTGGTGCCGGCGGCGGTGAGGACGTGTTGGACGTGGGTCTTTGCGAGCCCGCGGTACCGGCAGCGGCGTAGGCCGTGCGCGTGGACGGTTTCTGAGACGGTGGCCTCGCACCCGGCGCGGAGGGCGTAGCGCCGTTTCCACTCGAGGGTCTGCTGTTGCGATCGAGCCCGGGTTTGGATCTTCTGCAGCGGTTCGGGTAGTAGGAGCAGGTGTCGACCTTTGCCGTCCACGTTGCCGGTACATTGCTGCCTGACCGTGCAGTTGCGGCAGTCCGCCCGCCGGAATAGCACCGACAGTCGCGGCTTACCGTCCGCCATCGTAGGTTTCCACCGCGGGCTGACCGTTCCTTGCGGACACGTCATGGTTTCGGCCTGCCAGTCGACGTGGAAGTCTTCCTTGGCGAAGCTGGGCCGTTCGACGGCGCGCGGGTCCTGGCGGACCGGCCCGACAACGGTTATCCCGTGAGCGGTCGACGCCCGGTGCACCGTTTCGGGCGTGACGTAGCCGCTGTCGAGGAGGTGCTCCGCCGGCGTGATGCGCTGCTCGGCCAGCGCGGTATGGATCGCCTCGACGACGTTGACGTCCTGCTCCGGCGCCGAGGTTGTCACGACGTGCACGATCAGGTTCGGTCGCTCCTCGTCACAGGTCTCGGTCTGGTGATCCTTGTAGCCAACCCATTCGACCTTGCCCGGCTTGTGGCTGAACCGCGCCTGCGGATCATGCGGCGACACGACCTCCACGCGAGACCACGGCACTCGAGCGGGCTCCGCATCGTCATCGGCCATCGTGCCGCTGGAACGCCGCCGCGTGGTGCCCTCCCGGCTCTTGCGAGCTCGGGACAATTTCGCTTCCCGCCACCGCAGTTGTCCGGACTCGTCATACCAGTACTGCTGGACCCAGACCTGACGCAGCACCTCGACGGCGCCCACACCCGGCCCGGCCGCGGGCGCCGTCGAGCCGTAGACTGCCCGCAGCAAGGCGATGCCGTCAGCGCCGACCTGTTCGACGTACTGCCGTATCGCAGCCGCACCAGTCGGCTGACGCTCGTGACACGCCGATCGGCCGTAACGCTCGACCCAGTCCGTCGGCATGACGCTCGCCAGCCACACCTCGTCCAGCTTGGCCAGGGCCTCCAGCGCGGCGCGCATCGTCTCCGCGACCAGCTCCACCCGACTGAGCCGACGCACCGCCGCGAGCACATGCGTGGAGTCCGTACGCTGCCAGCCCCGAGCCCGCACCAGCCCCGCCTCCGCCAGCCGATCGACCATCACCCCAAGAAGCCGATCAGCACGGTCACCCTCGGCAAGCCGGTCCCGGAACTCACTGAGCACCGAATGATCGAACCCGGGCTCGGTCAGCTCCATCCCCAATGCGTACTTCCAGTCGATCCTGCACGCCACCGCCCGAGCCGCCTGCCGATCGGTGAGGTTCTCCGCGTACTGCAACACCGACACCAACGCCAACCGGGCCGGCGACACACCACGCCGCCCGTCGGCCGGAAACCAGTCGCCGAAGTCCTCGTCGACGAACAGGTCCTGCAACCGATCCCGCATCAACATTGCCGGTGTGCCCTTCGGGCTCGCCGCCCACGCCACCCGTGCCGTCTCCACCGGAACAACCGAACCCGAACCACGGCCCATCGACATCGCGCTATTCCAGCATCGAGCTGCCTCCGGCTCGAGCAACGACGCGCTCAGACCGATCACGCAACCAAGATCACCAACAGCATCCGAAGTTCGAGCCAGAGCCATATCCCGATGACCGTTGACCTCACGTCTCCAGAGGGTCACCCTGGGCGCAGTGCGCCGTCACCATCATCGATGGACATCGCTCACTTCGGCTGAGGATCCCGCAACGCGAGTCGCCGCGATGGTACTTGCGCCCGAGCAGCGAAAAGCGAGATCATCACGCATGCTCGACCCCTCGCCCGACGGGACTTCACCGACGGTTTCTACGCCGGATTTCGTGGGTCGTGATCGGGAGATGGCGGCGCTCCGGGGCGCCTTGGCCCGGCCACCGGCGATCGTGCTGGTAGAGGGCGAGGCGGGGATCGGGAAGAGCCGACTGCTGCGAGAGTGGTTGGCCACGCCGCACCAGCGCACTGCCCTGGTCTCGGTGTGCCCACCGCTTCGAGAGTCGCTGACGTTGGGGCCGATCGTCGACGCGTTCCGTGGGATCGACCGGCCGGCGTCGCGATTGCGGCTCACCGATCTTGCGGGTGCGTTACGGCCCCTGTTCCCTGAATGGTCCTCGGACCTGCCGCCCGCATTGGAGCCCTTGGGCGATGCGAAGGCGGCACGGCATCGCCTGTTCCGCGCCCTGGACGAGATGCTCCGGGCTCTGCGGGTCGACGTTCTCGTGCTCGAGGACGCTCACTGGGCCGACGAGGTGACCTTGGAGTTCCTGCTGTTCGTCACCTCCCGACAGCAGTCGGACGGGCCAAGCCTCGTGATCTCCTATCGGCCGGAGGAGGTGGACGCCGGATCGCTGTTGCTGCGGCTGACGTCCCGGCTGCCTGCTGGCGTGACCCAGCTGAGGATCGCCCTGGCGCCGATGCGACCCAACGACACGGCAGCGCTGGTGTCCTCGATGCTGGACGGCAACCCGATATCGCAGGAGTTCACGACGTTCATGCACGAGCGGACCGGTGGCGTTCCGCTGGCGCTGGAGGAGTCGGTTCGCCTCATGTGCGACCGTGCCGACCTTGTCTTCCGCGACGGGCAGTGGGTCCGGCTGAAGCTGCGCGAGCTACAGGTGCCGCCAACGGTACGCGACTCCACCCGGGAGCGGGTGGGCCGTCTGTCGGCGACGGCGCAGCAGGTGTTGCGAGCTGCGGCGACGTTGGCTGAGCGGTCATCGGTGGCCACGATCGCGGTGACCGCCGGTCTGTCACCCGATGCGTGTCGAGGCGCTATCGCGGAGGCGGCCGATGCCGGCGTCCTGGACGGAGACGACCGCGGCCAGTGGCGATTCCGGCATGTGCTGGCCGCCACGGCTGTCTACGAAGCGATCCCGTTGACCGATCGCAGACACTTCCACCTGCTGGCCGGCCGGGCGTTGGAGGACATCCATCCGCCGCCTGTCGCACGCCTTGCCCGCCACTTCCGTGAGGCGGGCGAGACGGAGTCCTGGGCGCGGTACGCCGAGCAGGGCGCCGAGCTGGCCATGGCCTCGGGTGACCACACCAAGGCGGTCGCCTTGCTGGTCGATCTGTTGTCGTGGTCCGAGCTGCCGCCGTCGGATCGGGCACGAGTCGCGCGCATCGCCGGAGTAGCCGCACTGGGCCGTCGTGAACCGGTCGACGAGGTCTACCACCGCGTGATTCGTACCTTGCGCTCGGTGCTGGAGACCCCCGGTCTCTCCGCACGCCAGCAGGCCGAGATCCGCAACCCCCTGGGTCGGCTCCTGATCACCGGGGGTGAGGCGCAGGCCGCACTCAGCGAGCTCGAGCAGGCGGTGGCCAACCTCGACCATGATCCGGTCGAGGCGGCTCGGGCGATGACCTATCTTGGATGGGCCTATGCGGGACCGTGGCCGGCATCGACTCATCGGCGTTGGCTGGATCGCGCCGCTGAGCTCACCGCCGAATTCGATTCACCCGCAGAGCGGCTGAACCTGGCCGGCAACCGTGCCGCTGCGTTGCTCATGCTCGGCGAAGAGGAGGCCTGGGACGTCGTCGCCGACCTGCCCATCGACGGTGCGACCTCGGCGGAGCGTCTCGACGTGGCCCGCATCCACGCAAATGTCGGGACCGGCGCACTGATCTGGGGCCGGTACGCCGAGGCGGAGGCACATCTTGTCGTGGCCATGCGCCTTGCCGAGGCCGAGCAGGCGTCCCGGTTGCAATACAACGTCCGACTCGAACAGGCCAACCTGGCGTGGCTCACCGGCCGGTGGGAGGGTCTCGCGGAGCGAAGCGCGGCACTCGCCGATGCCGACCGAGACCGGCCGGCGCTCTACCTCGGCAGCATTCGGCTCGCGGCCCGGCTGGCAGCCGCGGCCGGACGGCGGCGCGCTGCGGAGGAGCAGTTCCGGCTGGTCCTCGAGGAGTCTGCCCGTCTCGGCGCAGCGGACGACACGATGGAGGCCGCCGCTGCGCTGGCCAGACTGTGGCTGACGGACGGAAACAGCGGCCGGGCGCTGCAGATCACGAACGAGCCGCTGGACACAGTCCGGAGAAAAGGCATCTGGGTCTGGGCGACGGACCTCGTCCCCGCCCGGATCGAGGCGCACCTCGCCGCGGGCGACCTTGAGGCCGCGACACGCCTGGGCGACCAGTTCGCCAGAGGACTGCGTGGCCGTACGGCGCCTGCGCCTCGCGCGGCGCTCACCGTATGCCGTGCCCTGCTGGTCGCCGCAGCCGGAGACCACGCTCGCGCGGCGACGGCATACGACCGGGCGGCGCGCGCCTGGAGCGCGTTGCCGCGCCCCTACGAGGCCATGCTCGCCCGCGAGCGTCAAGCCGAGGCGCTCATGGCGCAAGGTCAGATCGAACAGGGCCGTGAGCTGCTGGCCGCACAGTACGAGCAACTGTTCAGGCTCGGAGCCCGCGGCGATGCAGACCGTGTCGCACAGCGGCTTCGCGAACACGGCGCCGAGGTTCCGCGATTGTGGCGCGGCGGTCGACGGGGGTACGGCGACCGGCTCTCACCTCGTGAGCTCGACGTGGTCCGACTGGTTGTCGCCGGCAAGACGAACCGGGAGATCAGCCGGATTCTGGCCAAGTCGCCGGCCACGGTGGATCAACAGCTGCGTGCGGCGATGCGCAAGTTGAAGGTGTCCTCCCGGACCGCGCTCGCGGTCAAGGCGGTAGAGGCCGGAGTGTTCGCAGAAGAGGATTCCCTCGACGGCCCGTCGTGAAAATTGACGTATCCGCTGGATAGCTAAGGTCGCTCGTCCCCCCGAGCATGGCTCCATGATCCATGGACATAGGGCAGTGCATGCCTGAGCGACCTATCGCGCGTGACGACTCCGTCAGCGAGCACCAGCCACCACTCGAGCTGTCGCGCGGGCCGCGCGTCAGCGCCCGCGACTTCCGCGACGCTGGCGATGGCCGCGACGCCCGCGATGCCGGCGATGCCGGCGATGCCGGCGACCACAAGAGCCACGACCCCTACCAACCCCTGTAGGTCGGAGGACCCCCCACATGAGACCCAAAGCCCTCGTCGCTTCGGTGGCCGTAGCGGTCGGCCTGAGCATGATCCCGCCACCATCGGCGGCGTCGGCCGCTGAGCCGGATCCCGGTGCGGCCGCCAGCAAGATCGCGCCGGACCTGAAGGACCGCTTCCACACGGAGCCGGTCTCCGACTTCTGGATCACGTTCGACACCAAGGCCGACCTCGCGCCGGCGAAGAAGATCGCCGATTGGACCACTCGCGGTCAGTTCGTCTACGACGCGCTGACCGCAGCGGCGAAGGACTCCGTGGCATCCGTCTCCACCGAACTCGACGGGGCAGGCGTCAAATACACCTCCTACCCGATCGCCAACGCTGTGCTCGTCAAGGGCGGCACCGAGAAACTCGCCCTCGACGTGGCCTCGGTGCGGCAGGTCGCCGAGATCCACGCGACGCCGCAGGTCGCGCTGGTCGAGCCCGTGGACGAGAAGAGCCCGGCTGACCAGGCCATCCGCCCCGCAGCCCCGGCGGCCGCCGCCGAGGCGGACACCGTCTCGTGGGGTCTGGACGCCATCCACGCCCCCCAAGCCTGGGCCATGGGCGCCACCGGTGCGGGCATCACCGTGTCCAACCTCGACTCAGGTGTCCAGTTCGACCATCCGGCGCTGGTGGACTCCTACCGCGGCAACAAGGGCGACGGCACGTTCAACCACGACTACAACTGGATGGCCACCCGGGGCACGTGCGCGGGCGCGCCGTGCGACGACAACGGACACGGCACGCACACCATGGGCACCATGGTCGGTGACGACGGCACCAACCACGTCGGCGTCGCCCCGGACGCGCAGTGGATCGCGACGAACGGGTGCTGCGCGTCGAACGGCCCCGAATCGCTGCTCGAGTCCGGCTGGTGGCTGCTCGCCCCGACCGACGTCCACGGAAACAACCCGGACGTCTCCAAGCGCCCCCACGTCATCAACAACTCGTGGGGCCAGAGTGCGGAGCACAACTTCGACGACTTCTTCCAGGCCATCGACGAGGCCTGGAGCGCCGCGGGCATCTTCAGCGTCTGGTCATCGGGCAACACCTCGCCGTACGCGGCCTGCGACACTGTCTCCTCGCCCGGCTCCGCTGAGACTGCCTACTCCGTCGGCGCCTACGCGTCGAACGGCACGCTCGCGTCGTTCTCCCGCAAGGGCGAGGGTGAAGGCGGCCGGATCAAGCCCGAGATCTCCGCCCCCGGCGTGACCGTCCGGTCGTCCTACCCGAACAACAGCTACACCGAGATGTCCGGCACCTCGATGGCGGCCCCCCACGTCGCCGGCGCCGTCGCGGCGCTGTGGAGCTATGACCCGACCCTGATCGGGCAGGTCGAGGAGACCCGCCGCCTGCTCGCCGAGTCCGCCGTCGACGTCGACGACACCGAGTGCGGCGGCACCGCCGCCTTCAACAACAAGTACGGCGAGGGCCGGCTCGACCTCGTCCGCCTGCTCGAGCTCGCGCCGCGCCAGGGCGGCACCCTGACCGGGATCGTCACCGCCAACGGTGCCCCGGTCCCCGCCGCCGAGGTGACGATCAGCGGACCGTTCAGCCGGTCGATCGGGACCGACAAGGACGGCCGGTTCTCGATGAACCTTCCGGTCGGCGACTACCAGATCAGCACCAAGGTCTTCGGCTACCTGACCGCGACCGCGAGCGCCACGATCACCCTCGGCCGGAACACCTCGCTCGAGGTTCCCCTCACCGCCGCGGCGCGCTACGACATCAGCGGCAGGGTCGTCGACGACAAGAAGCAGCCCGTCCCGAACGCCGACGTCGCCGTCAAGGACACGCCGCTGGCCGCGGTACGCACGGATGCCAACGGCGCATTCACGATCGCCGCTGTCCCCGAGGGCGGGTACACGCTGAACATCAAGCCCAACGCCTGCTTCTCGCCCACGACCGTCCCGCTGACCGTCGGCGCGCAGAACGAGTCGCCCGAGATCCCGGTCGCGCTCGTCGTCGACGAGGGCGGCTACACCTGCTCCGTCTCCGAAGGCGAGTACCTGCGCGGCACCGACCCGGTCGCGTTCCCGAGCGGCGTCTGGGCCACGGTGAAGCTGCCGTTCCCGGTCGCGCTCTACAACGGGAGCCACGACACCCTGAATATCAGCCTGCGCGGCGTGATCTCCCCGGACGCCTCCACCGGTCCCGGCACCGGCGGTGCCGGCGCCTTCCCGTTCTATGTCCAGACCCCCGTCCAGACCACGGGCGGTGGCGTCTACACGGCGGCGACCAAGGTCAACGGCGAGGACGCCTTCGTCGTCGAGTTCCGCGATGTCCGGGTCTGGGCCTACCCGATCCGGTCGGAGTACACGCAGCCGGTCAGCTTCTCGGCCACCCTCACCCGCTCCGGCACCGTGATCTTCGGGTACGGCCACGGCATCGGCACCGACGACCCGGTGACCGCCGGCACCCGCGCCATCACCGGCATACAGGGCTGGGCCGGCGTCGACGGTATCCGGTTCTCCGACAACGCCCCGGTGCTGCACGACGGGATGATCGTCACCTACGACCTGCCTGACTTCGGGTACCTCGACGCGACCGTCGTCGACCAGAACGACGGGCAGCCGGTGGCCGGGGCCAAGGTCTCTTTCACGAACAAGAATGGGCTCGTCGAGGCCGTCACGACCAACGGGACGGGCATCGTGCATCGCCAGCTTCCGGTCGGCGACTACACCATGACGGTCGACGCGCCGAACTACACGACCGCGGCATACCCCTTCTCCCTCGACAAGCTCTACGCGAAGGCCAAGATCGACGCACGTCTGACCACGGGTGTCGCCGGCCTGAAGGCCGACGGCCTCGACGCGGTGCTGGGCACCGATCAGAAGGGCGTCGGCACGCTCACGCTGACCAACACCGGCTCGGCACCGCTGAAGTACGACCTGGGCGAGGCGGGGCGCCACCCGGAGCTCGACACGGCCGGAGCCACCGAGCGTACCGGGACGGGAGCCGACAGCACCATCGACCTCACCGCCTGGAACACGACGTCGACGGGCATGCAGCCGTCGTCCTTCGACGGCACGAGCACCAAGGTCGATGCCGCTGCAGCGCGAGCCGCCGACAAGATCGGCACGACCTCCGGCGGGGACGTCATCACCCGGATCGCCATCCCGGGCAAGATCGAGGAGAAGGAGCCCGCCGGCGTCGGGTACGACGGCGAGGTCTGGGTCCACGACTACGACGCCAGGACCAACACCGCCTACACGGTGACCGGCAAACCGACCGGCAAGGTCTTCGACGCCGCCTGGAACCCCGCCTACCGCGCGTTCGACCTGGAGCTCGACACTCGGACCGGCGACATGTGCCAGATCGAGGACAGCCCGCGCTCGGTGATCCACTGCTTCAACCGGGAGACCGGCAAGGAGACCAGGGTCATCAAGGGCACGTGGTCCACCGTGCAGCTGACCGGGCTCGCCTACAACCCGACGCTCGACGTCTTCTACGTGGGCGGCCGCCAGAACGGCTCCATCGGGACCGTCGCCGGCACCTCGTGGGAGAACCCGGGTGAGTTCCTCTCCTACTGCGCCGCGCCCAAGCCCGAGGTGATGGGGCTGGCCTACAACCCCGCGTCGAACACGCTCTGGTACAGCGATCTCGCCAGCAGCGGGCCGACCCGGCTGATCCAGGTCAACCCCAGCACCTGTCAGCTCGTCAACGCCTGGTGGTTCCCAGGCATGAAGGCGCGACAGGGCGGCGGCCTTGCCACCGACGTGACCGGCGCGCTCTGGGCCGTCGACCAGATCGCCGATGACGTCGTGCTCGTCGACGTCGAGGACGACCTGCTCACCGACCTGCCGTGGCTGTCGCTCTCCTCGACCGGCGGCACCCTGGCCCCGGGTGAGTCGACGACCGTCAAGGTCTCGGTCTCCTCGAAGGACGCCAAGCCAGGAGTCCTCGGCGCGAACATCGTGGTGAGGTCCGACTCCGGACGGCAGTCCAAGACCTATGTCCCGGTGACGCTCACGACCACGAAGTACCAGGTCGGCGTCAACGCCGGCGGGGCTTCGTTCACCGACGGCTCTGGCTACACCTGGTCCGCCGACCAGGCCTCCGACGACGGGGCGTGGGGCTACGACGGGAAGACGAAGGTCACCTCCACGCAGGCCGGGATCGACGGCACGACGGACGACAAGCTGTTCCAGTCGCAGCGCACCACGCCGGTCAAGGACCTGACCTACACGTTCCCCGACGCGCCCAAGGGCACCTACGCGATCGATCTCGGGTTCGCCGAGATCGAGAAGGTGGCCAAGGGGAAGCGGGTGTTCGACGTCCTTGTGGACGGCTCCCTGACGGAGTACGCCTACGACGCGGCCGCGGCGGTGGGGCCGAACGCCGCCGACTGGCGTACTGCCGTCGTGAAACACGAGGGCGGTCCGCTGACCGTGGAGCTGCGGGGTTCGAAGGGCCTGCGCGCCCCGAGCATCGCCGCGCTGCGCGTGACGCTCGACCCGCGCGCAGACCAGGTTGAGCAGGAGCCCGTGCCCGAGGAGCCGAAGCCGGGCGAGGTGCCGGTGGCTCCCGCTGGTCGCTCGTACTCGTTGAAGGTGACCAGCGGGCTCTACCGCCAGGGCACCGAGAACTCCGGCTGGATCGGCGACGACCTCTGCGGAGTGCTGTGGTTCGACTCCAGCTTCCGCTTCCCCTTCTACGACACGTCCTGGGACGGCGTGTGCGTAAACACCAACGGCTCGTTGGTCTTCGACCGCGCCAGCACGCTGGGGAACAACACGGCACTGCCGTCGCGGAGCCCGATCGACGCGATCTATCCGCTCTGGGACGACCTCATCGTCGACGCCCAGGGAGGCATCTACCTGGGCACGACCGAGGTGGACGGGCTGGCAGCGCAGGTCATCGAGTGGCGCAACGTCACCTTCTACAGTGACCGGACGGCCCGCGTGAGCTTCTCGGTCACCCTGATCGCGGACGGACGGATCCAGATCGGGTACGGCGACGGGATCGGCGGCGAGAAGCCCGTGACCCGCGGGTCGTCGGCCACGGTCGGCGTGGAGAGCCTCAAGCGCAACCCCGCGACCCAGTACTCCTTCAACCAGCCTGTCCTCACGGCCGGCCTGGGGCTGCAGTACACCCTCCCGGCCGCGGGCACGATCGAGGGCACCGTCACCGACGCGAACGACAGCAAGCCGATCCCCGGTGCGGTCGTCACGCTGAAGTCGCCGACTGGCGACCGGGTCATCACGGCCGACGCCGCGGGCCGCTGGAAGGCTCAGGCGCTGGTCGGCGAGAACACCGTGCAGATCTGGGCGCCGAACTACGTCACGGCCAGCCGCCCGGTCACCATCGCCAAGAAGGACCAGGCCGAGGTGGTCGACACCGCGCTCACCACAGGCGTCGCGACCATCACCGGAGCAGACCTCGACTGGTTCCTCAGCTCCGACGAGGCGGCCAGCGCCGACGTGACCGTGACCAACACCGGCTCCGCGCCACTGCAGGTCCGGCTGAGCGAGCAACTCCGTACCAAGGGCGGACACGAGGCTGCCGACCTTCCGTGGCTGACGCTCACGGGTGAGGCCGCGACCGGCACGGTCGAGCTCGCGGTCGGTGAGTCCACAACGGTCACGGCGATCGTCGACAACACCGGGTTCCAGCCCGGCGTCCTCGTCGGTGACGTGCTCGTGGCGTCGAACGCCGGCAAGGGCGACAACCTCTACACGCCGGTCCGTCTGGCGACCTCTGCCTACTGGCAGGGCGTCGACGTGGGCGGGTCCGGGCACGTGGGTGCCGACGGCTTCGTCTGGTCGCCCGACCAGCCGCTGGGCTCAGGAGCGTGGGGGTACGTCGGAGGCGTCGTGCGCGCCACCAAGGCGGACATCGCCGGCACCGACGATGACGCGTTGTTCCGCGCCCAGCGGACCGGCAAGACGTTCGCCTACGTGTTCAAGAACGCGCCCGCCGGCACGTACCAGATCGGCCTCGACTTCGCGGAGATCGAGCAGGTCAAGGCCGGCATGCGTACCTTCGATGTGCTGGTCGACGGCAAGGCCGTGCTCCACGACCACGACGTACAGGCGAAGGCGGGTGCGCTGACCGCGGACGTGAACACGGCCACCGTCAAGCACACCGGCGGCGACCTGAAGGTCGAGCTCCGCAGCGAGATTGGTGAGCGCGACCCGATCCTCAACGCCCTGAAGGTCCAGGAGGACCCGCGCCTATGAGATAGCCGAACCAGCCCTCCAGCAGAGGTCAGAGCCTCCTCGGGACATCATCCCGGGGAGGCTCTGACCGCGGCTACCGAGTTTGCGGCTTTGGCCGGTATTCGCGCACTTGGTTTAAAGAGTCCGAGTTCCTCGTCGGTGGCGACGTGCCGGACGCCGAAGGCGCGTTGCCCGACGCGCCAGAGCCCTTCGCCTTGTTGCCGATCCGGGAGTTGCCTGTGCTCAGCGATCGATAGCCCGAGCTCTCTTGCCGTGTGCGGGGCTTCGCTGGCCTCTTGTTGGTAGATGATCTTGGTCGAGCAGTCACTGAGCAGGCCGCGCGCCAGGGCGCGTGGCTCTGACCCAAGGTCGCCGACGGCCTTGAGATCGGAGAGGCGGTGGATGATCAGCAGGTTGGCGATGCCGAGTCCGCGGGAGAGCTTCCACTGGGACTGCTAGATCTCCAGCCGCAGTCCGGCCCATCGGTCGAGCCATCCCTTGACCTCCACGCGGCGCTGTACCTTTGCGCGGCCCGCTGCGTTGTTGAAGGCTGGAGAGGGGCGGACAACCATTCCCACAAGGTCAGCCAGCCCATGGCAGGACACCAGGCGAACAGAGTCACCCCGCAGAGTAACCGCGACGCACGTTGCCGTTTCGGGCCAGCGCGATATCGCGTCCAAGGCGGACGTGTAGGGCTCATCGCCATTGCGCAGATGCATCCGTGCTTGATTACGAATCTCCCACGGCACCCCAGGCAGGGCCACGATGGCTTGGGCTTCGGCGCGTGCGTCCTCGCGTGGGTCCAGCTCCTCCGGGTCGAAGTAGGCGACATCCACGTCGCGCGCCGGCGAGACCGGGAGGTTGCTGATCGCGTCCCAGACGCGGTTGCGTACGAAGCCGGCACCGATCCACCAGTCCGGCAATCCAAGGTCGGCCGTAGCCCGAAGGACCCTCATTGCTCCCGGGTCTGACTCGATTACGCCCACAACGTCCTGCGCGCTCATGACCACCCAAGGGACCCTAGACCGGCGGACGTACGCACCGCTTGCGAGGCGGGGGCTGAGGGCAGAGCGAAGTCTGTCAGCGACGTGCTTCGGCGCGATCACCACCGCAGACATCCGCTCACTGCCGCTGATTGAGCGCGGTGTTCAGTTGGCTGCGCGTTCCCATGGGCGCTCGATCCACGGATTGTGGTCGAGGTTGGCCGTGAGTCTCGGGAACTGCTGCCTCGTCCGGCTCTCGTCGGTGAGGTCGGCCGGCGTTCGGACGGGTGCGTCGGGTCCGGAAGGGCCATCGATTGCGAAGGGAGTCCCGGTTGCGGTGATGTGCGCCTCGATCGGGAGGCCGCAGAACCAGTCGATCCGAGCGTTGTGCCGGTCGGGGCGCCAGCTCGACAAGGCTGTCGGGGTCGCTAAGGCGCCGGGCGACGCTGCGGTCGCGTGCCGGGGATCGGGAGCACGTGGGGAGCAGTCGGGTGCACTGAACGGCGTGGAACTGCGTCCAACAGCACGCAACGGCGCTCAACCGCACCCGCCTCACCTGCGGCTTCTCGTTGGTGTGAGGCTCCTGGAGCGGTGTAGCCGGACGCGAGTTCGTTCATCGCTTGGCGGGGTGGCGGCCCTATCGCCCTCGGTGTGCCTGCCGGCTCCTAGCCACCCTTGACCCAGGTCAGCATTTCCCGCCAGTGGGCAGGAGACGGTGTGTGAGCGGCGTTCTCGCCGATGCGGACCTCGGCGTCGGGCATCCGTGCGGCGATCAGTGGCGCGTCGGCAACAGCTCTGCCGGGATCGCGTCGACCAGCCCAGATGAGGACGCGGCAGGGCACGTCTCGAAGGTGGAATCCCCACGGACGAATGTCTGTGGCCAGCCAGTCGCTGACCAGGCCGGCGGCGCCTTGGCGGGCGCCTTCGAGGTTGGACTCCTCATTTGGCTGCATCCAGGTGTCCTGGCCAGTCGCAAGCAGTTCTCGGTGCTGTTTGAGGGGATCTTCGGCGTACCAGGCGGCAGCGCGAGTCACGTAGGGGCGGCCGAGTCCCGGGATGTTGCGAACCGTCCAAGCTTGAAGCCGCTGCCAGCCGCGTACCGTCCGCAGCTCCCGGTATGGGCCGGTGAAACCGGCGGCGACGACGCCGGTAAGGCGTTGCGGGAACCGGGCACCACAGGCCACCGCGTACGGTGCGCCACCGGAGAACCCGACCACTCCGAAGCGCTCGATTCCCAGAGATGCCATCAGCGCACCGACCGCATCGGCGACGCCGAGCAGTGTTGGCCGGCGCGCAGGTGTCGACCGACCGTATCCAGGCCGGTCCACGGTCATCAGGCGAACGCCCACCAACGCCGCGTCCTCTGGGCGGCTGAGCCGAGAACCTGGCGTGCCATGCAGGTACACCACGGGCACACCGGCCGGATCGCCGTACTCCGCCCAACCCAGAACCCGATTGTCCGGTAGTGCGAAATCCATATCGCTTCTCCGCTTCCAACAGGAAACCGTGGCCGCGTCCACCAGCACTCGGCGGAGTGTCACGCATCATGTGACGCCAACCCGTCACGGATCAAGCGGAGTACCTCGCCTTGCTGCTGGCCCTACCTCGGGTCGGCATCGCTGGGCCAGGGGAGGGGCCACGACGGCGCCGGTGTCATCGGCGGCAACGGCCGGGCTGACCTGCTGCCCTGCATGATCACGACGATTGACGGAGCCGTACCGCGACCTTCTCGACAACTGCACCATGACGGCCTGCTTGTGCCGTCTTTAGTGTCGTGCCACGTGCGCTCTTCGGCCGCGCGGTGCCCAAGCTGAGCTGAGGGTCGCCAAGGGAGAACTGCCAAAGGGAGAAATATGGTGAAAACGAAGCCCCTCGTGGCGGGTGCCGTCGCTCTGGTGACGGCTGTGGCAGTGCAGCTGGGTGGAGCTGGCGCGGCATCCGCCGCCGAGCCGCCAGGATCGAGCCCGTCGGACAACTCCGCCCATGGCGGCGCGGTCCTCGACGACATCCACAACGTGCCGACGACCGCCGTCGCGAAGAACGTCACGTTCATCGACAACGTCAGGGGAGTCAGCGGCTACTCGGCGCTGAACTTCATCAAGTACGACAAGTACGGCTACGACTTCATGTTCGCCAACGGCACCGGCGGCCTCGCCGTCTGGTCGCTGGAGGACCCCAAGCACCCGGCCCTGGTCTCGAAGATCACGGCGGCCGAGCTGCGCCTGCCGGGGGACACCCAGGACAGGTTCTGGGAAGGCGAGAACATGACCGTCGACCCGAAGCGCAAGTTGGTCTTCCTCATTCGGGACCCGCGCGGCTTCGGCGGCACCGTCAGGACCGGTCAGTCCGGCGTCTACATCGTCGATGTCAAGAATCCGTGGAAGCCGGAGATCGTCACCTTCCACCCGATTCCGGCCGGGCACACGTCCACCTGCATCAACGACTGCAAGTACCTGTGGTCGGTCGGTCCGGCCAACACGGGGACGCCAGGCCACGACCCCTCGTGGAACGGCGTGCCGGTGCGGGTGACCGACATCCACGACATCAAGCACCCGTACACCTTCGACCGGGCGGTCGACCTCGATCGGCTCGACGGGGTCACCGACTACGTGCACAGTGTCGACGTCGACAAGGACGGCATCGCCTGGGTCTCCGGTGAGGGTGGCGTACGCGGCTACTGGACCGAGGGCAACCACTACGACCCGGTGCAGAAGCGCAACCGCGTCGCGACGGCGTACGACCCGGTGCCGTACGCGGGCGGGACCGTCACTCCCATCAACCCGGCGGGCACCGCCTTCTACGACTTCTTCGACCACAACGCCTACCACCCCACCGAGAAGGTCGGCTCCTTCGGCAAGGGCGAACTGCTCTACATCACCAACGAGAACGTCACGTCCTGCGCGCAGGCGGGCGAGTTCAAGATCGCCTCGTTGAAGGGCAGCTACGACGGCGAGAGTTGGCGCTCCACGCCGGAGAACCCGTTCCGGCTGGAACTGATCAGCCACTGGTCGCCGTGGGGCAAGGAAGGGTCGTCCACCACCGGTAGCTGCTCCGCGCACTGGTTCACGGTGAACGGCAACATCGTGGCGCAGGGGTGGTACGGGCAGGGCACCCGCTTCCTCGACGTGTCGGATCCGAGGAACCCGACCCAGGTCGGCTACTTCCGCGTGCCGTCGGGGCAGGGCGTGACCGGCGGTTCGGCGTCGGCCGTCTACTGGCACAACGGGCTGGTCTACGTCGCGGACTACAACCGGGGCGTCGACGTCCTGCGGTTCGACGGCGAGCTGGCCGGCGCGCCGGACGACAAGATCTGTTGGAACTCGTGCGACAAGTAACCGTCTGAGCGAGAGCACCGGCCCGAGCGTGGCGACCCGCTGCGCCCGGGCCGGCTTTCGGTGGTGACGGACATGGAGGTAGAACGGTGCGACGCAGAGGTGCCGTGCGCGTGGCCGCGCTGGGCGCGACCGCGCTGGTGGTGAGCGGTCTGCTCGCCGGGTGCTTTGCCTCTGACGAGGGCGGGGGCGCCCCGAGGACGCGGGGCGAGATCACGTTCGGGGTGCTGGCCCCGCTGTCAGGCGACCTGGCTGAGCGGGGGCAGGACCTCGTCGACGGGGCGCAGCTGGCTGCCGCTGAGCTCAACGACCAGGGCGGGGTGCTGGGGCGGCAGGTGAAGGTGGCCGTCGAGGACGGCGGCTGCGCGCCGGCGACCGGCGAGCAGGGGGCGAGTGGGCTGGCCGCCAAGAAGGTCGTGGGGGTGGTCGGCGGGCTGTGTGAGGACGCGGCGGTGGCGGCGGCGAACGCCGTGGCCGCGGCTGGCACGCCGTTCCTGGTCTCCTCCGCCCGCGCCGACCGGCTGATCGAGGCCGGGGTGCCGTCGGTGTTCCCGATGGAGGGGACGGTCTATCAGGAGGCGCTGGCCGCGGTGCACTGGATGGGCTACCGCAGCCCGCAGCGGGTGGCGGTGCTCGATGACGGCTCGCCGGCCGCACAGCGGCTGTCCGGCCTGGTGACCGACCGGGTCAAGGCAGACGGCCTGCCGGTGAGCAGGCAGAGCGCCGAAGCGAAGGGTCCTGATCTCGCGAAGCTCGCCAGCACCGTCACCGCTGCCAAGGCGGACTTCGTCTACTGGACGGGGCCTGCGGAACCAGGTGGACGACTGGTGAGCGCACTCCGTCAGGCCGGCTACGCCGGCCATTTCATGGCCTCCTCCGAGTCGGACAGCCCCGAGTTTCTGCAGGCGGCCGGCGCGGCGGCCGAGGACGCGTACCTCACCATGGCCGCGAGCCCACGACTCCTCCCGGCAGCGGCGGACTGGGCTGCCCGCTTCAAGGACCGCTACCGACGGGAGCCGGGCCGCGACGCCATGCAGGCCTACGACGCGCTCCGCGCGCTGGCGCAGGCAGTGCGCCAGGCGGGGGACACGGCACCCGCGAAGGTCGTCGACAACCTCCCGCGGCTCGAAAACTTCACCACCTTCACCGGAACGCTCCGCTTCGCCGCCGATCACTCGCTGACGTACGACAACTTCATCATCGCCCAGGTCCGGGGCGGCAAGCTCATCCTGGCCAGCAAGCTGCGTACGGACTAGGTCGGATGACGTACCGCATGCACCCCGTACGCCATCGCTGGGCCCGGCTGGTCACGCGGCTGGCGGTCGTCGTCCTCCTCGCGACCGGCGGCCTGGTCACGGACCTCGCGTCCACCGCGACCACACATCCGGCGTACGCCCACGCCTACCTGCTGGAGACCTCGCCGGTCGACGGCGAGGTGCTGGCCTCGCCCCCGGCGGAGGTCCGGCTCCGCTTCGACGACGCGGTCAGCTTCAACGAGCGGTCGATCCAGCTGCTCGACACGAACGCGAAGAAGCTGGCGATCGGCATCGCTGGTCACGTGGACGGGAAGGCCAACACGGCGCGGGTCAGCCTGCCCACGGATCTGACCGAGGGAACCTACGTCCTGGCCTGGCGGGTCACCTCCGCGGACTCGCACGTGGTGTCGGGTGCGTTCAGCTTCAGCATCGGCCACCCGAGCGCTACGGCCGCCCCGGTGGAGCAGGACGCCCACCGTGCCGTCCTCGTCGTCGACGCGGTCGGCCGCGCCCTGGCCTTTCTAGGTCTGGCCCTCGCCCTCGGTGGCGCACTGTTCGTGGCCGTGCTCTGGCCCGCCGGCCGTACCGACCGCCGCGGCCGGCGCATCGTGTGGTCAGGATTCGCCGTGCTGACCGCCGGCACCGTGGTGGTCCTGCTCGTACAGGGGCCGTACGCCGCCGGCACGTCGCTGGCCGGAGTGTTCGACCCGGACCTGCTCGGCGCGGCGCTGTCCACCCGGTTGGGCCACGCGCTGCTGGCGCGGCTGGTGATCGTGCTCGCCCTCGGCGTGGCCTTCGGGATCGCCGTACGCCCCGGCTCTCCCGCTGCCACGACCGGGACGGCCGGCGCCGGCGCCACCCGCCGGTTCGTGCTGCCCGCGGTCGCCGCGGTCGGCGCCGTCGCCCTGACGCTGACCTGGGCGCTGGCGGATCACGCGCAGACCGGCGTGCAGACCTGGCTGGCCGTGCCGGCGACCAGCCTGCACCTACTCGCCATGGGCCTGTGGCTGGGCGGCCTGATCACGCTCGCGGCCTGCGTACTCGTCCCGGCCGGGAGGCGGGAGACCAGCCAAGTCATCACCCTGGAGCCCGCGCTGCCCAGGTTCTCCCGGCTCGCGCAGGGCTGCTTCGCGGTGATCGCGGTGACCGGCGTCTATCTGTCCTGGCGGCAGGTGGGGACGTGGGCCGCGCTCGGCGCGACCGACTTCGGTCGGCTGCTGCTCGGCAAGCTCGCCGTCGTGCTCGCCGTGGTGGGTCTCGCCGCCGGGGCGCGGCGGTTCGTGCGGCGGCGCGGCCGCGAACCCCTCGGCCTCGACGCCGCCCCCTCGGCCGCGGTGCGCCGGCTGCGCGGCTCGGTCGTGGGCGAGATCCTGCTCGGGGTCGCGGTCGTGTCGATCACGGCCGTCCTCGTCAACACCGCCCCGGCCCGCACCAGCTACGCGCCGCCGGTGCACACCACCGTCCCCATTCCCGCCGCCGCGGCCGGCTCGGCCGCCGGGCTGCGGGACGCCTCGGTCGAGGTGAGGATCGAGCCGGCGAGGTCGGGCAGCAACGTGGCCGACATCTACCTCACCGGTCCGGACGGCTCGCTGGTCGCGGTACCCGAGATCTCCGGTCGGCTCGAATCACCCGACCGCGAGGTCCCGGCACTGCCCGTCACCGTCACCGCGGCCGAACCCGGCCACTACGTGGCGAACTCGATGTCCATCCCGTTCCCCGGGGTGTGGGTGCTGCGGCTGGACATCCGAGTCTCCGACTTCGACGAGACACCCGTGCGCGTCCAGTTCACGGCACGCTGAAAGGTTGGTGACACACATGCGAGGCGCTGACCAGAAGGCGTCCCGGAGCCGATCGACCGCGGTGGCCGCCGGCTTGCTCGCCCTCGGCGTCCTGGCCGGCTGCTCCAGCGGGAGCCCGGAACCCTTGACCAAGCCGCCCTACACCGTGGACTCCATCCGCTTCGGCCTCGTCAGCCCCAGTGACCTGGGCGAAGGCGCGACCGAGATCAAGGACAACGGCCACTCCTCGCACGTCGTCTACACGCCCCCGAACAGCATCCCGACCTGCCCGTACGTCCAGCGTTCGGAGGACGTCGAGGTCAGTGTGGAGCCAGCGATCGAGCCGGTGGGCGGGAATCCGACCGGACGGATCATCGTCGCACCACAGCTCGCGGGGCCGTCGTCCCTGCCAGTGGTCACCCAGGGCGCGGTGGTCTTCGAAAGCCCCTCACTCGCTGACAGCACGATGAACACCGTCGTTGCCGAGGCCACCAAGTGCCCGGCGACGTTCGGCGTGCTCGGCGGACCGCCGTCCGTGGTGGGCGAGTACAAGGTCGGCAGCCGATCGATCGAAATCAACGGATGGAAAGGGTACGCCCAGCATCTTGTACACACCTCGCCGCCCGACGTGAACCCGGACACCTACGACGACCTGGTCACCGTCGTGGTGCACAAGGAGAACGCCATCGTCTACGTCGGCTACGCCCAGATCAAGGCCGTGGGCAAGCGCGCCGACTCCGACGAGAAGGTCAAGGCGTTGATGAAGACCACGCTGGGCCGCCTCGGCTAGCGCGAATATCACCGATTGAAAGTGGAGGAAGGGTGAGAGTCATACCCGTTGGAAGAGCCAGGAGGGGCAGAGCTCTCCTGAGGGGCGCGACCGTGCTTGCGATGGCGGCCGCGCTGCAGATGTCGAGCGTCGGCGCGGCCCACGCGGACCCGTCCGGTCCGGTCCGCCCCGGCACGGTCGGGTCGGCCGAGGCCGAGGCGACCAGCCTGCAGAACCAGGCGGACGCGGCCGCGAAGGACGCCGCCAGGGCAGCCGCCGGCCTGGACGAGGCCAAGGCCAGGGCGGAGGAGGCGGCGCAGAAGGCCGCCGACGCCGCGGCCACGGCCGAGCAGTCGGGCAAGATCTCCGACAAGAACAAGGCGGATGCCGCCGCCGCCCAGGCCGCGCAGGCATCCGCGCAGGCAGCGCAGGCGCAGCTGGAGTACAACGAGAAGGCGGCCGCGGCGGCGCAGGCCGCTGCGGCCGCTGCGGAGGCGGCGACCAACGCCGAGCGTGAGGCCGCGTCGCTCGCCGGCATCACGGACGGCACCGCCACCGAGGGGACGCAGACCCTGCCGGACACCGGGGTGTTCCCGGACAACGCGACGCACAGCGACAACGTCGAGGTCGTCGGTCACGTGCGCGGCCTGCTGTCGAACAACGGGAGCTGTCCCGCGTTCAAGGCGACGAAGTGCCCGGCGTTCTCGTCGCTGAACTTCGTGCACTACGAGAAGCTCGGCTACGACGTCATGGTCGCCAACGGCACCGGCGGCCTGGCCGTCTGGTCGCTGAAGGACCCCGAGCACCCGGAGTACATCGCCGCCGTCACCGTCGACCAGCTCAAGCAGCCGGGCGAGACCATGACCCAGTTCTGGGAGGGCGAGAACCTCACGGTCGACAGCCGGCGCAAGCTCGTCTTCCTGACCCGCGACTCGGGCACCAAGGGCCTGTTCATCATCGACATCAAGGACCCGTGGCACCCGAAGCTGCTGGGCTTCCACCGGGTCCCGCTCGGCCACACCGCGACGTGCATCAACGACTGCCGGTTCATCTGGTCGGTGGGGTCGGGTGTGCGCGGTGTGAGCTCCCCCGTCTACGTGACCGACGTGCGGGACGTCAACCACCCGTTCACCTACAGCCAGGCCGTCGTCTCCGACGTCCGGCGCACCGGTGTGACGAGCGGCTCCACGCACAGCGTCGACGTCGACTTCGACGGCGTCGTCTGGGTCTCGGGCAGCGGCGGCGTCCGCGGCTACTGGACCGACGGCAAGCACTTCGACCCGGCCACGCAGACCAAGCGCTACGCGACGGCCTACGACCCGATTCCGTACGCGGGTGGGAGCGTCAGCGGCTCGGAGAGTGCCTTCCTGCACAACGCCTACCGCTTCCCGAACGCCCTGGGCGACCGCCCGAAGGGCGACGTGGTGCTCATCACCAACGAGAACAACAACCAGAACTGCGCGAAGGCCGGCGTGTTCATCCTGGCGTCGCTGGAGGGGACGCACGACGCCGAGGGGATCACCTCCACGCCGGAGAACCCGGTCAAGATGACGCGGCTCGCCACCTACAGCCCCGGCGGCAAGCCCGGCCACTACGTCGACCCGACGGGCAAGGCGGGTGACTGCTCCGCACACTGGTTCACGGTGAACGGCAACATCGTCGCCGCCGGCTTCTACGAGCAGGGCGTCCGGTTCCTGGACATCTCCGACCCGAGCAACCCGCAGCAGGTCGGCTGGTTCCGGGTGCCCGACCGCGCCGCCGGCCCCGACGGACCGGCGATCATCGGGAGCAACGCCTCCTCGGCGTACTGGCACAACGGGTACGTCTACGTCCCCGACTACGGTCGAGGCGTCGACATCCTGAAGTTCACCGGCGACATCCCCGGTAAGCACGAGAAGAAGGTCTGCTGGAACTCCTGCGAGAAGTAGTCTTCCGCGGACCTTTCGTACGTGGAGGGGTCCCCGCGCCGCTACCGGCGGCGGGGGTCCCTCCCCGTCACCCGCCCCTCCCGGGGCGGACCTGCCTCGACCACCCCATTCACCACCACCGGAGCCGAGAGAGAAGCACCGAATGCAGCTCCTGACCACCCTCGACGGCCGCAGCCGGACCCGCCGCAACCGCTGGCTCGCGCCGTTGGCCCTCACCGTCCTCACGCTCCCGGCCGTAGCCGCGTGCACCTCGACCGACGACGCGCCCGCCGCGCCCCGGGGGGAGATCGCCTTCGGTGTGCTCGCGCCGCTGTCCGGGCCGGACAAGGCACGCGGGCAGGATCTGGTCGACGGGGCGCGGATGGCGGTGGACGACCTCAACGTCCGTGGCGGGATCATCGGGCTGCACGTCTCCCTCGTCACCGTCGACGACGAGTGCCTCGACGACGGCGGCAAGGAGGCGGCGAAGCAGCTCCACCTCACCGAAAACGTCGCCGGCGCCCTCGGAGGCGTCTGTGACGGCGCGGCCGAGGCCGCCGCGCGGGTCCTCGGCGGTAACGGGCTGCCGTTTCTCATCACCTCCGCCAACTCGCCCACGCTGGTCAGCGCGGAGGACACTCCCACGGCCTATCTCACCAACGGCACCCCCTACCAGGAAGCGCTCGCGGCGGTGCACTGGATGGCCTACCAGGCGGCCCAGCGGCTCGCGGTGATCGCTGACGACACCCCGCAGTCGGCATACCTGGTCAACCAGGTGATCTCAGTGGCCTCGCCCGTCCCCAAGGTGGTCAGCAAGCAGACCCTGCCCGCCGGGCAGCGGGACATGGCCGCGGCCGCCGCCACCGCGCTGGCCGCCGACCCCGACGTCGTGTACTGGGCCGGCCCGGCCCAGGAATCCGGCCAGCTGGCCGCAGCGCTCCGCAAAGCCGGGTACAAGGGCAAATACATCGCCTCCGCAGCATCCGAAAGCCCCGATTTCCTCTCCGCCGCCGGCAGAGACGGCGCCGAGGGCGCATTCGTGATCACAACGGCGAGCCCGCAGAACCTCCCCGCCGCCGCAGCATGGACCACACGGTTCACCAAGACCTTCGGCCACCCGCCGGGCCGGGACGCCCTGCAGGCGTACGACGGGCTGCGCGCCCTCGGCCAGGCCGTGACGCAGACGGGAAAGGTCGACCGCGCGTTGAACAGCGCACAGTTGGCCCAGCTCGAGGACGGCTTCACCACGTTCCTGGGCGAGCTGCGGTTCGCCCCCGACCACACGGTCAAGTACGACAACCACCTCGTGCTCACCGTCAAGGGCGGTGCCTTCACCCTCGCCAACACACTGCGTTCGGACGACGGCTCCTGACGGCCCGTGGTCGAGCGCCGCCCCTCCGCCCCCGATGAGGTGAGCCATCCGTGATCTTGAGCTCCCGTGCCACCGCGACCCTCGCGCTGGCTGCCGTCTGCGCCGCCGTCACCGGCTGCTCCAGCGCCGCCGGCCCCACGGCGAGCAAGCCGTCCTACACGGCCGACGACGTCAAGGCCGCGTTCTACAACGCAAAGGACGCCGGCGAAGGCGCGCGCGACTACTGGTACGACCGGGACTTCCACTCGCACAACAACTACGTGCCGCCGAGCGCCATCCAGACCTGCCCGTACGTCCAGCGCTCCGACACAGCCAACGCACCATCCAACGTGGTTCAGCCCGTCGGTGGCCAGCCCGTGGGCCAGTTCGCCGTGGAACCCACCCGGGCGACCGACTCCCGCGTGCCATACGTGACCCAGAACGCCCTCGTCTTCGCCTCGACCGCCATCGCCGACAACGCGATGAACGAGGTCGGTTCCGGGCTGGCCGGCTGCCCCGGATCGTATGAGGTCGACGGGGGACCGCCGGTCATCCTCGGCGCCTATCGCGCTACCAGCCGTCCGCTTGAGGTGTTCGGGTGGAAGGGATACGTGCAGCAGCTCGCCCACACGTACCCGCCGGGGCAGGACGACGTCTATTTCGAGGACATCGCCATCGTGGTGCTCCATCGAGCGAACCTCATCCTCTACCTCGACCTTACCCAGAAGAAGATCGTCGGAGACCGCGCCGACTCGGCCGACAAGGCCAAGGGGGCCATGGAGAAAGTGCTGCGGCGGCTGGGCTGATCGAGACCTGCGCCGGGAGCAGACCGCAGCCCGCATATTCCACGTCATGATTATCGATCAATGGAAAGCTTGAGAATGCACATGCTTCGTCGAGCCCTACGTGGCCTCGTAACCGTAGGCGTAGCGGCCTGCCTGGTCGGCGTCCTACCGACGGCGGCGTTCGCGCACGTGACGGTGAACCCGGGCACGGCCACCCAGGGCGGCTACGCAGCCCTGACGTTCCGCGTTCCCACCGAGAGCGACGACGCGAGCACCACCAAGATCGAGGTGCAGTTCCCGACCGACTCCCCGCTGGCCTCGCTCTCGGTGAAGCCACACCCCGGCTGGTCGTACGAGATCACGAAGAAGAAGCTGGCCACACCGATCGAGGCGCACGGCGCGCAGATCAGCGAGGTCATCGACAAGATCACCTGGACTGCGGCGAACCCGCAGTCGGCGATCAAACCGGGTGAGTACGACGAGTTCTCGGTGAGCGCCGGACCGCTGCCCGCGGCCGACCAACTGGTGTTCAAGACGCTCCAGCACTACAGCGACGGCGAGGTCGTGCGCTGGATCCAGGAGCCAGCCTCCGGCGCCGACGAGCCGGAGCGGCCCGCGCCAGTGCTCCGGCTCGTGCCCGAGGCGAACCCGGCATCCTCTCCGGCGGCGGGCACCGAGCAGGCCTCGCTGGCCGTGGACAACGCGCCCACGACCCAGTCGAATGCGGGGGTCTGGTGGGCGGTCGGACTGTCCGTGGCCTCGCTGGTGATCGGCCTCGGGTGCGCGGCGATCGTCGTGCGGTCGCGCCGGACGCGATAGGCCGCCTCGAATTGGGGACTGCCAATCGCCTCGAATCCTGGAGGACTCGGGAGGCGATCGCCGGGTCAGCTGATTGTGGCGATGAGGCGTTGCAGAGCGGCGTGGGCGGGCGGGCCCCAGGTGGGTTTGCCGCCCGGGCGGCCGTGGACGCCGTCGTCGCCGATGAGGATGCCGCCGAGGGCGCGTGCCATCGCCCAGCCGCGGGCGCGGCGCATGGTGGCGGTGTCCGGGGTCGGCTGGTAGGCCGCGTGGAACTGGTCGGTGGTGTCGTCCGGTAGCAGGAGCCACACGGCGGCGAGGTCATATGCCGGGTCGCCCGCGCAGAGGTCGCCGAAGTCGATCACGCCGCAGAATGTGCCGTCGGCAGTGAGGACGTTGGCCGGGTGCAGGTCGGCGTGGAGCCATAGCGCGTGGCCCGTCCATTGAGGCGCGGTGACCGCGTCGTGCCAGACGGCCCGGACGGCGTCCGGGTCGTTGATCAGCCCCCGCTCGGTGGCGGAGGTGAGCGCCGTGGCGAATCCCTCGGCGTGATCGGTTAGTGGCCCGCCGCGGCCGCGGCCGGCGGGCGCGCCGCTGGGGGCGGGTTGGTGAAGAGCCGTCAGGAAAGTGGCCAAGGATGTGGCCGCGTCGGAGGCTCGCGTGACGGGGGCCCGGTCGGCGGGTGTGCCCGGAACCCAGGTGGTGATGAGCCAGGGCCGAGGGAACCGTTCGGAGGGCTCGCCGAGTCGTTGCGGGACGGGGATTGGCAGCGGAAGGCGCGGGGCGAGCGTGGGCAGCCAGGAGTGCTCCTTGCGTAGCAGCGCGTCCGCGGATCCGGTCGCCCAGGGAAGCCGGACGGCCAGGTCGTCGCCGAGCCGCCACAGTTGGTTGTCCCATCCCCGCGCGCCCAGCCGAACCGGGCGATCGGCGAGGTCGGGGTGCTGGTCGCGGACCAGATCCCGGACCAACTCCGCGGTGATCTCGATCTCGACGTGGGTCATGCAGAGCAACAGTAATGTGCCACTCGGGGAGACGCTGAACAGCACGTCGCCGAGGACCCGGTTGCTCGGCCGGATCACCTCGGCCGCGGCGATGATGAGCTGACCGACGATCGCGCTGGCCAGGCCCACCCGGGCGACGCGGCCGTGGCCACCGGCGTCTGAGAGGGCCAGGGCCCTGCGGCGGTCGTGGGGGTCCGGCACCCCGGAGGCACCCGGCACGCTCCAGGCGGTCAAAGGATCTCAGCCTGCGGCGGACGACAAAAGCAAAGGCAAGGAGATGTCACTCCTTGCCACTTCTAACGTATACCGCACCGGGGGGCTTGCGGCAAGACCCGGGTCTTGCCGCAGAATCGGCGGCCGGACACAGCACCGACGAGGAATTGGGGGGCCACGACGTGGGTGTGCTGTCGATGTACGGGGGACGCGCCGACCTCGAACCAATGATGTTCGAGGCGCCGGTGATTCGATCGGCCGGTGCGGTGCAACGGAGCACGGCTGACTCGGCGGTATCGCAGTGATCGAGCAGTACGTGTTGGATCTTCAAGAAGTTGACGAGACGCAGGTCGCGGTAGTTGGTGGCAAGGGCGCGCACCTGGGCGAGCTGTCGCGGATCGAAGGCGTACGCGTGCCGGCCGGCTTTTGCGTGACGACGGACGCGTTCCGGCGGATCATGGCCGAAGCGCCGTCGATCGACGACCGGCTCGATCAGTTGGCGCGCCTGAACCCGGATGACCGGGAGGCGACCCGCACGCTCAGCGCGGAGATCCGCCGGACCATCGAAGGGATTGCCATCCCGGGCGATCTGGCGGCGGCGATCACCCACGCGCTCGCCCGGCTCGGCGAGCAAGCTGCCTACGCCGTCCGATCAAGCGCGACGGCAGAGGACCTGCCGACGGCCTCCTTCGCGGGCCAGCAGGACACCTACCTGAACGTCGTGGGGCCGGCCGCGGTCCTCCAGCACGTCAGCCGGTGCTGGGCGTCGCTGTTCACCGAGCGGGCCGTGACCTACCGCCAGCGCAACGGCATCGACCACCGTTCGGTCCACATGGCCGTGGTCGTGCAGCGGATGGTCTTCCCGGATGCGGCCGGCATCCTGTTCACGGCCGACCCCGTCACGTCCAACCGGAAGGTCGCCACCGTGGACGCCAGCTTCGGCCTCGGCGAAGCTCTGGTCTCCGGCCTGGTGAACCCGGACGTCTTCAAGGTGCGCGACGGCGAGGTCGTCGCCAAGGCCGTCGCCGCCAAGCAGCGTGCCGTTCACGCCCTACCGGCTGGCGGTACCCAGGAAGTGGCGATCGACCCGCAGCGGCAGGAGCAGCCGGCGCTGACGGATGCCCAGGTCGTGCGGCTGGTGCAGCTCGGCCGGCGGATCGAAGCGCATTTCGGCCGCCCGCAGGACATCGAATGGTGCGTGGTCGACGACGACTTCCAGATCGTGCAGAGCCGGCCGATCACCACGCTGTTCCCCATCCCCGCGGCCGGCGACCAGGAGAACCACATCTACCTCTCCGTTGGTCACCAGCAGATGATGACCGACCCCATGAAGCCCCTGGGGCTCTCCTTCTGGCAGCTGACGGCCATGGCGCCGATGCACGAGGCCGGCGGCAGGCTGTTCGTCGACGTCACCCAGCGCCTGGCCTCGCCCGCGGGCCGCGCCGGCTTCCTGGAGATGGCGGGGAGATCCGATCCGCTGACCAGGGACGCGCTGGAGAACGTCCTCGACCGCCACGACTTCGTCCCGGCGCTCCCGGACGGCGGGCCCGGCGGGCCGCCGGTCGGCGGTGCGTCCGCCCCGATCGAGAACGATCCGGCCATCGTCACCGAGCTGATCGAGCGCAGCCAGGCGTCCATCGCCGCCCTGCGGCACGACATCCGGACGAAGACCGGACCGGCGCTGTTCGACTTCCTGCTGGAGGCCTTCCAGGAGCACAAGCGAGTCCTCAGTGATCCATTGAGCATGCAGGCGATCATGGCGGGGATGGAGGCCACCTGGTGGCTCAACGACCGGTTGCGGGAATGGCTGGGCGAGAAGAACGCGGCCGACATCCTCACGCTGTCCGCCCCCGGTAACGTCACGTCGGAGATGGGCCTGGCGCTGCTCGACGTCGCGGACGTGATCCGCCCGCATCCGGAGGTAGTGGCGTTCCTGCAGGCTGTCGAGGACGACGGCTTCCTGGACGAGTTGCCGAAGTTCGCGGGCGGGACCGAAGCGCGCGACGCCATCGACGCCTACCTCGACCGGTACGGCATGCGCTGCGTCGGCGAGATCGACATCACGAGGCCGCGCTGGAGCGAACGCCCCGCCACTCTCGTGCCCGTGATCCTCGACAACGTCAGGAACTTCGAGCCGGGCGCCGCCAAGCGGCGCTTCGAGCACGGGCGCCAGGAGGCGGAGAAGAAGGCGCAGGAGGTGCTCGAACGCCTGCGGGCGCTGCCGGATGGGGAGCAGAAGGCCGAGGAGACCAAGCGGATGATCGACCGGGTCCGGACCTTCATCGGCTACCGGGAATACCCGAAGTACGGCATCGTCAGCCGCTACTTCGTCTACAAGCAGGCCTTGCTCGAAGAGGCCGAGCGCCTCGTGCAGGCCAACGTGCTCGCCGAGAAGGAGGACGTCTTCTACCTCACGTTTCAGGAGTTCCACGACGTCGTGCGCTCGAACCAGGTGGATGACAAGCTGATCCAGCAGCGCAAGGACGCGTTCCGGTCGTACCAGGCGCTCACGCCACCCCGGGTGCTGACATCGGATGGCGAGGTCATCGCCGGGTCGTACCGACGCGACGACGTGCCGACCGGCGCCCTGATCGGCCTACCGGTCTCCGCCGGGACCATCGAAGGGCGCGCCCGCGTCATCCTGGACATGGCCCAGGCTGATCTCGAACCGGGTGACATCCTCGTCACGGCCCACACGGACCCGAGCTGGACGCCCCTCTTCGTCGCCATCGCCGGCCTGGTGACGGAGGTCGGAGGATTGATGACACACGGCGCCGTGATCGCACGGGAGTACGGCCTGCCAGCTGTCGTCAGCGTGGTAGATGCCACCCGGCTGATTCCCGATGGGCAGCGGATCCGCGTGCACGGAAGCGACGGGTACGTCGAGATCCTTGACTGACCACAGCCTGTTCCAGCCTCCCACGTCACAAACAGCGCTCCCTGCACCGCCGGCTACGGCGTGCAGCCTCCCGTAGGCGTGGGTGTCAGGGCTCGGCTGCGAGCGCGTCCTGGCGCGGCTTGAGCCTGACGTCGACCCGAGAGGGTCAGATCCCGGCTCAAGCCGTCGCGCAGGAGCCGAATCCACGTCGAAGGCGCGCGACGGCGGGGTCGGCCAGGGTGAACGCGACGGGGGTACCCGGTGCGCCCCGGGGGCCACGTTGGTGCGCTCGCGCACGCCCTTGCGCCGCGCGTTGTCCCGTTGCGGGATCGTCAATCGGTCCGGGTGCGGAGGCTCCGCGCCAGGGTGGGGATCATCACCGCCGCAGGGACGAGGTGTAGCCCGAGGAGGGCGGTGGTGGTGGCGGTGTTTGCCCCCGAGAGGAGGGGCGGGACAAACGAGATCGTGGTCAGCGACACCGCCGTCCACACGAATCGCTCGGCGGGGCGAGCGCTCCAACGAAGAAGAGCGACGGCAATGACGACGCCCACGACCGAGAAGAAGCCGGTCACCACGGCGAACCCGGGCAACGGGATCGTCTCGCCACCATCGGGCACCTCGAAGTCGACGCCAACGGCCTGGGCAGTCGCAGCGGCGAGGGTGGTGGCCACCATCGCTGCGAGCGTGGCAATGAAGCCGGTGACGGCGAGCCCGCGGAGTCGGTGGGTGTGGCTGGTCTGGCCCGATGCCGGGCCGGCGACGACCCCGGTGTCATTCATTTGGTTCATGCCGTTCCTCCATCATTCGGTAACTGGGCGTACAGGGTGTGTTGACTGGCAGGTGACGGTCCTGGTCCTGGGCGTGACGATGCGCACCCTCGCCGTGCGACGGCCGGGGTTCCGCAGGGCGCGGACGCCGGTGCCACGGAGCCAGAACCCGGCGTCGCGTCCGAGGACCGGCCCGGGCTCGCCGTCGCGCAGCTCCAGCTGCACCCGCCCGCGGGTGACGACGCCGAACGCGTCGCACCACTCCGCCGCGACCACCGCGACACGCGCGCCACCGCGCAGCGCGAGCGTCCACACCGGGACTACTCCGTGCCGTCCGCCGGCAGGCGCTCCGGCAGCCCGAGCCGCGGGAACTGGTCGTCGTGGAACGTGACGATCTCGGTGATCGCCCCGCCGGTGACGCGCAGGACGTCGATCGTCAGCGGCAGGTACGCGCCCTCCCGCTTCCGCCACTGGTAGAAGGCGACGGCGGGCTGCCGGTTCACGGAGGTGAGGACGGCGCGCATCTGCTTCATGCCCTCGAAGCCGTCCTCGACCCAGTCGTTCACCACCGCGTCGCGGCCGACGTACAGGCCCGGCGTGGGCGGCATCGAGCAGCGGACGTCGTGCCGCAGCAGTGCGGCGAGCCCGTCGATGTCCGTGGCCACGCTGGCGTCGGTATAGCGGCGCACCAGCTCGCGCGTCCCGGCGTCCTCCTCGCCGCCGGTCCAGTCCTGCCGTTCGGCCGGCAGGTGCTCCCGCATGCCGGCGCGGGCTCGCTGCAGCGCGCTGTTCACGGAGTTGACGGAGTCCCCGAGGAGCTCCGCGACGTCCTTCGCCGGCCAGCCGAGCACGTCCCGCAGGATCAGCACGGCCCGCGGGCGCGGCGCGAGGTGCTGGACCGCGACCAGGTACGCCAGCTCGATCGTCTCGCGCGCGACGGCGACGGTCTCCGGCTCGTCCGCGTCGCCCGCGGGCAGCTCGTCGAGCAGCCGGTCCGGGTAGGGCTGCAGCCACAGCACCTCGCCGCCGGTCGCAGGCTCCGGGCGGCACTTGGCGAGCAGATCCAGGCAGGCGTTGGTGGCGATCCGGTACAGCCAGGCCCGGAACGTCGACCGCCCCTCGAAGGTCTCCCGCCGCCGCCAGGCACGGAGGAAGGTCTCCTGCACGGTGTCCTCGGCGTCCTCGAACGACCCGAGCATCCGGTAGCAGTGCACGTGCAGCTCCCGCCGGTGCCGCTCCGCCAGCCCGGAGAACGCCGGCTCGTCGACCTCGGCCAGGCCGCGCCCGCCCAACCCGCTCACCCCCAGCTCCTCCAGCCGCCTGTCCGCACTCATCACGTCATCCTTCCGCCTCGTCGTGTCCCGCCGTACATGTGACGGGTGCGGGCGCGACAACTCATCACTCGGTCGGCATGGCTGGTCCGATGACGGATCCGGTGGCGGAACACGACGCGCGGTACGGCGAGGAGGGCGCGGGTCCGCCGGAGTGGGCGCGGGTGCGCGACCGCCTGGCGCGTGCCGGGGTCGCCTGGTTCACGACGACGCGGGGGTCGGAGCCGCGCGGCAATGCCGCTGATCGTCATCTGCCAGTGTGCGGCGGCGCGACGGGGAGTTGCACCGTGACGCAGAGCCCCCCAGCGGGGCGCGGGAGGAGAGTGAGGGTTCCGCCGTGTGCCTGGGCGATGCTCTTCACGATTGCCAGGCCGAGGCCGACACCCGCATGGTCACCGCGGATGCGTGCGGTGCCGCGCTGGAACGGTTCGGTGAGTGTCGAGACCAACAGCGGGCTGAGCTTCTCGCCGGTGTTCTCAACAGTGAGCACCACAGTCTTGGGATGAAGGCTGGTCGTTACCCACACGGTGCCCTGTTCAGCCAGGTTGTGGACGATCGCGTTGTGCATGAGGTTCGTAGCCATCTGCAGCAGGAGCGCCTGTGAGCCGATGGTGGGGGTGATGTCGCCGGAGGTCTCGATGGTGAGGCCGCGTTTTTCTGCGAGCGGGAGAAGCGTTTCAGTGGCGTCTTCCGCGATGAGGGACAGGTCGACGTATTCTCGGGTGAAGGACCGCTGGTCGGCGCGGCTGAGCAGGAGCAATGCTTCAGTGAGGTCGATCGCTCGGGTGTTGACGAAGTGGAGGCGGTCGACAAGTTCCCCGGTGTCGCGGTTCAGATCGTTGCGGGCCACGTCGAGAAGTGTCTGCGTGATCGCCAGCGGGGTGCGCAGCTCGTGTGAGGCGTTGGCTGCGAATCTCTGCTGTTCGGCGACGTGCGCTTCGAGCCGCGCGAGCATGGTGTCGAAGGCGTCGGCGAGTTCGCGGAATTCATCATTGCCGCCTTCCAACTGGATCCGGTGGGAGAGTGATCCGTTCGCGGCCAGGCGGGTGGCATGTGTGATGCGAGCCAGGGGCGCGAGCATGCTGCCGGCGAGGATCCATCCTCCCAGGAGGCCGAACACCAGCAGGAACGCCAGCACTGCGGCCGCCGCCGGGGTGAAGGCGCGCACCAGGTCGGCCTTGAGGGTCCGAATCCCACCGATAGTGTCGATCGCCTCGGGTACGTAACGCAGCAGGAACACCCACACCGCGGCGAGCAGCAGGGCACCTGCAAGCATGAGGAACCCGGCGTAGCTGAGGGTGAGTTTGAGGCGAACGCTCAAACCGGGCGCCCTATCCACGGTCCCCGTCCCCACGCCCGGTGCCGGATGCTGTGTCGATGCGGTAGCCGACGCCGGCCACGGTGGCGATGATCCCGGGTTCGCCGAGCCGTTTGCGCAATGCCGAGACAGTAATGCGCACGGCATTGGTGAAGGGGTCGGCGTTCTCATCCCACGCTCGCTCCAACAGTTCTTCGGCGCTGACGACACCGCCTTCGGCAGCGACGAGGACCTCGAGCACGGCGAACTGCTTCCTGGTCAGCGCGACGTACCGGCCGTCCCGGTAGACCTCCCGGCGGAACGGATCCAGACGAAGACCTGCGATCTCCCGCACAGGCGGCCTGTTGTGCGCGCGCCTGCGGTCGAGCGCTCTGAGCCTGAGGACGAGTTCTCGGAGCTCGAACGGCTTCGTGAGGTAGTCGTCGGCGCCGAGCCCGAACCCGGAGGCCTTGTCGTCAAGCCGGTCGGCAGCAGTGAGCATCAGGATCGGCATGCCGCTGCCGGAAGCGACGATGTGTTCGGCGATCTCGTCACCGGAGGGCCCGGGAATGTCGCGATCGAGGACGGCAATGTCGTAGGCGTTGATGCTCAACAGATCCAGAGCGGTGTCGCCGTCACCGGCGATGTCAGCCGCGATCGCTTCCAGGCGCAGCCCATCGCGGATGGCCTCTGCCATGTAGGGCTCGTCCTCAACGACCAATACACGCATGCTCACGATGCTACGAGCCGGCGCATATCGTCGGCATACCGAAAACCACATACGGGCTGACAACACGACGCTGCCTTGACTGACAGCATGAGGCAAACCGCAGCAGCACGAACAAAGGCCCGCAGGTGGCCCATCGCCGTCGGCCTGATCGTCGTCGCGGCTGCGATCATCGGAACCCTCGTCTACCAGTCGACATCGTCAACGGCGCCCTCGCTCAGCGAAATCCTTGGCGGCGACCACGGGGGTATCGCTACCGAAGCTGACGGTGTCCTCCCCGACGCCGTGACAGTATTTGATGACGAGTATCCCGGCGTAGCCAACCTCGACCCGGATCTGCTCCAAGCCCTGCGTAAAGCGGCAACGGATGCCGCTCACGACAGCATCGAGTTCTACATCAACAGTGGCTGGCGTTCCCCGGAGTATCAGAAACAGCTTCTTCGTGAGGCGGTCTCGAAATACGGCTCGGAAAAGGAAGCTGCCCGATGGGTCGCCACCCCGGACACCTCTCCTCACGTTTCCGGGGTCGCGGCCGACCTCGGCCCCTCAAGAACCATAGAGTGGCTGTCAGAAAACGGCGCCGAATACGGACTGTGCCAGATCTACGGCAACGAGCCCTGGCACTACGAACTGCGCCCCCAGGCGATCGATGGTGACTGCCCTCCCATGTATGCCGACCCCACACGCGATCCGCGGATGCGGCAGTAACCGGCGCTATCGCCCGGTCCTATGGAACACGTCGTGGATATCGTCGAGCACCTCGACGCAAGGGTCCAAAGGGCTAACAGCCCAACCGGACGGAGAGGCTGGAGGGTCTACGACTGCCCGACGAGGAGATCCGCAAGCGTACCCAGCTAGCCGTGCCACTGCTCCGCGAGCAGCCCGTAGATCAGAGTGTCCGCCCACTCGCCTTTCATCCAGTAGTCCTGGCGCAGGTGCGCTTCCTTGGCCATGCCCACACGTTGGCACAGTCGCGCCGATGCCTCGTTGCGCGCATCGAGTCGAGCAATTACCCGGTGCATGCCGCAGTGCTCGAAGGCCACGTCGATGAGCGCTCGAACTGCCTCTGTGGCAAACCCGCGGCCCGACATCGACGGATGGAAAATCCAGCCCATCTCGCCCCGAGACAGCGTCTCGTCGGCCGGCCACAGAACAACATCGCCGACGACCTCGCCCTTGTGCTCGACCACCAGCGCCAGAGCGGACTCGATCCCGGTTACCCCCAAACGGTTGATGCGCTTGGCGACCTGCTCGGCCGCGTGCTCGCGTGACCACGGCTCCCATGGAACGTAGCGAGCAACCAGCGGGTCGCCGTAGTAGGCGAGCAAGGCGTCCACGTCATCCACCCGGTACTGACGTAGAAGCAGTCGGTCGGTACGAATCGGCAATGCCAACTCAGACATGTTCCCCAACTCACCTTCATCGTAGGTGGGCGCAAGGCATCGAGTGATCCCAGGTCCGTGGCGGGCCTGCCCGATCCGTGCCCGATGCAACGAGGTTAGGCACCTTCCAGACTGACCGTGCCCGCCCCTATCGGGGTCGACGAGGAGCAGGCCCAGATGGGCAAAGGCGGACCAGGGCGTTTTCAAGCATGCCCGGCTGGCAGCGGCACCGGGTCGGGGGTGCCAAACGCGACGGTCGGCCGGCATCGGATCAGCCGGCGGTGGATCATCTGGCAACCCCGCAGGACGCCATACCGGCCGATAACCGCTAACCCATACGCGCTGCACGTCGGCACGAACCTGCACCGCGCCGCCGTGCGCGACGAGATGTGCTGCCGATACCCCTTGACGAGACCGATAGCGAGCCGGGTAGGGACGCTCGCAGACGGCGACAAATCCGTCGATGCGCTCGCCATCACCCCGCACACCGCACGGACGATCACCGCCGGCAACGACAACCAGGCAGCCAGGTCCGCCCTGCCGTCGGTGCAGGCGTAGCAGCACGCGCCACATGGTGGCTCCGTGACCGGCATGTCCCACCTCCGTCGTGCCTCGGCGACCATAGGTGATCATGCAGAACGGACAGCGTCAAGGCCGTTCGGCTGAGCCGGGCGGCCCTGCCGGCGGGCGGCTCAGCCCAACGACCAAAGGATGCTGGCCTACGGCGGCCGACGCCGGACGCGCACGGACGATGGTGGACTGTTCCGGCAGCTCACTCCGGCTGCTCGCCCAGCTCATCGACGACTGATCATTCTTTCGGGACGAAGAGGTCACGTGATGAAGGTGCCGTCCGGGCTCATGATCTCGTCTCGCACCAGCGGGACCAACGCCGACGAGCCGCCATCGTCCACGAGGACTGACATCCGGACCCGCCCCTCACCGTCGTCAATGGCGTAGCTGACCACGGCGTACCGTCGGCCGTCCTCGCCCACGACCAGGCGCGTCTCCTTGTCGTCGAGCATTGCGCGCCACTCGTCATGGCCGTTGCGGCGCCATTCCGCCAGGCGAGCCTCGGCGAGCTGCGCCGCAGTCTCCTTGTTCAGCCCCACCCGCTCACTCTCTTACCCGGGGCGGCGTCGACAGCAACGCCGACAGCAACGAGCCGGGACACGGACAGCCGCCGGCGGCCGGGCGCGGACAGCGCCGCCCGAGGTCGCGCATGCGACCAACTCCTCCGGACGAAGCGCGACCTACAAGCGAGGGGTCGGGCAGTGCGCGAAGCGGACCGCGCGGGCCCGGCCCCGGCCGGCTCGCGACCTCCGACTGGCCCGGCCGGGCCGGCCGGCCATGCTGGGGTCAGGTCACGATGTGCGCTGAAGCTTTCGTCGGGCGACTCGGACAGCGAGCCAGATGCCGCCGCTCAAGAGGCTCAGACCGAACAAGGCCACAACAATCTCATAGGCCCGCGAAGGATCGCTGAGAGGCGGACCTTCCGGCGGCATCCCATCCCAAGCGTTCCAAGCGCCGTAGACGAACAGCACGCCGACAACTGCCAAGGTGAGCGCCACAAGCACAGACATGGCCCGCCCGATCCATATCAGCATCGCAGCAGTATCGCAGTGAATCCTGCCTGCGGCGGGGGCCAGCCGACCCAGGATGGTGCTGCGACGATGCTGGCGGTCGGAGGCGGCCGCGGTGGACCTGCCGACGCCAGGGACTGAAGGAGTCGAGTTGCCCCTGCCCCGTGAGCCGCACCCAGTTGACCGGCCGGCCCTTACCCTCTGCATGATCAGTTGCGCCGTCCGCCAAGTGGCACCTCAGCTCTGCCCGGCGCTGCCGAGATGTCCTGTTGTTCGGATCATCGGAACAAGCCGCTATGCAGAATGTTGATCACGCCGGGCCCGAGCACGACGATGAACAACGACGGGAAGAGACAGAACACCAGCGGGAAAAGAATCTTCACCGGCACCTTCTGGGCCAACTCTTCGGCCCGCTGCCGCCGCCGCACGCGCATCTCCTTGGCCTGCTCGCGTAACACCTTGGCGATGGGGATGCCGAGTTCGGTGGCCTGGACCATGAGTGCGCAGAACGTCTTTAGCTCGACGACCTTCGTACGCTGGGCCAGCCGCCGCAGTGCGTCCACCCGGGTCATACCGAGCTGGATCTCCTGGAGGGTACGGGCGAACTCGCTGGCCATCGGGCCTCGGCCGTAACGGGTCACCTGGACCAGCGCAGCGTCGAAGCCAAGTCCCGCCTCGACGCTCACCGTCAGCGTGTCGAGGATGTCCGGCAGCGACCGCCGGACCGCCTCCTGCCGCCGGTAGCCCAGCTCATAGATGATCAAGTCAGGAAGGTAGGCCCCGAGCACCGCACCGAGCGCGCCGCCCAGGATCGCAGCAGTCAGGCCACCGAGGAGCGAGCCCAGGCCGCCCCCGCAGACGGCGAGCCCGATCAGCCCCAGCCCCTTGACCTCATAGACGCGGTCCACCGTCCAGTACGCGGGGTTTCCAGCGAAATCGAGCCATCTCCGCAGCCGATCGATCCCGTCCGCGGGCGTCAGCGCACGGCCGATCCGCATCATCCGATCGGCCAGCGGCGTGATCACCCGTTGGCTGAACGCCTCATCGCCCGGTCCGGCCTGCCCTGCGGAGTAGACCTGGTCGATGGCGCTCAGGCCCTTGGCCACGCCGACCCGATCGAAGCTGGCTGAAGCGATCGTGACCACGACCAGCGTGACTCCGACGAAAACGGCCGCACCCGCCCCGATGAGGATGGCCATGCCGCCCATCTCAGACCTCCACCTTCACGACCCGGACCATCCAGAAGATCCCGACGAGCATCAGCAACACGCCCACCACCAGCAGCGCGATACCCAGCGGCTGGCTGACCAGGGGGCGCATGTAGTCACCGCGGATGGTGAACATGAACAGGCCGAGCACGATGGGCAGTCCGATCAGCACCCACGCCGAGAGCCGGCCTTCGGCACTCAACGCACGGACGTGGCGCCGCAGACGGCTGCGTTCGCGCATCGTGTCCACCGTCGTCTCCAGCACCTCGGCGAGATTGCCGCCGACCTCATGTTGGATTCGGATGGCCATGACGACCCATTTCAGATCCTCGCTTTTGGTCCGGTCCGCCACCCGCAGGAGAGCGTCGGCCAGGTCGGCGCCCAGCCGATGCTCCGCCAGCGCTCGGCCGAACTCCTCGGCGATCGGGTTCGGTGCCTCGCGGACCACGGTGTCGAGTGACTGGCCGAGCGAGAAGCCCGACCGCAGCGAACCGGTCACCAACTGCAAGGCGTCCGGCAGTTGCTCGACGAACTGACGGGCCCGGCGATCGGCCCGGAACGACTGATAGATCCGCGGGCCGAGCCAGCCGAGCAGCACCCCGAGCAACAGCCCGAGCCAACCGAGCACGGCCACGCCGAGCGCCCCGCCGGTCACCACCGCACTGGCCTGCATCAGCACCCACTCGTGCGGGCGCAGGCGCATCCCCGCCTGCTCCAGCCGCAGGCTGATCCGCCCGTCGAGACCGCGTGATCGGAGCACGGTGGCGCTCGCCGCCAGCACGTTCCGGGTGAGGAAGGTGGGGCCGGCCTCCGGCGTCACGGGAGACGGCTCGGCCCGAGCCGGCCCGAACTGGCTGATCTGCCGGATCCGCTCCTCCGTCGCCGCCGAGCGTGGCCAGCCCAGCAGCAGCACCACCAGCAGCAGGCCGACGAAGGAGACCCCGGCACCCACCCAGATCGCCCAGGCCGGCAGGCCGGTCTGGGCCAGGCTCGGTGCGGCAGCGGCCGGATCCGGCACTGGATCCGCGAACGCCACCGGCACGGAGAGAGCCAGCGGCTGGCCGGCGACCGTCACCGTCACGACGAGGTCGTCGCGCTGCCGCGCCAGGACGTTCGGCACCTGTGCTTCGACGGCGAGGAGCACGGAGAAGGTCGACGCGGCGACGCGGAACTTCTGCGCCAGCGAAGCGTTGTCGGCTGCGGTGAGCAGGTTTCCGCCCCCGGCCTGGGCGATCGCCTTCAGGTTCTTCAGCCCGGCAGCGGTGGCTTGCGCAGCCACGACGTCGGTGGGTAGGCGGCCGGTGCGGAGGGCCTCGGTTACCTGGGGTCGGGTGGTGGTCGAAGCGGTGTCCGCACCGTCGGAGAGCACCAGCATCCGCCGATCCGAGTCCGGACCAAAACCCGCCTTCTCCAGCGTGTCGTGCCCGAGGAGGACCCCGTCGTAGAGGGCGGTCTCGCCCTTCGCGTTCAGCTTTCCGAGCGCCCGGGTGAACGCGGCCCGGTCGTCGGTCGGGCTGAGCAGGAGGCGCGGGCTGTCCGCGACCGCGATCAGACCCAGTCGTACGTCGTCCGGCAGTTTGGCGGCCAACGCGCGGGCGGCGGCGCGGGCGGCCTCCAGCCGGGCACCGGCCACCGACCCGCTCACGTCGAGGACGACCATGAGTGCGCGCGCCGGCAGGTCCGTCGAGGTGCCGGCCGAGCGGTCGACCCGGTCCGCGCTGACCGGCAGCGCAGTGTCGCCCACGGCGACCTGCACCGCCGCCGGATCCAGCACCGAGTTGAGGGGCAGGTCACGCGCCGCCAGCAGGAACCGCACCTTGCCCGGCGATGCTGTCAGCCCGGACACGGCGAGGCTACCGGCCGGTGCGGCGGAAACGGGCGGCGGCGCCAGGATCGCCGCCAGGACAGCGAGTACGCCGATGAGGCCGGCCCTGCGGATCCGCCACCGGGTTGCACTGTTCACGATGCTCGTCGATCCCGTCATCGAAGGGGCGCGGTGAGGCCGAAGATTGCGGGATCGAGCATGACGCCCACGTCCGCCAGTTTCTCGACGAAGCGCGGGCGCAGGCCGGTCGGGCGCAGCATGCCCGTGAACTGCCCGTGCGCGTCCATCCCCGCCCGGTGGTCGTAGAGGAAGATGTCCTGCAGGCTGATCACATCCCCTTCCATCCCCACGACCTCGGTGATGTGTGTGATCCGGCGGGTGCCGTCACGGAGCCGGCTCTGGTGCACGATCAGGTCGACAGCGGAGGAGATCTGCTCGCGGACGGCGCGGATCGGCAGGTCCATGCCGGCCATCAGGACCATCGTTTCCAGCCGGGACAGCGAATCCCGTGGGGAGTTGGCGTGCACCGTCGTCAACGAACCGTCGTGACCGGTGTTCATCGCCTGCAACATGTCGAGCGCCGCGCCGTCGCGGACCTCGCCGACCACGATCCGGTCCGGGCGCATCCGCAGCGCGTTGCGGACCAGGTCCCGGATGGTCACCTCGCCCCGGCCCTCGATGTTCGGGGGCCGGGCCTCGAGCCGCAGCACGTGCTGCTGGTGCAGGTGCAGCTCGGCGGCGTCCTCGATCGTGATGATCCGCTCGTCGGGTGGCAGGAACTGTGACAGCACGTTGAGGGTGGTGGTCTTTCCGGTACCGGTGCCGCCGCTGATCAGGATGTCCAGGCGACCGCGTACGCACGCGGCGAGCAGGTTGGCCACCGGTCGGCTCAGCGTGCCGAACCCGATCAGGTCCTCGATGCCGTAGGGGTCGGCGGCGAACTTCCGGATGGTCAGCTTCGCCCCGTCGAGCGCGACCGGCGGCAGCACCGCGTTGACCCGGCTGCCATCCGGCAGCCGCGCGTCCACCATCGGGCTGCTCTCATCGACTCGCCGACCCACCCGCGCCACGATCTTGTCGATGATCCGCCGCAGGTGCTCCTCGTCGAGGAAGGCGGCGTCCACCGGCAAGATGCGCCCGCTGCGCTCCACGTAGATGCGATCCGGCCCGTTGACCATGATCTCGTTGATGTCCGGGTCGCGCAGCAGCGGCTCGATCGGGCCGTGGCCGAGAATGTCGTCGCAGATCTCGGCGGTGATCCGCCCCCGGTCGGCGCCGGTCAACGCCGTCTCCTCACGGGACAGCACCGCTTGCAGGGTCTCGCGTACCCGTCGCTCCATCACCTCCGTCGAGCGCTCGCTGTAGAGCGTCGGCCCGAGGATCTCCTGGAGTTCCTGGTGGACTCGCCGCCGCAACTCCGTCAGCAGGGGTCGCGCGGCTGGGCGCCATTCGCCTGGCTCGCCATGGTGGCGGCCGATCCGCTCGGTCAGGCTCATCGCTTACCGCCCCGCCCGAACAGACCGCGCAGGCCCTGCGAGGTGGGCTTGCTCGCCGCGGTGTCGGCCAGTTGGCCGGCGGCGAAGTCCCGGATCGCCTTGCTGACCGGGTGTGCTGGGCTGTCAGCCACGATCGGTATCCCTTTGTTGATCGAGACGGGAACGTCCCGGCTGGACGGCACGTACGCCGAGATCGGGACCCGGATGACGCGCTCGATGTCGGCGGCGGTCAACCCGACCTTGGCGTCGGACCGGTTGAGCACCACGAGTCGCTGTTCGTTCGGCAGCCGCAGCAGGTCGAAGGTGTCCAGGGTGATGCGCAGGTTCTTCAGGGCCGGGATGTCCGGCGTGGTGAGCAGGACGTGCAGGTGCGACCGCTCCAGCGCGACCAGCACGTGCTCGTTGAACTGCGGTGGCGTGTCGATCACCAGGTAGTCGAACATGCCACCGGCCAGGCCCAGCACCTTGGTGACGAGCTGTTGGGAGACCTGCTCCGCCTCGGTGGGGCCGGGCGGCGCGAGCAGGGCATGCAGGCCGGGGCTGTACGCGGTGAAGAGCGCACGCAGTGCCTGCTCGTCGAGCCCGGCACCGAACTCGGACGCGTTGGCGATGCCGCGCTGTGGTGCCAGTTGCAGCATGATCGCCACATCGCCGAAGGCGAGATCCAGGTCGATCAGGCCCACTCGGCGGGTGCCGCCGGCGGCCAGCGCGATCGCCAGGTTGGTGGCGATGGTGGTCTTGCCGCAGCCACCCTTGGCCGCGAACACCGTGATCACCTTGGCTTCCCGCTGGAGGCTGGCCTGTTCTGGAAGCACCGGGCTGACCGGAGCCATCTGCCGGGAGATGTCGACCGACCGGGCGCATGCGGTGAGCAGCGCCACCCGGTCGTCGACCGGCACCACCTCGCGTACGCCGGCGCGCAGCGCCTCGCCCAGCAGCACCATGTCCACCATCACGCGGATCAGCACCACGCCGAGGGCGGGGCGGCTGAGCCGGTATTCGGATGCGATGGCCAGTGCCTCGCGCAGCTCGACGCCCGGTCCGAGGACCACCAGCTGCTCCGCGGGGCGTTCGGCGAGCAGCCGGGACAGGTCCTCGTGCGCCGCCGCCGGATGTACGTCGCCACCGAGCAGCACGGCGACCCGCTGGGCGTCGCGGGGCTGCGGCTCGTACAGGATGGTCATGGGTTCACTCCGTCCGCATCACCCGAAGATGGAGTCAACGTGGGTGTCCTTGTCGGTGTTCTCCACGCCGCCGCCCGGCTTGGCCTGGACCGCGTCGGTGAGCAGACCGAGATAGAGGCTGCCGGTGTTGAGACCGAGGATCAGCCGCTCCGCCTCCTTCTGGTCTACTGCGAGGGTGACCAGGAGCGTCCCGTTCCTGGCCGACGCGGTATCGCCAGCCGGGGTGTCGTCCTTGGTATCGCGCGGCGGGGTGTAGGTGCCGACCGCCATGACCTGGACCTTTTCCAGCAGCAGCCGGGTTCGTTGGATCTTGCTCTCCTGGCCCGCCTTGTCGAGGAGCTTGTACGTGAGGAAGATCGCGACCTCGGAGCCGGGCCGCACGTATCCGGCGACCTGCTGTGGCGCGCCGGTCTGCACAGTCACCGCCATCTTGCCGTCCGGCAACTCCAGCCCGCTGGTCACCTGGCTCGGCTGGCCGAAGTTCGCCTTCAGCAGGACCTGACCCTCGGCGATGTTCGAGGTGACGACGAGCTTGTCGAACTCGGAGCTCACCGCCGGCAGTGCGTCACTGGGCACCGACGACCTCGGCATCCGCTCCGTCCGGACCAACTGGTCGGCCTGAATCCGCGCGCCGGTCGTGCCGGACTGAATCCGGGCCGTGGCGACCACCACCGTCACCGCATCGGTGATCTGCGCCCTGGCCCGGGCGTCGGCACTCAAACCGTAAAAGAGCACTCCGGCGGTGCCGATCGCGGCAATCACGATGGCGAGCATGATGGTGACGATCCGACGTGTCATGAGGGGCTTCCTGGTCGTTCGATCTGGCGGGCGAGTTAGCCGATAAGGGAGATGACGGTGGCGCCGAGCGGGTCGAGCGGTCCGGTTTCCACCGGCCCCGGCTGCAGGACGTCCACGAAGTAGCCGTAGAGGCAGCGGTCTTCTCCGCTGCAATACTCCTTGCCGGTCAGCCAGGATGCCCTTCGTTTCGCGGCGGGAGTACCGAGAAAGTAGCCGGTGGGCACGAAAGCGGCCATTCCGGTGATGTGGTACTTAGCTTTGCTGCCGGTGCCGGCGACCGTGTCATAGATCGGGATGTAGAGAACTTTCGCGGCCGAGGCGCCGGTGGTGACCGGCTCGAGAACTTCGGTGCAGTTCTTTTCGACAACGCCGGTCGGGCCTGCGGTGAACGTCTCCGTCTTGCACGCGCCATCGTCTTTCAACCAGCCGAAGCCGCCAGGGGCATCCCAGCCGGGGGGACCCTTCTCGCCGGGGCAGAGGCTGCTTCGATCCTTCGAGTCGTGGGTCCTCAACACGATCTCGTACGCGTCGGCGGGACTCGGAATTGGGTTTGCCGGATAGGGCGGCGCTGCCGGAAAATGTTCACCGTTCTTCGTGGCGTGATCCCATTCGCATTTCGAGAAGGTCACCGCCAGGCCGGCCTTCGGCGCGCCCCAGCTCACCCGGGCGCAGGCCCCGACCGTGGTGCCTGCGTAGTCCTCGTTGCCGAGCAGGGCCCTGGCGAAGGACGGCGGCAGCAGCGTCGACCCGTCCGAGGTGGCCGTGCTGGTACGCACCTCGAGGTAGCGCCCCGATCCGGAGGTTGCGCCATCGATGCACCTGGTCAAGTTGTCGGCCTGGGCGGGGCAGGGAAACAGGTCCGCCACGCCGGCCACGGAACCGCAGATCGTCGGTGCGTCGGCGGCCCGATCCCGGGCGTTGTCTGTGGCGTACCGGCCAGCGATGTTCCTGCGGTTCACGTCGGTGCACGTGCTCAGATCGGCGGCACAGGACTTGGCAACGGCGATGGCCGCCGCGTCCGCGCCGCTCTGCAGTTCCTCCCGCTCCACGTAGAGCTGACCGACGTCCACGACGAGCGCGAGCATGCCAAGCAGCACGCCACCGGCGAACAGGACGCCGAAGACGGTGGCGACGCCACCGCGGTCGTCGCGCCGGAGCCGCCGAAGAATCCCGCCCCGGCCCGGCCGCCGCGCCGCCGGACCAGGCGATCCCGGCCGATAGTTCAGTGCAGACATGGCATCACGCTCTCAGCGCGCAGAGATACCCCGCCACTGCCAATCATGAATCCGAGCGGTGTGATGAACTGGAAGTCGTAGGTGACCCGAGCGGTCGCGTTGGCAGCCGGCCCGGGGCTGGTAGGGCAACCTGCGACGGTCGGATTGACCGTGCCGATCTGCCGGCTGGCCTGCGCCACCCTGCGCTCGCCTGCGCTTTGATCGATCAGCGCGGCGGCTCGGGCGCCTTCGCGGGCTGCCTGGCTGATGACGATCTGCGCGTTGAGCAGCCGTCCGAAGTCGATGATGGCGAAGATGATGAGCAGCACGACCGGCAGCAGCAGAGCGAACTCCACCGCCGCCGCGCCCCGGTCCACCGGCTGCCTAGCCTTGCCCACCGCCGCCCTCACCAACGAGCATCATGGCCCTCCCCAAGGAATGTTCGTCACCGCGCTTTCGAAAAGGGCGAGCACTCGTTGGCCGTACAACGCTATCGAGGCGGCCGCCAGCACAGCGATGGATGCCGCCAATAGCGCGTATTCGGTCGAGACCGCCCCCCGGTCGGGGTTGTCGCTTGCACTCCGACCGCGCCCGTAGCAGGAATGGGCAAATACCCGCCCATCCCCGCACGGGCCCGAGGGATAAGGCAAAAAGCGCACGCTACCCTTCGCCACCACCACCGCCGCCGGCGGCCTCACCGATGGTGTTGGCGATGTTGTCGAATATGGTGGAAAGGTTGTCGCCGAGAAGGCCAACGGCAACCACGATGGCGACGGCGATGAGCGCTACGAGGAGGCCGTATTCGACTGCGGAGGCACCCTCGTCGCGGCGCCGCAGTTTACTCAGAAGCTTGACCATTAATGTGTCCCTTCCGCTTCCGTTCACGTCGAACGGGAATTTGTTGCCGGGCGTTAACCTGCGCTCGGGCACCACGCGGTCTCCCGCGCTAATCGAGCAGCGACAGTCAACACGGCGGGAGCCGCCAAGCTAAGCTTCGATTAGCTGTATTCCGCGCGACGGCCGGAGGGGGACGCCGCCCGGCCAGCGCGAGCCGGCCACCGGTCGGCTACCAGGCCACCACGCAAACGGCCACCAGTCCACCAGCCAGCAGGGCCGGGCCGAACGGCAGATGGCTCTTCCAGCCCACCCGACCGGAGGCGAGCAGAGCCAGCAGCAAGGGCGCGTTCAGCAGCCACGGCAGCAGCGCGCCGAGCAGCACGGCCTGCCAGCCGAGCCAGCCGAAATACCAGCCGAGCAGTGCGGCTACCTTCGCGTCGCCCATTCCGTAGCCGCCACCGGGCAGCAGCGCCATCCCGATGAAGACCACACCGGAGGCCAGGCAGGCCAGCAGCGCGCGGAGCCAGTCGCTCCACTGTGCCGTTATGACGGCGACGACGGCGAACAGGACCGGTGTCACCGCCAAGGCTGGCAGCACCAAGGTGTCGGGAAGACGACGACAGGCGATGTCGATCGCGGCGAGCAGCACCCCGAGCACCGTCACGGCGAGAAAGAGCGGCAGGACGGCCACCGGGCCCAGCGCGGCGCCGACCAGCCCGCCAGCGAGCCCAGCTGCCACGCCGGTCGCCCACGCCGCGGGCCCCAACCGGGCCCCGCAAGTGGCACAGGTCGACCGAACTGAAAGCCAGCCGCCGACGCCCGGGTGCAGCGAGGCGCCGCAGTCGACACAGGTGTCTCGAAGCGGTTCACCGGACGGCACGGCGAAGCGATGGGCGGCCCGTGGCAGTAGCAGGCCAGCCACGCCGCACAGGGTCGCGCACGTACCGATCAGCAACGGTGACACCGGGGGAGCGTAGCGGTTGCGGAGGCGTTCGGAGCTTTCCTGGCAACCCGCGGTCGCGGCACCCCGCGCTTCCGCCCGGGCGGCCCGAGCGTCTTCCTCAGACTCGCGCTGGAATTGCCACCGCGCCAGCCGGGTTGAGCGTGCACGGCATTGCCTCGTCAGTGCGGACGGACCCGCACTGACGAGGCAATGATCACCGGGTGGGCCTGGCGCGGGACTACTACTTGGCGACCGTGATCGTCGCCGTGCGGTAGTTGTTGCGCGTGTCGTTGTTGGCCGGGTCGTAGTTCTGCTCGATGTTGCCGGCGGAGTCGACCGAGAACCACTTGAACGTCGTGGTCTCGGTCACGTGGAACACCTGCCCCGGCTCACGGAACTCGGTCGCTGCGTAGCGGGGCGACTCGAGGGTGGGCCGGCTGCCGTCCGTCGTGTAGTAGATGGTGGCCGGCTCGCTCGTCTCGAAACGCACGTCGACGGGCCCGGAGTACTTCCCGCCGCCGGGGACGAGCTTGGACGTCGGCTTCTTGTTGTCCTGGCCCCAATCCGCCGCGACCCGGAACATCTCCATGATCCCGTTGGCGTACTCCATCGTCTCGGCGTGGCCGCTGACGAGCTCCGGGTTGCCCACCCACGCTGGCTGGAACGAGCCGCCCTGCCAGTTGCCGGTGGCCGGGTTGTAGATCGAGCCGCCGACCTCCCAGCCGAAGGCGTAGATCCCGTAGTTGTGGTACAGGTCCTCGCGCACGTTGCCGGCGGAGGAGTAGAGGACGTCCGACGAGCCGCCGACGTTCTCCGGCGTGACGACGGTCTGCCGGTGCGCCTTGACCTGCGACAGGATCCGCGAGGCCGACTGCCAGTAGAACGCCTCGTCACCCAGCGGCGGGCGCGGCGTGGTGATCCGCCCGTCCGCGATGTAGGCGCCCGGCTGCCAGAACAGCTGGCCGCCGTTGGAGTGCACCGACATCATGAACTTGATGTTCCGGTACTTCTCGACCAGCCAGATGATGTTCTTCGACTCGGGCTCGGACAGCTTCTCCGGTCCCTGGTACGTATCGCTGACGCAGCTGGTCGACCCGCCCGAGTAACCGTCGTGGCCCGACCCGACCCGGTAGTTCCGATTCAGGTCGACGCCCCACGAGTTACGCCGGGCCGGATCGGCGTTGTCGTCCGCGCAGTGGTTCGTCATGTTCCGACGCTGCGAGGCGAAGTTGTAGAAGCTGTAGTTCGCCCCGTCGGGGTTGTTCGACAGGATGAAGAAGACGTCGGTGTTGTCGACGATCTTCTTCGTCTCCCAGTCCGACTTGTAGTTGTGCACCAAGCGCTCCGCAGACTCCAGCGAGGTCGTCGCCGGCACCCACTCACGGGCGTGGTCCTGCGCCTGGATCAGGACACCCGGGTTCCTGCCGTCGCGGTGCTTGCCGATCCGCAGGACAGGGATCGTGGCCGGACCGCGCGGCACCTCGCCCTCCGGTGCGCCGGCGCGCTTCTCGTTGAGGAAGTCGGTCAGCGCGACCGGGCCGGACGTCGCGGCGACGATGCCGGTGCCCGCGTTGGTCCGGTACGGGTGCGCCCGGTCGATCAGGCCCTGGGACTGGGTCCGCAGCGCCGTCGCCACCTGGGCGGCCGTGCTCGCCAGCGCCCCGGAGGCGTCCTTGGCGAGAAGGACCCGCACCGCCTTGCCCGCCACCTCGACCGTGAGCGGGAGGTTCGCCCCCGGCCGGTTCACGAACTCGACGGTGATGTCGTTGCCACCCTCGTGGCCCCACGCCGCCGAGCTGACGACGACCGCCGATTGCCCGGTACCGCCGATCGTGGCCTGCGCCTTACGCTGGTAGCCGTTCGTCTTGTTCGGCAGGTAGACGATCTCGGCGATGTCCGGGTACTGGCGGGCGATCTCCTCGGCGCGGCTGTAGAGCTGCTGCGGAGTCCGGTAGCCATCGACAAAGTCCCACTTGTAGGCCGGGTTCGCCGTCAGCGGCGGCGCGCCGTCCTCCAGCCAGTTGGAGACGTAGCCGGTGGCGACGCCGCCGGTCGAGCTCGTGACCCGGATCTGGCTCGGTCGTGCGTCGAGCTTGAACAGGTTCCGGTGGAACATGTACTGCCCGGAGTCGACGAACCGGCTCATCGTCCGGGCGAAGCCGAACGACGTGTCCGCGCCCGAGTCGTTCTCGAGCTGCATCGTGACGATCGGGTTCGTCTGCTGCCCCGCGGTGGTCCGGGCCTCGACGTAGAGGAAGCCCTGGCCCTTCGTGGTGAACCAGTCGGCGCGGACGATCCGTACCGTCTCCTCGTGGCCGAGCACCTGGACAGCCTGCGCGCGGCGGGCCTGGATGCCGCCGTCGGCCTCGTTGCTCCATGCGAAGCCCTCGTCGTCGCCGAGGATTTCGACGCCCATCGCCTCGAGTTCGGCGATCTGCTCGGCGGTCACCACCGCCTCGCCTTCGATGCCGTTCGGTACGCGCTTGAGGCCGTGCTCGAGGTCGAAGCCGGCGGCGACGACCTTGTCCAGCATGTCAGCGCCGGCCATCTGGATGTGTACGAGGCGTACCTGTGCCGGGTCCTCGAGCTGGGAACGCCCCGAGTCCGCCGACGGCTCCGCGCCGGCGGGCGCGGTCGCCATGAGGACGCTCCCCACCAGGGCGGGCAGCGCGAGAAGTGCGATGCGCACTTGGGTACGTCGCATTCTCCCCTCCTTCTGCTTGTGGCATGTGGTTGAAGTGGTGGCCGACCCTGATGCGTCTCGGACCGGTCCAACCAGGACGATCGTGCTGAGCTCGCGCGCGGTGAGCCTGGGACGACGACGATCGCCGTCGTGAAAAGGATCGGGAGGTAGGTCTCCCCGCCGGGGTCGCGTCGATCTCGAACCGCTCCCACGCCGGGAGCCGGTTGTGCCATTGCACCTTTTGGATGCCCTTGGGCCTATCTCGGGATGCAACCTCCCTGTGGATCCGAAGCGATCGGAGCGGGCTGGAGCCGAGGGGAGCGTATGTGCATCTATGGCGGCGTTGGGTCGCGTGAACTGGATTTGAGCATTACTTGAGGCATCGATGGATCGTGTCTGGACAGCCCGCCATCGCCGCCGCTGGTCGCGCACCGATCACCGGTTTTCGGGGGCATTCGCCGTGCTCTCGGCGTGCCGTCAGGTGCTGGTCATGCCTCGCCGAGCCCGGACGCCGCGTGTTCCACGCGCAGCGTGGAGGGAATCTCCGTCCTTTAGGACTCCGTTGGGGAATGGCGAAAACGTTCGGATGCACCTGTTGGCATGATTGTTGGATCGACCGGGTGGAAAGGGTCCAACGTGTCGCTGCAG
>NZ_JBIDCT010000033.1:0-52167 GCF_043204735.1 Micromonospora sp. NPDC047740
CTGTCCCAGCAGGTCCGCGGACAAATCAGCGACCGGATGCGACACCTCGCCGCCGAGCACGGGATCGCCGTGGTCACCGTCCCCGCCCGCAACACCTCCAAACACTGCCCCCAATGTATAACCCCGCTACAGCACCGTAAAGCCCCGACAAGCGGACCGTCGCGGGGTGGAAGTGGGCCATCTGGCCCAACCAGTCCTGCCGTTGGCAGGGCGACCGCGACCACGGCGCCTGGCGGCGCATCGCCGCCCGCGGACTCACCCACCAGACCAAAACCGTCACCGACAAGACCACCGGCGCCATGGTGATCCGCACGGTCGTCGACGAACTCGAAGCCGCAGCCGTCGTCACCCCCAGCACCTTTAATGCCAGCCGGAGGGACCGGTCGAAGACCGGCCCTACCCGGCCCCGCACCCCACGCCCCGCGCCCAGGCGACGCGGGGCACCCTCCCCCACCCGGCCTCATGGCCGGGCGGGCAAGCGTCCGGAGGGACACGCACCAACGGACCGGCCGAGGCTGCCCCGCGCAGCCCACCGACACCAGGACGTGAACACGATCAGCACACCCACCACCACCGGCCACCGGCCCCGAGGAGCCGCACTGGGCGCAGGATTCCATCTCCACGCCCACGCATCTCCACCACGGTGGGAAACGATCCCGGAAACCCCATCCGACTCAAGATCGCTAAGCTGATCAGGGACGCTGACTCAACTCTTCCTTGCGTCGTAGCAGGGCCGCCCGCCTACGGCGGGCGGTGCGCAGGTTGGCGATGGCCAGAACGCCCAACGCCAGCACCGCGACGATCAACGACGGCGCGAGCTTGTGCCGCAGGGTGGTGATCACCAGCGCACCGACGGTGAACAGCAGCCAGGCGCCCAGTCCGAGCCAGCCGGCGACGACGCGATCCCGGGCGAACATCGGCGTCCTGCGGGTCACGGCCCAGCCGCCGAAAGCCGCCCAGCACAGTCCGATCGCCACCAGTACCGCGCACGCCACCATCGTCCGTGGTGGCAGCCCGGGCTCGGTTGCCCACAGCAACCCGATCAGGCCGCTGCCGGCGAGCCCGGCGAGCGCTAGTGCCACGTATCCGACCTTCTTACGCAGCGACAACGGTGCGTCGAGCCGCTTGAGCAACTCTTCCGGCGTCATGCTTCATACCCCTTCCGCGCCAACTCGCGGCGCAACAACTTCCTTGCCCGGTTGAGCCGCGACTTGATGGTGCCGACCGGCACAGCGCAGATCTGTGCGCACACCTCAAGCGGGAGGTCCTCGAGATAGAACAGCAGCAGCACCTCCCGTTCCCTGGCCGGAAGCGCCGCCAACGCGCCACCGAGCAGTTCCCGATCGACCACCGCTTCCGCCTCGTCGGCTCCCGGCACGTCGTCGACCGGCTCGGGCTCCGGGCGTGCGTAGACGTCACGCAGTCGGTTCATCACCGCCCGGCGAGCGATGGTGAAGAGCCAGGGGGCGAACCGGTCCGGCTGCCGCAGTCGCGGCAGCCCCTTGAAGACCGCCAGCCACACCTCCTGCACCACATCGTCGTCGGGCCCGGTCAGCATCCGCCCGACGTACCGCTCGATCGCCGGATGCCAGGCCCGTACCAGTTCGGCGAAGGCCTCACGTTCGCCCAGCTGGCAGCGAACAACCAACAACTCATCGGCCATCTGCCCTCCTTTGCCTGTTCAGTCGCGGCTCGCGGCGTCCAGGTTCACTGCTCGTCCAGGGCCGTCCGAACCGTGCCGGGCCGAAGCGGGAGGTGGCAACTTCTGGCGGCCCTACCGGGACTCGGGGGAAGGCGCACGCCAACTCAGACCGGGTCGTCCATCGAAGCCTGCCAATCGGGCACTAGAAAGGCAGTGAGCATTTATAGACTTTGAAGTCGACAAGCCGGGAAGGGTGATCGTGGCCGACGAGAAACCGGAGCCGGGACGCCGTCTGCCTCGGGCCCAGCGGCGGGAACAGATCCTCGCCGCGGCGACCGAAGCGTTCGCCCGGTCCGGTTTCGCGGCGACGGGCCTGGACGAGATCGCCACCGAGGCCGGGATCACGAGGATGATCCTCTACCGGCATTTCGACTCCAAGACCGACCTGTACCAGGCGGTTCTTGACCGGATGTGCGCCCGGCTGGACGCCCACGTCGAAGAGCCCGTCGGTGGGTTCACCGACGCCAGCACCGACGGCCTCCTTCAGGCGGCGGTCGAGTCCCCAGCCGGGTTCCGGCTGCTGTTTCAGCACGCCCTGCGCGAACCGGAGTTCAACGAGCGCATCGAGAAGTTCCGTGGCGGCATCACCGCCGCCGCGTACCTGCAGATCTCGGCGGTCGTACCCGACGCGGCGCTGGCGCGCTGGGCCGCCCAGCTCGCCCCGGTGGTGGCGATCGAGGCGATCATCGCCTGGCTCGACGCCGGGCAGCCCGACCCCGCCAGAGCCGCCGCCCGGGTCCGCCAGACGGTCACGGAAGTGATCGGCGCTGCCGTCTCCTCGGATGTGGATCGCACCCTTCTCCACCCCGCCAATGTGGAAGGACCACCGTCATGAGCAGCACCGCCAAGGGGAATACCGGTGAGACCCCGGCCGCGAAGCAGCGGCGAGTCTGGGACAGGGCCGCACCCAGCTACGACAGGCAGATCGTTCTCCTGGAGCGGATCCAGTTCGGTGGCGGCCGGGAGTGGCTGGGCGCCCGTGCCCGCGGTCGGGTGCTGGAGGTCGCCATCGGCACCGGCCGGAACCTGCCGCACTATCCCGCCGAGGCGACGCTTACCGGGATCGAACTGAGCCCGGCGATGCTGGGCATCGCTCGGCAGCGCGCCGCCGACCTCGGCCGTTCGGTCGACCTGCACGAGGGCGACGCCGAGCGCCTGCCGTTCGACGACGCGTCGTTCGACACTGTGGTCTGCGCCCTGTCGCTGTGCGCCATCCCGCACCCGGTGAAGGCTATCGGCGAGATGAAGCGCGTCCTCGTACCTGGCGGCAGGCTGCTCCTGCTCGACCACATCGGCAGCACCTGGCCACCGGTCTATGCCGCCCAGTGGCTCCTTGAACGGGTCACCATTCGCGCGGCCGGCGAGCACTTCACCCGCCGCCAGCTACCCCTCCTGCGGGCCGCGGGCTTCGAGATCGTCGAGACAGAAAGGCTGAAGGCCGGCACCGTCGAACGCGTCCACGCGGTCAAGCCCAACTGATCCGCTGCCGCAACAAGGACTGCTCGGCCGGGTTGGCGGTCAACTCCAGCGCCCGCCTGTCCGCGTCGTGTGCCTCGTCGGGGCGGCCGAGGTCGCGGAGCAGTGCAGCCCGGGTGGCGTGCCACAGGTGATAGCCGTTGAGGGCCTGGCGGAGTTCGTCGACTGCCGCCAGCGCCACATCCGGCCCGGCCACGTACCGCAGGGCGACGGCCCGGTGCAGTTTGGTGACCGGCGACGGTGCGAGCCGGTCGAGCATCGTGTAGAGGATCAGGATCTGCTGCCAGTCGGTGTCCTCCCACCGGCCGGCCTCGGCGTGCACCGCGACGATCGCGGCCTGCAGCTGATAGGGGCCGGGCTTCTTGAGGCTTGCGGCCTTGGCGATCAGCCGGGCCGCATCGACGATGACGTCCCGGTCCCACCGGCTTCGGTCCTGGTCGGGCAGTTGGATGATCTGGCCGTCCGGGGTGAAGCGGGCGGCTTCGCGGGCACGGTGCAACCGGATCAACGCGAGCAGGCCGAGCACCTCTGGCTCGTTCGGCATCAGCCCGGCGAGCAGGGTGGCCAGGAACTCGGCATCCGCAGCAAGGTGCTGCGCTTGAGCGCGCTGACCGCTGGTTGGTAGGTAGGCCTCGTTGAACAGCAGATACACCACCGTCAGCACCTCGACCAGGCGTGCACCGAGTTCGTCGGCGGCGGGGATCCGGTATGGGATGCCCGCGTCGCTGATCTTCCGCTTGGCGCGGGTGATCCGCTGCGCCACCGTGGTCTCGGGAATGAGGAACGCTTTGGCGATCTGCGCGGTGGTCAGACCGCAGGCAACCCGGAGCGTGAGGGCGACCTGGGCGGTGCGGGGCAGCGCGGGGTGGCAGCAGGTGAAGATCAGCCGTAGCCGGTCGTCCGGCACCGGTTGCGGCAGCCACGCGGCCAGCGCCAGCTTGTCCCGGAAGCGGGCGTCGCGGCGCAGCGCGTCCAGGCCCCGGCGGCGGGCGACCGTGTAGAGCCAGCCGTCCGGGTTGGCCGGGATGCCCTCGATCGGCCAGTGCTGCAGCGCTGCCTCGACCGCGTCCTGGACGAGGTCCTCTGCGGCGGAGAAGTCACCGATCAGCGACACGAGGGAGGCGGCGAGTCGGCCCGCGTGCTCGCGCACCACGCGGGCCAACTCCACCCCGGCATCCCGACTCATCCTGCGATCGGGCGGATCTCCACCAGTGGGCACGCCGGCCACGACGCGACGATGCGCAACGCCTCGTCCAGGTCGGCGACGTCGATCTCGGCGAAACCGGAGATCACTTCCTTGCCCTCCACGAACGGCCCGTCGGTGATCACCGGCTCGGCCTGGTCGAGCCGGACGGTGGTGGCGGTGTGGGCGGGCATCAGGTGCGTGTGCGAGGTGATCTTGTCGGCGTTGCAGGTGAACCACTGCCGCACCCGCCCGTAGGCCCGCTCGCGTTCGGTCTCGTCCATCGCGGCCAGGTCGGCGGCGAACTGCTCGGTTTCGGCGAACATCAGCACGTACTTCACGGCTCTCACCTTCTCAGCTGTGGCCGGGCAGCGGACAGTACAGGTCGATGCCGTTGCCGTCCGGGTCCAGCACGGTGGCGTAGCGGTGACCCCAGAAGGCGTCCCACGGCTCCCGCGCCCCGGTGTATCCGGCCCCGCTGAGCTCGGCGTACTTGGCGTCGACGTCGGCCGGGCTGTCGAGCCGGAACGCCAGGAAGACCGGTGGGCTACCCGCGCCACGGGTCCAACCTGGGCGGGCCATCGCGGCGAACTTCTCCTCGTTCAGCATCAGATGCAGCCCATTCGGCAGGTCGCATCCGGCGTGCTCGGCGTAGCTCGGGTCAACCTGGAACTCCAGGCCCAGCCGCCGGTAGAACCCGATCGCGGCGGCGATGTCCGCGACGACGATGTCCAGGCTGTCCATGACCGGTTTCATGATCTACTCCCGTCGGTCTCGTTGAGGTGCTGTCACCTGCTAGACGACCGGCGGGACGTCGGATACGACACCGCCTCAAGATCTTTTGTGCTGGCCGGCACGGGGGTACGCACGGCGGTTCAGCCGGGTTGACGACGGCAGCATGAACGCCCCGACCCCCTCCCCCGCCCCGCCACTTGCTGAGCCCTAGTGTTCGGCACACCCCAAATGCCGGAGATAGGAGGGAGAAAGCCGATAATATGCTGTCCATCCTCACCTGAGCAGCCCGGTTCTGGGCGGCGGCACGCCTGGCGAGCAGGAGGTCGGCGCGGTGGTCGTGCTGCGATCGGCGTCCGTACGCCTCCTGGCGCTCCTTACCCTGACCACGCTTCCGCCGATCCTGGAGGCGGTGCTGTCGAGCCGCTTCGGCCTCCGGTCCGCGGTGGGGCTGGCTCCGCAGGCGAGCGCGCCAGTGCCCTTCGCGACCTTTCACGACCTGCGCTGGATCTCCGTCTATCACGACTCGTGGCCGCAGTTCACGGGCGAACTGATCGCCACGGTGGTCGGACGCGGTGTGTGGACCGCAGCCATCGTGCAGGTCGCCTGGCCGCCGCAAGCGGGACGGCGCCCGGCGGTGGGCAGGGCATTGCTCACCGGCATCGCGGGCATCGCCGTCCTGGCCGTTGTCATGCTGCCCTGGGCCGCGCTCTCGGTGGCACTCGCCGCGACCTCGCTGTCCTGGCTCTTCATTGCCGATGTGGGTGTGGTTTTCGTGCTCGTCCTCGTCGGACAGCGGGCCGGCCTGGTGCCCGACTGGTGGCGGGGGCTACCGCCGCCGGCCGCCGTGCTCTGGGCCGTGGTGTCGTTCCTGATCCTGACCATTGCCTCCGTGCTCATGTCCGCCGCGCCGGGCCCGTTGCCCATCGTGCTGGCCGCCCTCGCCGGCGTCGTGAACGGCTGGCTCTGGCGGCGCCTGCTCGCGGCGGTGCTGACGGCACGCGTCGTGCTGGTCCGGGTCCCGGTCGCCCCGTTGGTCGCCGTCGGGCTGCTGCTCGGCATCGCCCCGGCCGGGTTCCTGGCCAGAACCGCTGCCCAGGTCGCCGGGCAACCGCCGCCCCCACTGGCTATCGGCCCCGGCGGCAGGCCGCCTCAGGCACTCATCTTCGTGGGTGGCTACGACTCCGTCGGCGACGGCGCGCCAGTCGGCGGCGGCCAGCAGATCGCCGACAGCATCCCGTTCGAAGTATTCTCCTACGCCGGCCTCGACTCCGGCGGGCGGCCGCTGCCGTATCGGGCGCAGCAAACCCAGCAGTCGCTGGAGAGCAGCGCGAAACTGCTCGACGCACAGGTCGCCGAGGTGCACAACCGCACCGGTCAGCCGGTGGCCCTGCTCGCGGAGAGTGAGGGAGCCCTCGTCGTCCGCACCTACCTGGCAACGCGCCCGCACCCGGCCGTGGCCGCGGTCATCCTGCTCAGCCCCGTGCCCAACCCATCCGCAGCCGCCTTCCCACCGTCCGGCGACGGACGCGGTTGGGGACTGGCCGCAGGCGCGCAGCTGCGGGCGATCCTGACGGTCGCCAGGTGGTCCAGCGGCCTGCCGATCAGCACCGACGAACCGCTCATCCACTCGCTCCTGGGTAACCCACAGCGCTACCGCGATCAGATGTTCTGTCCGGTCCCGGGGGTACGCACGGTGGCATTCGTGACGCTCAGCGATGCCCTCGCCGATCGGCCGGGCAACCCGTTGGGCGTGCCGTTCGTCCTGGTGGTCGCCTTGCACGGGGACGCGTTCGACCGCAGCCGGGTGCAGCAGGGACTCGTCGCGTTTCTCCATGGTGAGACACCGCGGCCGACGGGCGCGGAGCTGTACCGGATCCTGCGGGGCGCGGCGGTCGCCTGGCAGGCGCCGCCGCTCCGACTTTCGCTCATCCCGCCCGGACCGGCCGGATACGAGATACCGCGCTGCCACGGCTGAACTTCCGAGACGGGCGTCCCCGCCCATCCGGCGCCAGGCACCGGCCGACGCCTCGCCTGGACCGGTGAGTGCTGCCGTCACCTACCGTCGGCGCGCACTTACGGCCGCCCGGCGGGACGGGATACACCGGGGTGACCGCTCGCCGGAGCGGTCGCTGCCTGCCCGGAAGGGGGTCGAGCACGGTGCTGGTGCCCCCGGCGTGGGTCACGGGACAGCCACCTGACACGTCGCGGACCCGCGCGCCCACCTGCCTCGGCCTGATCAAGTGGGAGCAGATGGTCTTTCTCGGCAGCCCCGAATATGGCGTGAACTTCGCCCCGATGGACTTCGTCAAGTTCGCCGAAGCCTGCGGTGCCACGGGCGTCCGCATTGCGGACCCGGCCCGCTGTCCCGATCAGATGAAGCGGGCGCTGGCTGCCAGCGGCCCGGTCATCGTCGAGTGCGTGGTGGACCCGCACGAACCCCCGATGCCGGCGCGGATCAAGAAGGACCAGGTCAAGAAACTGGCGGCAGCACTTCGCGCCGGTACACCCAACCGCAACCGCATCGCCCTGCAGATGGTCAAGGACATCCTCGACGAATCCAGCTTCGAGGCCAGCCCGGGCCGCATCGTGCCCGACCGGCTCGGTCAGGCTCTGTCCGGTTCCGCGCGCCGGCTGCGCGACCGCGCCGACGACCAAGACCAGGCATGAGCGAAGGCCGGGGCCGGCAGAGACTGCTCATCAGCGCGCTCACCGTCACCGCGGCCGGCACCGACGCACTCAGCTACCTCGGTCTCGGCCACGTCTTCCCCGCCAACATGACCGGCAACACCGTCCTGCTCGGCCTCGGCGCGGCCACCGGTGACTGGCCCGCCGTCAGTCGATCCGCGACCGCGCTGTGTGCGTACGTGCTGGCCGCAGTGGCCCTCGGCGCCGCCGTGCCCGACAGGCCCGGTCCGCACCACATCCGTACGGCGTTTCTCATCGAGGTGTGCCTGCTGGTGGCCACGGCGGTGTGGTGGAACCTGCTGACCGGCCGCCCAACCGGTGCGCCGCGATACGGGCTCATCGCCCTTGCCGGCACCGCCATGGGGATGCAGAGCGCCATCGCCGCCCGGCTCCGCTTACCCGGTGTCACCACCACCTACATAACGGGCACCTGGACCGGGCTCAGTATGGGCATCGGCGAGCTGCTACGCCGCGACCGCAGCCGGTCCCTTGACCGGCAGATAGCGCGGAGCCTCGTCGTCACCTGGTATCCCGCCGCCGCGTTCGCCACTGCCGCCGCCTACACCGCCTGGCACAACTTGGCCGCCCTGATACCGGCGATGACCGTCGTCCTCTCCGGGTTGATTTACCGAGGCCGCCTTGGCAGGTCAGCCAGCTAACCGTCCACGTATCGCGCCGGCTCAAGTTCAGGCAGGCTTTTCCGGCTCTCGTCCGATCACTTGGCCTCGGTGGGCAGCGCCGTCAGCTCGAACCGGGCGGCCAGGTCCGGCAGGATGCGATCCAGGGCGTTCACCGTGCCCTGCCGGTTCCCGCCGCCGTCGTGCAGCAGCACCACCGCGCCCGGTCCGGTCCTGCTCATCACCATCGAGGCGATGCGGTCAGCCCCGGGTGCCTGCCAGTCCGAGGGGTCCACGCTCCAGTGCAGCGACGTCATGCCCAACTCGTGCGCCACCGACACCAGCGGGTAGGTCCATACGCCGCCCGGCTGGCGGAACCACACGATCGGCGCGTCGGGAACCGCCGCCCGGATCGCCGCATTGGTCCGCAGCAGGTCGGCCCGGATGTCCTTGGGCGATCGGTTGCCAAGGGAGATGTTGTGATTCCAGGAGTGGTTGCACAGGGTGTGCCCGTCGGCCACGATCGCCCGAACCAGATCGGGGTGCTTCTGCGCGTTCTCCCCCACCAGGCAGAAGGTTGCTCGGACCTCGAACCGCCGCAGCACGGCAAGGACCTGCGGGGTGAATTGAGGGTCGGGCCCGTCGTCGAAGGTGAGCGCGATCCGGCGGGTGCCGGTGGTGGCGTGGGCACCGAAGAGACCGGCACCGGCGGCGTTCCGCGTCGCGCCGTCCTGCCCGGCATCGAGTGGGCTCGCGCTGTGGTCGCGCGTCGCCGGGCCAGCCGATCCGGCCTCGGGCTGGTCGGCGTGCTGCGCGCCGCCCGGGTCACCGGCAGCCCGGGTGGCGTTGTGCCCTAGCTGGTCCAGCCCCAAGGCCCGCCCCATCGCGTACGACGAGACGAGCAGGGCCGCTACCACCAGGGCGAGGACTACCGTGGGGCGTCTGGACGGTCCTGTCCACGTCATCGGAACAGCCCGCCGCAGTGCCCGCGCGGGCCCGCCCCGCTGAGATCCTCAGGCCGCACCTCTTCCTCCCTCCCACACCCTGGAATTGCAGCCTATGGCCGGGGCTGCGGCACTTGATCCCCAATATGGCAAAAAGGGTTATCTGGGGGTTCCCTCGCTTGTCCTGCTGGCATCAGGCAGGCATGCCAGCGCAGAATTGGCGGCCGTACCCGGGTGCGTAGGAAGCTCCGGGTGAAACTGGTCCATCGGTTGATCATCGCGGCCACGGCGCTGCTCGGGCTCTGGGCCGGCCTGGCGTATGAGGTGTCGCAGCCACCGGACGCGGCCGGCTATGCGCATCGGCCAGCAAGCTCTCGGCGACCGTATCGGCGGTGTCCTCGGCCGCTGGATGGCCAGTTCCGCCCGCCGACTCGCGCCACAACCGCATCCCGGGAGCAGACGATGCCAGCTGACCAGCCCGACGTCCCACTGCGAGCCGGTGCTCTCCTGCGACAGCCCGTTCGCGACCTGGCAGGTCGGATCATCGGACGGGTCGCCGACATTGAAACCACCCGTGTCAGCGACGGCCGCGAACGGGTGACCGCTCTCGTCGTCACCGCCGGGCGATGGGGGCGCCTGCTCGGCTATGAACGCCACGAAACCCGGGGCCCGTGGCTGCTCGAGCGCCTCGCCCGCATCGTGCTGCGCCGCCACCTGACCCGCGTGCCCCGGCAGGACGCACGCTTCCCCTGAGACAGGCGGGACGGCGACGGCACCAATCTCACGAAAACCTGTCCGCCTCTTTCATTGCCTCGTCGTACTCCTTGTTGGCAATATTCAGCTTCTCCTTGAGTTTGCGTACGGCTTCGCGGCGCGTCTCGGTCGTATTGCCAGGATTCACCTCTTCCAACAACGCCCTCACCGAAGGCGTGTTCATGGCTGGAGTGAACGGTTTATTGGGATCCAGGAGATGCTCGACACGGTCGAGCGCCATCGAGATCGTTCTCGCCCTCTCAAGGGCTTGCAGCAGCCTGTACTGCGCTTTCTGCTCCTCGGGGCTGAGTTCTACTTCGTCTGAATCTGAGTCCATGACCACTCATCCTTTCCGTGAGGACTATTCGCCGGCCGAAGCGGTTGAGCCGTCGTCTCACTTTAGAGCTTTTGACCGGGCCCGCATGACGACATCCTGACGACGAATGAAGGCGGGCAGCAGCGCAACGCTCGACGGCCAGACATCACGCCGAATCAGCCGTCCCCGGTTGGGTCGGGCCGAAGCACCGCCCCAGGCTTTCGAACGGACTCGGCCCACCCTCCGAACCGGACAGGCAAGCCCGTTGCATCCGGCCCTCCAGACTCACGCCGGCTGGATCGGGCGACGCATCGGAGGCACCCACGGGTGTAAACCACGCTGCGGCTTTACCTGATTGCCTGAGATTCATCTGCACGGACAGGTCCAGATCACTGCCGACAATACCGAATCAGTTGATGTTCACCGATCAATAGCATCGAGTGCCATGAAGCTTCGGATCGTCCTCGCGTTGGCCGCACTCGCCACCCTGCTCTACACCGTCGGCGCACCACATCAGCACGGCGGCTGACCCGGCTCAAGATGAGGCCCTCCATCGACCTGCTGCTCGTCGCTTCCACCACGCTGCACTCGACCATCGGCACTCCCCTCGACGAGGCCGGATAAGCCGATGTCCGTACTTCTTGTCGGCCCCGTCCTCGTCGGCCTGGCCGCCGGATACCTCACCGGCGGCCGGCTGCGCCGCCTCGCCGACCAGCCACTGCGGGGCATCTGGCTGCTGTACGCCGCCGCGCTCGGACAACTGCTCACCCACGTACCGCCGGGCTCCCGACTCCTCTCCGCCGCCGCCCAACGGTGGCTGACCGCCCTGGTGTTCACCACCGTCGGCATCGCGTTACTGATCAACCTCCCCCGCCTGTCCCGCCCAGCCCGCGCCGGCATCGCCGTCGCCCTCGCCGGCGCGGCGTTGAACGCGGCCACGATCCTGCCGAACGGCCACATGCCGGTCGCACCAGCCGCACTGCACCACCTCGGCGCCGCCCCGACCGACACCACCCTGGATCCCCACCACACGGTCGGCACCACGGCGACCCGGCTCGCCGCACTCGGCGACACCCTGCCCGTGCCGTGGCTGAACGTGGTGATCAGCGTCGGCGACATCGTCCTGATGGCGGGCATCGCCCTGCTCGTCGCCGCCCTCATGCACCAGAGCCGCCCCCGGACCACGCCGGCGACGCTGGCCCAAGATTGATGTCGAGCCCGTCCGCTCCAACCTGCGGACACTCCGGCCCTTCGGCAGACCGATCTTGGCCCGTCGGGGTGTGGCATTGTGAGTCGAATGGAGCCGGACCCAGCCACCGGGGAGCACCGGACGCTGACGCCCCAGCCTGTGCGCGTCGGGCTGGGGGTGCTGCGCGACTACCGGCCGACGGTCGCTCGGGTGCGTGCGCTGCTACGCAACATGGTCACCTCTTTCGTGGTGCTCAGCACGACGCTGTGGCTGCTGCCGGGCGTGACGGCGAGCGGCTTGGTCGCGACCCTGTGGCTGGTCGGGCTGATCGCCGCGATCGGCGCGGTGCTACGGCCGCTGCTGTTCGCCCTGGCCACCGCGCTCGGCGGGCTCGGCGCTCTGGCCATCGGCGTGTCCGTACAGGCCGTCGTCATGTATGTCGCGCTGCGGCTGGATCCGAAGGCAGACGTGGCGGGGTTCGCCGATGCCTTCGCCGCCGCCTGGCTCGCCGTGGCGCTCGCGGCGGTGGTGAACTGGCTCGCTGACGCCGGAACGGACGACGCGTTCGTCAGCGAGATGCTGTGGGTGATGGCCCGGGTGCGGCGCAGGCGGGAGCGGCGCCCCGCCCGGCGGCAACGACGGCGGCGAGGTGACGCCCCGGCGGAGGCGCCCGCCCAGCAGGCAGCCGACGGCCTGCTCATCATCCAACTCGACGGGGTGGCCGCGCCGCTGGTGTGGTGGGCCATCCGCGCCGGCAACCTGCCCACGGTCGGCCGGTGGCTACGCTCGGGCAGCCACCGGATGACCCGCTGGCACACCGGGCTTCCGGCCACGACGCCGGCAGCCCAGGCGGGCCTGTTGTACGGCGACACTCGGCGGGTGCCGGCCTATCGCTGGTACGAGAAGGCGACAGTGAGCGACAGCGGGGCACGCTCCGCGGGCCGCATGGTGGTGACCAGCCGACCGCGCGACGCCGCCGAGATCGAGCAGCGCCTGTCCACCGGACAGGGTCTGCTGCGGGACGGCGGGGTCAGCATCAGCACCGCCTTCTCCGGCGACGCCCCGACCAGCCTGCTCACGGTGAGCCGCGCGGGACTGCCCGGACGATCCACCCGGGGATACGCGGTGTTCATGGCCAGCCCGTACGGTTTCGCGCGAGCCGTGGTGCGCGGGGCCGGGCAGGTGCTTCGCGAGCTGTACGAGGCGCGGCGGCAGCGGCTGCGCGACATCCAGCCCCGGGGACGGCGCCGAGGTTCGTACCTGGCGCTGCGCCCGATGGCGAGCCTGCTCAGCGACCTGAACGTGTCGCTCATCGCCGAGCAGATGGCCGGCGGGACACCGGTCATCTTCTGCGACTTCCTGGACTACGACGAGGTGGCCCACCACGCCGGGCCGGCGCGCCCGCAGGCGATGGCGGTCCTCGAGGCGCTCGATCAGACGCTCGGCATCCTGCAGCGTCTGGCGGCTGAGGCGACGCGGGACTACCACATCGTGGTGTTGAGCGACCACGGGCAGAGTCAGGGCGCCACGTTCCGCCAACGACACGGCGAGTCGTTGACGGAGCTGGTCGCCCGCCTTGCCGCACACCCGGTGCGGGAGGTCGCGCCCGGCGGCCGGCTGGCGCCCACCGTCCCGACCCAACCCGCGACGACCGCCGAGGCCGCCGATCCCGTCGAGTCGTGGGGCCGGGTGAACACGCTGCTCACCGAGGTCGGCGGCCGGGGCGGGGCGACCGGCACGGCGGCTCGGCTGGCCCTGCGGTCCAGGAGGGATGGGGGCGAGGTCAGCCTGGGGCCGGCCGACCGGGAGAAGGCGGCCACCGCTGCCGATCCGGAGGCCGTGGTGGTGGCATCGGGCAACCTGGCGATGATCTACCTGCCCCGTCATCCGGGACGGCTGTCCCGCGAGCGGATCGAAGCCGCCGTCCCGGGGCTGATCGACGGCCTGGCCGCGCACCCCGGCATCGGGCTGGTCGTGGTCGACTCCGCCGCCGGACCGCTGGCGATCGGGAGCCGGGGCTGCCACCGGCTGCGGGACGGGCAGATCGACGGCGACGATCCACTTGCCCCGTACGGCCCCCGGGCACGCCACGACCTGCTACGCCATCAGGCGATGGACCACGTCGGCGACCTCGTGGTGATCAGCGCCGTGGAGCCGGGCCTGGAGGAGGTCGCGGCCTTCGAGGAGTTGGTGGGGTGCCACGGCGGGCTCGGCGGCTGGCAGACCGAGGCCCTGCTCATCCATCCGGCCGGCTGGCCGCAGGAGGGCGAGCTGGTCGGCCCGGACGACGTACATCGTCAGTTGCTCGGCTGGCTGCGGCGGCTCGGCCTGCGGCGGGCCGACGACGTCGGCACGCCGGACGGGGCGGGCAACGAGCCGGACTTCGACCGGGACCACGACCGACGCCACGAGCCGGCCGCGTAGCGCGGGCGACGCGGCCTACGGGGTCAACGGATCGTCCGGCAGTCGCCGGCGCCGGCTGAGCCAACCCAGTGCCTGGGTGACCAGCACGACGAGCAGGACCGCGGCGACGACGCTCTGCCACGGCTGCGGGAAGACCGCCCGGCCGAGGACCCCGATCGAGGCGTAGAGCACCGCCCACAGCAGGCTGGCCGGCGCGTTGGCGACGGCGAAACGCCGCCAGGCCAGCCCTGCCACGGCTGCGGCCAGCAGCACCGGGATCCGGCCACCGGGGATGAGCCGGGACACCAGCAGCGTCGAGACGTGGCCCTCGCGCACGCGGGCCGAGACCTGGCCGACCCGCTGCCGTCCGCGCAGGCCGGGTAGCCACCGGGCGACCCGCTCGCCGCCCCAGCCGAGCATGCCGTACGTCGCGAGGTCGCCGACGTACGCGCCGACGGCGCCGGCGATCACGACCAGGACCACGGTCACCGGATGCTGGTGGGCGGCGAGTGCCGCGGCGCCGCTGACCGCCGCGCCGGTCGGCACCACCGGGACCACGGAGCCGAACAGCACCACCAGGATCAGCGAGCCCAGCGCGCCGAGCGTGGCCGTCACGGTGGGTCCGCACAGAACGACTCGCCCGGCCGCAGCACGCGCACCTGGGTGGCGGGCGAGACCATCTCCACCTGGCGAGCGAAGTCGTCGCCCGGCCGAGCGAACCGGTCCGGCCGGATCCGGTCGCAACCAACCGGCCAGAAGGTGCCGAAGTGGATGGGTACGGCCCACGCCGGCGCCGCGCGCCGTACCGCTTCGGCGGCCCCCGTCGGATCGAGGTGGCCGGGGCCGAGCGTCGGTCCCCAACCACCGACCGGAATCAGCGCGAGATCGAGGGGCCCGAGGTCGGCCATCTCGTCGAAGAGACCGGTGTCCCCGGCGAACCAGGTTCGCGCGCGGCCTTCGATCAGGTAACCGACGGCGGCTGCCCGGTGCCGGGACCACGGACCCCGGCCGGCGTGGTGGGCGGCGGGGACGGCGGCGACGCCGACGCCGCCGATCGTGAGCCGGTCACCGACCGCGAGTTCCGTGCAGCGCCCGGCGGCCGCCGCGCCGAGCGCCCGCCGGACCAGCCGTGCGGCGCCCGCCGGCACCACCAGCGCGGTGTGCTCGGGCAGCCGGCGCAGCGACGCGAAGTCCAGGTGGTCGGCGTGCAGGTGCGACACGAGTACGGCGTCCGGGGCGGACGGTAGTCGCGGGGTGGGCCCGCGTCGACGGCGCAGATGGGCGAGCCGGTCACGCAGCAGCGGGTCGGTCAGCAGCCGGGTTCCCGAGTCCTCGATCCATACGGTGCTGTGCCCGCACCAGGTCAGCTGCACCACACCGACACCCGCACCGCCTCGGTCACGCCTGCCACCGTATCCGGCCGGGCCGTCGAGCCGCACGGAAGCCGCGGCCGCGCCGTGTTGCTGCTGGTCGTGGGCCCATGTCGCACGGGACCGCGGGGCACCACCGGCGAGCTCACGAAGTCGGCCCCCACCCCTGCTGAACCAGGGTGGGGGGTCGATCTTGTGTCGTCCGGCGCGGTCCCGCCGCGCGTCGCGGACGGGCATCGGTGCCGAGGGGTGCGCCGACCTCGGGCGTGGGCGGGGCCTAGACCAGGGTCACGCCGGGGCGTCCGGCCTCGATGTAGAACCGCTGCGCGTCCCAGGTCGGGGCGTCGGGCCGGGTGACGAACTTGACGTTCCGCAGGGTCGCCGTCGCGCCGGTCGGGGTGAACGTGGTGCGGATGAAGCCACGGTAACCGTCGACGTACCGGATCCACGGACGCTTGAGCCAGTTGTCCTTCGTGGCCTGGTCGCCGGGGCCGTCGCCGGTCGAGGTGATCGACGTGACGATGAACTCTGTGCCCACGATCGCGCTGGTGGGATCCGGAACCGCGAGCAGCGAATCCTGGACGAGCGTCCAGTGCAGGTCCCCGGACAAGATGACCGGGTACACCTGGCGGTCGTGGTACGCGCGGTAGATCCGGTTCCGGGTTGGGCTGTTCTGGTTGACGCCGCCGAGCTGCTGGCCCTGCGCGAACACGTGCCACGTGGCGCCGGTCGAGTTGATGCCGTCGATCAGCCACGCCTCCTGCTCGTTGCCGAGCTTGGAGACCAGCGGGTCGTTGTCGCCGATGCGGTGCTGACGGCTGTCCAGGAGGTCCAGCTGCGCGAGGCTACCGATGGTGAACCGGCGGAAGATCCGCTGGTCGGGGCCGACGGGCGGAGCGCAACGCGTGGGGGTGTTCTCCCACCACGCCTGGTAGCCGGCGGCGCGTCGGGCGAGCTGCTTCTGCCCGCGGTCGATGCCGCCGGCGTAGTCGTTGGTGACCTCGTGGTCGTCCCGGGTGATCGCCCACGGGAACGCGGCGTGCGCCGCCTGCAGGTCAGGGTCCAACTTATACAGGGAGTAGCGCAGCCGGTACTGGTCGACCGTGTTCGTGGCGGCGCGCACCTCATCGGGCACGAAGGTTCCGCCGCGGGGCGCGGCCGCGGTGATCGCGCCCTCGTAGATGTAGTCGCCGAGGTGCACGACGAGGTCGATGTCGTCCTGTGCCAGGTACCGGTACGCCGTGAAGTAGCCGGTCTGCCAGGTCTGACAGGACGCGTGACTGATGGTGAAAGAGTTGACCTGCGCACCGGCGGCTGGCAGGGTCCGCGTACGGCCGACCGGGCTCAACTCTGGCCCGCACCGGAATCGATAGAAGTACCAGCGGTCGGGCGCGAGTCCCTGAACGTCGACGCGGACGCTGTGGTTGTACTCCGGCAGAGCGAACACCTCGCCCTCCCGGACGATCTGGGTGAACGCCTCGTCGTGGGCGACCTGCCAATGGACCGGGACCTTCTTCGGCGGCATGCCGGACCCGACGGCCAGCGGCTCCGGGGCGAGACGGGTCCACAGGATGACTGAGTCGGCCAATGGATCACCGGAGGCCACGCCGAGGGTAAAGGGGTAGCCGGGCAGGTTGCCGATGCCGCCGCCGAGGGCGGCGGTGGCGGCGGTGGGGATGGCAGTGCCGATCGAGGTCGCTGCGGCGACCGCTCCCGACAGGATCAGGAACTGACGCCGGCTCGGCCCGGAAATGGCGGAACGGCCGTCTTCGTGGTGGGACAAGGTGAGCATCCTTGACAGAGGGGGCATCAGGAATGCCCAGGTGTACGCAGCCGCAGACGCTCGTGGATCTTGGTGACGTCTGTGTGGGATGCCAGGGAAGCAGCGGACCAACGGCAGCGGAACATCGGCCACCAGGCGCCTGCCCGGTAAGCCCGGCCCGAACAAGTCGGAACTTCTGGCCGAACGGGATCTTGCGCGCGTCGTCGCATCGATGCCCGACCGGACGGGTACCGGCTTTGACGCGTTGCTGAGGCCGTCGACGCGGTGTCGACTCGTCACGCCGGGTCAGCGGGCGGCCCGGCGGGGCGGCGAGCCCGCCAGCGGCGTGCTGTCCTCGTATCGGACCTCGTAGACGCGCTCGGTGAACCTCCAGCCGTCGCCGGTGCGCCGGTAGCGGTCGTGGTAGATGGCGTAGTTCAGCCCCTGGCGACCGTCGCGGGTACGCCCGAGCTCCGACCTGTACGCGCGGCCGGACGCGGTGTCGCGGTGAACTCCCCGCGCAGCGCCTCGATCTCGACGCGATCCGCGATGGTCTGAAAGTCACTCACTGGTTCCTCCTTGTCATATCGACGTAGTCCTCCTGGGTGACGGTGGCGGACTCGTGCAGGCCGTGCTGAAGCCCGTTGTGGGGGCCGACCGGGTGGCCCGCGTGCTGAACGCCGGGCGGGGCCGGATCACCGCCGCGGTGTCGCTGCAGCCGGCACAGGTCAATGGCTACCCGGCGCTGATCCTCCGGCTCAACGGCGAGATCGACACGGTCATCGCGGCGCGCATCGACGACGGCCTCATCACCGGGCTCTACGCCGTGCGCAATCCCGAGAAGCTGTCCCGTGTCGAGCGGAAGACCGCGGTGAGCCGCTGAGTCCGAAAGACTCCGTCGGCCGCTCTGCCAGGCGGGTCGCGGCGTACAGCCAGACCGGCAGGGAATATCGGTCGCTCCACCGGACGTTCGAGGCTAGCGTGATCGCCATGTTCGGCACCGTCGGCTCTGTGCGGCCCGCAGGTTTCCACCTGCCGGGCGCCGCTGGCGTGTGCGCATGGCTGGCTGATACCCGAGGCTGACCCTCCTCCCGCTGCGGCAGAACCACGGAGGAGGGTGGCCCGGTGCTCCGGCGCTGCCCTTCGAGGCGCGCCGTGGCATGCGGTTCTGGCGCGGTTCCGCGGAGTGGCACCCGCCCGCGTTCGTTTCCCGCCAGTTCGTCTCCAGTGTGGAGTTCATCATGGCCAAGAGCCAGTTCGTGCGCGCGAAGCCGCACCTCAACATCGGCACGATGGGTCACGTCGACCACGGCAAGACGACCCTGACGGCCGCCATCACCAAGGTCCTCGCCGACCGCGACCCCGCCGTCAACCGGTTCGTGTCCTTCGACGGCATCGACCGGGCGCCGGAGGAGGTGGCGCGCGGCATCACCATCAACATCGCGCACGTCGAGTACGAGACCGCGACCCGGCACTACGCCCACGTGGACATGCCCGGCCATGCCGACTTCGTGAAGAACATGATCACGGGGGCGGCGCAGGTCGACGGCGCGATCCTGGTCGTGTCCGCGCTCGACGGGGCGATGCCGCAGACCCGCGAGCACGTGCTGCTCGCTCGGCGGGTCGGTGTGCCCTACCTGGTGGTGGCGATGAACAAGGCCGACGCGGTCGAGGACCCGGAACTGCTCGACCTGGTCGAGCTCGAGGTCCGGGAGCTGGTGTCCGAGTACGGGTTCCCCGGCGACGAGGTGCCCGTCGTGCGGGTCTCGGCGCTGCGGGCTCTCGAGGGCGACCCGCGCTGGGTGTCGTCCGTCGTGGAGCTGCTCGACGCTGTCGACCGGTACGTCCCGGTGCCGCCCCGCGAGCTCGGCGAGCCGTTCCTGATGCCGATCGAGAACGTCATGACGATCTCCGGTCGGGGGACGGTGGTGACCGGCGCGGTCGAGCGGGGCGTCCTGCGGGTCGGCGACGCGGTGGAGGTGGTCGGGCTCGGCCCGACGCTGTCGACCGTGGCGACGGGGCTGGAGACCTTCGGCAAGTCGTTGGCGACCGCCGAGGCCGGGGACAACGCCGCCGTACTGCTGCGCGGGGTCAAGCGCGACCAGGTGCAGCGGGGTCAGGTGGTGGCGCTGCCGGGCAGTGTCACGCCGCACCAGCGGTTCCGGGCCAGGCTCTATGCGCTGACCACGGCCGAGGGCGGGCGCCACACGCCGTTCCTCGCCAACTACCGGCCGCAGTTCTACTTCCGCACGACCGACGTGGTCGGGTCGGTGGACCTCGGCGACGTGACGATGGTCCTGCCGGGCGACACCGTTGACCTGTCGGTGGAGCTGGGCAAGCCGGTCGCGATGGATGTCGGGCTCGGCTTCGCCGTCCGGGAGGGCGGCCGTACGGTCGCCGCCGGCACCGTGACCGAGTTGCTCGACTGAGGTACGTGGAAGGGCTCCTTGCCGACAAGGGGCCCTTCCGCGTACGTCGACGAGGTGCCGTCGAATATCGACGGCCGGCGGCGGGCATCGGCGGCAACGGATGCCCGTCGCCTCCCGTTCCATGAACGTTTAACCAGCTGTCGATGCCTGGGTTGGGTGCGGTCCCGAGGTTGCTTAGGGCGACGAAAGAAGGGGCTCATGGACGCACTCCTCGCAATCCGGGCTCGAAGGATCACCAAGTGTTTCGGCGATGTCGTGGCGCTCGACGGCATCGATCTGGATGTGGCGCAGGGGCAGATCCACGGCCTGGTCGGGCCGAACGGCGCCGGCAAGACCACATTGCTCGGCCTCCTGCTGGGCCTGGCCGTCGCCGACAGCGGCCGCCTCGAGATCCTGGGTACGCCGATCGCCCGGGCGCTGGACGCTCCCGACGGTGTCGCCGGCTTCGTGGACGGTCCCGGCCTCTACCCCTCGCTCACCGCCAGGCAGAACCTCGCCGCCCTGGCCGTTCTGTGCGGCCACGACACGCGGACGACGGCGATCGACGACGTGCTCGACCAGGTCGGGCTCACCGATGTCGCCGACGACCGGGCGAGCAGCTTCTCCCTCGGCATGCGCCAGCGGCTCGGGCTCGCCGCCGCGCTGCTCACCAAGCCCCGACTGCTCGTTCTCGACGAACCGTCCAACGGCCTCGACCCGGCCGGCAAGAAGCACGTACACGGTGTCCTCACCCGGCTCGCCGGGGGCGGAACCAGTGTCGTACTTTCGAGCCACCGCATGGGCGACCTCGAGGCACTGTGCTCCGAGGTCACCACCCTCGCCACGGGACGGGTCGTCTTCTCCGGCCCACTCGGCAAGCTGGCCGCCGAAAACCGTGAACTCAGCTACCGGTTGCGCACCTCCGATCCGGGGGCCGCCCGGCGGCTGGCCGACGACACGGCCGGAATCCGCGTTGACGACGACGCCGTGGCGCGGCCGGACGCCGAGATGCTCGTCGTCCGCGCGCTGGTGCCCGCGCTCGACGAACTGGTGGTACGGCTCGTGCAGGCGGGCATCGCGGTGCGCGAGCTCGCACCCGTGGTGTCGCCGCTCGAGGCCGCGTTCCTCGCCCTCACCGAGCAGCAGGAGGCCGGCCGATGACCGCCACCATCACCGCCGACCAAGCCACCAGGGCCCGCCGCGTCTCGGTGGCGCGCGGCTACCGCTTCGAACTGGTCAAGCTGGTCTCGCAATGGCGGATCCGCTTGCTGCTCCTCGCCTGCTGGATCGCGCCGGCGCTCTTCGTCGCCGCGGTGAGCCAGCAGAGCTCGCTGCCCGTCGACACCCTCTTCGGCCGCTGGATGCACGCCACCGGGTGGGCCGGTCCGCTGGTGTCGCTCGGTTTCGCGGGCACCTGAGCGCTTCCGCTGCTGACCTCGGTGGTCGCCGGCGACGTGTTCGCCTCCGAGGACCGGCTCGGCACCTGGCGCTACCTGCTCGTTGCGGTCCGGTCGCCTCGACGGATCTTCGGCGAAGGCACTGTCCAGCCTCACCGTCATCCTGCTGCTCGTGGCCGGGCTGGCCTGTTCGAGCGCGGCCGGCGGCGTCGTGGCAGTCGGCAATGAGCCGCTGGTCGGCCTCGACGGCCACCTGCTGACGCCAGCGGACGCCACCGGGAAGGTGCTGCTCGCCTGGGTCTGCGTGCTCGCCCCAACCTTGGCCCTCGCCGCGATCGGACTACTCGGTCCGTCACGCTGGGGCGCTCGCCGATGGGACTGCTGCTGCCCGCGCTCGTCGCGCTGGCAATGCAGCTCGCCCAGATGCTGCCGCTCCCCGTCGCCGTACGCCTTGCCCTGCCCGGCTATGCCTTCATCGCGTGGAACGGTCTGTTCACCAGCCCGACACAGCTCGGCCCGCTGCTGATCGGCATCGTGGTCAGCCTGGTGTGGACCGTGGCCGCGACGGCGCTGGCGTACCTGCTCTTCCTGCGGCGCGACTTCACCAATCCGACCTACGACGGCTCGGGGCGCCGGGCGGTCACCGCCGGCGTCCTGCCGCTCGTCGGGCTGCTCGCCGCGACGGTAGGGGTCGTCGCCGCGGCGACGCCGGCCACCGGCTCCGGGATCGAGCAGGACAAGGTGCAGCGCGCGGTCGCCACGGCATTCGCCCACCTCTACCGCATGCAGACCAGGCAGCTCAATCGCCTTGACGTCACCGAAGCGCAACTGAAGGCGACGGCGACGTGCAACAAGGGCGGTGGCAAGGTCGCCGCCCAGGGGCCAGGCAACGACTGGCGTTGCGTCGTCTCCTGGCATCTCCCCGACGTCGAGGCCGCCGGGACGGCCATCTACCAGCTCGACGTCACCGCAGACGGGCGGTTCGTGGCCGACGGCGACGGACCGAAGGAAGTGAACGGCTACTTCCTGGTGCGGACCTCGACCGGGGACGCACCGAACCCGCTCTGGCAGTTCGACGGCAATGTCGAACTGCTCCCCACCACGAAGGGATAAGTCAATGCAGGTAACACGCCGCCGCCGGCGTGTCGGGAAGGACGGCTCAGGCCTTCTCGGTCGACGCATCGGCCGCCGGATCCCCCTCGTGACGGCAGGCACCACCGCTGTCGTCGTCGCCGCCGGCACCGGCATCGGTTTCGCCCAGACGCACCGGTTCGGCACCGACCAGGTCGGCCAGACCACCGACCAGGGCCTGGTCGTATCCGCCGACCAGTACATCAACCCGATCGGCGAGCGCCTCGTCATCAACAACGGCAAGATCATGTCGTCCACGGTCAGCCCGGACGGCACCCACCTCGCGGCCGCGGTCACCGACGGCGGGATGGCGCTGGCCGTCGTGGACCTGAAGAACTGGAAGGTGCAGCAGCTCGTCGGCAACAACGCGGCGGCGGATCTGCGGATCAGCGGCAACGACGTGGGCCAGGAAGGCCCCACGTACTCCCCCGACGGATCGCAGCTGTGGCTGGGCCAGGCCGACGGCTACCGCAAATTCACCGTGAACCCGGACGGCACCCTCGCCAACCCGACGTTCATCCGGATTCCGCAGGACGGGCCCCGGCGCGCGCTGGCGAGCGAGGCGGTGTTCTCGCCGGACGGCTCCACCGTGTACTCCGCCGTCAACGGCCAGAACCGCGTGGTCGCCATCAACGCGGCAACCGGGGTCATCGAGCAGAGCTGGGCCGTGGGCAACGCCCCGCGTGACATGATCGAGGTCGGCGGCAAGCTCTACGTCAGCAACGAGGGCGGGCGGAAGGCGTTGCCCGGCGAGCCCACGATCAACTCGTACAACACGCCGGTGCTGGCCGACCAGGTCACCGCCGCCACCCTCAGCGGCACGGTCAGCGTCATCGACCTGGCGAACCCGGCCGCCGCTCCGTCGAGCATCGACGTCGGTCTGCACCCGACCGCCCTGTACGCCAAGAACGGGGCGTTGTTCGTCACCAACACCGCCACCAACGACGTGTCGGTCATCGACACCGCGAGCAACAAGGTCGTCCAGACCATCGCCACCCAGCCGTGGCCGGAGGCGACGGTGGGCTACGAGCCCAACGCGGTGACGCTCACGGATGACGGTCACCTGCTGGTCGGCCGCGCCAACGCGGTCGCCGTCTACCGGTACACGACCCCGCTGGAGCCGGTCAGCTATGTCGGCCTGCTCCCGACGGACTACTTCCCCGCGGAGATCACCACCTTCGGCAAGGACGTGCTGGTCTCCAACACCCGCGGTATCGACGCCCGCCGGCCCACCAAGAACGCCGGGCACGGCACCCACGACACGACGTCGAGCGTCCCTGATCAGCTTAGCGATCTTGAGTCGGATTGAGTTTCCGGGATCGTTTCCCACCGTGGTGGAGATGCATGGACGTGGAGATGGAATCCTGCGCCCAGTGCGGCTCCGCGTGGCCGGTGGCCGGCGGTGGGTGTGCTGATCGTGTTCACGCTCTGGTGTCGGTGGGCTGCGCGGGGCAGCTTCCGGTCCGTTGGTGCGTGTCCCTCCGGACGCTTGCCCGCCTGACCGTGGGGCCGGGTGGGGGAGGGTGCCCTGCGTCGCCTGGGCGCGGGGCGTGGTGGCTTGTGCCGGGTAGGGCCGGCCTTCGACCGGTCCCTCCGGCTGCCTGTGGTGGTGCTGGGGGTGATGACGGCTGCGGCTTCGAGTTCGTCGACGACCGAGCGGATCACCATCTGCCCGCTGGTCTTGTCGGTGACGGTTTTGGCTTGGTGGGTGAGTCCGCGGGCGGCGATGCGCCGCCAGGCGCCGTGGTCCCGGTCTCCTTGCCAACGGCAGGACTGGTTGGGGCAGATGGCCCACTTCCATCCCGACGTGGCGGGCCGGTCGGGGGCTTTACGGTGCTGTAGCGGGGTCAAACATTGCGGGCAGTGCTTGGAAGTGTTCCGGGCGGGGACGGTGACCACGGCGATACCGTGCTCGGCGGCGAGGTGCCGCATCCGGTCGCTGATCTTTCCGCGGACCTGCTGGGACAGCCGCGTGTTCAGGCTGTGTCCCATGCCCTTGGCTTCCATCGAGCGCAGGTCTTCCAGATAGATGACGGACGCCCGCGCGGCGATCGCCTGGTCGACGGTCCAGCGGGCGGCAGCCCACGCAAGCGCATCGTTGAGGTTGGATCGGCGGGCGGACACGTGGCGGATCTCGCCGGCCAGCACCTCGTGTTTCGCTCTCAACTGCTCGTCGGGGCGGCCGCCGAGCAGCCGCGCGTACTGGTCGGCCTTCGCATGCAGCCGCTCACTCTGGCGCCGCAGGCGGTGCTGCTTGGCCAGGACCCCAGCGGCCCGGAACTGTCCACCAGCCCCCAACGCCGTGACCCGCCCATCCTTACCCAGTCGCAGGGCGCCCGCGCTGAGGAGAGTGTTGAGACCCCAGTCCACACCGAGCGCCACCGAGTGACCGGTAGCCCGGGCCTTCGGCACGGCATGCGTGTACGCCATGTCGGCACACACCGTCCCGTCGGTGACGCGGAGGGTCGGCAGGTGCAGCACCGCCGAGGCGGGAACCGTGGACGGCAGCCTGATCGGACACTCGACCCACGTCCAGTCCCGATACGTCCGCGGATCCGGACGGGTGGGCAGTTGCAGCCGCAGCAGCGCCCTGCCCGGGTCGGTGTCGCTGCGCTCGATGATGGCCTGCTGCCGGTCACACGCGGCCAACAGCAACATCCGCCCGATTCTCGGGACGCCTTCCAACTCGAACACGTCCACCGGCAGCCGACCGTTGACCTTGACGAACGTGACGACCTGCCGGGTCCGGCCCTTGATAACACTGGACGGCAGATGCTTCCCGCCGGGGATCGAGGCCCGAACCTGATCCCACTCCGCAGGGGTGCGCTTGCGCGGATCAGCCGGCCACGCCGACAGGACTCCGGCTGTCACCTCGGCACGCCACGCCGCCGACCGCAGCGCACGCCCCGCCTGCTCCTGCGCCATCCGCACGACCCGGTCATTGACCCTCACACCCCGAGGCGGGGTGGCGGTCCAGCCCAGGCGTCGCAACGCCATCCACGCGTGCGACGGCAACCGCCGTCCACCCGCATCCACCCCGGCCGCCAGTACCTCCACATCCATACGGTTCCAGTGTTCGCCGACCAGCGCGGCCACCATGCCCGCCACCAGATCAGCACACCAACCAACCCGCCGCACCAGCACCGCCCGAGACAGGACCTCACCGGTCTCCTCGTCCACACCGGTGCGCAGCACAGCCCGGGCACACGCAGTCCGGGCCGTCTCGCCTTCGCCCAGCCGCAGCTTCCCGCTCACCGACTCAACGACCCACCATCGATCGAGCAGAACTAACGCTCACGGCCGGACCGCGTCCCCGGAATCCTCCCCGAACCAACCCAACCACCAAACGTCACGAGGTAAACACCGACAGGAGTCCCGCGGTCTGCGAGAATCGAAGAAGGTCCACACGACCAATCTATGATCACTGACGATCCACAATCAAATTGGTCAGCCTGACGCGGTTCACGCTGCCCGGCGACGATGTCATCAAGTCCGAGACCGGAAAGGTGTTCAGCCAGAACGGTTGGCACGGCAGCTCGGTCACGCTGACCGAGGGCAAGGGCGACAAGAAGCCGGTGCCGGTCCCGTTGCGCCTCGGCGACCCGTCAACGATCAAGCACGTCTTCCTGATCGTCAAGGAGAACCGAACCTACGACCAGGTCTTCGGTGACGACCCGCGGGGCAACGGCGACCCGTCGCTGGCCCAGTTCGGCGAGAACGTGACCCCGAACCAGCACGCGATGGCTCGCCAGTTCGGGCTGTACGACAACACGTACGACGTCGGCACGAACTCGGCCGAGGGCCACAACTGGCTGATGCAGGCCGACAACCCGGAGTACACCGAGTCCTCGGCCGGTGAGTACATCCGCAGCTACGACACGGAGGACGACGCTCTCGGCCACCAGCGGACCGGCTTCCTCTGGACCGGCGCGCAGGCGGCCGGGAAGACCGTGCGGAACTTCGGCGAGTTCCACCAGTTCCTGACCAAGCCGCCCGGCTCGAGTTGGCAGAACCTCTACTGCGACACCAGGAACATGGCCGCGACCGGGCAGGATTCCGCCTACCGCATGGTCTCCTCCTCGCCGATCCCGTCGCTCAACAACGTGTCGGTGCCCGGCTTCCCGAAGTACGACCTGGGCGTCCCGGACATCTACCGGTACGAGATCTGGAAGCGTGACTTCGAGAAGAACGGGCCGGCGAACCTCAACATGTTCTGGCTCTCCAGCGACCACACCGGTGGCCCGCCGAACGCGGCCGCCCAGGTCGCGGACAACGACCTCGCGGTCGGCAAGATCGTCGACAAGATCTCGCACAGCCCGTACTGGAAGGAGTCGGCGATCTTCGTGGTCGAGGACGACTCGCAGGCCGGCCTCGACCACGTCGACGGCCACCGTGCCCCGATCCAGATCATCAGCCCCTGGGCCCGGCACGGTGTCGTCGACAGCCACTACTACACGCAGATCACGATGATCCGGACCATCGAGCAGATCCTCGGGATCCACCCGATGAACCAGAAGGAAGCGCGGCCAACCCGATGCGGGGGGCGTTCACCCAGAACGCGGACTTCACGCCGTTCACCGCGGTGCCCAACCGGACCTCGCTGACCGCGGGTCTGGCGACCCCGCCTGCCTGCGGCGTGGACACCCCGGCCCAGCAGAACCCCCTCGCCGCGGCCGCGCCGTCGGCGACCGTGCCGGCGGACAAGCAGCAGGTGGCGGCGCAGTGGGACGAGTGGAAGTCGCACCAGCGGCTGACCGGGCCCGACGCCAAGCCCGACTTCGCGAACCCCGCGCAGATGAACCACTTCACGTGGTACCAGGCGCACGACTGGAAGAGGCCCTACCCCGGCGAGGACAAGATTTTCGCGCCGGAGGACGTGCCGGGCGCCTACATCCCGTCGTCGGAGTCCGACGGCTGAGGTAAGGCTGATCGCGTCAAGGGCCCCTGGCCGGCGTCACCAAGCCGCTGGCCAGGGGCCCCATTCTGTCCCCTGCAGCGCAGAGCTCGGAGCTTTCGCGCGTGCCCAGGGGTGGTGCCAGCACCACCAGCGATGCGGGAGCCAGCACCGCTGACCCGGCGGCCGGGACGGCGCAGAGTCTGTTGCATCCGGTTCGCCACATCACGAGCGGCACGGCCGGCGGTTGCGGGTCGTAGGCCCCGGCCGACCGGGCTCGGTGGGTGAGCGCCGGACGCCCTGGGTCAAGACCGGCCGATGCGAGAAGGCAGGGGAAGCGAACATGCCAACGACCGTCGACACCTCGTCAACCCCGCCCGTAACCGGCGGGCCGGCCGGGCACCCGGCCGGTCGCCGCCGCGTGCGGCGGCAGCTGCGCTGGGCGGTACCGCTGCTGCTGGTCGCGGTCGCGTTCGTCGCGTACGCGCTGCCGCCGTACCTGACGCTTGACCCGAGCCGGTCGCGGCTGCCGGTCCCGGAGGATTACCCGCAGTACTACCCGCTGCTGGTGGCGCACATCGTGTTCGGCTCCGTGGCCCTGGTCGCCGGCTGCTTCCAGGTCTGGCCCTGGTTCCGTCGCCGCTACCCGGCCGCGCACCGCTGGATGGGCCGGGCGTACTTCTTCGGTGGGGTCTTCCCGGCGGGGATCGCGATCCTGGGCGTCGCACCGTTCAGCAGCACCGGCTTCGTCTCACAGGTCGGCAACACCATGCTGGCAGTGCTCTGGCTCGCCACCTCGGTCGCCGGCTATCGGATGGCGCGGCAACGCCGGTTCGTCGAGCACCGCCGGTGGATGATCCGCAGCTTCGCGCTGACCACGTCGATCGTGGTTAACCGGGCGTGGTTGGTGCTCTTCATCGTCCTGCTGCTGCCCCATGTCGACACGACCTACGGCGGCGACCAGGACGCGATGATCCGGGCCGCGGCCGGCGCCAGCGTCTGGATGAGCTGGGTGGTCAACCTGCTCGTCGCCGAGTGGTGGCTGGAACGCGGCGACGCCCGCCGCCGGGCCCGACGCACCGGCCGAGCCGCCGGCCACCGCCAGGACGCGGCCTGACGAACACCCCATCGCGACGCCCAAGGTGCTGGCCCGCAGCGGCGGTACCAACCGTTTCACCAACGGCTCAGCGCGGCGGCCAACTGGGCCAGGGCGACATGGGCGGCGTCGAACAGGGCCAGCTTCCGCGGGAAGTTGTGGATGAGCCCCTGGTATCGGGTTGCGGTGACGGGAACGCCGGCCGCCAGCAGCCGGGCCGCGTACCGCTCACCCTCGGCGGACAACAGGTCGAGTTCGGCGGTGATGACCAGGGCGGGGGGCAGGCCGGTGAGGTCGGCCCGCAGGGGGTCCAGATCTGGCTGGGTACGGTCCACCCCGGGTGGGGCGAACGCGTCCCAGAAGAACCGCATCTCCTCCCGGTCCAGGCCGTACTCGTCGAGGGCCGGGTAGTCGGCGGCGGGGTCGATGACCGGGCAGATGAGGATCTGTCCCGCAAGACGGATCCCCGCGTCCCGGGCGCGCCGGGCGGTCACCGCCGCGAGGTGCCCTCCCACGGAGTCACCGGCCACCGCTATCCGGCCCGGGTCGAGGCCGTGCCGAGCCGCCCCAGGCCCGCGCAGCCAGGTGAGCGTGCGCGTCATGTCGTCCACCGCGGCCGGGTACGGATATTCGGGGGCGAGCCGATAGTCCACGGAGAGCACGGCCCAGCCGGACGCGGCCGCCACGTGCCGGCACAACCCGTCGTGGGTTTCCACGCTGCCCATCACCCAGCCCCCGCCGTGCGCATAGAGGACCACCGGCGTCGCGTCGTGATCGCCGTCGCGGTAGAGACGGGCGGGCACGCCGCCGGCGTCGACGGTCACCACGGACCGGATCGACGGTCCGTTGCCCACCTCGGCCGGGGTTGCCTGGACCATGCTGAGCCGTGCCGCCGGCAGGGTCGACCGGGTGAGCGGGACACGCTGCTGGACTTGCATCGCCGCCCGCGCCTGCGGGTGCAGCCGGCTGGGATCCACCCGCTCATTATCGCCTGGTTGACGGATGTCAACGTGGCGGCGCGGCGGTGACGGAGCGGCGGTGAGTCGCCTACGGTGTGGACCGTGGATGGTCTTCTACCGGCACTGCCGGAGGACTGGGAGCGCTGCCTTGCGGTGGCCGCACACCCTGACGACATCGAGTACGGCGCGGCCTCGGCGATCGCCCGCTGGACCGCGCAGGGCAAGCACGTCACCTACCTGCTGGCCACCCGGGGCGAGGCAGGAATCGACACCATGCACCCGGACCAGGCCGCGCCGTTGCGGGAGGAGGAGCAGCGCGCCGCGGCCCGGGAGGTCGGCGTGGAGGTCGTGGAGTTCCTCGATCACCGCGACGGGGTCGTCGAGTACGGCCCGGACCTGCGCCGCGACATCGTGCGGGCGATCCGCCGGCACCGGCCCGAGGTCATCGTCGCGGGCGCCTTCACCATCCGCATGGTGGGCGGCATGACCAACCAGGCCGACCATCGGGCGGTGGGGCTGGCGACGCTGGACGCGGCCCGCGACGCGGGCAACCGGTGGATCTTCCCGGAACTGGTGGGTGAAGGGCTGCCGCCCTGGGGCGGGGTGCGCTACGTCTGCTTCGCCGGCGCGGAGCACCCCACGCACGGCGTGGACGTCACGGGTGAGCCGTTGCAGCGGGGTATCGCCTCGCTGGCTGCGCACGCCGAGTACACCAGGGGCTTGGGCGTGGCCGGCCCCGAACCCGGGCCGTTCCTCACCTGGGCGGCCCGACAGGGCGGGCCGGCGCTGGGCGTGGAGGCGGCAGTGCTGTTCGACGTGCACGCCCTCACCTTCGAGGGTCCACCGCCCTGGCTCTGAGCCCTGCCGGCACAGCGTCCTTGATGGATCCGCCGCGTTGCGGTCAGGCCGGGGCGGGTGCCGCCAGCAGCGCGCGCAGCTCGCGGACCGCTGCCCGCCCGGCGCGGTTCGCGCCGACCGTGCTCGCGGACGGCCCGTAGCCGACCAGGTGGATCCGGGGGTCGGCGACCACCCGGGTGCCGTCCACGACGATGCCGCCACGGGGCCCCCGCAGCCGCAGCGGGGCCAGGTGGTCGAGCGCCGGCCGGAAGCCGGTGCACCAGAGGATGACGTCCACGTCCTGCGCCGCGCCGTCGCGCCACTGGACGCCATCGGGGACGATACGGTCGAACATCGGCAGACGGCGGAGGAGACCGCGTTCCCGGGCTTCGCGCAGCTGCGGTGTCCACGACAGCTCGGTCGCGCTGGCGATGCTTCCCGGGGGCAGGCCGGCCCGTACCCGTGCCTCCACCTTGGCGACCACCTCACGTCCGTAGTCCGGCGTGAACGGCCCGTCCCGGAACACCGGCGGCCGGCGGGTGACCCAGGTCGTCGTCGCCGCGACGTCGGCGATCTCGACCAGGAGCTGCACGGCCGACGCTCCGCCCCCGACGACGACCACCCGCTTCCCGGCGAATTCCGCCGGCCCCCGGTAGTGGGCGGTGTGCAGCTGCCGCCCGCGGAACGTTTCCTGTCCCGGGTAGTACGGCACGAACGGCCGGGTCCAGGTTCCGGTGGCGTTGATCAGTGCCCGGGTGGTCCAGGTGCCGTTGTCCGATTCGACGAGGAGTCGTCCGTCGCGGGCGTTCCGGACGGCCGTGACGGCGACCGGCCGCTGCGCGTCGATGCCGAATTCCCGCTCAAAGGCGGCGAAGTAGGCCGGCACCGCGTCGGCGGCTGGTTCGTCCGGCGGCGGAGGCGTGAAGCGCATGCCGGGCAGGTCGAAGATCCCGTGCACGGTCGCCATGCGCAGCGTCGGCCACCGGTGTTGCCAGGCCCCGCCCGGTGCCGCGTTGCCGTCCAGGAGGGCGAAGTCAAGCCCCGCGGAGCGCAGGTGGTACGCGCTGGACAGCCCCGCCTGTCCAGCCCCGACAACCACCACATCCGTCTCCGGCATGTGCCGGACAACGCCCGAGGCTCACCCGGCCCTTCCCGTGGGCGATGGATGTCACACCGCCGCTGTCGTCCGCGCACGGCGAGGCGGTGTCACCGGCGACGCGGTGTGATCAGACCCGACTCGTACGCCCACACGACCAGCTGGGCACGGTCGCGGCAGTGCAGCTTCGTCATCGCCCGGTTGACGTGTGTCTTGGCGGTCAACGGGCTGATCACCATGCGCTCGGCGATCTCGTCGTTGTTCAGCCCCCGGGCGACGAGCTCGACGATCTCCTGCTCGCGGGCGGTCAGCACGTCGCGTCCGGCCGCCGGGTCAGCCGGCGGTGGGCTGGCGACGAACTCGCTGATGAGCGTACGCGTGATCGCCGGGGCGAGCAGCGCGTCGCCGCGCGCCACGACGGCGACGGCCTGCAGCAGGTCGGCGGGGTCGGCGTCCTTGAGGAGGAATCCGCTGGCGCCCGCGCGGAGTGCGGCGAAGACGTGGGAGTCGAGCCCGTAGTTGGTGAGGATGAGGACGCGGACCGCGGCGAGGTCGGGATCGACGGCGATGCGCCGGGTGGCTTCGATGCCGTCGAGTCCCGGCATCTGCACGTCCATCAGCACGACGTCCGGTCGCAGGCGTCGCGACAGCTCGACAGCCGAGGCGCCGTCGGCGGCCTCGCCGACGACCGCCAGGTCGTCCTCGGCGTCGAGCAACGCCCGAAATCCGGCCCGCATCAGCGCCTGGTCGTCGGCGAGCAGCACCCGGATCATGCCGGCTCCTCCCTGCGGTCGGAGCCGCCACGATCCGTGGCGGACTGAGCTGCTTCGACCTCGCGCAAGCGCTCGGTCATGCCGGCTCCTCCAGCGGGAACGTGGCCTGCACCCCGAACCCGCCGCCGTCGCGGGCGGCGGTGTGCAGCGTGCCGCCCAGTCCGGTGACCCGTTCCCGCATGCCGCGCAGGCCCACACCGGGTGTCACCGGCCGGACCGGCGAGGCCTGGCCGTCGTCGGTCACGGAGACGGTCAGCTGTGCCGGGGCGTACTCCACGTGGACCTGGGCGGTGGCGGGGCCGGCGTGGCGGGCGACGTTGGTCAGGGCCTCCTGGACGACGCGATAGCCGGCCTGGTCGACGTCGGCGGGCAGGTTCCGGGGCTGACCGGTGACGGACACCTGCACCGGTACGCCCGCCGCCCGGGTCCGCTCGGCGAGCTCGCCCACCCGGGCCAGCCCGACCCCGTCCCCGTCCCCGTCGGAGGGTGAACGCAGGACGTCCAGCGTCGCCCGCAGTTCCCGCATCGCGGCGCCGCTGGCCTCCTGGATCGCCAGCAGCGCGGCCGACGGTTCCGCGCCGTGCTTGCGGGCCAGGTGTACGGCGATCCCGGCCTGCACCTTGATCACGGAGATGCTGTGGGTCAGCGAGTCGTGCAGGTCCCGGGCGATACGCAGGCGCTCCTCCCCGGCGCGGCGCAGCGCCATCTCCTCGCGGGTGCGTTCGGCCTCGACCGCCCGCTGCTCGACCTGCTCCAGGTACGCCCGGCGCTGCCGCGAGACGAGCCCGGCGACGTTGGCCGCCACGAACCAGCCCAGCAGCAGGGCGGTCCGCTCGGCGATCAGCTGGCCGGGACGGCCGGCGGGCGCGACCGAGACGTCGCGGGCCAGGAAGCCGCCGAGGAAGACGAGGCTGGCCAGGGCGGTGGCCGATCGGTGCCCCCGCCAGGCGGCGACGTAGACCGCACCGAGGACGGGGAACGCGGCGGACACCCCGGGATGCACCCGGACGTGGAGGGCCAGCATGGCGGCGGTTACCACGCTCAACGCCACCACCGGGTACCGCCGGCACGCCGCCAGGGCCGCCGCCATGACCAGGACCAGGGCGACATCGATCGCCCGCACCGGTGCGGCGTCCGGCGCGAGCGCGGCGTTGCCGAGCAGGAGGATGCCGAGGGCGAGGCCGCTGAGGGCGTACGGCAGATCGCGGCGCATGATCGCACTGTAGAACGGTCGCCATCAGGGAGCATCCCGCGCCTGCGGTAGATGCGGCGTACTGCGGACGCGGTATCGGCGCCCGGGCAAGTGCCTGCGGCGGCACGACGCTTTCCCGGCCCGCCGCCGCAAGCATCGAGTCCATGACATACCGCTTCTTCACCCCCGCTCCAGCTGGCGCTGCGACCGGTCTCACCGCGGACGTCTACCGGCAGCTGCGGGACGAGTTCCTCGGTCCGGCGCCCACCTTCCAGGCGCTCTCGGCGGTGCCGGAGGTGCTGGCCGCGACCTGGGCGCTGATGCGCGAGGCCCTGCTCGCCGGAGACGCGTCCCGGGTCGACCGCGAACTCGTCGCGTCGGCGGTGTCCCGGGCCAACCGCTGCCGATTCTGCGTCGACGCCCACGTGATGCTGTTGCACGCGCTGGGCGAGCACGAGCTGGCCGAGGTCATCGCCCGGGGCGGGACGCCACCGGAGCCGCGGCAGGCCGCGCTGGTCGGCTGGGCCGAGGCCAGCCGCAGCCCCAGCGCCGGTGAGTGGACCAGCCCGTACCGCCCTGAGGTCACCGGCACCCTGCTCGCCTTCCACTTCATCAACCGGATCGTCTCGGCGCTGCTCGATCCGGATCTGCTGCCCGGCGGCCTGCAGCGCTCCCGTGTGGTGCGGTCAGCCGGGGGCCGGCTCTACGCGAGGACGGCCCGGGAGCCGAAAGAGCCCGGCCACAGCCTGCCGCTCCTCGGCGCCAGCGCGGCATCGCCACCGGCGTGGGCCGAGGACAGCCCGGTCGGCGTCGCGTACGCGTCGTTGCGGAACGCCGCCATGCGGGGCGGAGACCTGCTGGGCGACGTGGCGCGCCGGACCGTCACCGCCACCGTGAGCTGGGAGGACGGCCGGCACCCGGCCCGGCCCGCGGAGTGGGCCACCGATCTGGTCCGGGACGTGCCCGGCGCGGACCGCGTCGCGACGCGGATCGCCCTGCTGGCGGCGTTCGCGCCCAGCGCGATCCGCTCGGGCGATGTCGCCCTCTGGCGGCTGTCCCATCCGGACGACGCCGACCTCGTACGGCTGGTCGCCTACGGCGCGATCACGGCCACCGACCACGTCGCCCGGGCACTGTCCCCGGCTCAACTCTAGGAGGTCACCCATGCGCAAGGCCTTGGTCGTCGTCAGCATTCTGTTGCTCGTCGCGTTCGCCCTGCAGTTCGTCTTCGCCGCCGTCGGCGCGTTCACCAAACCCGCGGGCGACGGCGCGTATGCGCTGCACAGCGTCACCGGGATGGCGGTCATACCCGTCCTCACCCTGCTCACCATCCTGTTCGCCGTACTGGCGAAGGCGCCGGGCCGGCTCGTCGGACTGGCCGTCCTGCCGCTCGGCCTCGTCGTCCTGCAGGCGCTCCTCGCCATGCTCGCGAACGCCTTCACCGACGCCGCGGGCGCCAGCACGCCGTTCGGCCTGGCCATCGCCGGGCTGCACGCGGTCAACGGAATCGTCGCGGTGCACGTCGTGGTCAACGTCCTCCGGGCAGCGCGCAAGCTGGCCAGCCCGGTGCCGGCCCCCGCCGCCCGCCTGACCGTCCGGGAAGGGGAGCCGGCATGACCGTCGGCTCGCTGCTCGCGGCCGACCTGGTGATCGCGCTGCTCGCGGCCGCCGGCTGGCTGACCGGAGGTGCCGCGTCGGCCGCCCGGCGCCGCCGGCTCGCACTGGCGCTGGCCGCCGTCGCGCTGCTCGCCACGGTCGCCCGCGCGATCACGATCACCGCGCTCGCCCGCGCCGGCTGGTGGTTCGCGGCGGAGAAGGTCCTCATCGCCGCCCCACTGTCGCTCGCGGCGGTGGTCGTCGCCGGGCCGCGGCTGCTGCGGGCCCCGGGCGACATCCGGTCCGTCGCGGTCCCGCTCCTCTTCGCCGGGTACGCCGACAGCGGTGCCCTGCTCGTGACGGTCCTGCACGGCTATCCCGCGTCGGCGGGCGCGGGCCTGCTCGCGGTCGCCGGGGTCGTCGCGGCGACCGCGGTCACGTGGCGCGTCCTCGGCGCGCGCCCGTCGCAGACGGTGTCCAGGGCGGCCGTCGCGGTGGCGGTCGCGGCGCTGGTGACCGGAACCGGGCTGGCAGCCGTACCGGGAGCTGCTCCCGCCGTATCACATGATCACCGAGTTGGAGATGCGCGGACCGTGGGCGAACCGACCAGGCGGTTCACCCTGACGGCCGGGACCGCCACGGTGAGCGTGAGCGGCCGTGACGTCGCGGCGTGGACATTCAACGGGCAGGTCCCCGGGCCGGAGTTGACCGCCGCCGTCGGCGACGTCCTGGAGGTGACGCTCCGCAACCGGGACATCGCGCGGGGTGTCACGCTGCACTGGCACGGCTACGACGTGCCGAACAGCCAGGACGGGGTGCCCGGCGTGACGCAGGCGGCGGTGCTGCCCGGACAGGAGTTCGTCTACCGGTTCCGCGCCGACCAGGCCGGGACGTACTGGTACCACACGCACTCGGTGTCCGACGTCGGTGTGCGGACGGGGCTCTACGGGGTCCTGGTGGTGCGCCCGGCGCCGGCGACCGGCGCCGACGTCACGGTGCCGGTGCACACCCTTTCCGGCCTTCCGCTGCCCGCACCGCGAACGGAACCGGTCGAGGCGGGGACGCCCGTACGGCTGCGGCTGATCAACACCGACAGCACGACGCACCGCTACGCCCTGGCCGGAACCCCGTTCCGGGTCGCCGCGATCGACGGATCCGACCTGCAGGGCCCGACCCCGCTCGTGGACACCGCCGTGCTGATCCCGGCCGGAGGCCGCTACGACCTGGCGTTCACCGCGCCCGCCACGCCGGTGGCGCTGTTCGTCGACGGACGGGCGGTCTACTCGACCGGGCCGGTGTCCGCGGCGACCGGCGCGTGGCCGGTGCTGGAGCCGCTCACCTACGGCGCCGGTGCCCCGAGGCCGTGGTCCCGGTTCGACAAGGAGTTCACCCTGGTCCTCGACCGCGGCCTCGACCTGCACGGACTGCTTCCGCGGTACGCCCACACCGTCAACGGTGCGGCCGGTCCGGACATCCCGCCCCAGGTCGTACGCCCCGGCGACATCGTCAAGTTCACGATCGTGAACCGGTCACTGGTGGTGCACCCATGGCATCTGCACGGCCATCACGTCCTGGTGCTGTCCCGCAACGGAGAGCCGGCGACCGGGAGTCCCCTGTGGCTGGACTCGTTCGACGTACGCCCCGGCGACGTCTGGGAGGTGGCGTTCCCAGCCGACAACCCCGGAATGTGGGCCAACCACTGCCACAACCTGGCACACGCCGACGCCGGAATGACGCTGCACCTGATGTACGGGTGAAGGTGAGCCGGCTGGCACTCCGGTCAGCCCTCGAAGGTCTGCCGGGCCACCGAGATGGCGGACATGGCCTGCGGCCACCCGGTGTAGAACGCCAGGTGGGTGATGGCCTCGACGATCTCGGCCTGCGTGAGGCCGTTCTGCTTGCCGAGGTTGAGGTGGAACGGCAACTGTTCGCTGTTGCCACCCGCGACCAGGGCCGCGATGGTGATCAGGCTGCGGTCGCGGGGCGCGAGGTCGGCGCGTTCCCAGACGTCGGCGAAGAGCACGTCGTCGGTGAGCGAGACGAGCTTGGGCGCGAAGTCTCCGAGCATCTTCCGAGCGGGGCTCTGCTGAGTGGTCCCGGACATGTCCGTACTCCTCCTGTTGTTCGGCGGGGTGGGCCGGCGGCCGCGGGACGACGCAGCCGCCGGCTGGTGGTCACGCGGGCTGCCGGCGGTACTCGTCGTCTGTCACGTGCTCGCCCCATTGCGTTTCCGGCCCGTCCTGCCCGGGGGTGAGGCCGTCCCAGATGGCCAGGTGGGTCATGAAGTGGTCAGGGGTGGCGCCATGCCAGTGCCACTCACCAGGCGGACACCAGACGGTGTCGCCCGGGCGAATGACGACGACCTCGCCGCCGCGTGACTGGGTCAGCCCGATGCCTTCGGTGACGTGCAGCAGCTGCCCGTTGGCGTGCCGGTGCCAGGCGGTGCGGGCGCCGGGGGCGAAGTGCACGGCGTTGCAGCGGCCGATGTGCGGGCCGGTCATGGGAACGATCTGGTCGAACCAGACGTCCCCGGTGAACCAGTCGGCCGGTCCCTTGACCGACGGCTGTCTGGTCAGGATCTCCAAGATGTCCTCCTGTGCGATACGCCCTGCGCTGGATGCAGCGGCTTGTCGCTGCCACGGTGGCCACCCGCTCCGGGGCGACGCAGGTCGTCACGGGTTGAGGAGGACCTTGATGGCGCGACGCTCGTCCATGGCCTGGTACCCCTCGGCCGCCTGCTCAAGGGGGAGGGTAAGGTCGAAGACCTTGCCGGGGTCGATCTCCCGGTTCCAGATCAGGGCGATCAGCTCGGGCAGGAACCGGCGCACCGGGGCGGGGCCGCCGTGCAGGTGCACGTGGGAGAAGAACAGCTCGTCGCCGGGCAGCTGGACGTCGTGGGCCACTCCGACGTACCCGACGTGACCGCCGGCACGGGTGGAACGGATGGCCTGCATCATCGATTCCTGCGTGCCGACCGCCTCGATGACCGAGTGCGCGCCGAGCCCGTCGGTCAGTTCCTTGATCCGCGCGACGCCCTCATCGCCGCGCTCGGTGACGACATGGGTCGCGCCGTAGTGTGCCGCGAGCCGCTGGCGAGGCTCGTGCCGGCTCATCGCGATGATGCGTTCCGCGCCGAAGTGCTTGGCCGCCAGCACGGCGAGCAGACCGACAGCCCCGTCGCCGACCACTGCGACGGTCTTGCCCGGGCCCACCTCCGCGGCGACGGCGCCGAACCAGCCCGTGCCGAGCACGTCGGAGGCGGCGAGAAGGCCCGGAATCAGGTCGTCCGAGGGAGTGTCGGGCGTGGCGACCAGGGTGCCGTCCGCCAGCGGGACACGCAGGTACTCGGCCTGGGCGCCGAGTCCGCCCACCGGCTCTCGGTGGATGCATGAACTCTGGTAGCCGGCCTGGCAGATCGGGCAGGTGTTGTCGGAGGCGAAGAAGGAGCCGACCACGAACTGGCCCGGCTTGATGTTCTTGACCTCGCTGCCGACCTCCTCGACGACGCCGACGTACTCGTGGCCCATCGGCGACGGCCCCTTCGACACTTCAACGCCCCGATACGGCCACAGGTCCGAACCGCAGACACAGGTCGCGGACAGCCGAATGATCGCGTCGGTCGGGAGCAGGATCCGGGGATCCTCCCGCGTTTCCACCCGGACGTCGCCGGGGGCGTGCATGACGACACCACGCATAGGTTCTTCTTCCTCCCAAAGGACCGGCCGCGACCCGACCTGCCAGCTTCCGCGTCCTACCCGGGCAGGCCGCGATGATGCCGGGGAGCCGGGCGTACGACCCCGCCGAGGACGACGACAGTCACTCCCCCTGGGCGCGGCCGGTCGTTGCGTTCATCGCCACCCAGCAAACCCCGGCAGCGCCCGCTCAGGGAGTTTCTCCTGGAAGGTGTACTGACAGGGCACCCCACCGGCCAGCCGCGACACGTACGGTCGAGACGTGGACAACCGCTCAGAGGTCCGCGAGTTCCTCGTCTCGCGACGTGCCAAGATCAGCCCGGAGCAGGCCGGTCTGCCCGCCGGCCCCAACCGGCGGGTTCCGGGACTACGCCGCAGCGAAGTCGCGTCGCTGGCCGGGGTGAGCATCGAGTACTACTCGAAGCTCGAACGGGGCTCGCTCGCCGGGGTATCGCCTGGCGTGCTGAACGCCATCGCACGGGCGCTCCAGCTCGACGACGCGGAGCGGGCCCACCTGCTCGACCTCGCCCGAGCCGCGGACGGCAGCAGTGCCCTCATGCGGCCCCGGCGCCGGACGGCACGGCAGTGGTCCCCACGCCCCAGCCTGCAATGGGCCCTCGACGCCGTCACCCAAGGTCCCGCGTTCGTCCGTAACGGCCGCATGGACCTGCTCGCCGCGAACCGGCTCGCCCGCGCGTTCTACGTCGACGTGTACGCAGATCCGCAGCGGCCCGCCAACCTCGCACGGTTCACCTTCCTCGACGAGAAAGCGCACCGCTTCTACCCGGATTGGGACGTCGCCGCCGACATCTGCGTCGCCATCCTGCGCACCGAAGCCGGCCGCGACCCGCACGACAAGGATCTTCACGACCTCGTGGGCGAACTCTCCACCTGCAGCGACGAGTTCCGGAAGCGCTGGGGAGCCCACAACGTCCGGCACCACGGCACCGGCGCCAAGCATTTCCGCCATCACATCGTCGGGGACCTGACCCTCGCCTACGAAGGGTTGGAAATGGTCGCCGAGCCCGGCCTCACTCTCACCATCTTCACCGCGGAGCCCGGCTCCCCATCCGAGGACGCGCTGCGCCTGCTCGCGTCCTGGGCCGCCTCACAGGAAGCGGACGCCGGCGCACAAACCGCTATCGCGGAGTGATGTTCTCTCGCTTTGTGGTTGCCTGGCCCGCCCGTACCGGGGCGATCTTGCCACGCCGCGACAACTCGCGGATCTGTCCACGGTCCGACCTGCCTCCCCGGGCTCACCGTGGGGTGGCCTGTCAGTACACCTTTCAGCAGAGACTCCCCGGCGCGCCGCAGCCGAGGTTTCCTGGGTGGCGATGAACGCAGCCATCCTGCGCGACGCGGCACCCTGACGCCCTGCGTCAGATACCCGCACGGGCAACCGGCCGCCCCGCGGCCAATCCTTGTCACGAAGAACCAGGAGCAACATCATGCGTGTCCACGCTTACGCAGCACCCAGCCCGTCCGAGCCGCTGGCCCCCACGATCGTCGAGCGGCGCGACGTCGGCCCCAACGACGTGCTCATCGAGATCAGGTACGCGGGCATCTGCCACTCCGACATCCACACCGTTCGCGGTGACTGGGGGCCCCAGCCCTACCCGCTGGTGCCCGGCCACGAGATCGTCGGCATCGTCACCGAGGTCGGCCCCGAGGTCACCCACCACCAGATCGGGGACCGGGTCGGGGTCGGCTGCATGGTGAACGCCTGCCGGGAGTGCATCAACTGCCGCAACGGCGAGGAGCAGTACTGCCGGGGCGGCATGGTGCCGACCTACGGCGGTGTCGACCGCGACGGCACCATCACCCAGGGCGGCTACGCCACCCACGTCGTGGTCGACGCCGACTTCGTCGTGTCGGTGCCTGAGGGAATCGACTTCACGGCCGCCGCGCCGCTGTTGTGTGCGGGCATCACCACCTACTCGCCGCTGCGCCGCTGGGGCGCCGGCCCGGGCAAGAAGGTCGCCGTCGTCGGCCTCGGCGGGCTGGGGCACCTGGCCGTCAAGATCGCCCACGCCCTGGGCGCCGAGGTGACCGTGCTTTCCCAGTCGCTGAAGAAGCAGGAAGACGGACTACGCCTGGGTGCCGACCACTACCACGCCACCAGCGACCCGGACACCTTCCAGCAACTCGCCGGCCGGTTCGACCTGATCATCAACACGGTCAGCGCGCACATCGACGTCGACGCTTACCTCGGCCTGCTCGCGGTCGACGGCACCCTCGTCAACGTCGGCGCCCCCGCCGAACCGCTGACCCTCAACGTCTTCTCCCTCATCGGCGCTCGCCGCTCCTACGCCGGCTCGATGATCGGCGGCATCCGCGAGACCCAGGAGATGCTCGACTTCTGCGCCGAGCACCACATCGGCGCCGACGTCGAACTCATCTCGGCTGACAAGATCAACGACGCGTACGACCGCGTCCTCGGCTCCGACGTCCGCTACCGATTCGTCATCGACACCACCACCCTCGGCTGAGCCGAGGTCCCCTGACCGGCTCCGCCCGGCCGACCCCGCGGCCGGGCGGAGCCCCCGGCACCCACTGTCCTCGACCGCAAACCGACCACCACGCCTGACCGGCCCGCTCGTGGTCACCGCCGTCCTGGCCACCGGATGCGCCGGCCGGACGCACTCGCGCCGCTGGCAGGTGACGGACGCCAGGGTGTTCTTCACCGGACCGGACCGCAGATCCGGCCCGACGAGAACGATGGTCCAGGCGGCGCTTTGGGACGCCACACCGGATTCGCGTCCACCGTCAGAAGGGGTGCCTGCCAGGCCGCCCCAAGCCGCTGAAGCAGGCCGTACTCGGCACGGACGCGGCTGACATGCTCTCCGGCAAGGAAGTCCAACACCTCCTCCTCGACCATCTGCCGGCCAAGAAACTCCGCGTGGAAGGACGGCACCTCGACCACCGGAATCTTGGTGAACAGACCCGGTGTCGACTCGGCCGCGGTAACCGTCGGCAGGAAGGCGATCACCCGGACACCTGGAATCGGGCACATGAGCTGAAAACGATAGAACGGCGCATCTTCCAGCAGTGAACGGATGAACGGCTCATCCGGGTACACGTCGATTGCGGTGCCCGCGTTCCCGAGCGCGAACATGCCCCGCAGCAGCCAACCGGTCGCCACCCCGTATCCCGACCCGGCGTTCGGCGGCGGATAGTACGCCCGTCCGGTACGCACCAGCGGACTGAACATCATCAGCGCCGTCACCGGTGACTCCGGCCGGTCCCGCAGGTAGGTGCGGGCCACCATCGCCCCCTCACTCTCCCCCATCAGGGCGATCGGCCGGCCGGACCGTCGGTGTACCGCTTCGACCTGCGCGGCGAGCAACTGGGCGCTGGACGTCAGCGACCGGTGGGTGGCGGTCGACCGGTACGGCAGCGGACGGCCGCCCGAGTCCAGCCCCTCGTACGAGAACCTCTCCACGTTCGGATCCGCGGCGGCTCGGCCGTCGTACGCGGAATTGTGCCCGGCGAGCAGGATCACCGCATAGGGAACGTTGGCGGGCAACGGCCGATTGAAGATCGGCGGCGAGAAGGTGTACGTCTGCTTGTGGCTCCGGGTCAGCACCTGCGCCGCCAGCGGGACGAGCAGCACCAGCACCACGACGATCGGTACCACCGGCACCCGCCGCAACCGTACGTGGGAGGGCAGCACGGCCGCCCGCACGGTCCGGTTCCACAGCAGGCCGTTGACCATCCCGACGGCCACGGCGACGACCGGCGTCCACGTCTCGGCCGCGCTCCATACCAGGCCACCGGCCACGGTGATGACCACGAAGTTCAGCGACGACCAGCCGAACAGCTCCAGCGTCGGCAGGCCACGCCACCAGCCCGCACCCACCGACATCCGCTGCAGGAACGGGGCCAATATCACCATGGGGATCAGCGAGGCGAACAGAACCCAGGACAGCGACACCACCGACGCGGCCACCGCGAGCGCGGCGAACGGCGCGACGATGGCGGCCGTCAACGCCGCCACGCCGAGATTGCGCAGCAGCAGGGTCCGCCGTAATGGCCGGCGCTTCCCGGCCGGCCAGGACAGGCCGACCAGCACCGCGGACAGCGCCCCGCGCAGCACGATCGCCCCCACCAGGCCGAGCCCGAACACCCACCAGGAATTGTGGTAGACCAGCAGCCAGCGCATGTCGTGGTAGGAGTCGTACGGCCAGACCGCCGAACTCTGCCCGATCAATCCCTCCGCCTGCCGGAACCCGATCAACACGAGCACGAGGGACTCGGCCAGCGGAAAGATGGCGGCGACCCCGAGCAGTGCCAACAAGCGCCAACGGCTCGGCACTCCTCCTCCTTCGGGTCAGGCTCTGCGCCGACTCTCCCACGCTCATGTCGTGCAGGAGAGCGTTCCGACCGAACCCGTTGTCCCACTGGCTGCCGTGCGTCGGTGAGACCGACGCGGCGGAGCGCGCAGAGGCGTCGGCCGCCGACGCCGACGAGGTGATGTACCAGATCCGCGTCGGTGCCGCCGCGCCGATCCGGACCCGGTTCCGAGACCTGCCGCATCCCCCCGAAGCGCCGCTTCGCTGTGCCGGCCAGGGATGCGCCGGCCGGCACAGCGCCAACTGATCAGCCTCGGCGCGTCGTGAAGATCGCGGCGGCGCTGGCTGGCAGGCGGTAGGCGTAGGTCGTGTCTCCCCACGGCACGTCGAACGTGGCGACCGAGCGGCGCGAGTTGTACACGACGAGAAGCTGCGTGCCGTCGGGCAGCATGGCCGTCTTGCGCTGAACGCCACTGTCCGAGCCTGCCGCCACGCTCGCCGAACCGGTCGGCCCGAGCACGTTCAGCTCGTGGATCGACCACCAGTTGCCGGCATCGCCCTGGTTCACCACCCGGATGTAGCGGCCCGTGACCTGTGGAATGAGGATCTTGTTCACCGGGCTGCCCGGTCCGGTCGCGATCGGCTGGCCCCAGTTCGTGCCGTCGTTGGACACGAAGAGTTCGTACCCCCGGGGGGAGTCGCCGCTGCTACCAGTCGTGTCCAGGACGACCTGGTTGAACGTCTGCGCCGAGCCGAGGTCGACCTGGAACCAGTCGCCGAGCTGCATGCCGCGGCCGGTGCTCCACCGCGTTGCCGGGTCGCCGTCGATCGCATTACCAGCTGGTTCGGTGGCATTGCTCGCTGACGCCGACACCGTCCAGGCGCCCCGGGACAACGGCACCGCGGTCGTCGAAGCGGTGAGCGACGCTCCGGCGGGAAGCGTGTAGCCGAGCCACTGGTTGCCGACCCGCACCTGAGCCTGGTGAGCCAGCATCCCGGAGTCGTAGCTGATCAACGCTCGCGTCCCGTCCGGGTTCTCGAGCGGGATGTCGACCGAGCCGATCGCGGCCGGGTCCACCGGGCCAGGCTGGGTGCCGGTCCAGGTGAACGTGGCTGCCGCCCCGCCGGCAAGGCTGTAGGTGAACCACTTGTTACCCCACTGCACGCGGAAGGTCTTTCGGCTGTTCGCGGAGTTGAACGCGACCAGCGCCGTGGAGCCGTCCGGATTGACGAAGGCGACGTCCTGCACGTCACCGGCCCCAAAGGAGTTGGACGCGACCCGGCGGGCGCCCGGCCGCACGAACTTGCTGGCGTGACCGAGGGCCCAGTAGTCGACCGTCTTGGCGTACGACCAGTGGCCGGCCGTGTCCTGCGCGACCGTCACCACGCCGCGGCAGGTCAGGCAACCGCCGTTGGTCGGTCCGTTGTTCTGATCCAGGGCCATGTTCCAGCGGATGACACCCCTTGCCCAGTCACGGGTGCTGTTGATAATCAGGCCCAGCGCCCCGGCGAAACCGGCCTGCTCGTCGCCCTCCCACGTGCCGCCCGAACACTCCGTGTGCCATGCCGGCTTGTTGGGATAGTCGTTGTGCGACACGGCCTGAGCCCGCACGTCGCCGCCGTAGCAGTGCCACGCTGTGCCGGCGACGAACCCGGCCGTGGCCGGGTCGGCGTACATGGTTTCCGGATAGCTGACGACATCCCAGTTGTGGTCGTAACCAAGGATCTCTGTGCCCAGATCGCGGTCCCGTAGTGCCGGGCCGAGGTAGTTCTTGATCAGGTTGTTCTGCTGCTCCGCGCTGAGCGACATACCCGGATATCCCGAGGGTACGTAGAGCGGCTCGTTCTGCGGGGTGATGTAGCGGACCGGAACCCCCGCCTCCCCGTACGCTTCGAGGAACTTCGCGAAGTAGTCGGCCAGCGGCTGATAGGCGTCCGGCTTGAGCGTCCCACCGATCATCGAGTCGCTGGTCTTCATCCAGCCTGGCGGGCTCCACGGCGACGCCATCACAGTCAGCTTCGGGTTGAGCTGCCGGGCCCGCTTGAGCAGCGGGATGATGTATGCCCGGTCGTGGTCGATGGAGAAATGCGCAAGTGCCGGATCGGTCTGGCCGGGTGGCATGTCGTCGTACGAGTAGTTCCCGTTCACCGCGAAGTCACTGGAGCCCATCGGCTGGCGCAGGAAGCTCAAGCCGATGCCCTGGCCGCTGAACAGGTCGCGCATCACCGCGTCGCGCTGCTCGTTGTCGAGGCGGGTGCCGACGAGCCAGGCGGAGGAGTCGGTGAACGACGCCCCGAAGCCGGTGATCTCCTGATACCGCCGCTGGCTGTCGACGGTGATCGTCGGTCCGTCCGGGGCCCGCCCGCCATGCCACGACACACTGGATTGGCGCGACAGGTAGGTGTTGGTGTCGAGGTCGGTGAGATACACGGACACCCCTGCCGGCACGCCCGTGGCGACGGATGCCTCGGCCGGACACAGCGCGAGTAGGGACAGTGCTGTGACCAGGCCGACGCCTAGCCCTCTGCGTGACACCTCGTGATCCCTTCGTCGCATGTCTCGGCAGCGCCCAGAACTGGAACTTTCCCCCGCACGGCGCGAGGAATCGCCACTTCATCCAAGCGTTGAAATATTTACAGCTTTAACGTATGGGTAGCGATGCCGTCAAGGACCTTTGACCGGGCGGCGTGCCAGATTCCCAGGTGCGGGGCATGACCTACGCTGCCGGGGCGGCGGTCACGAGTGTCCTTCGGTGGGCAGGTCAGGCTGGGTACGCCTGGGTTTCGGTGGCCTTGACCGCGGCCCACACCTGCTGGCCCGGCGTGAGCTGCAGGTGGGCGGCGGCGGCCGGGGTGACGTCGGCGGCGGCCGTGACCGGTCCGGCGAGTTGGACGCGCAGGTTGTCGCCGTGGCGCTGGATCCCGGTGATCGTGGCCGGCCAGGTGTTGCGGGCGCTGCCGTCGGGCCGCTGGGGGTGCAGCGCGACGGCCGTGGGCGGGAAGACCACGAAGGCGTCGCCGTCGAGCCGGTCGGCACAGGCGAGCGTGAACCCGTCGCCGAGGTGGACGGTATGGCCGTCGGCCCGCCCGCGGTACAGGTTGAGCCCGACCAGGCGGGCGACGTAGTCGGTGCGGGGCCGGGCGGTGACCGCGGCGGCGTCGCCCTCCTGCACGACCTTGCCGTCCTCGACGATGACCAGCCGGTCGGCAAGCACGAGCGCGTCGAGCGGGTCGTGGGTGACCAGCAGCGCCGCTCCGGGGTGGGCGGTGAGGTGGCGGTGCAGCTCGGCGCGGGTGTCCAGGCGGGTACGGGCGTCGAGCGCGGCGAGGGGCTCGTCGAGCAGCAGCAGGGTCGGGTCGACGGCGAGGGCGCGGGCGAGCGCAACCCGCTGCGCCTGCCCACCGGACAGCTGCCGGGGTTTGCGGCGGGCGAGGTCGGCAAGCCCGACCCGGGCCAGCCACGACTCGGCCCGGGCACGCGCCGCACGGCGGTCCAGGCCGCGTCGGCGGAGTCCGAACGCGACGTTGTCCACGGCGGTCAGGTGCGGGAAGAGCAGGTAGTCCTGGAACACCACGCCGATCGGGCGGTCTTCGGGCGGCGTCCACACCCGGCGCTCGGGGCGGTCGAGGTCGCCGCCGGCGAGTGCCAGGTGGCCGTCGGTGAGCGGTTGCAGGCCGGCGAGGGCGCGCAGGGCGGTCGTCTTGCCCGCGCCGTTGGGGCCGAGCAGCGCCACGACCTCCCCGGCGGCGATGCGCAGCGCGACCTCGAGGCGGAACGGGCCCCGGTCGACGACCAGGTGCGCGTCGAGCATCGGGCCGTCGACCGGTGTCCGGGTCGCCGTGACGGGTTCGGGAACGGTGGTCATGTGCTGTTGATCCAGCGGTCGCGCAGCCCGGCGAGGATGGCCACGGAGACGGTGAGCAGGATGAGGCTGAGCACGATGGCGGCGTCCAGGTCGGTCTCCAGGGCCAGGTAAACGGCGAGTGGCATGGTCTGCGTGGTGCCGGGATAGTTGCCGGCGAAGGTGATGGTCGCACCGAATTCACCCAGTGCGCGGGCCCAGCAGAGCACGGCCCCGGCGGCGATCCCGGGCGCGACCAGCGGCAGCGTCACGTGGGTGAACGTCGTCCACCGGCCGGCGCCGAGCGTCGCGGCGGCCTCCTCGTACCGGCGGTCGGCCCCGCGCAGCGCGCCCTCGACGGCGATGATCAGGAACGGCATCGCCACGAATGCCTCGGCCAGCACAACGCCGGTCGTGGTGAACGGCAGCGTGATGCCGAACGTGCTGTCGAGCCAGCCGCCGAGTAGGCCGCGGCGGCCGAAGACCAGCAGCAGCGCCACCCCACCGACGACCGGCGGCAGCACCAGCGGGACGGTGACCAGCGCACGGACCAGCCGCCGGCCGGGGAAATCGACCCGGGCGAGGAGCCACGCGAGCGGGACGCCGAGGGCGAGGCACAGCAGCGTCGCCAGGGTGGCGCACTGCAGGGACAGCCGCAGGGCCGTGAGCACGCCGGGTGCGGCCAGCCGCTGCGGCAGAGTTGCCCACGGCGCCCGGATCAGCAGCCCAGCAAGCGGGAGCACAAGGAACATCAGCCCGAGTACGGCGGGCAGCAGCAGTGCGGCGGGCACCTGCCGGCCCGGGGTGCCGCGGCGGGACGCCGTGCTCTCGGGCCGGCCCGCCACGACGGCGTCGGTGTCGGTCACGGGGCTTGGAACCCGGCCTCGGTCAGCACCGCCTTCCCCTGGTCGGACAGCACGTAGGCGACGAACGCCTTCGCGCCGGCCGCGTTCCTGGCCTCCTTCAGCGCGACGATCGGGTAGTCGTTGACCGCTCCCGCCGACTCGGGGAACTCGATGCCCTCGACGTCGGCCGCGGCGGCCTTGGCGTCGGTGCGGTACACCAGGGCGGCGTCGACCTCGCCGAGCTTCACCTTCGACAGCGCGGCCTTGACGTCCTGCTCCAGCGTGACCGGGGTGAGCTTGACCCCGCCGGTGTCGAGCGCCTTCTTCGCTGCGGCGCCGCAGGGAACCTGCTCGGCGCACACGGCGACCTTCACCCCGGGCCTGGTCAGGTCGGCCAAGCCCTTGACGCCCTGCGGGTTGCCCGCTGGCACGGCGATGACGAGCTGGTTCCTCACGAATGTGGTCGGGGTGCCGTCGGCGTTGCCGGCGTCGGTCACCGTCTTCATGTTCGTCGGCGCCGCGGACGCGAACACGTCCGCAGGCGCGCCCTGGTTGATCTGCGTTGCGAGCGCGGAACTGCCGGCGAAGTTGAACTTCACCGTGGTGCCGGGGTGTGCGGCCTCGAAGTCTTTGCCGAGTTTGGTGAACGTCTCGGTCAGGGACGCCGCGGCGAACACGTTCACCGTGCCGGTGACACCCGCGCTGGCGTTCGTGCCGGTCTGTGCACCAGTCGTGTCGTTGCCGCCGCAGCCGGTCACCGCGACCAGCGCCGACACCGCCAGTGCGGTCAGCAGGGTACGCATGCGATGCGATGTCACGTGGCGGTCCTCCCCTTGTTCGCCATGGCCGGGGTGGATCTCTCCACCACCACCGTGGTCGACTTGATCACTGCGACCGCAACCGAACCGACCTGCAGGTCCAGCTGATCGACGGCCTCGCGACTCATCAGCGACACCAGCCGGAACGGCCCGGCCTGGATGTCTACCTGCGCCATGACGGTGTCCTTCACCACCGAGGTGACGATGCCCCGCAGCCGATTCCGCGCCGACGACGCGTCGGCTCGACCGTCCGCCGCACCGGCTTGGCCGCTGACGAACGTGGCGAGTTCGACCCCGTCGATCGTCCGGTGGCCGTGGCCGTCCCGGGTCGCGCTCAACCGTCCGGCGTCGATCCAACGACGGACCGTGTCCGGGCTGACCCCGAGCAGTTCGGCTGCCTCACCGATCCGAAATGCCGTCACACAGGCACCCTAACGTCCGGCACCTGCCAGGCCAAACCCGCTAATCCGTCCGCATCTTCGGCCGTCAATAGCGTGTCAGGTGCCGCATCTGCGTGGCTGTGCTGCGTACGCATCTCGCCGAGCGAGGCAGGGCCGGTCACCACTGAACGCCGTGGCACACCTTCTCCGCCGTGGCCGGTTCCACCTGCAGGGTGCAGTGGTCGATGCTGAACCCGTCGTGCAGCCGGGCCCGCGCCGCCGCCAGCACCGGCCCCAGCTCGGCGCCGGCACGCAGGCTCAGGTGCGCCGAGGCCACGTCCATGCCCGAGGTCAGCGTCCACACGTGCAGGTCATGCACGTCGGCCACCCCGGGCACGTCGATCAGGTTCGCCCGGACCGCCGCGACGTCGATGTGCGGCGGGGCCGCCTGCACCAGCACACGCAGCGCGGCGCGGGCGAGTTGCCAGGTACGCGGGAGGATGAACACGCCGACCGCCACCGCGACGACGAGGTCCGCGTAGAGCCAGCCGGTCATGGCGATCACGACAGCGGCGACAATCACCCCGACCGAGCCGACGAGATCGCTCAGTACCTCGAGGTATGCGCCGCGTACGTTGAGGCTCTCCTTCGAGCCGGCCCGGAGCAGCAGGAACGCCACCACGTTGGCGATCAGTCCGGCGATGGCGACCAGCAACATCGGCCCGACCAGCACCTGCGGTGGGTCGCCGAACCGGCGTACCGCCTCGACGAGCACGTACACCCCCACCCCGAACAGCAGGGCGGCGTTGGCCAGGGCCGCGAGGACCTCCAACCGGTAGAGACCGAACGTGCGGTGGATGCCGTGGGACGACCGACCTGCTGCGGTGATGGCCGCGACGGCCAGCGCGATCCCGAGGACATCGGTGAACATGTGCGCCGCGTCCGACAGCAGCGCGAGGGAGCCGGTGAGCCAGGCTGCGACCGCCTCCACAACCATGAACGTGGCCAGAACGGCCAGCGCCGCCCAGAGCGGTTTCCGGTGCCGCGCACCGGCCCGCATCGCCTCACCCCCATGATCGTGACCCGCGCCCATGTCCGCATCCCTTCCACCTTGGCAACGTCGCCAATATATGCTCGTATTGCAATGTATGCAACCATGAAATAGGTTTCGTTCCCAGTTGCATCAGCATCGTCATCAGGTGCGCGGTCCACGGAGCGACGAGGCGTTTGACGATCTCGCCCGGACGACGCGGTAGAAGTTGGACGTGTTCATGTGCCTGTCGAAGGCCGCCAGGTCAGTCCGGTTCCCGTACCGGAACATGACCGGCGGGCCCTCGACCGGCTGGTGGAGGCCGTAGCCCGGAGACCTCAGTCCCCGGTGGGACCGGCCTCGACGATCGAGACGGGAGTGCCGAGTTCGACGGTACGGGAGACGGTGCAGAGCCGATCGTGCGACTGCTGCAGCGACCGGGGCAGCGCCTCACGCGCCTTGTCGCCGTCCACGCCAGCCGGGAACGTCACGGTGAACTCGACAGTGAGGTTCTGCATCCGGTTGCCTCCCGCCTCGTCCCGGATCTTGTCGCCGGTGACCGCAACCGAGAACTGAGCCGGCTCGGCGCGGCGGCTGGTGATGAGGTCCACGTCGATCGCGGTGCAGCCGCCGATCGCCGCCAGCAGGAGTTCCACCGGCGTAAAGCTGGCATCCTGGCCCATGCCCACCGACATCAATCCACCGCGGACGTTCCGCACGACGTACTGCCCGACGCTGGTGCGCTCGATCTCCACCGAGCGGAAGGTGTCCTCACTCATGACAGGGAAGCTACCCAGGCCTGCTGGTCCCCGAGCCACCGGCCCGGCCGGTCGATCGCCCCGTCCTCAGGACACGCCCTAACCGGCCAGGCGCCGGGGACCCGCCCAGGCGACGGGCGAGCCCGGCGACGACGGCCACCGTAGCCGCGACGGTGTAGGCGAGGGCGAGCCCCAGCGTGGGATTACTACCGAAGAGTGCGCCGCTGCCGTAGCCCAGCAACGTCGCCCAGACGGCCCAGATGGTGACCGCCAACGCGGTGAACCGTTGGAACCGGCCCAACGGGTACCCGACCAGGCCGGCGGTGACAGCGGTCGCCGAGCGCCCACCGGGCAGGTAGCGCCCGAAGACGATAAGCATGCGACCGCGCCGGTGCATCACGCGATGTGCCAGCTCCGCCATGGCGCGAGTTCGCCGGCGCCGCTGCAGGCGGGCAGTCATCGCCGGCCCACACCAGCGGCCCACCCCGTACGCCAGCCGATCACCACCGTACGCACCGAGCGCCGCAGCGACGACGACGGCGACCAGCGGTGGGTGCCCGCTGGCGGCTGACGCCACGGCGACAGCGATCACCGTGCTCTCGCTCGGAGCCAGCGGAACGAGGGCATCTGCCGCTGCCACAATCACGACGACGAGCAGCACCCAGGGACTTCCCGCGACCGTGGTCAGCGCCGCGTCGACCGTGTCGAACACGTAGCCAGATTCGACGGGAAAGGCATCCCCCGCCGAACATCGGCCTGACATCGCGGTGGCTGCTGGGCGGCCAGTCCATCGAATACCGCGGACCGCGCCGGCACCGTCTCACTCATGCATAGCCGCGGTAGGACCCGCCACTGGCGCCACGATGACCGAGCCGCCTTCCGGGCCCTGAACTCGGGACTGCGCCGCCACGGCGACGGCGCACCGGCCGTCGAGCAGGGAGTGGCGCTAGCCCTGCTCATCGAGCTGTCGACGGCACTGGAGGAGCCGGAACCGGGTACCGGATTGGGCCGTCAGGCTGACCGACTTGATTATCGATGATCAGTGATCATAGGTTGGCCTGTGTGGAACGTTTTCGGCTTTCCAAGGCCGGGAAGCGTGTCGGTGTTCACCCCGTGGCGCATCACGTTTGGGTTGGCTCGGGGAGGGTTCCGGTGGCGTGGGTCGGCGGTGAGGGCCGGTTTTGTGGGCCGGCGTTGAGTCGGTGAGCGGGAAGCTGCGGCTGGCCGAGGGTGAGGCCGCCCGCACCGCGTGTGCCCGCGGTGTGCTGCGCGCCGGGGTGGACGAGGCAACCGGTGAGGTGCTGTCTCAGGCGGTGTTGGCGCGGCGGGTGGGTTGGTGTGCCGACCTGGTGGCGGGCATGGTGGCCGCGCTGATCGGCGAGCACTGGAACCGCGTGGATGTGGAGGTACTGGCCGGCGGGGTGGATGCGGGTGGACGGCGGTTGCCGTCGAACGCGTGGATGGCGTTGCGACGTCTGGGCTGGACCGCCACCCCGCCTGGGGGTGTGCGGGTCAATGACCGGGTCGTGCGGATGGCGCAGGAGCAGGCGGGGCGTGCGCTTCGTTCGGCGTCGTGGCGTGCCGAGGTGACCGGCGGGGTCCTGGCGACGTGGCCGGCCGATCCGCGCAAGCGCACCCCCGCCGAGTGGGATCAGGTGCGAGCCTCGATCCCAGGCGGAGAGCATCTGCCGTCCAGCATCATCAAGTCCCGGACCCGGCAGGCCATCACGTTCGCCAAGGCCAACGGCCGGCTGCCGGTGGACGTGTTCGAACTCGAAGGCGCCCCGAGAATTCCGCGGATGTTGCTGTTGGCCGCGTGTGACCAGCAGCAGGCCACCATCGAACGCAGCGACACCGACCCGGCAAGAGCACTGCTGCGGCTGCAACTGCCCACCCGCCCAGATCCGCGAGGGTATCGGGACTGGACGTGGGTGGCGTGCCGGATCACGTTGCCGCCTACGGTTCCCGCCGTGGCGGTGCTGCACCTGCCGACCCT
>NZ_JBIDCT010000034.1:0-45567 GCF_043204735.1 Micromonospora sp. NPDC047740
ACCAGCCACGACGACGTACCACAACACGCCATGCACACCGAACTCGCCCGACGACGGGCATACCTGCACCTGTGCCGCTGGACATCCCTCGGACTGAGCCTGATCGAGGCAATGACCATGGGCATGCCCGTGGTGGCACTCGCCACCACCGAAGCCGTGGAGGCGGTGCCGCCGTCCGCCGGCGCCCTCTCCACCCGGGTCGACGTGCTGCTGGAGGCGGCCCGGGGCCTCGTGGACGACCCGGCGGCGGCCCGCCGGGCCGGCACCGAGGCCCGCAGCGCCGCACGGCAGCGCTACGGCCTGGAGCGTTTCCTCGCCGACTGGGACCGGCTGCTGGAGGAGGAAGTATGCGCATCGCGATGATCTCGGAGCACGCCAGCCCGCTCGCCGTCCTCGGCGGGGAGGACGCCGGTGGCCAGAACACGCATGTCGCGGAGCTCTCCGCCGCGCTCGCGGCCGCCGGCCACGATGTCCGGGTCTACACCCGGCGCGACGCCGTCGACCTGCCCGTGACGGTCCGCACCGCGGACGGCTACGAGGTGGTGCACGTGCCCGCCGGCCCGGCCGAGCCGGTCGCCAAGGACGACCTGCTGCCGTACATGCCCGCGTTCGGGGAGTGGTTGGCCGAGCGGTGGCGGGCCGGCGACTGGCAGCCCGAGGTGGTCCACGGGCACTTCTGGATGAGCGGTCTCGCCGCACTCGCCGCCGGCCGGCGGACCGGGGTGCCCGTGGTGCAGACGTACCACGCGCTCGGCACCGTGAAGCGGCGCCACCAGGGCGCGCAGGACACCAGCCCGCCCGGCCGGATCGAGCACGAGCGCAAGCTGGGCCGCTCGGTCGACCGGGTGGTGGCCCAGTGCCAGGACGAGGTCGCCGAACTGGTCCGGCTGGGGGTGCCCCGGTCCCGGATGACCGTCGTCCCGTCCGGGGTGAACCTGAGCACCTTCGCCCCGCTCGGTCCGATCGCCGAACGGGACGGCGACCGGCCACGCATCCTCACCGTGGGGCGACTGGTGGAACGCAAGGGCTTCCAGGACGTCATCCGGGCCACCGCGCTGGTCCCCGACGCCGAGTGCGTGGTGGTGGGCGGACCGCCGGCGGGGCTGCTGGAGACCGACCCGTACGCGCGACGGCTGCGGGCGCTCGCCGAGTCCTGCGGGGTCGCCGACCGGGTCAAGCTGATCGGCGCGGTGCCCCGGGAGGAGATGGGCCGCTGGTACCGGTCGGCGGACGTGCTGGTGGCCGCCCCCTGGTACGAGCCGTTCGGGCTCACCCCGCTGGAGGCGATGGCCTGCGGCGTACCGGTGATCGGCACCGCGGTCGGCGGGCTGACCGACACGGTGGTGCCCGGACGGACCGGCGACCTGGTGCCCGCCCGGGACCCGGCGGCCCTCGGTGCGGCGATCCGCCGACTCTTCGGTGACCGGATCCGCCGGTTCGCCTACGCCACGGCGGCCCTGGACCGGGCCCGCACCCGCTACTCCTGGTCGAGCACCGCCGAGCGGCTGGCGGAGGTGTACGGCCAGGTGGCCACCGTGCGTCGACCCACCCGGGTGGTCGCCTGATGACGGCGCCCGGACCCGTGGTCGGCGCAACGGTGCTGGAGGACCACCTGACGCACCTGGCCGCCGCGTTGCTGCCGTTCCGGCAGTCGGAGGAGCTGCTAGCCCGCTGGGGCGGGGAGTTGGCGCACCGGCTGGCCGGCGGCGGGCGGCTGCTGGTGGCGGGCAACGGGGGCAGCGCCGCGGAGGCCCAGCACCTCACCGCCGAACTCGTCGGCAAACTCCGCGACGACCGCGAACCCCTGTCCGCCATCGCCCTGCACGCCGAAACCTCCGCCCTCACCGCCATCGGCAACGACTACGGCTACAACGAGGTCTTCGCCCGCCAGGTCCGCGCCCACGGCCGACCCGACGACATCCTCCTGCTCCTGACCACCAGCGGCACCAGCACCAACCTGCTCACCGCCGCCCACGCCGCACACGAGACCGGACTGCGCTGCTGGGCCTTCACCGGCCCCACACCCAACCCACTCGCCGACACCTGCCACGAAACCCTCGCCATCGACTCGCCCGAGGGCCAGGTGGTGCAGGAGCTGCACCTGGTCGCCACCCACGTGCTCTGCGAGTACGTCGACCGGGCCCTGCCGGCGGCGCTGGCCGCGCGGACGGCGGCCGGGTCGGGCCCGGTGCGTACCGGCGTCGAGGTGGTGCTCGGTGACGACACCGGCCGGGAGGTGCAGGCCCGATGAGGAGGTCGAACGTGACGGGACCCGTGGTGGTGCTCGGCGACACCCTGTTGGACCGGGACGTCGAGGGCACGGTGAACCGGCTCTGCCCGGACTCCCCGGTGCCGGTGCTCGACGAGAGCACGTACGTCGACCGCCCCGGCGGCGCCGGCCTGGCCGCGGTCTTCGCCGCCGCCGAGGGCGCCGAGGTCGCGTTGGTCACCGCGGTCGCCGACGACGCCGGCGGGGCCCGACTCGGCACGCTGCTCGCCGCCGCCGGCGTGCAGCTGTACGCGCTGCCGCTGGCCGGGTCCACCCCGGAGAAGATCCGGCTGCGGGCCCGCGGCCGGGTGCTGCTGCGACACGACCGCGGCGGGCCGGCCGGCGAGCCCGGTGAGCCCAGCGAGGCGGTGCTGCGGCTGCTCGCCGACGCCGCCGTGGTGCTGGTCAGCGACTACGGCCGGGGCGTCGCCCGGGATCCGGCGCTGCGGGCGGCGCTCGCCGCCACCCGCGCGCCGATGGTGTGGGACCCGCACCCGCGCGGGCCGGAGGCGGTGCCCGGGGTGCACCTGGCCACCCCGAACGAGGCGGAGGCCCGCGAGCTGGCGAAGGTGCGGCCGGGCGCGTCCCGGCTGGTCACCGCGTCCCGGAGCGCCCAGGCCCTGCGCCAGCGCTGGCAGGCCGGCGCGGTCGCGGTGACCATGGGCGGGGAGGGCGCGCTGCTCTGCCACGCCGGCTCGACCCCGCTGGTGGTCCCCGCGCCGGCCAGCGCGGAGGGGGACACCTGCGGGGCGGGGGACCGGTTCGCGGCCACGGCCGCCCTCGCCCTGGCCGGGGGCGCGCTCGTCTCCGAGGCGGTGCAGGCGGCGGTCGCCGAGGCGTCCGCGTACGTGGCCGGCGGGGGAGTGGGCACCGCGCTGCCCGCCCCGGTCCGGGACGCCTCACCGGTGGTGGTCTCCGGCGGCGGGGACCGGATCGGCGCCGACGCCGCCGGTGCGGTGGTCGCCGAGGTGCGGGCCGCCGGCGGCACGGTGGTCGCCACCGGCGGCTGCTTCGACCTGCTGCACGCCGGGCACGTGGCGACCCTCCAGGCGGCCCGGCAGCTCGGCGACTGCCTCGTCGTCTGCCTCAACTCCGACGCCAGCGTGGCCGGCCTGAAGGGCCCCGAGCGCCCGGTCGTGCCGCAGGGCGACCGCAGCCGACTGCTCGCCGCGCTGGGCTGCGTGGACGCGGTGATGATCTTCGACGAGCCGACGCCGCACGCGGCGCTCTCCTGGCTGCGGCCCGACATCTGGGTCAAGGGCGGCGACTACGCCAGCGGTGGCGGCGCGGAGACCCTGCCCGAGGCGGAGATCCTGGCCCGCTGGGGCGGGCACACGGTCGTCGTGCCCTATCTGGACGGGCGGTCCACCAGCGACATGATCGCGGCGGCCCGCGCCGGTCGGGGCTCCGCCCTGGTGCCTCATGCCGGCGTCGAGCGGAGCGAGGAGGCGGCATGAGCAGCAGTCCACCCGGGGCCGGCCCCACCGTCCTGATCACCGGCGGCGCGAGCGGGCTGGGCGCCGCGGTGGTCACCGCGGTGGCCCGCGCCGGCGGCCGTCCCCTCGTGCTGGATCGGCAGCGCCCCGCGGACGGGGTTCCGTGGATCGAGTGCGACCTGGCCGACACCCGGGCCGCCGAAGCCGCCACCCGGGAGCTGGCCGAACGTTCCGGCGGGCTGGACGCCGTGGTCACCGCCGCCGGCATGGACATGCCGGGCCGGCTGGCCGACATCCCGGGCGAGACCTGGGAACGGATCGTCACGGTCGACCTGCTCGCCACGGCCGCGGTGATCCGGGCCGCGCTGCCGTACCTGGAAGCCTCCCGGGGGAACATCGTCACGGTCGCCTCCACCCTCGGCGTGAAGGCGGTCAGCGACGCCACCGCCTACTGCGCGGCGAAGTTCGGAGTGGTCGGCTTCACCCGGGCGCTCGCCGCCGAACTGGCCGGCGCGGTCGGCGTCACCCTGCTCATCCCCGGCGGCATGCGCACCGCGTTCTTCGACGAGCGGGACGCGCAGTACCGGCCCGGCCCGGACGCGGCGCTCAACGAACCCGCCGACACCGCCGCCGCGATCATGTTCGCCCTCTCCCAGCCGGTCGGCTGCGCCGTACGGGAGATGGTGGTCTGCGCCGAGCAGGAATCCTCGTACCCGTGATCCTCGTGCTCCGGGCGCTCGGCGTCGGCGACCTGGCCACCGCCGTCCCGGCGCTGCGCGGCCTGCGGGCCGGCTTCCCGGACCGCGAGCTGGTGCTGGCCGCGCCGGCCTGGCTGGCGCCGCTGGCCGACCTGGTCGGCGGGATCGACCGGGTGCTGCCCACCGACGGGCTGGCGGATCACCCGGCCTGGCCCGGCCCACCGCCGGAGGTGGCGGTCAACCTGCACGGCCGGGGCCCGCGGTCGCACCGGATGCTCGCCGCCGCCCGGCCCGGCCGGCTGCTTGCCTTCGCGAACGCCGAGGCGGGGCACGGTGCCGGCCCGCCGTGGGAGGACGACGAGCACGAGGTCCGCCGCTGGTGCCGGCTGCTGGACTGGTACGGCCTGCCGGCCGACCCGGGCGACCTGGCGCTGCGCCGCCCGACCGCCGCCGGGATGCCGGCCGGCGTCACCGTGCTGCATCCGGGGAGCAAGATCCCGGCGAAGCGCTGGCCGGCAGGGCGGTTCGCGGCGCTCGCCCGGACGCTCGCCGACCGGGGGCACCGGGTGGTGCTCACCGGTTCGACCGGCGAGCGGGACCTGTCCGCCCGGATCGCCCGGGACGCCGGGCTGCCGCCGAACGCGGTGCTCGCCGGCCGGACCGACCTGGCCGAGTTGGCCGCCCTGGTTGCCGACGCCCGGCTGGTGGTCAGCGGGGACACCGGGGTGGCCCACCTGGCTACCGGGTACGGCACCGCGTCGGTGGTGCTCTTCGGGCCGGTGCCGCCGGCGCACTGGGGGCCGCCGCCGGACCGGCCCCGGCACCGGGTGCTCGACGTCACGCGCCGCCCCGGGCTCGACCGGGGTTGGCGGGCCGGCGTCGGGGTAGGAAGGCACCCGACTCTGGCGGCCATTCAGGTGGACGAGGTGCTGGCCGCCGCGGACGAGGCGGAACGGGCGATGCGAGTCTCCGGTGCGATTACGGCGTAGCGATCCGGGCCGGCCGGGGTACGGACGCCGGCGGCGCGGCAAGGGCTGGTTCTTCGTCGACCCGGAGGGCGCGCCGGTCCGCGACCCCGACGAACTGGCCCGACTGCGCGATCTCGTCATCCCGCCGGCCTGGCGGGACGTGTGGATCTCGCCGTACCCCAACGGGCACATCCAGGCCACCGGCATCGACGCGGCCGGGCGCAAGCAGTACCTCTACCACCCGCAGTGGCGGCAGAAGCGGGACGAGGCCAAGTTCGACCACGTGCTGGAGGTGGCGCACCGGCTACCGGTGCTGCGCGACCAGGTGGACCACGACCTGGCGCTGCGCGGGCTGCGCCGCGAACGCGTCCTCGCCACCGTCGCCCGGCTGCTGGACATGGGCACCTTCCGGGTCGGCAGCGACCAGTACGCCACCGGTGACGACCCCACCTTCGGCGTCGCCACCCTGCGCCCCGAGCACGCCCGGTCCCGGGGCGGCTGCGTGGTCTTCGAGTTCCCGGCGAAGGGCGGCATCGAGCAGGTACGCCGGATCGAGGACGCCGAGCTGTGCCGGGTGCTGACCAGCCTGCGGCGCCGGCGGCGGGCCGAGGAACGGCTGTTCGGCTACTGGGACGGCCGGCTCTGGCGGGACGTACGCAGCGACGAGGTCAACGACTACCTGCGGGACGCCAGCGGCGGGGAGATGACCGCCAAGGACTTCCGTACCTGGCACGCCACGGTGCTGGCCGCCACCGAGCTGGCGACGGCCGGCGCCCAGCGCTCCGCGACGGCCCGGAAGCGGGCGGTCGCCGCGGTGATGCGCTCGGTCGCCGAGCTGCTCGGCAACACGCCCACCGTGGCCCGCACGTCCTACGTGGACCCGCGGGTGGTGGACCTCTACCACGACGGGGTGGTGGTCCCGGTGGAGCCGGCGACGCCGCGGCAGGCGGTGGAGAAGGCCGTGCTGGCGCTGCTGGAGGAGGCGGCCTGACCGGCCCCGTCGTGAGGTCCTGGGGGGAGATTGGACGGGGCCGGAATCCGGCGTGGCCGTCGACGGCCGGCGGGGGTACTGGCCGGTCCGCGAGGGTCGCGGAGGCGTCGGCACCGGGCGGCCGCCCGCGACGACCTGTCGCGGGCGCCTCGCCACGGCCCCCCGTTACCAGTGGGCCGCGCCGGTCTCCCGGCTGCCGGCCCGGGATCAGTATGTCCGCTGCGAGTTGATTACGGACGCCGGAGTGTTGACGATGCGTGCCTGTTCGAGGTGCCGCACCCGGTACGCCTGGGGAGTCTCCTCGTGCGCCGCCCGGAAGGCGCGGCTGAAGTGGGCCTTGTCCCGGAAGCCCCAGCGGCCCGCGATCAGCTGGATCGGCCGGTCGCGCAGGGCCGGGTCGGCGAGGTCGCGCCGGCACCGCTCCAGCCGCTGGTCCCGGATGTACGCCGCCACCGTGGTCTCTTCGGTCTCGAAGAGCCGGTGCAGCGACCGCACCGAGATGTGGTGCGCGTCCGCGATCGACTGCGGGCTCAGCGTGGCGTCCCCCAGGTGCTGGCGGATGTGGGCGCGCACCTGGGCCAGCAGCGCCTGGCGGCGAACCTCGGTGGGCACCACGTCCTCGGACACCAGGTGCCGGCCAAGCATCATGGACACCAGGTCGAGCCCGGTGCCGGCCAGCCGTTCGGCGTCCGCCGCGTGGTACTGCTCGGGGTGACCGGTGATCCGGATGAGGTAGTCGGCGAGCAGCGCCCCGATCCCCTCGTTGCCGGGCATCCGGCCGGCGAACAGCGCGGCGAGCCGGCGGCGGGGCAGCGGCAGCGCGTCGTACGGGATGAAGGCCACGATCGAGCTGGGGTGCGCGAGCCCGTGGTGCTCGCCGTGGTGGCTGACCTCGTGCGGCCGGGAGCAGTCGTAGAAGGTGAAGTCGCCGGGGCGGCATTCGCTCCGTTGGCCCGCCTGGTCCGCCGTGCCGGTGCCGGCGAGGGTCAGCGCGAGCACGTAGTAGTCCGGGTCGGAGCGCTGGATCAGCTTTGGGCTCCGGACGCAGTCCAGCGACGGGTAGCGGTAGCGGACAAGCCGCATCCGGCCCAGGTCGATGGTGTCCGCCCGCGCCACGAAGTCGTCGGCGTGCTCGGTGCGTACCCGCAGGGGCGCGGGCGAGTCGGCGAGCATGTCCAGCCACAGCCCGAAGCGATCGGCTGCGGGCACCCGCTCGGTGTCGAGAATCATCCGGTTGAGCATCATTTCCATGCCACGACCCCCGTGTTTCGGTCACCCTCCATCCATGACGACGCCCCACGGAGGCCACAGTCTGCGGTCGTGGGGCGTCTGATATCCGTCATTGACGAGGATAACTTCACCTGATAGCTCCGTCGGCCTCGGCCGGTGTCCCAGGCCGGGCGCGGGGTCGCGCCCCCGATCAGTCGTTCAGCACCTGCGCCAGCCGGTCCCGGAAGTGGCGCTCCGAGTCGCTGACCACGTCGCCGCCGAGGCCCAGCAGGCCGCCGCTGGCGGCGGCGCCCACCACCTGCTCGGCGATCTCCACCAGCCAGTGCCGGTAGGCCCCGGCCTGCCCCTCGTCCACCTTGGCGGCCAGCAGGGTCGACGCCTGCGCGGCCCGGGCGAGCACGTCGTCGGTCATCGCCCGCGGGTCGGCGGGCTCGATCACCGGCAGCTCCGCGCCGATCTCCGGGTCACCCACCCGGGCGACGACCTCGCCGGCGACGGCGGCCACCAGCGGGCTCGCCGATTCGCGTCCGGCCGCGATGGTCTCCAGCCCGGCGGCGTTCTCGGCCATGGTGCGTCGGGCGCCGTCGGACTCCGCCGCGCTCGCCGCGGTCAGGACGGACTGCGGCAGCCCGACCAGCAGCCCCCACTCCTCGTCGGAGAAACCGAACCCGGTGTACGCCGGCTGCTCGATCACGATCAAGCCCCTTTCGCCGTGGTGGTCGTGTGTCGACGGGCACGCCTGGCGTGCCCGGGTCAGGCTAGTCCAGCGTTAGTTGTCGCAGTGTCCGCAGACCTCGCCCACCTGCTCCAGCGACAGATACCGGCCGAGCTTGCGCGGCCCGAGGCCGGTCAGCTCGCGCAGTTCCGCGCGGCTCCGCGGCTGCGAGCGCAGCAGCGCGGCGAGTTCGCGCAGCTCCTGCTCGTCGGGGCGGTGCCGCTCGTTGAGCGTGGACGGTTTCATCAGTGGTCGGAGGTACCCCCGTCGATCACGGGCGAAACCGGACCGGGTGTCTGACCGCCTGCTCGTCGGCTCGGGGGCGGACGCCGGGTTGATCGGGTGCGTCATCATGCCGGCATGTCGGCGCCGACCACCCAGGCCATTTCCCTCGTCCATCCGCCGCCCGGTACTCGCGTCTCCCGTCTGGCGGTCGTGGCAGCACTGCTCTTCTCGCTCGCGCGGGAGTCGATCGTGGTGGCCGTCGGTCTGCCCTCGCCCGGGTGGGACCTCGCGCTGGGGATGGCGTCGTCCCTGCTGGCCCTGGTGATCCTCGGCAGGGTCGGGTTGACCGGCCTGCGGAGGCCGTGGCGGCGGCCGGTCAGGCTGGTCGCCGTGGGTCCGGGCCTGCTGCGGGTGCCCGCCGCCCCGGCCTTCGGCTGGCTCGTCGCCGGGCTGGTCCTGCTCCTCCCCGTATTCGATGTCCCGCTGGCTGGGGCCGTCGACCTGCTCCGCGATCCCGAAGGTCCCCCAGGGCCGCTCGGCTACCTGCTGGCCGCCGCGCCGCTGCTCCTGGCGGCGCTGTGGCTGCTGCCGGTGGTCCTGCTGGTGGTGGCGGTCTTCGGCGATCGCCCGCGGGTCGACCTCACCCCGGCCGGGCTCGAGATACGGGAGCAGTTCGGCCGGCGGAGGATCCCGTGGGAGGCGCTGGCCCCCGGCACGCCGGTGCGGCAGCGGTCCGGGGCTTCGCTGCTGCTGCGGGTGGTCCGCCCCGAACTGATCGAGGGCCGTGGCCTGGTCTGGAGCCCGGTGGCGGCGCCCCGGCTGTGGCTCGGCTGGCTGCCGGTGCACCCGTGGTTCCTGGCCGACGTGCTGCGCTTCTATGTCGACCACACCGAGGAGCGGGCCGCGATCGGCACGACGGCCGGCAACGACCGGCTGTGCCGGGCGCTCAGTGTGGGCTGAGGGTGTCCGCCCCGGCTCAGGGCAGCCGAGGCAGCACCTCGCGCTGGTAGAGGTCGAGCAGGCCCTGCCAGTGCGGGCCGGTGTTGGTCACGTAGAGCTCGTCGTAGCCGGCCTTGGCGAACTTGTCGATCATCTCCAGATGGGCGTCCGGGTTCTTGCCGCAGACGAACGACTGCTTCATCATCTCCGGCTTGACCAACTGCGCGGCCTGCTCGAAGTGCCTCGGCGAGGGGAGCACCTGGGACAGCTCGCCGGGCATTGCCTCGTTCGGCCACTTCTCGTACGCGAGCCGGGCGCCCTCGTCCTCGCTCTCGGCGTACGCCGCCTTGAAGCCGGCCTGGCACGGCTTGTCGCCGCCGCCGCCGTCCCGGAACCGGCGGACCAGGTCGGCGTCGGGTTTGGTGCTGATGTAGCCGTCGCCGATCCGGGCGGCCAGGTCGATCGACTTCGGACCGAAGCCGGACAGGTAGACCGACGGGGGAGTGTCCGGCAACGTGTAGATCCGGGCGTGCTGCACCGTGTAGTGCTCGCCGTAGTGGTTGACGAACCGGCCGCGCCACAGCTTGCGCATCACCTCGACCGCCTCCTCCAGCATCGCCAACCGGAGGTCGAGTTGCGGCCAGGGGTCGCCGAGGATGTGCTCGTTGAGCGCTTCGCCGGTGCCGACGCCGAGCACGAACCGGCCTGGGTGCAGCACCGCGCTGGTGGCCGCGGCCTGGGCGATCAGCGCCGGGTGGATCCGCATGATCGGGCAGGTCACCGCGGTGGTCACCGGCAGCGAGCAGACCTGGCTGAGCGCGCCGATCGTGGACCAGACGAAGGGGCTCTGGCCCTGCACGTCGAGCCAGGGGTGGTAGTGGTCGGAGATCCACAGCGCCGCGAAGCCGGCCTGCTCGGCGGCGCGTGCCTGCGCGAGCAGTTCCGCCGGGCCGTACTCCTCGCTGGACAGGAAGTAACCGATCTTCATCACATCCCCCTCGCCGGGTGCCGGGCGCACCGTACGGACGACGACAGCCGTACCCGGGAAGCTGGCGCGCGAACGCCGCCGGCTCCGGCGATCAGCGGCGGAACATCGCGCGGATGGCGAGCAGCAGGAGCAGGCCGCCCACCACCAGGCCGAGCAGGCGTACGCCGGGGATGTCCGCGGCGGTGGTGGCGTCGGCGAGCAGCGCGGGGTGCATTCCCGCACTCTCCCACGGCGTGCCGGGGTGCGCCAGGCGCTAACAGTAAGGATTGTTGACTATTTCGGGAGGCGATGTGACCATGACACCACCGCCGGAGGCGGCGGGCCGTGGGGGAGACGGGGGTACGTGTGAGCGCGCGGATCGAGGGAGCGACCGGAGACCTGGCGGGTCTCGCCGCGGCCGTCCTGCAACCAGGATTCGTCGGCACCACCCCGCCGGCCTGGATCCGCCGATGGCTCGGCTCGGGGCTCGGCTCGGTGGTCCTCTTCGCCCGCAACGTCGTCGACCACTACCAGCTCGCCCGCCTGACCGCGGCGCTGCGTGCCGAGCGGCCCGACGTGATCGTCGCGATCGACGAGGAGGCGGGGGACGTCACCCGGATCGAGTCCGCCCGGGGCAGCTCGCGACCCGGCAACTTCGCCCTCGGCGCGGTCGACGACCCGAAGCTGACCGAGGAGGTCGCCCGCGACCTGGGCGCCGAACTGGCCGCCCTGGGAGTCAGCCTCAACTACGCCCCGGACGCCGACGTCAACTCCAACCCGGCCAACCCGGTCATCGGGGTCCGCTCGTTCGGCGCCCACCCGACCCTGGTGGCCCGGCACACCGCCGCCTGGGTACGCGGACTCCAGGCCGGCGGAGTGGCCGCCTGCGCCAAGCACTTCCCCGGTCACGGCGACACCCACGTCGACTCGCACCACGACCTGCCCCGCATCGACGGCGACCGGGCCCGGCTGGACGCGGTCGAACTGGCCCCGTTCCGGGCGGCGGTGGCCGCCGGGGCGCAGGCCGTGATGACCGGACACCTGCTGGTGCCGGCGCTGGACCCGGAGCTGCCGGCCACGCTGAGCCCCCGGATCCTCGGCGGGCTGCTCCGCGATGAGCTGGGCTTCCAGGGGGTGGTGGTGACCGACGCGGTGGAGATGCGGGCGGTCTCCGACCGCTACGGCTTCGCCGGGGCGGCCGTGCGCGCCCTCGCCGCCGGGGCGGACGCCATCTGCGTGGGCGGGGAGCGGGCCGCCGAGGCGGACGCGGCGGAGCTGCGCGACGCCATCGTCGCCGCCGTGGTGGCCGGCCAGTTGCCCGAGGAACGCCTGGCCGAGGCGGCGAAGCGGGTCGGCCAGCTCGCCGCCTGGACGGTCGCCGCCCGCGCTGACCGGCCGCCGGTGGCCCACGCCGGCAACGGCTCGGCGATCGGGCTGGCCGCCGCGCGCCGGGCGGTGCGCGTGGTCACCGGGGCGGCCGGGGCCGGGGTGCTACCGCTGGCCGGCCCGGCGCACGTGGTGGAGTTCGCCCCGCCCCGCAACCTCGCCATCGGCGCGGAGACCCCGTGGGGGATCGCCGCACCGCTGACCGCGCTCGTCGCCGGCACCACCACCGTCCGCTACGCCGAGGGCGACACCCCGGCCGACCCGGCCGGCGGGGCGGCCGGCCGCCCCCTGGTGCTGGTGGTGCGGGACCTGCACCGGCACGACTGGATGCGGTCGGCGGTGGATCGCGCGCTGGCGGCCCGACCCGACGCGGTGGTGGTCGAGCTGGGCGTCCCCGAGCTGGTCACCGGCGCGGTGCACGTGGCCACCCACGGCGCCACCCGGGCGGCCGGGTACGCCGCCGCCGAACTCCTCGCCGGCACCCGCTGATCCGGGCGCGGCCGGGCCGGCCACCCGGTCGGGGCCTACGGCGCGGCGACCACCAGGTCGGCGTACTCGACATGGCGTTCGATGAACCTGGCGACGAAGGCGCACTGCGGCACGATTCGGTCACCGCGCTCGCGGAGCTGGTCCAGGGTGCCCCGGACCAGCGCCTCGCCCACGCCCATGCCCCGGTAGCGCTCGTCCACCTCGGTGTACGTCAGGACCAGCACGCCGTTGCGCGGCAGGTACGCGGTGAACCCGGCCAGCGCGTCGTCGACCAGGATCTCGAACCGACGCTTGGCGGGGTCGTCCTCGACCAGGTAGCTCACCCGGCCATTGTCTCCCCGCTGTCGGCCAGCCGGTCCAGTTCGGCCAGCAACCGGTCCACCTCCTCGGCCGTGTTGTAGTGGTAGACGCTGGCCCGGACCGCGCCACCGCTGTCCCGCAGCCCCATCGTCTGGAAGTACTCGTAGGCGTAGTAGTCACCGGCGGAGAGGCAGACGCCGGCCGCGCCCAGCCCCGCCGCCGTCTCCGCCGGGCCCAGCCCGGCCAGCCGGAACGACACCGTGGGGCAGCGCCGGGCCGGGGATCCGTACACGGTGACCGCAGGCCGCGCGGCCAGCCCGGTGAGCAGCCGCTCGAAGACCGCCTCCTCGTGGGCCTGGGCGGCGGCCAGCCCGGCCCGGACCCGGTCCCGGCGGCTGCCGGTCGCCGTGGGGTCCAGAGTGGCCAGGTGGTCCACCGCGGCGGCCACCCCGGCAAGCAGCGGGAAGCTCGGCGTGCCGTACTCGAACCGCTCCGGAACCGCGTCGGAGGAGGGCAGCAGCTTCGCCGGCCGCAGCCTCGCCCAGCGGTCCGGGTCGGCGACCATCGCCGCCAGGTGCGGCCCCGACCACTTGTAGGCGCTGGTGACCAGGAAGTCCGCGCCGAGCGAGGTCAGGTCGGTGGGGCCGTGCGGCACCGCGTGGACTCCGTCCACGCAGACCAGCGCGCCGGCCGCGTGCGCGGTCTTGGCGATCGCCGCGACGTCGGGCACCGTGCCGATGGCGTTGCTGCCGGCGGTCACCGCGACCAGCCGGGTGCGCTCGCCGACCAGGTCGGCGTACTGGCCGGCGGGCAGCTCGCCGGTCGCCGGGTCGAACTCGGCCCAGCGCACCCTCGCCCCGGCGGCCTCGGCCGCCTGCACCCACGGCCGGACGTTGGCGTCGTGGTCCAGCCGGGAGACGACCACCTCGTCGCCCGGCCGCCAGCCCGCGCCGAGCGTCCGGGCCAGGGTGTACGTCAGCGCCGTGGCGCTCGGCCCGAGCACCACCCCCTCGGCCTGCGCGCCGAGCAGGTCCGCCACCGCCGAGCGGGCGGCGGCGACCAGCTCCAGCGACCGCCGGCCGGGCACGAATGCGCTGCTCCGGTTGCCCGTCGCGGCCCGCATCGCGGTGGCGACCGCGTCGATCACCGGCTGGGCGGTCTGGGTGCCGCCGGCACCGTCGAAGTGGGCGAAGCCCTCGGTCAGCGCGGGATAGGCGGCCCGGGTGCGGGCGATGTCGAACGGCATGGCGGGACCCTAACGCCCGCCGGAAACGATCACACGCCGGTGGCGGCGTGGCGATCGTCTCGTACCCTTGGCACGGTGACGAACCGACACGTTTCCCCCGCACTGACCCCCGTCCGCCGCGCCGGCGGCCTGCTGGCCGGCCTCGCGCTCGGCGTCGCGCTGCTGGCCGGTTGCAGCTCCGAGGGCGCCGACACCGACTGCGGCCTGGACGCCTGCACGGTCACATTCGACCGGGGCGTCGAGGCCAGCGCCAGCATCCTCGGCATCGAGGCCAAGCTGGTCGGCGTCCAGGGTGACCAGGTGACCGTGGAGGTGGCCGGGGAGCAGCTCTCGCTCACCACCGGCCAGCAGGCCACCGAGGCCGGCGGCTTCCAGGTGAGCCTGGACAGCGTCACCGCCGACCAGGTCGCCATCCGGGTGGCCCGTAACCCCAACGGCTGACCGCGGCCACGGGCGGTGGTGGCCGACGTTTGGAGATCATGGCGGCGGGAGATTGTGCGGCCATGTCACTCACCCGGAACGCCGGCGCCACCGCCGCCCGGGCCGCCAACAGCCGGTGGCTCGAACTGTTGACCCGGGCCGGCTTCGTCGGCTACGGGATCCTGCACCTCCTCTTCGCCTGGCTCGCGCTCCAGATCGCCTTCGGTCACTCCGGTGAGGAGGGCAACCAGAACGGCGCCCTGCGCACCCTGGGTGCCCAGCCGCTCGGCAAGTTCCTGCTGGTGGCGATCGCGATCGGCCTGTTCGCCATGGCGCTCTGGCAGGCGTTCGAGGCGACCATCGGCCACCGCAGACTGCGCGGCCGGGACCGCCTCTTCGAGCGGATCGCGTCCGTGGTCCGTACCGTCGTCTTCGGCTGGCTGGCCTGGACCGCCGTCAAGGTCTTCCAGGACGCCAGCGCCAACGCCGCCGACCAGCAGCAGGCGCTCACCGCGAAGCTGATGGCCGGCACCGGCGGCCGGTGGCTGGTCGGCCTGGCCGGCCTGGTGCTCGCCGCCATCGGCGTCGGCATGATCGGGTACGGGCTGAAGAAGAAGTTCGAGCGCAATCTCACGATCGGGCAGCTGACCCCGAGGGCGCACACCCTGGCCCGCCGCCTCGGCATGGCCGGGTACGCCGCCCGGGGCGCGGTCTTCGCCATCGCCGGCCTGCTGATCATGGTGGCCGCGGTCAAGTACGACCCGGCGAAGGCCCGCGGCCTCGACGCCGCCCTGCGTATCCTGCGGGACCAGTCGTACGGGCCGGTGCTGCTCACCCTCGCGGCGCTCGGCATCGCCGCCTTCGGCATCTACTGCTTCCTCCAGTCCCGATACCGGCGGGTCTGATCCTGGTCGATACCGGGGCCGTCGGGCATTATGGGCCCTTTGCCCGAGCATGCCCGGCTGGAGGGGAGAGATCCGTGCAGAGCTACGTCGGAACGGCCGTCGCCGCGCTCGCCGCGGCGGCGGCCGCTCTGCTGCTGGTCGAGGTGGTGCACCGGGTGGCCCGCCGGCTGGGCCGGCGCTCGGTGCTGATGACCGAGCTCACCGAGCACTCGCACCGCCCGTTCCAGGTGGCCGCGACCGTGTTCGCCGGGCAGCTCGGCGTCCGCTTCGGCACCCTGTACGCGGTCGGCAGCCCGTGGCGTCAGGTCGTCCTGCACGTCCTGGTGCTGGCCCTGATCGTCGCCGCGGCCTGGCTGGTCGCCTCGCTGCTGGTGGTGATCGAGGACACCGCGCTGGCCCGGTTCCGGGTGGACGTGCCGAACAACCGGCACGCCCGCCGGGTGCGGACCCAGGTGGTGATGCTCCGCCGGCTCACCATCGCGGTGATCGTCATCCTGACCGTGGGCGTCATGCTGATGACGTTCCCCGCGGTCCGGGGCATCGGCGCCGGCGTGCTGACCTCCGCCGGTGTGGCGGCCGCGGTCGCCGCGCTGGCCGCCCAGAGCCTGCTGGGCAACGTCTTCGCCGGCCTCCAGCTCGCCTTCAGCGACGCGGTACGCCTCGACGACGTGGTGGTGGTCGAGGGGGAGTGGGGCCGGATCGAGGAGCTGACCCTCAGCTACGTGGTGGTGCAGATCTGGGACGACCGGCGGTTGATCCTGCCCACCTCCTACTTCACCCGCACCCCGTTCCAGAACTGGACCCGTACCGAGGCGGCCGTGCTCGGCACCGCCGAGTTCGACGTGGACTGGGCGATCCCGGTCCAGGCGATGCGGGAGGAACTGCGCCGGCTCTGCGAGAGCACCGAGCTGTGGGACGGCCGGGTCTGCGTACTCCAGGTGACCGATGCCACCGGCGGCATGGTCAAGGTGCGGGCCCTGGTCAGCGCCGCCGACGCCGGCAGCCTGTGGGACCTGCGCTGCCTGGTCCGCGAGCACCTGGTGGCCTGGGTACGCGACCAGCGCCCGGCCGCGCTGCCCCGGCTGCGTACCGAGGTGGGCGACGTCTCCGGCGCGCTGCCGTGGCAGGCGGTGCGGTCCCGGCGGCCCGCCCCCCGGCTGCCCGAAGACGTGCCCGACGACGCGCGGGTCTTCGGCGGCAGCGACGACGGCGAGGCCCGCAGCGAGGTCTTCGTCGGCCCGGAGGAGCCCGTCGACGCCCACCGCTGACCGGACCCGCCCCCGAGCCCGGAGTCGGGGCTCCCGCGCGTCAGCGGGCGGCGACCTCGGTGCCAGGGGGCAGCCACCGGGGCGTCGCCACCGCGCAAGACATTCCGCCCGCTGCGTTTGTCCGGCGTGTTTCGGGGGACCCGCGGCGCACGCCCCGGCTCGGGCTCGCCATCCCGGCGGCCCGGAGTCCGGTGGTGTGCGGCCGGGCCGACCGGCCGTTCTCCGCGCAGGATTGACGGGCGGCGACTCCGGGCATACAGCGCGGGGATGATGAAAGGAGGACAGCATGGCTGACGTCGCGAGTCGCAGCACGTCCCGGAACGGGAGCGAGCCGTCCACCGCGGAGCTCATCCAGCGGGCCACCGAGCAGGTCTCCCGCCTGGTCCGGGACGAACTGGCGCTGGCCCGGGTGGAACTCACCCGCAAGGGCAAGCACGCCGGCATCGGGATCGGCCTGTTCGGCGGCGGCGGGGTGATGGCCCTCTACGGCGCGGGGGCGCTGGTCGCCACGGTGATCCTGGCGCTCGCGCTGGTCCTGCCCGCGTGGCTGGCCGCCCTGATCGTGGCGGTGGCGCTCTTCCTGCTCGCCGGGGTTCTCGCCCTGGTCGGCAAGACGCAGGTCAGCCGTGCTGTCCCACCGGTGCCGGAGGCGACGGTCCGCAGTGTCCGGGCGGACGTCGACACCGTCGCCGCCGCGGTGAAGGACGGGAGACGGGGATGACCGGCAACGGACGCGGCGATGTGGAGGCGCTCCGTGAGGAGATCCGCCGCACGCGGGTGGAACTCGGTGAGACGATGGAGCTGCTGGCCGCCCGGGCCGACGTGAAGGCCCGGCTGCGGGAGTCTGCCGAGCAGGCGAAGGGGCGCATGCGCGAGCAGGCCGCCCAGGCCGTGGCCCGGGTGCGCGGGCAGGCGACGGCGAAGTCCCGGTTCGCCCGGGAGCAGGCGGCCGGGAAGGCCCGGCTCGCCCGGGCCCGGACGTCCGGGAAGGGCAGGGCGGTCGCGCCCTGGGCGGCCGTCGCGGCCGGCGCGGTGGCGACCGTGGTGGTGCTGCTGATCGTGCGCGGGAGGCGTAGGTGAGCAACAGGATCGGCAAGGTGGCGTACAAGCCCGTCGGGGTGCTGCTCGGGGTGGCCGCCGGTACGGTCGCCGGGGCCATCTTCCGGCAGGTCTGGCGGATCACGGCGGGCGAGGGCGACGCGCCGAGCGCCACCGACGAGGAGCGGGGCTGGGGCGAGATCCTGGCCGCCGCGGCGTTGCAGGGGGCCATCTTCGCGGTCGTCCACTCGGCGGTGGCCCGGGGCGGGGCGGTCGGCGTACGCCGGCTCACCGGCCACTGGCCCGACTGATCAGTTACGCACGGCAGGCCCTCTTTTCGCCAGCGCGGGAAGGGGGCCTTTCGCACGGCTCGCACAGCCCGGCCAGTGGACCTTTGACAACCGTCAGGTCACATGTCGGAGAATTTCGTCGGGTAGGCTGTGCAGAGTTTTTGCGTACGTGGTTTGCTGTCTCACGCTGTTGAGAGACGCGTGGGTTGAGAGAAGTCTCCTTCACCGGGGGCCGCCTCAGGCGCCGCTGCTCGAAAACGGCCAACCGGCCGCACGGCGTGCTCGGCCGCCAGTTTTAGAAGGAGATACACATGGCGCAGGGAACCGTGAAGTGGTTCAACGCTGACAAGGGCTTCGGCTTCATCACCGTCGACGGCGGGGGTGCTGACGTGTTCGTCCACTTCTCGGCCATCCAGACCAGCGGCTACCGCACGCTGGAGGAGAACCAGCGGGTGGAGTTCGAGATCGCCCAGGGTCAGAAGGGTCCGCAGGCCGAGCAGGTCCGCCCCCTCTGAGCGACGAATTGCCGGCCGCGCCGGCCGGCACGAAGCCCCGCTTCCCGCTTCCGGGACGCGGGGCTTTCCGCCTCTGGACGCGTTCCTCGGGTTCAGGTACGCCGGCGCCGGGCCCGCAACCCGTACCAGAGCACGACGAGTCCGATCAGGACGACGATCGGGCCGATGACCACCCAGATCCGTTCGCCGGTCATCATGCTGCCGTCCACGTAGCCCAGTCCCTGCAGCGTCCAGACCGCACCCAGCACGACGGCCAGCAGCCCCAGGGTGAGCCGGAACCAGCCTTTCATCGTTCCCCCTCCGACGACGCCCGCCCGACTCCAGGATGCCCGCCGGCGGCGGTCCGCGGCGACGCCGCGCCGACGCCGCCCACGGGCCGGGTCACCACCGCCCGTGCACCTGCGGCCGGATCAGCTCGTCGTAGGTCTCGCGGACGGCGGCCAGCTCCCCCTCGGTCAGCGGCGGCAGGTCGGCCGCGGCGGCGTTGCGCCGGGCCTGCTCGGCGTTGCGTGCGCCGGGGATGACCACGGTGACGCCGGGCTGGTCGAGGATCCAGCGGAGCGCGAACTGGGCCATCGTCCGGTCGGCGCCGACCAGCGGCGCGAGCCGGCGTACGGCGGCCAGGCCGAGGTCGTAGTCCACCCCGGAGAAGGTCTCGCCGACGTCGAACGACTCGCCGTGCCGGTTGAAGGTGCGGTGGTCGTTCGCGGGGAAGGTGGTGTGCTCGTCGTACCGCCCGGAGAGCAGGCCGCTGGCCAGCGGCACCCGGGCGATGATGCCGACCCCGGCCGCCGCGGCGGCGGGCAGCACCCGGTCCAGGGGCTTGTGCCGGACCGCGTTGAGGATGATCTGCACGCTGGCCACCCCGGGGCGGGCGATGGCGGTGAGCGCCTGGTCGCAGGTCTCGACGCTGACCCCGTACCCGGCGACGCGCTGCTCTGCGACCAGCGTGTCCAGCGCGTCGAAGACCCGGTCGTCGGCGAAGACCGCGGTGGGCGGGCAGTGCAGCTGCACCAGGTCGAGGGTGTCCATCCCGAGGTTGGCCCGGGACCGGTCGGTCCAGGTCCGGAAGTTGTCCAGGGTGTACGCCTCCGGCGTCTGCGGCACCCGCCGGCCCATCTTGGTGGCCACCGTCAGCCCGCGCCCGGGGCGCTCGCGCAGGAACCGGCCGATCAGCTGCTCGCTGCGGCCGTCGCCGTACACGTCGGCGGTGTCCAGGAAGGTGACCCCGGCGTCCACGGCGGCGGCGAGGACGGCCATCGCCGTGCTCTCGCTGACCTCACCCCAGTCGGCGCCGAGCTGCCAGGCGCCGAGTCCGACGATGCCCACCTGCCGGCCGAGCCGGTCGAAGCTGCGGTGTTCCACGCCGGAGAGCCTAGTGAGCGGCTTGCCGGTTCTCGCGGCGGGCCGTAGGGTCTAGCAAGACGTACGTACGGTTTGGAGGCCGTCATGTGGGATCCCAGCACCTACCTGCGCTATGGCGACGAGCGGTCCCGGCCGTTCCACGACCTGCTGGCCCGGGTCCCGGCGGAGCGGCCCCGCGCGGTCGTCGACCTCGGCTGTGGCCCGGGCACCTTGACCACGACCCTCGCCGCCCGCTGGCCGGACAGCCGGATCTCCGGCCTGGACTCCTCCGCCGAGATGATCGCGCAGGCCCGCGCCCAGACCCGGGTCCGTAGCCTGGCTGCGGCCGGCACCCTGGCCGAAGTGGTCACCTTCTCGGTCGGGGACGTGCGCTCCTGGCGGCCAGAGCCGGACGTCGACGTGGTCGTCTGTAACGCGGTGCTCCAGTGGGTGCCCGGCCACCAGGAGCTGCTCGCCCGATGGGTCGCCGAGCTGCCGTCCGGCGCGTGGCTCGCGGTCCAGGTGCCCGGCAACTTCGCCGCCCCGTCGCACCGGTCACTGCGCGAGCTGGCCGGGCACGACCGGTGGCGGGACACGCTCGCCCCGCTGCTGCGCGAGGCGCCCGTCGACGACCCGGTCGACTACGCCGCGCTGCTGGCCGGTACGGGCTGCGCGGTCGACGCCTGGGAAACTACCTACGTGCACCTGCTTCCCGCCGCCGCGGGCGCGGACCACCCGGTGCTGAGCTGGATGGAGGGGACGGCGCTGCGCCCGGTCCGGGCCGCGCTCGACGCCGCCGGCTGGGCCGACTTCCGCGCCGAGCTCGGGGTACGGCTCGCGCAGGCGTACCCGGTGCGGCAGGGTCAGGTGTACTTCCCGTTCCGCCGGATCTTCGTGGTCGCCCGTACCGGCGCCCGCGCCGAGGAGAATCTGTGACCGACCTGCCCACGTTCATCGCCGGACTGCCCAAGGTGGAGCTGCACGTGCACCACGTCGGCTCTGCCTCGCCCCGGATCGTCGCCGAGCTGGCCGCCCGGCACGAGGGGCGCAGCCCGGTCCCGGCCGACCCGGAGCGGCTCGCCGACTACTTCGCCTTCCGCGACTTCGCCCACTTCATCGAGGTCTACCTCAGCGTCGTGGACCTGATCCGCGACCCCGAGGACGTCTGGATCCTGACCCACGAGGTGGCCCGCGAACTGGCCCGGCAGCAGGTCCGGTACGCCGAGCTGACCGTCACGCCGTACTCGCACGTGCGGCGGGGGATCCCGGCGCCGGCGTTCTGCGAGGCGATCGAGGACGCCCGCAAGCGGGCCGAGGCGGACTTCGGCATCGCGCTGCGCTGGTGCTTCGACATCCCCGGCGAGGCGGGGCTGCCGGCCGCCGAGGAGACCCTGCGGATCGCGCTGGAGCAGCGTCCGGACGGGTTGATCAGCTTCGGCCTGGGCGGGCCCGAGATCGGGGTGCCGCGGCCGCAGTTCAAGCCGTACTTCGACCAGGCCCGGGCGGCCGGGCTGCGCTCGGTGCCGCACGCCGGCGAGACCACCGGCCCGGAGACCGTCTGGGACGCGCTGCGGGAGCTGGGCGCGGAGCGGATCGGCCACGGTGTCTCCGCCGTGCTCGACCCGGAACTGCTCACCTACCTCGCCGAGCGGCAGATCCCGTTGGAGGTGTGCCCCACCTCCAACGTCCGCACCCGGGCGGTGGCGAGCATCGAGGAGCACCCGCTGCCGCAGTTCGTCGAGGCCGGGGTGCTGGTCACCGTCAACTCCGACGACCCGCCCATGTTCGGCACCACCCTCAACGACGAGTACGCGGTGGCCGCCCGGCTGCTGAATCTCGGCCGGGACGGGCTCGCCGCGCTGGCCCGTAACGCGGTCACCGCCGCGTTCCTGGAGCCCACGGAGCAGGCCCGGATCAGTGGCGAGATCGACGCGTACCTGGCGACCGCGACGCGCTGAGCGCACCGGCGGCGGTCAGGTCAAGCCGGGGTGGTGCGACGCGACGGGGAGTGGCGCGCGACGGGAGCGGATGTGGGGGGACCGACTCCCGCCGCGCGCACGGCCCCACCGGCCGGATGGTGTGACGGGGCGTCCCGGCCGACGGAACTGATGGGTTCGCCTTCTGATCCTGGCAGCCCACGAGGGCAAGTCGACCGCCGTTAATCCAGTCCTAAGGAAGACTTGCGCCGGCGCACAACCAGCGCGTCAGCGCGGGCGCCGCCAGCGGCGGCCGGTCTTCTGCTCCCGGGCGTCCCGCGCCATCCGCCCCACCAGGCCGAACCGGTTGACCGGCCGGGGCGTCGCCTCGGGGTCGGCGAGCAGCATCACCACGCTGGCCCCGCCGAGCCGGGCCCGGTCGATGCTGACCGACCCGTTGGCCTGCAGCGCCACCCGCTTGGCGATGTCCAGCCCCAGCCCGGTGGAGCCCTGGTCGCTGGCGCCCCGGCGCAGCGCCCGGTCGGGGTTCGCGATGCCCGGGCCGGCGTCGTCGATGCGCAGCGCCACCCACCCGTCCCGCCGGCTGACCGCCACCTCGAAGGCGGTGCCCTGTGGGGTGTAGCGGAAGACGTTGCCGATCACCGCGTCGAGCGCGGCGGCCAGCTCGGCCCGGGGCACCGGGACCGGGATGCGCAGCTGCGCCCCGACCACCCGGTGCGGGCGGTTCTGGTCGCCGGCCAGCGCCGCCCAAAAGATCATCCGGTCCCGGACCACCTCGCTGGCGTCGCAGGTGGCCGGGCCGGTCTCCTGGCTGACCGCCTTGCGGGTCGTCTTGATCAGCTGGTCGACCTCGCCCTCCAGCGTGGCAATCGCCTGGCGGATCCGCCGGATGCCCCGGCGGCGGTCCAGCTCCGCCGCGCTGAACGTGCCGATGCTGGTGTCGTCGGACTCCAGCGCCTCGGCGTCCAGTCGCAGCGCGGTCAGCGGGGTACGCAGCCGGTGGGACAGGTCGGCGACGAGTTCGCGCTCGTCGGCGCGGAGCGCGACCAGGCGCTCCGCCATCCGGTTGAACGCATGCCCGGCCTCGGCCAGCTCCCGCGGGCCGGTCGGGTCGACCCGTGACCCGAGGTCACCGTCGCCGACCGCGAGCGCCGCCTTGACCAGTTCGCCGGTGGCGTCCACCGCGCGGGCGGCCACCCGGTCGACCACGATCACCGCGGCCCCGACCAGCGCCACGGCCACCGCGAACAGCAGCAGCCACCGCTCGACGGAGCCCTCGTCGAGCACCGTCTCGGGGACGAAGACCTCCACCACGGCCATCTTGTCGCCGAGCACCACCGGGTCCAGCCGCAGCACGCCGCCGGGCACGTCGGTGACCACCGAGCGGCGCCCGGTGCCGGCCCGGTCCAGCGCCGTGGCGTCGGCCCGGCCGCCGGACTCGTCCGCGCCGATCCCGTGTACGACCGGCCGTGGCGTGCGCTCGTCGCCGGCCGCCGCCACTGCCCGCCGGACCACCTCCGGGTCGGTGCTGGCCGCGAGCGCGCCCGTGACCAGGGCGCTGCGCCGGGCCGCGTCGGCCAACTTGTCGTCGCGCGCCTGGTCGCCGAGGGTGATCCCGAGCGGAATGAGGAAGGCGAGCGCGACGAGGCTGCACATGCCGGCCGTGAGCCAGGCCAGCGCCGGCCTCAGTCCGGCGCCACCAGCCGGAAGCCGACCCCCCGCACGGTGCGCAGGTAGCGCGGCTTCGCTGCGGACTCGCCCATTTTGCGGCGCAGCCAGTATAGGTGAACGTCGATGGTCTGGTCCTCGCCGACCGAGGGCTGCCGCCATACCTCCTCCAAGAGTTCGCGCCGGGACACTACCCGGCCGGGACGCGCGGCGAGATACGCCAGCAGGTCGAACTCCTTACGGGTCAGGGCCAGCGGCTCCCCGTCCAGCACCGCGCTGCGCTCGCCGACGTCCACCCGCAGGCCACCCACCGTGTGCACGGCCGGCGCGACGGTACGGCTGGCCCGGCCCGCCCGGCGGAGCACCGTGGTGATCCGGGCGTCCAGGTGGGCGCCGGTGAACGGCTTGACCATGTAGTCGTCGGCGCCCGCCCGCAGCAGGCGTACCACGGACTGCTCGTCGTCCCGCGCGGTGGCGATGATGATCGGCACGTCGGTGATCCCGCGCAGCATCCGCAGCGCGTCCGAGCCGTCCAGATCGGGCAGGCCGAGATCGAGCACGACCAGGTCGGGTGTCTCGGCGGCGACCCGGCGCAGTGCGTCCAGCGCCGTGCCGACGGCGTGCACGGCGTGCCCCCGGTCGGTGAGGGAGCGCAGCATGGCGCCGCGTACGACGTGATCGTCTTCGACCAGGAGGACGGTTGCCACGTCAGCACCGTACTCGGGGTGGCAAGTTGATCGCGTTGCGGCGCATCTGGGAACCGGGCAAGCTGGGACGACGATGACGTTCACCCTCTTCCCCGACACCCGCCTGGCGCTCGCCCGCGACGCCCTCGCCGGCCTGTCGGTCGGCGACGCCCTCGGCTCCCAGTTCTTCGTCCCCGGCCGGCACCCGGCGGACCTCGCCGCCGGCCGGCTGCCCGCGCCGCCGTGGTCCTGGACCGACGACACCGAGATGGCCTGTTCCGTGGTGGCCGCGCTGGGCGGTACCGGGCGGATCGACCCGGACGGGCTGGCGCTCGCTTTCGCCGAGCACTGCGAGCCGTACCGCGGCTACGGTCCGGGCGCGGTGACCATCCTGCGGCTGATCCGCACCGGTACGCCCTGGCCGGTGGCCGCCGCGTCCGCGTTCGACGGGCAGGGCTCCTGCGGCAACGGCGCCGCCATGCGGGTCGCCCCGCTCGGCGCCTGGTACGCCGACTCGATCCGCCGCGCCGCCGACCAGGCCCGCGCCTCCGCCGAGGTGACGCACGCCCACCCGGAGGGGATCGCCGGGGCGGTCGCGGTGGCGGTGGCCGCCTCGCTGGCCGCCCGGGCCCGGCTCGACGGGGACCGCCCCGAACCGGCCCGGCTGCTCAATGCGGTGGCCGGCGCCCTGGATCCGGCCGGCGAGGTCCACCGGGGCGTACGCCGGGCCGCCAAGCTGCTCGGCCAGTCGGCCGCCGCAGTGGTCGACGCGCTCGGCAACGGCTCCCGGGTCACCGCGCAGGACACCGTCCCGTTCACCCTCTGGGTCGCCGCCACCCACCTCGGCGACTACCCGACCGCGATCCGGGTCTGCGTCGAGGCGGGCGGGGACGTGGACACCACGGCGGCGATCGTCGGCGGGGTGGTCGCCGCGTACACCGGGATCGGCACGCCGGGCGGGGTGCCGGACGGCTGGCTCGCCGCCCGCGAACCCCTGCCCGACTGGCTCCCCGCCCACACCTGACCTCACCCGCACCCACCGTGCGCCACAAGATCCGCGCCTGGCGCCCATCCGCCCGCGCAGGGTTCGCCCACTTTCGCGCCCGGCGGCGAAAGGTTCAACGCGGGGGCCGAACTCGTCCGGCCACGGATCGGGACAGCGCGGCGTCGCCGACGGTGCGGAAAGGGCGACCGATAGCATCGCAGGGGCCGGTAACCGGCACATTCGAACCCATCGACGACAGGAGTCACCGTGTCCGCACCCCGTACCCCCGTCGTGGCCGACCCCGTCGTCGTCGCCGCCGGGACGACGGCGGCCGACGCGGTGGCGGCGGCCGGGCTGCCCACCACGGGCCCGAAGGCGATCGTGGTGGTCCGCGACCCCCAGGGCGTGCTGCGTGACCTGGACTGGAAGCCGGCGGAGGAGACCGCCGTCGAGCCGGTGAGCCTCGACTCGCCGGACGGGCTGAACGTGCTGCGCCACTCGACCGCGCACGTGCTCGCCCAGGCGGTGCAGGACGTCTTCCCGGAGGCCAAGCTCGGCATCGGGCCGCCGATCGAGAACGGCTTCTACTACGACTTCCAGGTCGACAAGCCGTTCCAGCCGGACGACCTGGCCAAGCTCGAGAAGCGGATGCAGGAGATCGTCAAGTCCGGGCAGCGGTTCCGCCGGCGCCGCTTCAACAGCCTGGACGAGGCCCGGGCCGAGCTGGCCAACGAGCCGTTCAAGCTGGAGCTGATCGACGTCAAGGGGGAGGGGCTCGACTCCTCGCAGGTGATGGAGGTGGGCGGCGGCGAGCTGACCATCTACGACAACCTCGCCGCCGCCGAGGACAAGGTCTGCTGGTCGGACCTGTGCCGCGGCCCGCACCTGCCGAACACCCGGCTGATCGGCGCGTTCAAGCTGATGCGCTCGGCCGCCGCGTACTGGCGGGGCTCGGAGAAGAACCCGCAGCTGCAGCGGGTGTACGGCACCGCGTGGCCGACCCGGGACGAGCTCAAGGCGTACCTGAAGCTGCTGGAGGAGGCCGCCCGGCGCGACCACCGCAAGCTCGGCGCGGACCTGGACCTGTTCAGCTTCCCCGACGAGATCGGCTCGGGCCTGGCGGTCTTCCACCCGAAGGGCGGCATCATCCGGCGGGAGCTGGAGAACTACTCGCGTCGCCGGCACGAGGCGGCCGGGTACGAGTTCGTCAACAGCCCGCACATCACCAAGGCGCAGCTCTTCGAGACCTCCGGTCACCTGCCCTACTACGCCGACACGATGTTCCCGCCCATGCAGCTGGAGGGCGCGGACTACTACCTCAAGGCCATGAACTGCCCGATGCACAACCTGATCTTCAGGGCGCGCGGGCGGTCGTACCGGGAGCTGCCGCTGCGGCTCTTCGAGTTCGGCACGGTCTACCGGTACGAGAAGTCCGGCGTGGTGCACGGCCTGACCCGGGTCCGCGGCCTGACCCAGGACGACTCGCACATCTACTGCACTCGCGAGCAGATGCCGGGCGAGCTGACCACCCTGCTCACGTTCGTGCTCGACCTGCTGCGCGACTACGGTCTGGACGACTTCTACCTGGAGCTGTCCACCCGGGACGACTCGCCGAAGTTCATCGGCTCGGACGAGGACTGGGCGGAGGCCACGGAGGCCCTGCGCAGCGCCGCCGAGGCCTCTGGGCTGGACCTGGTGCCCGACCCGGGCGGCGCGGCCTTCTACGGCCCGAAGATCTCGGTGCAGGCCAAGGACGCGATCGGCCGCACCTGGCAGATGTCCACCATCCAGGTCGACTTCAACCAGCCGGAGCGGTTCGGCCTGGAGTACCAGGCGGCGGACGGCAGCCGGCAGCGGCCGGTGATGATCCACCGGGCCCTCTTCGGCTCGATCGAGCGCTTCTTCGGTGTGCTCACCGAGCACTACGCGGGCGCCTTCCCGGCCTGGCTGGCGCCGGTGCAGGTGATCGGCATCCCGATCCGCGACGAGCACACCGACTACCTGCACGGCTTCGTGGCCGCGCTGCGCGCGGAGGGGATCCGCGCCCAGGTGGACTCCGGCACCGACCGGATGCAGAAGAAGATCCGCAACGCCCAGCAGCAGAAGATCCCGTTCATGGTGATCGCCGGTGACGACGACGTGGCCGCCGGCACGGTCTCGTTCCGCTACCGGGACGGCTCGCAGCGCAACGGTGTGCCGATGGCCGAGGCGGTGACCCACGTGCTCGACGTGGTCAACTCCCGCACCAACTCCGGCCCGTCGGCGGAGAGCTGATCGCCGGCCCGGCGGCGGCTGGGCGTGACGTGCCGCGAATGGCGGAGTCCCGATGCCGGGGCACCGCCATTCGCCGCGTCTGGTGCCCGGCACCGGCGACCAGGCACCCGGGTTGATCGGGGTGCGGTGACCGTAGGATCGGCGCTGTGACTGGGGCGGATCGGCACTTCGAGAACGGCACCGACAATGGTCTGGCGGATGGGCTGGAACGGCTCTGGACCCCGCACCGGATGACCTACATCTCTGGCGAGGACCGGCCCGAGGGCGGCTACGAGAAGCCCGCCGGCTGCCCGTTCTGCCTGGCCCCCGGCCTGCCGCCGGACGAGAGCCTGGTGGTCGCCCGGGGCGAGCACGTCTTCGTGGTGCTCAATCTCTACCCGTACAACCCGGGGCACCTGCTGGTCTGCCCCTATCGGCACGTGGCCGACTACACCGAGTTGGACGCGCCGGAGACCGCCGAGCTGGCGGCGTTCACCAAGGACGCCATGCGGGTGGTCCGCCACGTCTCCAACGCGCACGGCTTCAACCTGGGCCTGAACCAGGGCGGGGTGGCTGGTGCCGGTATCGCCGCCCACCTGCACCAGCACGTGGTGCCGCGGTGGGGCGGGGACGCGAACTTCATGCCGGTCATCGGCCGGACGAAAGTGCTGCCCCAGTTGCTCGCCGACACCCGCGACCTGCTCGCCAAGGCCTGGCCCGCCTGATCCGGAGCGCGGCGGGCCGACGGGCGCGGGTCCGGCCGGCGTGCCGGTGCGGCTGGAGTCGGTCGGTAACGGCCGTCAGCGGGTCCGGCCGCGGCGCGTCCGGCGACGCGCACTGGTGGCCGTCCGCTCGGCCGCCTCGGCCCGGTCGGTGGCGAGCGCGGCGCGGACGGTGAGCTGGCGCAGCCGCCGCTCCACCATCCGGTCGCCGTGCCGGGCGATCCAGACGCAGACCGCGGCCAGCGGCAGCTCGACCAGTGCGGCCAGCAGCACCGACAGCGCCAGGTCCGGCCCGGCGGGGGTGGTGATGACGTCGAACCAGGCGTCCACCACCAGCATGGTCGCGGTGGCGCTGGCCGCCAGGGCGACCTGCCGGTGCCCCCGGTACGCCTGTACCGCGGTCAACGCCAGCATCACCATCAGCCCCAGGTCGAAGCCCACCCAGGCGGCCCGGTAATGCACGATGACGGCGTGCCGGGGCAGCGTCAGGGCCAGGTAGCCGATCCAGGGCAGGGTGAGCAGCGCCAGCACCGCGAAGGTGGGTGCCACCCAGCGGGGCGCCGGTGGTACGTCCGTCGCCCGATGGAGCTGTTCCGCCGCCGTGCCCATGGTTCCTCCAGGCCGCGGTAGTGCCTCGGCGCCAAGATTGGCAACTGCCGGCGCGCCGCCCTTCGACAGTACGATCTCCCGCATGGCATTGCTGCACCGCGCGGAACTGCGCCCGTCGAAGCTCGACCTGCTCGCCGCCTGGCTGCCCGGCCGCCCGTGGTTCGCGGGTACGGCGGGCGCCGACGTCACCCGGGTGGCGACCTACCGCTTTGACGACCCGGCCGGCGAGGTCGGGATCGAGACCCTGCTCGTCCGGGTCGGCGACGGGCCCGTCCTGCAGGCGCCGCTCACCTACCGGGGTGCGCCACTGCCCGGTGCCGACGCCTGGCTGGTCGGCACCACCGAGCACTCCGTGCTGGGCCCGCGCTGGGTGTACGACGCCTGCGCCGACCCGGTCTACCCGCCGGCCCTGGCCGCCGCCGTCCTGACCGGCGTCGGGCCGGCGGAGGAGTACTTCGAGGCGGACGGGCGCCGGGAGGTCCGCCCGCCGAACATGACCGTGACCGGCGGCCGGGCCGGCGCGGGCGAACCGCCGGTGGTCGGCGCGCCCCGGGAGGTGGTCGACGGCGACCCCACGCTGATCCGGACCGACCCGGTCGAGCTGGCCGTCATCCGGCGGCCGGTACCCGGTGAGGCCCCCTCCGACGCCTGCCTGACCGGCACCTGGCCGGGGCAGGCCACCCCGCTCGTGCTGGCCTACGCCGTGTCCCGCTGACCGTCCACCGGGCCCGGGCACCCCTCGGTGGCGTTTCCGCCCCCGGTGCCCGCCGCCCGCCCTGACGGACCCCGCGCACCTCGCCGCGCCGCCGGGATGGCCGCAGATTCCCGGGAAGGGTGGCCTCCCGAGCTGTGGAGGCCACCCTTCCCGCGAAAGTGCGCGCACGGCGTGCCGACGACCCCGGGGGTCAGGAGCGGGCGGTGTGCTCCTTGCGGACCTGCTCGGCGAGGTGGGCGGGCATCGGCTCGTACCGGGCGAACTCCCGCCGGAAGGTGCCGGTGCCGGCGGTCATCGAGCGCAGCTCGACCGCGTACCGGAGCAGCTCGGTGGCGGGCACCTCGGCGCGGACCAGCGTCCGCCCCTCGGCGTCCGGGTCCGGTTCGGTGCCCAGCACCCGGCCGCGCCGGCCGGAGAGGTCGCCCATCACCGCGCCCACCGACGAGTCGGGTACCCGGATGGTCACCTCGTCGACCGGCTCCAGCAGCGTCGGCTGCCCCTTCTCGGCGGCGTCACGCAGGGCCAGGCCGCCGGCGGTCTGGAACGCGGCGTCGGAGGAGTCGACGCTGTGCGCCTTGCCGTCGAAGAGGGTCACCCGCAGGTCCACCACCGGACAGCCGGCGACCAGGCCGCGCTCCATCTGCGCCCGGACGCCCTTCTCCACCGACGGGATGTAGTTGTGCGGGACCGCGCCGCCGACCACCTTGTCCACGAACTCGAAGCCGCCGCCGCGGGGCAGCGGCTCCACCTCGATGTCGCAGACGGCGTACTGGCCGTGGCCGCCGGACTGCTTGACGTGCCGCCCGTGCCCCCGGGCGGCGCTGGTGAACGTCTCGCGCAGCGCCACCCGGACCGGTTCGGTCTCCAGCTCCACCCCGCCGGCGCGCAGCCGGTCGAGCACCACGTCGGCGTGCGCCTCGCCCATGCACCAGAGCACCAGCTGGTGGGTCTCCGGATTGCGCTCCAGCCGCAGGGTCGGGTCGCCGGCCACCAGCCGGGCCAGGTTGCGGGCCAGGGCGTCCTCGTCGGCCCGGCTCTTCGCCACGATCGCCACCGGCAGCAGCGGCTCGGGCATCTCCCACGGGGCGATGAGCAGCGGCTCCTCCTTGGCGGAGATGGTGTCGCCGGTCTCCGCGCTGCCCGACTTGGTGATCGCGCAGAGGTCCCCGGCGACTGCGGCGGGCACCTCGCGCAGCGTCGCGCCGAGCGGGCTGTAGAGGTGGCCGACCCGCTCGTCGGCGTCGTGGTCGGCGTGGCCCCGCTCGGCCATGCCGTGCCCCGACACGTGGATCACCTGGTCGGGGCGGAGGGTGCCGGAGAAGACCCGGACCAGGGAGACCCGCCCGACGTGCCGGTCGACGGTGGTCTTGACCACCTCGGCGACCAGCGGGCCGTCCGGGTCGCAGGCCAGTGGCGGCCGCGGCGAGCCGTCCACCCCGGTGACCGCCGGCAGTTCGTGCTCTAGCGGCGACGGGAACGCCGCCACCAGGCCGTCGAGCAGCACGTCCAGGCCGACCCCGGTCTCCGCGCAGACCGGCACCACCGGGTAGAAGTGCCCCCGGGCCACCGCCGTCTCCAGGTCGGTGATGAGCACCTCGGTGTCGATCTCCTCGCCACCGAGGTAGCGGTCCATCAGGGTCTCGTCCTCGCTCTCCGCGATGATCCCCTCGATCAGCTCGTTGCGGGCCTCCTGGATGGCCGGCAGGTGCTCCGGATCCGGCTCCCGCACCGTGGCCGGCGACCCGTTCGAGTAGTCGAAGACCCGCCGGGTGATCAGCCCCATCAGGCCGACGACCGACACGCCGTCGTCGCCGAGCATCGGCAGGTAGAGGGGGAGCACGTTGTCGCCGAAGACGCGCTGGCAGAGCGCCACCGCCTCGTCGAAGTCGGCGCGCGGGTGGTCCAGCCGGCTGACCGCGACGGCGCGGGGCATGTCCACCGCGGCGCACTCCTCCCAGAGCGCGGCGGTGGCGGCGTCCATCCCGTCGACGGCGGAGACCACGAACAGCGCGGCGTCGGCGGCCCGCAGCCCCGCGCGCAGCTCGCCGACGAAGTCGGCGTACCCGGGGGTGTCCAGGAGGTTGACCTTGACGTCGTGGTGGAGCAGCGGGGCGCAGCAGAGGCTCACCGAGCGCTGCTGGCGTACGGCGGCGGGATCGTGGTCGCAGACCGTGGTGCCGTCGGTGACTGTGCCGGCCCGGCCGATCGTGCCGCTGGCCGCGAGCAGGGCCTCGACCAGTGTGGTCTTGCCCGTTCCCGAGTGCCCGACCAGCACCACGTTGCGAACCCTGCCGGGCTCGGTCACCACCGGCGCGCCGCCGGTGACCCCCTTCTCCTGATTTTTCTGCGCCATCGCGGCGCACCTCCCTCAGCCGGTGGTGGGTGGCGACCGCCGCGCGCGACGGGGAAGCGGGCCCGAGCGGGTACCGCGGCGATATCCTCCGGTGGTCTCCTGGACGACGGGTTCTCGGACGGAGGGACGGTGAGCTGGCTCACCTCCCTCGCTCGATCTCACACCCGATGCCGACCCGGCACAAGCCTGCCTGGCGGGTCGGGACGACCAGCCGTGTCGTGCGCGGCCGTCGGCCGTTATCGTGGGACCGCCATGGCGAAGATCTTCCAAGTGACGGCCCGGGCGGGCATGACCCGCGTCGTGGAGCCGGTCGCGCGCGGGCTGCTCCGCGCGGGCGTGTCCCCCAACGCGGTCACCGTGACCGGCACCCTCGGCGTGCTCGTCGGCGCGCTCGGCTTCGGCGCCCGCGGTCAGCTTGTCGCCGGTGCGCTGATCGTCACGGTCTTCGCGCTCACCGACCTGCTCGACGGCACGATGGCCCGGATGAGCGGCGGCTCCACCCGCTTCGGCGCCTTCCTCGACTCGAGCATGGACCGGATTGCCGACAGCGCGGTCTTCGGCGCGGTCGCGTACTGGCTGGCCACCCAGCACCACTACTCGGGGGTGGCGGCGGCGCTGCTCTGCCTGGCCGCCGGGGGGCTGGTGTCGTACGTCAAGGCCCGCGCCGAGGGCCTGGGCATGACCGCCAACGTGGGCATCGCCGAGCGCACCGAGCGGCTGCTGATCGTCGGGGTGGGCGGCCTGCTCACCGGCCTTGGCGTCACACCGGCGCTGCCGATCGCGCTCTGGCTGCTCGCTGCGGTCTCGATCTTCACGGTCGGGCAGCGCATGGTCCACGTGTACCGGCAGGCGCAGCAGGTCGGCCACGAGTGAACCTCACCGAGCTGGGTCTCGTCGCCGGCTGGCGGGTGGCCCGGGCGCTGCCCCGGCCGGTGGTCGCCGCCGCCTTCCGGGCGGGCGCCGACCGCGCGCACCGCAAGGGCGGCGGGGGTACGGCCCGACTCCGCGCCAACCTGCGCCGGGTGGTCGGCCCGGAGGTGCGCGAGGCGGAGCTGGACGAGCTGGTCCGGGCCGGTCTGCGGTCGTACGCGCGGTACTGGATGGACGCGTTCCGGCTGCCCGCCCTGAGCCGCCAGGAGATCCTCGCCGGGTTCCGCCTCGAGGGCGCGGACATGCTCGGCGCCGACGTGGCGTCCGGCCGGGGCGCGGTGGTCGCGCTGCCGCACGCCGGCAACTGGGACGCCGCGGGCGCCTGGGTGGCCGCCACCGGCTGGCCGATCACCACGGTGGCCGAGCGGCTCAAGCCGGAGGCCGTCTACGAGCGGTTCCTGGCCTTCCGGCAGGGCCTCGGCATGGAGATCCTGCCCACCCGGGGCGGTGACCGGCCGGCGTTCGACGTGCTGCTGGACCGGGTGCGGGCGGGCGCGGTGGTGCCGCTGCTGGCCGACCGGGACCTCTCCGCCCGCGGGGTGGAGGTGGACTTCTTCGGCGCCCGGACCCGCATGCCGGCCGGCCCGGCCCTGCTGGCGATCCGGACCGGGGCGCCGCTGTACGTGACGTCGATGTGGTACGAGCCGGAGATCGCCTGCGGAGCCCTGGCCCGGTTGGAGCTGCCCGATCCGGACAGCGGCCCGCTGGACGAGCGGGTCCGCCTGCTGACCCAACGGATTGCCGACGGTCTGGCGGCGGGCATCGCCCGGCATCCGGAAGACTGGCACATGTTGCAGCGGATGTGGCTGGACCAGCGCGCGACGACCGACGGCGGCACGGGCGCCCCGGCAGCGCCGCCGGCCAGCGCCGGGACCATCTGAGGGAGCGGGCGCAAATGCGGATCGGCATCGTGTGCCCGTACTCCTTCGACGTCCCCGGCGGGGTGCAGAACCACGTCATGGACCTGGCCGAGGCGCTGATCGGGCTGGGGCACGAGGTGAGCGTCCTGGCCCCGGCCGACGAGGACTCGCCGCTGCCGCCGTACGTGGTGCCGGCCGGCCGGGCGGTGCCGCTGCCGTACAACGGCTCGGTGGCCCGGATCGCGTTCGGCCCGGTCTCCACCGCGCGGGTGCGGCGCTGGATCACCCGGGGCGACTTCGACGTGCTGCACGTGCACGAGCCGCTGACCCCCAGCCTGTCGATGCTGGCCGTGCTCTGCGCGCGCGGCCCGGTGGTGGCCACCTTCCACACCGCGATGACCCGCTCCCGGGTGCTCTCGGCGGCCCAGGGGGTGCTGCAGATCCTGCTGGAGCGGATCACCGCCCGGATCGCGGTCAGCGCCCTGGCCCGCAAGGTGCAGGTCGAGCACATGGACGGCGGCGCGGTGGAGATCCCCAACGGGGTGGCGGTGGCGAAGTTCGCCGGCGTCGAGCCGCTGCCCGGCTGGCCGGGGGAGTGTGGGCCGGGCACCGGCGGGACGCTCGGTTTCCTGGGCCGGTTCACCGAGCCCCGCAAGGGCTTCCCGATCCTGCGGGACGCCTTCGTCGCGCTCGCCCCGCACCGGCCCGGGCTGCGCCTGCTGGTGGCCGGGCCGGGCGACCCGGACGACCTTTACGGGCAGTTCCCGGCCGAACTGCGGGACCGGGTCAGCTTCCTCGGCCGGGTCTCCGAGGCGGACAAACCTCGCATGCTACGCAGTCTGCACCTCTACGTGGCGCCGAACACCGGCGGGGAGTCGTTCGGGATGATCCTCACCGAGGCGCTCGCCGCCGGCACCACCGTGGTGGCCAGCGACCTCGACGCCTTCCGCCGGGTGCTGGACGGCGGGCGGGCCGGGCAGCTGTTCCCGACCGGCGACGCGGCGGCGCTGCGCACCGCCGTGGCGGGGCTGCTCGACGACGCGGACCGGCGGGCGGCGCTGACCGCCTGCGGCGAGCAGGTTGTGGCGAGCTTCGACTGGCCCGTGGTTGCCCGCCGCGTTGTGGAGGTATACGCAGCGGCGATCGAGGCCACCGACGGCCGGGTGATGGACCAGGAGTGGGTGGGGCTGGGCTGAGCCCGGTGGCCGGTGGGGTCGATGTGACGAGCGCGTCGGCCGGTGGCCGCGCCGGTTCGGACGGGAACGGAGCAGCACTACGATGCCGGGCATGTGGTGGGTGGTGGGCACGGTCCTGGCCGTCGGGCTCGTCGCGGCGTACCTGATCTGGACGGCCGGCCGGGTCGAGCGGCTGCAGGCCCGCGCGGAGTCCGCGACCCGGGCGCTCGACGCCCACCTGCTGCGCCGCGCGGCCGCCGCCGCCGTGCTGGCCGAGCGGCGCTACGGCGTGGAGCTGTACGCGGCCGCCCGGATCGCCCTGGACGCCGTACCCGAGGAGCGGGAGGCCGCCGAGAACGACCTCACCCGGCAGCTGCGCGCGGTCGAGCTGGACCCGGACGACCCGGCCGGCGAGGCGGTGATCGCGGCCAGCCGGCGGCTGGCCCTGGCCCGGCAGGTGCACACCGACCTGGTCCGGGACGCCCGGGCGGCCCGCGGCCGCCCCCTGGTACGCCTGTTGCGGATGGGGCGCCGGCACGACTGGCCGCAGTACTTCGACATCGACGACCCCACCGTCACCACCCGGGCCGACGTCACCACGGGCTGACCGTCCCGGTCCCCGCACCCCGCGCCCACCAGGCGTGACGGCGACCACAGAGCAGGCCACCGTGGGTCTGATTGGCTGTCGGATCGGCGTTCACCCCGTCGTAGCATTTTTCGCAGCCACCCCCCGAGCACGCCCAAGGAGCGATGACCCGTGCCCGAATCCACCTCCCCGAACACCAACGCCACCTCCGTCGTCGGCACCGCCCGCGTCAAGCGGGGCATGGCCGAGATGCTCAAGGGCGGCGTGATCATGGACGTGGTCACCCCCGAGCAGGCCAAGATCGCCGAGGACGCCGGCGCGGTCGCCGTCATGGCGCTGGAGCGGGTGCCCGCCGACATCCGCGCCCAGGGCGGCGTGTCCCGGATGAGTGACCCGGACATGATCGACGGCATCATCAACGCCGTCTCGATCCCGGTCATGGCCAAGGCCCGGATCGGCCACTTCGTCGAGGCACAGGTCCTGCAGTCCCTCGGCGTGGACTACGTCGACGAGTCCGAGGTGCTGACCCCGGCCGACTACGAGAACCACATCGACAAGTGGGCCTTCACCGTCCCGTTCGTCTGCGGCGCGACCAACCTGGGCGAGGCGCTGCGGCGGATCACCGAGGGCGCGGCCATGATCCGTTCGAAGGGCGAGGCCGGCACCGGTGACGTCTCCAACGCCACCACCCACATGCGCAAGATCCGCAAGGAGATCCGCCGCCTCCAGTCGCTGCCGGCCGATGAGCTGTTCGTCGCCGCCAAGGAACTCCAGGCGCCGTACGAGCTGGTCAAGGAGGTCGCCGAGACCGGCAAGCTGCCGGTGGTGCTGTTCACCGCGGGTGGCATCGCCACCCCGGCCGACGCGGCCATGATGATGCAGCTCGGCGCCGAGGGCGTCTTCGTCGGCTCGGGCATCTTCAAGTCGGGCAACCCGGCCCAGCGTGCCGCCGCGATCGTGAAGGCCACCACCTTCCACGACGACCCGGACGTGCTGGCCAAGGTCTCCCGCGGCCTGGGCGAGGCGATGGTGGGCATCAACGTCGACGAGATCCCGCAGCCGCACCGGCTGGCCGAGCGCGGCTGGTGATCCCGGCGGGCGGGCCAGCCGGCCCGCCCCCGCACCCGCGGGCCCGGCGGTCCGCGACGACGCGACGACGAAGGAGCGACGACGCGATGAGCGACACACCCGTGATCGGGGTGCTCGCCCTGCAGGGCGATGTGCGGGAGCACCTCGCCGCGCTGGCCGGGGCCGGCGCCCACGCCCGCCCGGTGCGCCGTCCGGCCGAGCTGGACGCCGTCGACGGGCTGGTCATCCCGGGCGGCGAGTCCACCACCATCAGCAAGCTCGCCGACATCTTCGGGCTGCGCGAGCCGATCGACAAGCGGATCGCCGCCGGCATGCCGGTGTACGGGTCCTGCGCCGGCATGATCATGCTGGCTGCCGAGGTGCTGGACGGCCGCCCCGACCAGCGGGGCTTCCAGGGCATCGGGATGACCGTCCGGCGCAACGCGTTCGGCCGGCAGGTCGACTCGTTCGAGGCGCCGGTGGAGATCGACGGGGTCGACGGCGAGCCGTTCCACGCCGTCTTCATCCGGGCCCCGTGGGTCGAGCGGGTCGGCGCGGGCGTCGAGGTGCTCGGCCGGGTCACCGAGGGTCCGGCGGCCGACCGGATCGTCGCGGTCCGGCAGGGCAATCTGCTGGCCACCTCGTTCCACCCGGAACTCACTGGCGACCTGCGGGTGCACCGCTACTTCGTGGACCTGGTCCGGGCCGCGGCCTGAGCCTGGGAGCAGCCCTTCCCTGCCCTCGCCGGCAGGTTCACCGGCCCGCGGTTGCTGTCCTCCGGCAACGGCCGGCCGGCCCGCCGGCCAGCTGCCGCGCCCCGGCACGGGTGCCGGGTGTGACATGCGGGGACGCCGTCTCGGTAGGATTGCCGCGGTTCGGCAGGGCCATCGCTCGCCGCAGCCGTCCACGCGGAGCCGCCCGGCCAGCACCATCCGTTCCGGTTGACCGTGGACTCGGCGCGGGAAGTCGACGCAGGCGTGGATCATCAAACGGAGGTATGAGATGTCTGGCCACTCAAAGTGGGCGACCACCAAGCACAAGAAGGCCGTCATCGACGCCAAGCGCGGCAAGATGTTCGCCAAGCTGATCAAGAACGTCGAGGTGGCGGCCCGGACCGGCGGCGGTGACCCGGCCGGCAACCCGACCCTCTACGACGCCATCCAGAAGGCGAAGAAGAACTCGGTCCCGAACGACAACATCGACCGCGCGGTCAAGCGCGGCTCCGGCCTGGAGGCCGGCGGCGCCGACTACCAGACGATCATGTACGAGGGCTACGGCCCGAACGGCGTCGCGCTGCTCATCGAGTGCCTCACCGACAACCGCAACCGCGCCGCCACCGAGGTGCGCACCGCACTGACCCGCAACGGCGGCTCGTTCGCCGACGCCGGCTCGGTGTCGTATCTGTTCTCCCGCAAGGGCGTGGTGATCGTCCCCAAGGCGGGCACCACCGAGGACGACGTGATGATGGCGGTCCTGGACGCCGGCGCCGAGGAGGTCAACGACCTCGGTGAGGCGTACGAGGTGGTCTCCGAGCCGGGCGACCTGATCGCGGTGCGCTCCGCCCTGCAGGACGCCGGCATCGAGTACGAGTCCGCCGAGTCCTCCCTCGTGCCCAGCGTCAGCGTGCCGCTGGACGAGGAGGGCGCGCGCAAGATCTTCAAGTTGATCGACGTCCTCGAGGACTGCGACGACGTGCAGAACGTGTACGCGAACTTCGACGTCTCCGACGAGGTCATGGCGGCAGTCGGCTGAGCCGGCGGTGACCGGGTGCGGTTTGCGCCGGGCGACGTCGTCGTCCGGCGCGAGATCATGGCCTCCGCCGGGTCTGCATATACGTACCTCCGGGATATATCATCGTGCGGGAGGTGTATTTCATGGCCAAGACTCTGTTGGATCTCGATGAGGATCTTCTGGCGGAAGCGACCGCTGCGCTCGGCACCGCCACCAAGAAGGAGACGGTGACGGAGGCCCTCCGACAGGCTGTGGAGTCCAGCCGCGAGCGCCGGCAGCGGGCCTTGGCCGACCTTCAGGAGGTCGCCGACGAGGGGGGCTTCCACTTCGAGCGGCTCAACGAGCTCGACCAGTGAAGTATCTGGTCGACACGAGCGCTCTGGTCCGCATGGTCCGTCGTCAGGTCGATTCGAGCTGGTCCGACCTCGCCGCCCGTGGCCTGATCGCCATCTGTGACCCGGTGCTCGTGGAAACCCTGACTATCGCCGACGCCAAGGCCTACGACCGGGTTGAGCGGGGGCTGCGAGACCTGTACCCATGGGTTCCGGTTCCCGACGATGCCTGGCAGGTCGTGCGGGCGGTGCGGCAGGAACTCGCCAGCCAGAGCGCTCATCAGGGCCTGTCCGTCGCGGATCACCTGGTGATCGCCACCGCCATCCGCCTGAAGTTGGTCGTACTTCATCAGGACGCCGACTTCGAGGCCGCGGCCAGGCTGGTGCCGCAACTGAGCCAGGAGCGGATCAGCTGACCCTGCGCCGCTGGTGATCGGATTGCTCGTGACGGACCGCGAGACCGCGCCGACGCGGCCACCGCCTCGACCGCGGGCCGTCAGCCGGCGGCGAACCGGCGGGCCACCGCGTCGAAGGCGGCCTTGCGGCGCACGGAGCCGTCGGGCAGCACCGCGACCAGGCCGTAGCCGGCGGTGTCCAGGTCGAGCTCCGGCTCGGGCCGGTGCGGATAGCTGAACGACGCGTAGGTGAAGACGAAGGCGCCCGCCACCCCGGCCGCGTCGGCCGCGTCCAGCAGCCGGCCGATTTCGTCGGCCTGCGCCCCTTCGTCCCGGACCACCGGCTCGCGCAGCCGGGGCGGATCCGCGTCCCGGTCGACCACCGTCCAGGCGAGCGCGCCCCGGGCCGCGGCGCCCGCGTACGTGGCACAGCCCAGCTCGGTGAGCACCACCGGCTTGCCGGGCCGGCGCCACCGCCCGATCGCCGCCGCCCACGCCTCCGGCGACTCCCCGCTGCGGTAGTGGTCCACCCCGACGAGGTCGAAGGGCCGCCAGTCGACCCTCTCGAAACCGAGCGCGGCGTACGCCACCGGACCCTGGAATCGGGACCGCGCCGTGGCGGCGGCCCGGCGCAGGTGCCGGTTGAGCGCCCATGGGAACGCGCCGTGGCGCACGGTGCTCCACAGCAGCCGGCCCGGGCTGCTCATGGTGGCCATCCGGTCGGTGGTGGTGGCCCCGGCGACCATGCCGCGCAGGAACAGGGTCGCCTCCCAGCCGGCCACCAGCACCACCTCGGCGCCCCGGGCGCGCAGCCGCTCCCCGATGTCGGCGCAGCTGCCGAGTTGGAGGCGGGCGGCGGCCGACGTGGCGTCCGGCAGCGCGGGGGAGAGCCAGACCGCCAGCCCCGCCTCGGCGGCGGCCTCGGCCGCCAGGCGCAGCCGGTCCAGGTTCTCCCCGACGAGTCGTACCGCGGTGGCGTGCAGCTCGGTGGCGATCACCCGCAGGTCGGCGCGGACCTGGTCGGGGTCGAAGTCCGGCCGGGACGGCCGGCCGGGCAGCAGTTCGACGCCCGTGTCGTAGACGATGCCCCGGATCCGCATGGCCACTCCTATCGATACGAAACTCGGCTGACCGGTCGCCGGTCGTGCCCGTACCCTTCCCGGATGCTCGTCCCCGACCTGCCGCTGCGCACCGACCGGCTCGTGCTGCGCGCGTTCACCGTCGACGACCTCGCCGCCCTGACCGCCTACCGCTCCCGGCCGGAGGTCACCCGCTACCTCTACCACGAGCCGTACGACGAGGCCGCCGCCGCGGCGGCGATCGAGCGCCTGCGGGGGCGCACCGCGGTGCGCGCACCGGGCGACGTGTTGAACCTGGCGATGGTGCTGCCGGCGACCGGCGAGCTGGTCGGCGACGTGCTGCTGACCTGGACCAGCGGCGAGCACCAGCAGGGCGAGATCGGGTACGTGCTGCACCCGGACCACACCGGCCGGGGGTACGTCACCGAGGCGGGCCGGGAGATGCTGCGGCTCGGCTTCGAGGGCCTCGGCCTGCACCGGATCGTCGGCCGGCTCGACGCCCGGAACACCGCCTCGGCGCGGGTGCTGGAACGGCTCGGCATGCGCCGCGAGGCGCACCTGCGGGAGAACGAGTTCGTCAAGGGCGAGTGGACCGACGAGATGGTCTACGCCATGCTGGGCCGGGAGTGGCGGGCCCGCCCGACCGCCACCTGACCGGGAACACGGCTCGGCCCGGCGCCCCCGTGCGCGCCGGGCCGAGACCGCTTCAGGCGGCGTGCCGCCGCGCCTTGACGGCGCTGTCGATGAAGCCCAGGACGACGATGACGGCGGTGAGCAGGACGGTCGCCCGCGCCAGGTCCTGCGTGCCGCCCTCACGCAGCCACTCGAACCGCTGGACCAGCTCCGGGTTGAGCAGCCGGTCGGTGAGCAGCAGCCAGGTGAGCGGCACGGCGAACGCGAGATCGAGCACCGTCTTGACCGCGACCAGCGGCCAGGTCCACCGCCCCGATCGGTACTTCGCGACCTCCAAGCCGATGTCGGCGACCAGTACCGCCAGCAGCACGGGCAGCCAGAAGCTCCACAGCGCCGGGTCGATCATCGGCAGTCGGGAGCCGTCACCCGAGATCCAGGGCTGGAAGTGCTGCCAGGGGAAGAACGCGATGGCGAACAGCAGGAACACGATCGAGGCGCAGGTGTCGACGAGCGGCACCTGCCGCTCGTTCGGCGCCTCGGGCAGCTGGTCGACGCTCCACTCGGGCAGGTTCAGCGGCGTGTTGGTGCGTTCGAGCACGGCGAAGACGAGGGTGAGCCAGAATGCGATCTGCACCGCCGTCTGCATCGCGCCGACCACCCCGGCGCCGATCGCCGCGCCGGGCTCGCCGTCGACCGTCGCCCTCACCACGCCGGTCGCGACGCCCGCGATGGCGGGAATGTAGGTGAGCAGCGTCCGCAGCAGCCGCCACCAGACCAGGTAGTAGCGCGGGCCGATGAGCTGCAGCCGCCGGTCGGCGTAGCGGGCCGCGAGCTGGTCGGGGTTGCCGAGCTCGGTGAGCACCTCCCGCTCGGCGGTGTCGGCGTCCTGCCCGGCGTCGGTCCGGCCGTCGATCATGTCCGCGATGGACGCCCGCAACTCGGAGGCGATCTCCGCGCGACGGGGTGCCGGCACCGTACGCAGGGTGGCGGTGACGTACCGGTCGGTCAGGGAACTCATCGGTCCACTCCTTCGATCAGGCCGGCGACGGAGGTCTGCACGGCGGTCAGGTCGTCCAGCAGGCGGTCCAGCACGACCTCGCCGTCGGCGCTGGTGCGGTAGAACTTGCGCGGCCGGCTCTCCTCGGTGTTCCACTCGCTGGTCAGCAGCCCCTGCTCCTCCAGTCGCCGGAGCAGGGGATAAAGCGTGTTGGCGTCGACCGGGAAGCCGTGCTCGCCCAGCCGTTGCAGCAGCGCGTAGCCGTAGTCGGGCCGGCGCAGGGCGACCAGGCTCGCCACCACGACCGTGCCGCGCCGCAGCTCCTGGAGATGGGTCCGGAGGACCTCGTCGCTCACCATGCGGCACACGATACTGTGTGCCGCACACTATTCCAACCCCGTACAGCATCGTGCGGCACACGGGCATCGGATGAGAGACCCGGAACACCCTCGGCGCGGACGGTGGAGCCGGTCAGGCGACCTGGGTAGGGTGAGTCGGTCGACTCCGACGCAGCCTTGATCCACACCCCGGGGGGCGCCACGCATGGGCGATTCGTTCGCGCATCTGCACGTGCACACTGAGTACTCGATGCTCGACGGGGCGGCCCGGCTCAAGGACCTCTTCGCCGAGGCGGCCCGGCTGGGCATGCCGGCGGTGGCGATCACCGACCACGGCAACATGCACGGCGCGAACGACTTCTACAAGCAGGCGACGGCGGCCGGCGTCAAGCCCATCCTCGGCGTCGAGGCGTACGTGGCGCCGGAGTCGCGCTTTCACAAGCAGCGGGTCAAGTGGGGCCGGCCGGAACAGAAGAGCGACGACGTCTCGGGTAACGGCGCGATCACCCACATGACCATGTGGGCGGCGAACAAGACTGGGCTGCACAACCTCTTCACGCTCAACTCCCGCGCCTCGATGGAGGGCCACTACGTCAAGTGGCCCCGGATGGACATGGAGTTGATCGCCGAGCATGCCGAGGGCATCATGGCGACCACCGGCTGCCCGTCCGGCGCGGTGCAGACCCGGCTGCGGCTCGGTCAGTTCGACGAGGCGCTCAAGGTCGCCGCCGCATACCAGGACATCTTCGGCAAGGAGAACTACTTCCTGGAGATCATGGACCACGGCCTCGAGATCGAGCGCCGGGTCCGCGACGGCCTCGTCGAGATCGCCCACAAGCTCGACATCCCGCCGGTGGTCACCAACGACTCGCACTACACCCACGAGGCGCAGGCCGAGGCGCACGACGTGCTGCTCTGCGTACAGACCGGCAGCAACATCGCCGACCCCAACCGGTTCCGCTTCGAGGGCGGCGGCTACTTCGTCAAGTCCGCCGACCAGATGCGCGCGGTCGACTCGTCCGAGCTGTGGCAGCAGGGCTGCCGCAACACCCTGCTGGTCGCCGAGAAGGTCGACCCGGCCGGGATGTTCGAGTTCCACAACCTGATGCCGCGGTTCCCGATCCCCGAGGGGGAGACCGAGGAGTCCTGGTTCCGCAAGGAGACGTTCAGGGGGCTGGAGCGCCGCTTCCCGAACGGCATCCCGGAGGGGCACGTCGCCCAGGCCGAGTACGAACTGGGCGTCATCGTGCAGATGGGCTTCCCGTCGTACTTCCTCGTGGTCGCCGACTTCATCCAGTGGGCCAAGAGCCAGGGCATCGCCGTCGGTCCGGGCCGTGGCTCGGCCGCCGGCTCGCTGGTCGCGTACGCCCTGGGCATCACCGACCTGGACCCGATCCCGCACGGCCTGATCTTCGAGCGGTTCCTCAACCCCGAGCGCGTCTCGATGCCCGATGTCGACATCGACTTCGACGAGCGTCGGCGCGGTGAGGTGATCCGCTACGTCACCGACAAGTGGGGTGAGGACAAGGTCGCGCAGATCGCCACCTTCGGCACGATCAAGGCGAAGGCCGCGATCAAGGACTCGGCCCGGGTGCTCGGCTACCCGTACGCGGTGGGCGACCGGATCACCAAGGCGATGCCCCCGGCGGTGATGGGCAAGGACATCCCGCTGTCGGGCATCTTCGACCCGAAGCACCCGCGCTACGCCGAGGCGGGCGAGATCCGCGGCCTCTACGAGTCCGACCCGGACGTCAAGAAGGTCATCGAGACCGCGAAGGGCATCGAGGGGCTGATCCGGCAGACCGGCGTGCACGCCGCCGGCGTCATCATGTCCGCCGAGCCGATCATCGAGCACATCCCGCTGATGCGGCGGGACGCCGACGGGGCCATCATCACCCAGTTCGACTACCCGACGTGCGAGTCGCTCGGGCTGTTGAAGATGGACTTCCTCGGCCTGCGCAACCTCACGATCATCGACGATGCGGTCAAGAACATCCAGCTCAACCACGGCAAGGAGCTGGACCTGCTGGCCCTGCCGCTGGACGACAAGGCCGCCTACGAGCTGCTCGCCCGCGGTGACACCCTGGGCGTGTTCCAGCTCGACGGCGGGCCGATGCGTTCGCTGCTGCGCCTGATGAAGCCGGACAACTTCGAGGACATCTCCGCCGTCCTCGCGCTCTACCGGCCCGGTCCGATGGGCGTGGACTCGCACACCAACTACGCGCTGCGCAAGAACAACCTCCAGGAGATCACGCCGATCCACCCGGAGCTGGCGGAGCCGCTGCGGGAGATCCTCGCCCCCACCTACGGCCTGATCGTCTATCAGGAGCAGGTACAGCGCGCCGCGCAGATCCTCGCCGGCTACAGCCTCGGCCAGGCCGACCTGCTGCGCCGGGCGATGGGTAAGAAGAAGAAGGAGATCCTCGACAAGGAGTTCATCCCGTTCCGGGACGGCTGCCGCGAGCGCGGCTACTCCGACGAGGCGATCCAGGCGGTGTGGGACGTGCTCGTCCCGTTCGCCGGCTATGCCTTCAACAAGGCCCACTCGGCCGCGTACGGCCTGGTGTCGTACTGGACGGCCTACCTCAAGGCGCACTACCCGGCCGAGTACATGGCGGCGCTGCTCACCTCCGTCGGCGACGACAAGGACAAGATGGCGCTCTACCTGTCCGAGTGCCGGCGGATGGGCATCCAGGTGCTGCCGCCCGACGTGAACACCTCGGCCGGGCCGTTCACCCCGGTCGGCAAGGACATCCGCTTCGGCCTGGCCGCCATCCGCAATGTCGGCGCGAACGTGGTCACCTCGATCATGCGGTGCCGCGAGGAGAAGGACGCCTACGCCGACTTCTACGACTTCCTGTCGAAGGTGGACGCGGTGGTCTGCAACAAGAAGACCATCGAATCGCTGATCAAGGCCGGGGCGTTCGACTCGCTCGGCCACCCCCGCAAGGGCCTGCTCGCCGTGCACGCCGACGCCATCGACGCGTACGCCGACGTCAAGCGCAAGGAGGCGGTCGGCCAGTACGACCTCTTCGGCGCCGGCTTCGGCGACGCGGACGCCGGCAGCAGCACCACGGTGATGCCGACCATCGGCGAGGGGGAGTGGGACAAGCGGGACAAGCTCGCCTTCGAACGCGAGATGCTCGGCCTCTACGTCTCCGACCACCCGCTGTTCGGCCTGGAGCACGTGCTCGGCGCGGCGGCCGACTGCACCATCGCCGCGCTCTCCGAGGAGGGGACCGTGCCCGACGGGGCGGTGGTGACCCTGGCCGGGATCCTCTCCGGCGTGCAGCGCCGGGTCACCAAGCAGGGCCGGGCCTGGGCCTCCGCCACGCTGGAGGACCTGGCCGGTGGCGTCGAGACGCTGTTCTTCCCCAACACCTACGAGGTGATCGGCCAGTACATCGCCGAGGACGCGATCGTGGTGGTCAAGGGGCGGGTGGACCGCCGGGACGACACGCCCCGGATCATGGCGATGGACATGTCCATGCCCGACATCAGCAGCAACCCGGCGAACAAGCCGGTCACGCTGACCATCCCGGTGCACCGCTGCACGCCGCCGCTGGTGGAGAAGCTCAAGGAGACGCTGGTGCTGCACCCCGGTGACACCGAGGTGCACGTCAAGCTGCTCAACGGCGGCAAGATCACCACGCTGCGCCTCGGGCCGTTCCGGGTGGCGGCCACCACCGCGTTGATGGGCGACCTGAAGAGCGTCCTCGGCCCGGCCAACGTCAGCTGACGTTCCCGGCAGCTCGATAGCTTTTGTCCGTTATCGTCGTGGAGTGTCCCGTCGACAGTTGTTGGCTGCCGTCCCGGTCCTGGTTCTGTCGGCCGGGCTGCTGGCCTGCACCGACCGGGCGCCTACTCGGGAGGCGG
>NZ_JBIDCT010000035.1:0-39583 GCF_043204735.1 Micromonospora sp. NPDC047740
CTCGACGCCGCCAACTACTTCGACGGCCGACTACCCGAAGCCTTCGCCGGATACCCCCGACACCTCACCCGCTACCCCGTGCAATACCCCACCGCATGCAGCCCACAGGCTTGGTCAACAGGTGCCCCTCTGTTGTTGCTGCGGGCCATGCTCGGCATGGAACCGCGCGGAGATCACCTGCTGACCAGGCCGGCGGTGCCCAGTAAGGTCGGCCGGATCGAACTGCGCCGCATACCCGGGCGCTGGCGGCGGGCCGACGTCTTCGGCCGCGGCCGGTTCGGCTAACTGCTTCGTCCCGAAAAGGGACTCCCTTCTTCAGGGCGAAGGAGCCAGGGCGGGTCCTGCCGATCTGCAGGGCGTGCGCGGCTATGTCTTGGTCGGCGAGGTGTTCCTCGGCGCCACCGCGAACCGCCGCCGCATTGCGGTGATGCGGGCTGGATCGGCGTCGTAGGCGGCGAAGCGCCGCCCGCCACCTGTGCGGCATCACTCCCGCGGGCAGCGCCCGCCGTCGTCACGGGGTTCTTCCGCGCATGCCCGCTATCGCGAAGTCCACAAGCCGGTCAGCCTGCTGCGCCGAGCCATTCTCCCGCAACCAGGCGGCGGCGTTCATCAGCGCGAAGACGTCCTGCCCGCGCACCTCGGGCCTGATCGCGCCCGCCGCCCGCGCCTGCCCGACCAGCCGCTCCCCGATCTCCACCATGCGTACGCAGCTGGCGTGCAACTCTGACGCCTCGTCGTCGGCGCCGCCGACGAGCTCGGCGGCCAGCCCTTGGTAGGCCGCGGCGTGTTCGACGACGGCGCGGATCCAGCGTTCCAGGGCGCGGTCGGCGCCGCGGGCGGACTGGGCGATGAGCTCCTCGCCCAGCGCGAACAACGCCTCGTTGCGTTCCCGCAATAGCGCCCCGAGCAGCGCCCGCCGGTTCGGGAAGTGCCCGTAAAGCGTGCCGACGGCGACTCCCGCGTCGCGAGCGACACCCTCCAGCGATGCGTTGACGCCCCGCACCCGGAACGCGGTCTCCGCCGCTGCCAACAGCCGCTCGTAGTTGCGCAGCGAGTCGGCGCGTGGCCGCCGCTTGCGCTCCGGGGTGGTGGTCATGACATCCGCCTTGCTATGTCGAGGGTGCCTCGGGTTATATTTCGAGGGTCCCTCAGTTTACTTTCCTCCGATGGGAGCGTCCATGATCCTGGTGACCGGCGCGACCGGCTCGATCGGCCGCTACCTCGTACGCCTTCTGCAGCAACAGCACGCGCCGTTCCGCGCAATGGTCCGTGACGCCGCCGGCGCCGAAGACCTCGAATGCGACATCGTTGTGGCCGACTACGACGACCCCGACTCGGTCGCCGCCGCCCTGCACGGCGTGGACCGGCTCTTCCTCAATGGCGGTGGCGCGATCCCGGTCGACGGCCCGCAGCCGATGGTGCGCCAGCAGATCGCCGCGATCGACGCTGCCGTCGAGGCCGGAGTGCAGTCGATCGTGAAGGTCTCCGTCTGGGGCGCCAAACCCGGTGGCAAGCTCGCCGAAGGCGCGCACTGGGAGATCGAGCAGCACCTCACATCAGCCCCGATCGGCTGGTCTCTGCTGCAACCCAGCGGCTTCATGCAGAACTTCCGCACCGGCGCCGGAGCGTTCACCGACAACGGCGAACTGATCGGCCTGGCCGGCGACTGGCGAGTCTCCTACATCGACTGTCATGACATCGCCGCGTGTGCCGCCGCACTGCTCACCGGGCCGGCCCGGGCCAATGGCACCTACATCCTCACCGGACCCGAGGCGCTCACCCATGCACAGATCGCCGCGAAACTGTCCGTCGGGCTTCTCGAGTTGACCCCCGCTGAGATGACCGCCCGGCTGACCAGCCTCGGGCTGCCCGGCAACTTCGCCGCCGACGTCGTCGGCCTGTGGAGCGAAGTCGCCGAAGGATCACTCGCCGCTGTGACGTCGGCGGTACGCGACCTGACCGGCCAGCCACCGCGTACCTTCGACGAGTTCCTCATCGCGTCGTCCTAGGCCGTAGGGGCGATCCCCTAGCGGTCGGGAAGCAGCGGGTCCGTCAGGAGGTGGAGAGAGGCGTGGGGCGGTGGCGACGCGAGTCGTACGGCCAGCGCGACCGCCGGACGATGCCGCAGGGGTGACGGTTGCCTACCGTCCTGGATGTGGAAGAACGTGTTGGTGGCGTGGCGGTGCCTCGCCGGCGTGTCCGGTCGGGTTGGCGGCGTGCGTTGCTGCGGACTGCCGCTGGTCTGGTAGTGGTCTTCGCGGTGGTCAGCGGCTCTGGTTGGACCTACGAGACGCTGTCGAGGCAGGGTGACGGTCAGCGGCATCCGGCGCCGGGTCGGTTGATCGACATCGGGGGGCGCCGGCTGCACCTGAACTGCACCGGGTCGACCGGCAGTGCGCCGACCGTGGTGTTCGAAGCAGGGCTCGGCGAGTCGTCCACGACGTGGGCGACGGTGCAACAGATGCTGACCGACGCCTCGGCGACCGTCCGGGTCCGGGCGTGCAGCTATGACCGCGGCGGCTATGCGTGGAGCGACCCGGGGCCGGGTCGGCGCGACGCCGGCCGGCTGGCCGAAGAGTTGCACACACTCCTGACCAACGCGGGCGAACATGGGCCGTACGTCCTGGTCGGTCATTCGCTGGGTGGGTTCGTGGTGCGTCTGTTCGCTGACCGTTGGTCTGGCGAGACCGCGGGTCTGGTGCTGGTGGACGTCACCGACGAGCGCGAGACCGGGACGTTGAAGGCGAGCGTCCCTGTTATCCGTGCGCAGATGGCAGCCTTCCGGTTCGCCGCGCGGATCGGTGTGGTGCGCCTGGCCCCGGGGATCGCCGCGAGTGCGGGCGCGCCGCGGGCGGTACGTGAGCATGCGGCGGTCGCGTATCGGAGCACCAGCATGGCAGCTGCCGCCAGCGAGGCCGAGGCGTCTGTGGACAGCGCCCGTCTGGTGCAGTCAACGGTACGTCCTGGAGCCTGGCAGGACCGGCCGGTGGTCGTGATCTCCGCGGCCGGGCAGCCGCGCCAGGTGGTCGAACATCACGCCCAATTGGCCGCCCTGTCCAGCCGAGGCCGACACATCATCGCCGACACGGCCGACCACTACGTCCATTACGGCCAGCCGCAGCTGGTTGTGGACGCGGCGCGACGAGTCGCCTCCGGTGCTGCTCTGTGAACGACCGTCGGCCGCGCAGATCGGCAGGCATCACAAGGCGTCAGCGGACAACAATCCTGGCCGGCGGTCACGGGGCAGGCGCGGGGCCCAGGGCGGCCATGCGTAGCGCCCGGCGCCAACGGCGCGGTCGACGACAACGACGTGGCCCGCGCCGCAGCCGATCTGCGCGCCGGCGACGTTGTCGTTTGGCAGCTAGAAGTACCGCTACCGACGGTTCGGGCGTTGGCGGCCGCAACCCGCGCAGCCGGGGCGCGACTGGTGTGCAACGCGGCCCCCGCCGCCACGCTCGACGCCGACGTGCTCGCCGCGCTCGACGTACTCGTAATCAACGAGACCGAGGCGCGGGTGGTGCTCGGCGCCGTCGTCCGCACGCCGACCGGCGCCGCTGCGGCTGCCTGCCGAGCCGGCTGCGCCGTCGTGGTGACTCTCGGCGCCGACGGCGCGGTTTACGCCGACTCGGACGGCCGGTCCGGCCACTGCCCCGCGCCGATCGTCGACGCCGTCGACACGGTGGGGGCGGGGGATGCCTTCGTCGGTGCACTCGCGGTCGCTCTCGCCGCCGGCGCCTGCCTCCCTGACGCGGTCGCCGCGGGCGTGGCCGCCGGCTCGCACGCCGTCACCCAGGTCGGCGCGCGGACCGCACCACACGCGGCCGCGGCGTACCTGCCCGCCGCGTCGAGCACGGAACGCAGCTGACGCTGCCCGACCACGAGGTGCCGCGGCTCCTGCTACACCCCCGGGCTCACCGAGCGGGCAGGATCGTCAGACGTTGGAGACGCGCGAGCAGCGTCGGGCTTGGGTATTTCGAGTCGGCCACCTTGTCCATCAGTACTGCGGTGTAGTGGGAGTACAGCTCGGGTGGGAGGCCGCGTTCGATGGTGTCGAGCATCGCCGGACTGGGGTATCGGTCGCTATCGACCTTGTCGATGAGCTCTCCGTAGAAGTCGAGTTGGCTCTGCCGCATGTCGGACAGGAGGTTCTGCAGCCCCTGCCACTGCCGATCGTTGTGGTCCTGTTCTTCCTTCGGTCGGCCTTGCACCGTCGTATCGCCCTGACCCTGGGTCATGATTGCCTTCCTCACCTGCGTGTCCGGGGTCGTCCAGCGGACTTCGGATGTCGTCGTCCGCCGCATCGGTAGGTACTGGGTACCCGGAAAAGGGCCGGGTACGCGCCGGGCGGCGGGAATGTCCGACGATCGACCGGTTGCCGGTCCGGCACCAACGTGGACACCCGGGTTTTCGTCGGCCCTCCCGCTGGGTAGGGGCTAGTTCATGACGGCAGATGCACAGGTTCAAGAGGACCGTGCCCGTGGTCAGTCTGATGGCGACGGTGCCCACGGACGTCCCGGTCGCGATCACGACTCCCGCGGTGATCATCGTGAGGGTCGGTCCGAGACGGATGGCACGCGGGAGCGGTCCCGTGGTGATGACGGTGACCGGCAGGGTGTTGGCTCCGGTCGCCGCGGCCTGGTGGACGTCGCCCGGGCTGCCGTGGGTGAGTTCGTGGAGTTGACCGGGCTGACGCCGGAGAGATTGAGCGGGGCACGACCGGAGAAGGACGGCTGCTCCTTCCTCCTCGACGTCACCGAACTGGATCGGATTCCCCCGAGCAGCAGCGTTATGGCGACCTACCGGGTGGACGTCGACCAGGAGGGCCACGTCATCCAGTACGAGAGGCTGCGGCGGTTCCATCGCAGCGCCACGGATCAGACATGACCGGGAATCTGGCGGCACCTCGGTCGCGATACGCGCAGCCCGCTTCGGACTCGCTGGCGGATGTCCTGGAGCGGGTCTTGGACCGTGGCGTGGTCATCGTCGGCGACATCGTGGTGGGTGTGCTCGACATCGAGCTGCTGACGTTGAAGGTTCGGCTACTCGTCGCGTCCGCTGACACGGCACGACAGATGGGCATCGACTGGTGGCTGCATGATCCCTTCCTCAACTCGCGGGCCGCGCAGGTCGAGGCCGACAAGAAGGCCACGGCGAGAGCAGGTCAACGGAAGGTCGAAGCCACTCCCCAGGCGGAGGGAGAAGGGGTTGGAGCGCAGCCGGCGTCCGCAGCGGCGTTGGGCAGCGGACGCGCTGGTGGGGACGGGCTCATCGATCAGTTGCGGGCGGAGAATGAGGCACTCCGCGAGCGTTTGAGCGAGATCGAGCGGCGCATGCGGACCGGGAGCTCGGAGTGACCGCGAACCAGGGCATCTACCTGTATGCCGTCGTGCCCGCGGAGGCCGCGCTGCCCACCATGGCGGGCATCTGCGACGAACCGACCCAGCTCCTCTCCGGATCGGGTCTGGGCATGCTGACCAGCGAGGTGTCCGCCGAGAGCTTCGCGGCAATCAACGACGAGTCCGGCGATGCGGCACTGCTCGGCGAACTCGCTCGGCGGCATGACGCCGTGGTACGGGCCGCCGCGGACGCCGCCGGTGCCGCGCTACCGCTGCGGCTGGGCACGGTGGTGACCGAGCATCGGGCGCTACTTGATCTGCTGGCTGTCCGCGGCGAACACTTGCGCCGGTTGTTGGCAAAGGTCGCCGGCTGTGACGAGTTCGGCGTGCGCGTTACCGGCGGTACCAGCACCGCGGCAGGCAGCCACGACTCCATTGACAGCGAATTGAGTACTCCGGCCCCCGCGGGTAGCCCCGCCGGGAGCGCCGACGACGCTGAGGAGCGGTCCGCGAGCATCGGGGTCGGCCTGGCCTACCTTCGGCAGCGACGCGAGTCGTTGCAAAGCGTGCAGCGACGCAGGGAGGCCTCGGCCATGCTGGCTGCCGACGTGGACGCGGCACTGCGTGAGCAAGCCGTTGACGCCGTCACCGGTCGGGGCGGAAACATCCTGGACCGGACGTACCTGGTGCGCCGCGACCGGCGGTCGAAGTTCATCGAGGTTGTCGACCAATGCGGCGACCGGCTGGCCACCGAGGGTTACACCCTCAGCGTCAATGGGCCGTGGCCGCCGTACTCATTCTCGGTGACCAACCTCAAGACGGCTGACCGTGGCTGAGCGGCGTGAGCTGAGCACCCGGCTCACCGGCACGAACGACCTGGTCGAGCTGCTCGACCGGATCGTTGATCGCGGTGCTGTGGTCAGCGGTGATGTGGTGATCGCACTGGCCGGAATCGATCTCATCCGGTTGGACCTCAACCTGCTGCTCATCGCGGCTCAGCGGCTCGACGACTTCCAAGCTGGACTCGACGAGCCCGAACAGTGGGGAGTAAGTGGCCGCGAACCGGGCAATGCCTGAATGGACAACCAGGAAGGAGGCTCGCGGATGACGCCGTCGCGGAATGATTCGCCGCTTCGGGTGAACATCGACCCGGAGCAGGCCGGCGCGGGCCTCGGCCGCCTCGTCGTCGTGCTGCTGGACGTGGTCCGGCAGCTGCTGGAGCGCCAGGCGTTGCGCCGGGTGGACGAGGGTGGTCTGACCCCGGAGCAGGTGGAGCGGTTGGGGCAGGCGTTGCTGGCCTTGGACCGGCGCTTCGTTGAGTTGCGGGAGATCTTCCAGGACTCGCCGACCAGTGGCGAATTCGAAACCGCCGACCCGGAAGACCGCACGGCGCAGGGGGATCGTCAGTCGGAACGACGAAACGACCGGACGGACCTCGACCAGTTGCTGGCCTTTGCGAGAACCGACAGGACGAGCTGACCGGCAGCGAACACAGCGATTGAGGAGAAGCGACAACGATGACCATGATGACCACCGGAGCGAACCGCGCTCCCCGCCCAAGCAGTCTGGCCGACGTACTGGACCTGGTCCTGGACAAGGGAATCGTGATCGACGCGTACGTACGCGTCTCGTTGGTAGGGATCGAATTACTGACCATCGACGCCAGGATCGTGATCGCCAGCGTGGACACCTACCTACGCTTCGCCGAGGCGGTCAACCGCCTCGACCTTCAACCCGAGGGACAAGTCACCGGCCTGCCCGGGATGATCCAGGGGATGACCGAGGGAGGCGCCCGCTCCAAGACCCGCGGCGCGCTTGGCGGTCTCAAGGACACCTTGGGCGAGATCAAGGACTCCGTACACGGCGACCGGGACGATCAGGAAGGTGAGGGAGACGAGGGTTCGGGGCGCCGGCGGCGCAAGCTCCCGATCGGACGCCAGACTGGCAGTGACAGGGAGAGCTGATCGTGCTGGTCGTATACGGATTGGTCCGCCCTGCGCATCCGTTGCCCGAGAGTGTCACCGGTATCGGGACGCCGGCCGGCCGGGTCCGGTTGGTGGGTACCGAACAGGTCGCCGCGGCGGTGAGCGAGATCGGCGACCAGGCCCTGCGCGACGCCGACGCGGTCGACTACCTCGACGTCTTGCGGGCCCTGATCGAGGGTGGACCGGTCCTGCCGGTTCGGTTCGGGACGCTCGCCCCCGACGACGACGCGGTGCGATCGGAAATCCTGGCGCCGCTCGGCGAGCGGGCCGCCTCGCGGCTTGATCAACTGGACGGCCTCGTCGAGATGCGACTGAAGATCAAAGCCGATGAGGATGCCGAGCTGCGCAACCTGCTCGCCTCGTCGCCGACATTGCGCCAGCTGGTCGGGCAGTCCCGGGCAGGCGCGGCGGATCTCAATGCGCAGATCAGCGTCGGTGAGCAGGTGAACCATGGACTGGCCGAGCGGCGTGCGGCACTCGACGCTCAGGTGGCCAGCCGGCTGGCGCCGCTGACCGTTGACCACGGCTCGCGCACCGCAGACGACGTCACGCTCCTCACTCATTACTACCTGGTCCGTGCTGACGACCTCGAACAGTTCGACGCAGCCGTTCAGGAACTGCGCGACGATCTCGGTGAGCGCTACACCGTCGAGTACGTGGGTCCGCTGCCACCGCTCGACTTCGCCGAGAGTGCGGACGACGTGCCCCCGATACCCGCGAGCGGAACCGCGTCCAGCCGCTGGGGATGGTGAGAAGCGTCAGGGAAGAGCGGTGCCGTGAACAACGGTGAAGCTCAGCACCGCTGTCGCCAGCGGGTACCCGCCGGGCGGTTTCCCTGCCGAGTCCTGACTGATCCACCGCGGGCCGGAACAGCGACCGGTTCGGTCATAGGCGCTGCCTATGACGGTGGTCTGGGAATGATCTCTACCGGGGAGCGCCGCGCGGGCGAAGCCTGGAATGGTGATCGTTCTTGCTGAGCCGCCCACCCGCCGTCGCGTACCCGTCCAGGCCGCCGGGCTCGGCGCGGCGGTGTTGCTGGGACTCGCCGCGACGGTTGCCGGCACGCTGGTCCCCGTGGTCGGTGCGCCCGTCTTCGCCGTTGTCGTCGGGGTCTTCCTGAGCCCGCTGGCCCGGCACCGGTCCGAGGCGATGGCGCCGGGGCTGAGCATCGCCAAGGGCCTGGTGCTCCAGTTGTCAGTCGTGTTTCTCGGGGCTCAACTGTCGCTCGACGAGGTGCTGTCGGTGAGCGCGGCGTCATTGCCGGTCATGCTGGGCACGCTCGGGGTGTGCCTGCTGCTGGCCTGGTCGGTGGGCCGGCGGCTCGGCGTTCCCCGCGATCTGCGCACGCTGATCGGCGTCGGCACCGGTATCTGCGGCGCCTCCGCCATCGCGGCCGCGACACCGGCGATCCGGGCGAAGAGTAACGACGTGGCGTACGCGATTTCCACGATCTTCCTCTTCAACGTGGCCGCCGTCCTGGTCTTTCCCCCGCTCGGGCACGCGCTGGGGTTGGACGCGCACGCGTTCGGGCTCTTCGCGGGCACCGCCATCAACGACACCAGTTCGGTGGTGGCCGCCGCGGGCGCCTACGGCCAGGACGCCACCGGATACGCAGTCGTCGTCAAGCTCGCCCGTACCCTGATGATCATTCCGGTCGTCCTCGTCCTCACCACCCTGACCCGCCGCCGCGCCGACCTGCCGGAGACGTCGAAGGCCCGGCTCGCGGCCTCTCTGGTGCCCTGGTTCCTGGTCGCATTCCTTGCCGTGGCCGCGCTGAACACCGGTGGGCTCATTCCCGCCGCCGCCCAGGCCGCTCTGCACCAGGTGGCGCTGCTGTTCATCGCGATCGCCCTCGCCGCCGTCGGCCTCTCCACCGACGTGGCCGCCCTCCGCCGCGCCGGCGCCCGGCCGCTGCTGCTCGGCCTGATCCTCTGGGCCGCGGTCAGCTCGACCAGCTTGGGTCTGCAATACCTGCTGGCCCGATGACGAGGCCCGGGACGGGCCGAACACCCAAGCACCTGTGACAGACTGCGCGGGATGCCACTACCGCCCTGGATAAGCGACCTGCCGGCGCTCGATCTGCTGCTGTCCGTCGCCGAGACGGGGAGCGTCGGGCGCGCGGCGCAGGCGCACGGGATCACCCAGCCCAGCGCCAGCGCGCGGCTTGCGAAGCTGGAACGCCGGCTCGGCGTACCGCTGCTGGTGCGTTCGCGGCGCGGGAGCCTTCTCACGCCCGCCGGCGAGGCGGTCGTCGCCTGGTCGCGCAACGTCATCGACGCCGCGCAGAGCCTCGCCGACGGAGTTCTGACGCTGCGCGCCGACCGGCAGGCGCGGCTGCGTATCTCGGCGAGCCTCACCGTGGCCGAGTACCTGCTGCCAGCCTGGCTGCTGAGCCTGCGCCGCACCCATCCCGAGCTGGACATTTCGGCCGACGTAGCGAACAGTCACGGCGTCGTCGAGGCCGTCCGCTCGGGCGCGGCGGACCTTGGGTTCGTCGAGTCACCCGACATCCCCGCAGACCTGAGTGCCCGCATCGTGGGCGACGACCGGCTCGCCCTGGTCGTCGCCGCCAGCTATCCGCTCGCCGCGCACGCCTGGCGCGCACTGCGGCCGACCGACCTCGCCGATCAGCCACTGCTGCTGCGTGAACCGGGCTCCGGCACCCGCGACACGTTCCTGAACGCGGTCGAGCACGCCCTCGGCTTCGCGCCGTCGCTGCCGCACGCCATCAGCCTCGGCTCGACCACCACGATCCTTTCCACGGTCCGCGCGGGTGGTGGCATCGGTGTGATCAGCGCACGCGCAGCCGCACCCGCCGTCGCAGCGGGAGAACTGGTCGAGCTTCGGGTCGAGGGCCTCCCGCTGACCCGTCCGCTGCACGCGCTGTGGCTGGGCCGTACCCCGACCGCCCTCGCAGCGGAACTCTTGGCAATCGCCGCTGCTCCCTCCGCAGGGCGATAGCAGTTCCGGTGAATCTCCCGCCAGGATGGCTTGCCTTGGCGGACCCCACCGGACGAGGTCGGGCATAACGGGCGATGCGTGGGAAACCCGCCCTCAGCGCCTTCGCCATCACCTCCGACGGCCCATCGCACCCGGACGGAGCGGCACCAGGGGCTGCGGGACTACGCTAGCCCAATCTGCTTCATGAAGGTGGTGAGGTCGTAGAAGAGGTTCTCTTCGGCGATCTTCCCGTCGACCCATCGGGCCACGGTGCAAAAGTCGACGTCGAACGATTTGCCGGTGGGCGGGATCTCGTTACCGTCCGGGCCGGTCATGGGGCCGGTCATGGTGCCGGTGAAGCGCGCGATCGAGCACGTCCAGTCACCTGAGGCGAACAGGACCTTGTATGGCCGGTTGCCTAGCCGCTGATCCGGAAACGCCTTGAAGAACTCCCTCGCCTCGGCCTCGTGGTTGTGCTGACCATGCGTCTCCGGCTTGCCGGGCCACCGCACCACGACGTCCTCGTGATGCCGACTGTTGAATGTGTCGATGTCCTGGGCGTTCCACGCGTCGTCGAGGGTCTGCATCAGTTCCATGTTCTGCTGCTCGTTGCCCACCGCCGTGACCTCCTGCTGTTGATCCGCCGTTCAACGGTGAGCCTAGGGCGGTGCGATGGCCACCCGACCGCGTTTGTCGACTTCCATGCTGGCTCAGCGAAGTCAGCCAGCCCCGGCATGTGGCCCGCCGCCCACGCTCGACCCGTCCTGGATCCTCGACCCCGGCGCCCTCGTCGGTCCGCCGGCTGACTTGGGCCGGCCCCGCGACCCTGACTTGGGGGTGCTCGGGTGGTTCCCGGGCCGGTTCGGGCGTGCGGAGCCGACGGCCGCCTCACCAGACGGTCAGTGGAGACGGGCCCGCAGGTCGGCGATCCGATCCGCCGCGGCGATGAAGCCGGCGCCGTCGAGCCGGCCCTCGGTCTGGGCGTTGACCAGGGCGGCGGTGGCGGCTTCGCCCTGGCTGACGTCACGGGCGGAGCACAGGATGAGGTCCATGCCGGCGGTTGCGGCGGCGACCGCGCGCTGGCCGGTGGTGCCGTAGGGGGCCAGCGCACCGGCTTCCAGGGCGTCGGTGACGGTCACCCCGGTGAACCCGAGGCGGTCGCGCAGTTCCTGCCTGACCACTGTCGGCGACAGGCCGGCTGGGCGGTTCGGGTCCAGCGCCGGGTAGCTGGCCCAGGACACCATGACGAGGTCGACGCCGATGGCGACGGCGGCGGAGTACGGGAACTCGTCGGTGCCGCGCAACGTGGCCAGCGACTGGGGCAGGGTGACCGTCCGGGTGTCTGTGTTCTGGGCCGTTGCCGCCCATCCCAGTCCGGGGAAGTGCTTGGCGGTGGCGGCCACGCCGGTGCGCTGCTGGGCGGTGATGAACGCCCGCCCCAAAGCCGCGACGGTGCCGGGGTTCGCGCTGTAGGAGCGCTGATACTGGTCGATGAAGTTGCCCGCAGTGGAGTAGACGTCGAGAACCGGGGCGAGGTTGACATTCATGCCCACTGCGGCGAGGGTGCGGCCGGCTCCGGTGCCCGCCGCGGCCGCCGCGGCCACCGGATCGGCGGACTGGCCGATCCGCTTCTCTGACAGCGCAGGCGCCCCCGGCAGCCGCCGGATCAGGCCACCCTCCTGGTCGACCATCAGCAGCAGCGGCACGTGGACCGGGCTTTGCGCCTGGGCGCGTCGCAGCTGGGCGGTCACCGAGCTGATCTGGGCGGTGCTGGCGATGTTCTCCCCGAAGAAGATCACCCCGGCGGCCTCACCGGCGCGGATGATCCTCAACAGGCTCGCCGGTGGTGTCAATCCGGGGTAGGAGTAGATGATTCGCTGCCCGGCCAGTTGCCACCTGGTCAGGCCGGCCGACCTGGTCGGCGCCGGCACGGACGGTACCGGCGCGGATGACGTGCCCGGGGCCTGCGTGGGCAGCTGCGCGGTGGATGTGGACGACGATGCCACCCGCCCGCCACCCGACCCACCAGGCGCGGGCCAGATTGAGCGGGTCGTATCAGGGGCGGACGGCCCGGGCGTGGGGGTGTGTGAGGCCTGGCAGGCGACCATGACAAGGCCGAGCGTCCCGGCCGCCAGAACGGTGCGAACCTTCGCCGGTGGGTACATGGCCACCTCCGCCTAGCACGATCCCGGCGCGCCTGACGGACCCGACGATCAGTCGACGGTGACCGATCCGCGGTGTCCCGATCTCATCCGGTGGCGACGATGAACGTGCATCCGCTCCGGCGGCGATCGCCAGCGCTGCGCCTGCCGGTATGGGTGCCGCCCTGTGTCACCGGACCCCGTGCGGCGGCTCTATCCATAAACAGTATGTGCGGGAAATCCGTCGGTGACCAGTCGCCCACATCATCGCCCGACGCGACCATTGAGCTGAGCCTTCTCCCGGCCCCGCTCTTTGCCGATGCTGGGCGCCCACAGCCCCGGGCTGCCGCGCTGGGCGCGGCGTTGGCCAGTCCAACCAAGCGATCGCGGCCCGGCTCGGGATCAGCCCCAAGGCGGTGCAGAACCACGTCTCCAACGTGCTGCTCAAACTCGGCGTCGCGGACCGGGCCCAGGCCGTAGCCCGCACCCGAGACGCCAACGTCCACCGCCGGACCTGAAGGCACGTCGAGTTTCGTCGTCACTTGGCGGTGAGCTTGGCGAGGTCTGGGGCGTAGACGGTCATCCAGTGCGCGTGCAGCCGGTAGAAGACCACGTCGTTGTCCCAGTCGAAGGCGCTTTCGCCGTAGAAGTCCTTCAGGTACGTGAGCAGGTCTGGCCAGTCCGCGGCAGGCTCGCTGTCCTGAGGGTTGAGGATCTCCACCGTACCGTGCGTGAACACGCCCAAGTCCTCGCCACGCATGTGCGCGACGCTGGCGGCCGGACGGGCGGCGAGGTGGCGGGCCTTGGCGGCGCTGCGCGCCGTCCCGAAATGCCACTTGCCGTGTAGGAAATGCCCGTCCACGCCGCTGATCCGCGGCTCGCCCTTCGCCGTCACGGTGGACAGGGCAAGCGTGCACATGCCGGTGAGCACCTGGGTGAGCTGCTCCGCGGTCAGGGTGCGCTCAGCGATGATCGAGCGGAGATGCGAGGTGGAGCGGGACAGGGAGGAGTCCAGGAGGCCCTGGAGCCCGTTGAGATCATCCGGCGTTTCGCGCATCGAGATCCTTATCTATCCGTAAGGCCGGTTCACGTCCAGCACGACGCCGACCGGTGAAACCATGTTCGATCAGAAACCTGACGCCTTGTGTCGTACTTCTTCAACTAGCAATGATCAATCGCGGGACGTCTCAACGCACCTGGCCGCAGCGGCGGGCGCGCCCGAGCAAGCCGGGGGATTGGCTTTCCGTCGCCGCAGCAAAAGATGCGCGTATGGCAACCAAACTTCTTGATGTCTCGATGGAAAGAACCTAGGTTCGGGTGAGCACTTGTCATGTAGCGCCCCCGGGAGGCCCCGAGACCTCGCGGGGAACGAGAGGCCGATGCAGACGGACAGCCGACGAGCGAAACCGGCAGCGCCGCCTCGATCGGTGAGACAAGGAGGTTCAGCGTGGGTAGCAGGAAACGTTTCCTCGCGGGTACGGCGCTCCTCGCCGCCGCGGTCCTGAGCGGCGGTTTCGCGGCGGCGCCGGCCACCGCATCGCTATCGTCGTGCGTCGCACCGGACAGCCGGCCAACCGTCCGCTTTCTCGACTACGACAGCGGCGTGGCGAACCGGACCGTCGACGGCGGCTGTTCGATCAACGACCTGATCGACGACGAGCGTGCCTGGGCCAACCACGGCGGGTTCGTGGCGCACGTGACGCACATCGCGCGCGGTCTGGCCGGCGCCGACGTGATCACCACAGCGGAGGCCGCCACGCTGACCGAAGCCGCGGCGCACTCCGACGTGGGTAGAACGACAGGCTACGTCAGCCTGTTCGACGGAACGACCGAGTCGTACGCGAACTGGGGCTACGTCGGCGGCCGGGGGTTCGCGCTGCGCGACGACGGGTCGATGGTGACGACCAACGCGCCCACGGGCGGCGGCCTCGGCATGCTCTGGTACCGGGCCGCCCAGTTCGGCGACTTCTCACTGCGCCTGCAGTTCCGCGACGAGCGGGGCGGCGACGCGAACGCGCGATCGAACAGCGGCGTCCTCGTGCGGTTCCCCGGCGTCGACCCGGCCGCCAGCCCCCAGTGCAAGACGAGCGATCCGGCATGGGTTGCCGTGAACTGCGGCCACGAGATCCAGATCAACGACTCGCCGGAGATCGGCAGCAACGACCCGCGGAAGACCGGATCCGTGTACGGGTTCGCCGACCTGAACCTCGCCCAAGCCCGCTCGACGGATAAGGGGATCTGGAACGACCTCGAGATCCGGGTCGTCGGCCAGCACTACACCGTGATCCGTAACGGCGTGGTGATCAACGAGTTCGACAACGTGCCCGGCCTGCCCTTCCCGGGCCGTCCGACCGACCCGGGCACCAGTGGGCGGCAGTACGCGCAGGGCTACGTCGGCCTGCAGAACCACGACGGCGGCTCGGTCATCGCCTTCCGCAACATACGGGTGCGGGATCTCGGCTGATCCTGGCCCGGTGCCTGCTTGTGGCAGCGGTGATCCGCCGGGCCAACCTGCTCGGCGGATCACCGCGGCGTACGCACCGGATGGGGGTCATCTCGGTGCGAATGGGCCCCGGACCGGTCCGGGGCGCGGTTCCAGGGAGGGCTCGACGCTAGTGGTCGTGGCCGCAGGAGATCCGGGCCCGTTCGAGCTCCTCCGGGGTGTTCCACCAGTACGCGGCCGTGCTGGCGTGTGCGGGCACGCGCTGCTTGACCTTGCCCTTGGGTGCTGATGCCGCCGGTGGCGGCTGATTGGTCGTCGTGGAGGTCGGGTAGGGGGCGATCAGGCCTGCGACGGTGTGGTGCCGTCCACCCACGACGACCGCGGTGACGTTCGCGGCGTCCTCAATCCGAGTCAGCGGGTCGCCGTCGACGATGGCCAGGTCCGCCAGCATGCCCTTGCCGATTCGACCGATTGGCTGCCCGAGGAAATCCCCCGACGTCGACGTTGCGCTGGTCAGGGTCTCCAGCGGCGTGAGGCCGTACTTCACCATCGCGCGCATGTTCATGTGCAGGCTGATGGCCAGGTGATCGATCGGGGCGTCGGTCCCGGCGGTGACGACGCCGCCACCACGGACCATCGCGACCAGTTGCGCGACTTGGTTGGCAAGGTTCTGCCGGTTGACGGTCTGGTCCGTCGTCTGCGCAGAGCTGACCGACGCCTGCAGTTTCTCCATTCGCCAGTTCGGGTAGAGTCGCCGGACTCGTTCGTCGGTGACGAGGGAGATGTCCTCCCGGTACAGGGTCGACGATACGAACAGAGTTGGCGTGCGGGCCATCTTCGACGCGTTGAACATGGCGATGACGTCGGAGTACGCCGATCCGACGTTCGTGACGGTCCGGGAGTAGCCGAACCGGTTCGTGGCGCCGACGTGCTCGGTTCCGTCGCCGCCCATTGCGATCGCCGGGTAATGGTAGTGCGACGTGACCGGCTTGCCCTGCCGGTGTGCCCACTGGATGACCTCCTTGTGCCACACGACCGGTAGCCGTACGTAGCACTTCATCAGGTCGTAGTCGAGCTTGGCCGCCCGTTCCAGCTCGAGCGCCAGTTGGGCGTGGGTGAATGTCGGGCGCATGAAGTTGTAGTAGATGCGAGGCCCGTCCACGGCCTCGCCGGTGGCCAGATAGCGCGGCGCCAGTCGGGCGCCGGACTGGACCGATTCGCGTTCCTCGACCATGTGGTAGGCCGGGGAGCCGGGTGAGCGGGTCGTGGTGATGCCGAGCGCGAGCCACAGCGGCCCCTGCCGCGACCCGTACGCGTAGCCCTGCATCTCGCGGTGGTGGTGGATGTCGATCAGTCCGGGCATGACGAACCGGTCGCTGGCGTCGACGAGGCTGCCGCTGCGGCCCTCGCGGTGCGGCTCGACCGCAACGATCCGCTGGCCTCGCACGATGATGTCGACATCGCGGGCCACTGTCGCGGACGACCCGTCCCACATCCGGCCTGCGTGGATCACGACCTGGTCGGGGCCGGGGTCGTTGCGCCAGCGCAGCTGGACCGGGATCGTCCGGCCGGCCCCGCCGTCGACACGGACCGTCTTCAGCTGGCCACCGGACAGGTACAGGAGCGTGGAAGAGCCGCCCGTCCAGACGGGTGCGTCGGACAGTTCGCTCGTGACCTGGCGTGCCGGCCCGGTCGGGTGTCCGCTCCGGTCGACCGGGAGCACCCAGATCAACGATTCCATCGCGAATGCGAGCATCGTCCCGTCCGGGGACCAGACGGGCCCGTCGTCACCGCGGGTCTGCAGCGACCTGTGCGGGGCGGGGTCGACGTACCTGCCGGCGCCCGTGGCACGGTCGACCACGAGGATCTTCGACAGACCCTCCCGGTAGCGGCGCGAGTAGGGCACGACGGCCGCCAGGGCGATCATCTTCCCGTCCGGGGACCACGTGGGCCGGCCCGGCTCGAACGTCGCGCCGAAGACCTGCTGCACGTCGCCGGTGGACACGTTCAATACCCACAGACCGCCATCCTGGTCGAGATAGGCGATCTCCTCACCGCTTGGCGACCACCGCACCGACAGGGCCGCGGACTCGGTCAGGTAGGTCAGCTGCCGGTCGACCCCGAAGCTCAGGTCCCGGACCCAGATGTTCAAGGTGCCGGTTCGGTCGCTGACATAGGCCAGCTGCTTACCGTCCGGCGAGAAGTCCGGGTCGGCCTTCCACCAGCGGTTCCCGAACAGGGGTACCGGCTTCTCCCCGAGCCGCATCAGGTAGATGTCGTTCAGGGCGCGGAACGCGACCATGGTCCCGTCCGGGGACACCGCCGGGGAACCGATGCCAATGACAGGGAAGGTGCCGGGTGCGTCGAACACCCGGGTGGTCTTGCGGTACTTCGCGACCGTGGCGGTCAGCGCTGCGGTGAATCCGACGGTCCCGGCGGTGGCCGAGCCGAGGCGACGCGTGCGGATCTTGCCGGCCGAGCTGTAGTGGTACCGGCCGTCGGCCGTGAACCTGGCCTGGAATGGGAACACCTCCTCACCGGTGACCAGGGTGCCTGCCGTCGAGGCCAGTTCGTTGCGGCCCGCATTGAGCAGGTGGTAGGCGATGTCGGTTCCGTTCGCCAGGAACGACGGCTGGTGGATCACCTGGCCGGCCGGCACCACGACCGCCGTGGTGCGGGCACCGGTGGCGACCTCGGCGACATCGATGCGGGTGTCCGCTACGACGAATGCGATGCGAGATCCGTCCGGTGACCAAGCCGGCTCGTACTCCTCGGCCGCAGTCTCGGCCAGGGCTCGGGTGGAGCCTGTGGCGAGGTCGAGCACATGGATGCCGTACGAGCCGCCCTGGTCGGACGAGTAGGCGATGCGACGCCCGTCGGGGCTGTACCTCGGTTCGCGGTGGTCGAACGGGCCCTTCGTCAGTTGGGTGATGCCTGACCCGTCGGGGCGGATTGCCCACAGGTTGAACACTCCATCCCGGTACGACTGGAACACGATCGTGGATCCATCGGGCGACCAGTCCGGCTGAGCGATGTCGTACAGGTCGGACGTCAGGCGGCGCGCGGTGCCGCCCGAGGCGGAGACGACCCACAGCACGCCGAGCATGTCGAACGCGAGCATGCGCCCGTCTGGAGACGGTGCGACAGCGAAGTCGGTTCCGGTGTCGACGCGGGTGTTGCCGCCCGGATCGGGGCTGCCGGCGCGGGCACTCGGCGCGGCCGCTTGAGTGAAGGCCGCTGCCAGTATGGCGCCCGCACCAGCCTTGAGGACGGTTCGGCGGGACGGGGTGAATCGGGAGCCGGTGGGGCCGCAAGCCCGTGGCTGGTCGGGCTCCGTGAGGTCGTCGGCCGGAAAATCCGCAGTGGGGGACATGCTGTTCCTCCTTGACCTGCTGCATCGGATACTTCAGGCGGTATCGCGCATCCTTCTCCCCGGCGTCATGGCGCGGTCCCCATCTATGCCGCTCGAACTGTGAGCGGCCCACACAATGCGGTGAGCGGTGCAAATAGCGCGACGGAAGGTCCCGCTGGTGCCGGCACTCCGCGCTGGCGGATTGCGAACGGGATTCGGACCTGTGTCAAAGGACACGATCGCCGGCTTGCCGCCCCAACTACGTGATCATGTAGCCTGACCTGCGTGAACAGTGCGCCGTCGTTGGACCGGACCCCGCTTGCGGTCCGTGTCGTTGCCGCGCGCCGTATCTGCTGCTGTTGACGGCCTGACACTCCGACCCGCGCCCGTGGCTGTCGCGCCCCGCTGCCCGCGCGCCGTCATCAACGTCTGATCTGCCCTCATTTGTGAGCCTCAATCACCGCGTCCCGCGCTCGCGCGACGCAGGTTCCGTCTGCCTGGAGTAAGGACATGACCATTCACCGCAGGCCCTCGGCTGGCCTACCCTTCGCACGCCGGTTGCGCCCGCTCGGCGCGCTCGCGGCCACCGCCACCCTCGCTTTGCTGCTCGCCGCCTGCGGCTCGTCGACGAGCCCCGGGTCGACAGGCGCCGCCGACGCGACGATCACGGTCGGTTCGCTGAACGAGCCGACGACGCTCAATACGATCAAGGGTGGCAACACCGGCCACGCCCAGGTGCTGCTGCGCAACGTCGTCGAGGGGCTCACCGTCCTGACCGACGAGGGCAAGGTCGAGCCGCTGCTGGCAAAGTCGTGGGACGTGTCGCCGGACGGCACGGTATACACGTTCCACCTGCAGCCCGGCGTGACGTTCTCCGACGGCACCCCGCTGAAGGCCAGCGACGTGGTGGCCGCGCTCAAGCGCGTGACGTCCGACGAGTCGACCAGCGCCCGCAAGAAGAACCTCTCGATCATGAAGACGATCGAGGCACCGGACGATGGCACCGTCAAGGTCACCCTGTCGACGCGGTCGCAGTCGTTCCTGTTCTACCTCACCAGCACCGGCGCGGCTGTCACCAAGCCCGACGCCGGCAACCCGGAGACGACTGTGATCGGCACCGGCCCGTACACCCTGACCTCCTGGAAACAGGGTGACTCCATCACGCTGACCCGCAACGACAAGTACTGGGGCACGAAGGCCAGCAACAAGCAGGTGGTGTACCGCTTCTTCAAGGACGCCACCGCCGAGAACAACGCCCTGCTCGCCGGCCAACTCGACCTGGTGACCCAGGTGTCCTCGCCGGATGTGCTCACCCAGTTCGACAACCAGCCGCAGTTCTCCATCGTGGAAGGCACGTCCACGACGAAGGAACTATTCAACTTCAACGACGCCGTCGCCCCGTTCAACAATCCCGACGTACGGCACGCCATCCGGCAGGCCATCGACCGCAAGGCGCTGCTGACGGCGGTGTGGGCCGACCGCGGCCAGGTCATCGGCTCGATGGTGCCGCCCACCGACCCCTGGTACGAGGACCTGACCAGCATCGACGACCACAACGTCGCCGGCGCCAAGCAACTGCTGGCCAAGGCCGGGTACGCGAACGGGCTGTCCTTCACCGTCGACTACGTACCGTCGGACGCGGTCAACATCATCGCGCAGGGGCTGAAGAGCCAGCTCGCCCAGGCCGGTATCACCATCACGCTGAACCCCGTCGACGACGCGACCTGGACCGACAAGGTCTACAAGAACCACCACTTCCAGGCCACCATCATGACCCACGTCAACCAGCGCGACCTCGTCTGGTACGGCGACCCGACGTTCTACTGGCAGTACGACAACCCGCAGGTGCAGCAGTGGGTCAAGGACTCCGAGACCGCCGCGACACCCGACGAGCAGACCGCCCTGCTGAAGAAGGTGGCACGGCAGATCTCCGAGGACGCGGCGAGCGCCTGGCTGTTCCTCGACCCCGCCATCAAGGTCGCCAGCACCTCGGTCAGCGGCTACCAGAAGAACAACACCACGGACAGTTTCTATGTCGCACCGATCACCAAACGCTAGGCGGTAAGCGGTGCTCAGCTACCTCATCCGTCGGGTCGCCTGGCTGATCGGTTCGCTGTTCGTCGCGGGCTCGGCGGTGTTCTTCCTGCTCCGGGTCCTACCGGGCGACCCGGCCGTCACGCTGCTGGCGGTCGGGTCCTCCCCGGACCAGATCGATGCGATCCGGCACCAGCTCGGCACCGACCGGCCGGTGCTGGCACAGTACGGCCACTGGTTGGGCGACCTGGTCGCCGGGAACCTCGGGGACAGCCTGTTCACCCAGATGCCGGTGCTCGATCAGATCGCCGGCCGGCTCCCGGTCACCGTGCCACTGGCGCTGAGCGCGTTCGTCCTGTCGATCGTCGTGGCCGTACCGATCGGGGTGTTCGCGGCGATACGGCGGCGAGGTCTGCTCGGGGTGGCGGTGTCGACGCTGGCGCAGGTGGGCATCGCGCTGCCCATCTTCTGGGTCGGGATCGTGGTGGTCTGGCTGGTCGCGGTGCGGTGGCGGGCGCTGCCGCCGGGCGGGTTTCCCCGCACCGGCTGGCAGGACCCGCAAGCCGCGCTCCAGTCACTGGTCCTGCCGGTGGCGACGCTGACCATCGCCCAAGGGTCGGTGCTGGTGCGCTACGTACGCTCGGCGACGCTCGATGTGCTGAGCCAGGAGTACGTGCGCACCGCCCGCTCCCTCGGGTACAGCCTGCCGCGGGCGCTGTGGCGGCACGGACCACGCAACGGCGCCGCAACCGTGGTCCAGATCCTCGGCATCCTGCTGGCCAGCTCACTGCTGGGCACCGTGGTCATCGAGAGCGTCTTCGCCCTGCCCGGCCTGGGCTCGCTGCTGTTGACCAGCGTGAAGGCCCGCGATCTGCCGATCGTGCAGGGCACGGTCTTCCTCATGACGGCGACCGTGCTGGTGGTGGGACTCGTCGTCGACGTCGCGCAGCGGCTGGTCGACCCGAGACTGCGAGGTTCGGCATGAGCACACCTCTGGTCGAAGCGGTCGAAACGATCGCGGCGCCCGACACCCCCGCCCGGCCACGCCGAGGTTGGCGCTCGCCGTCGTTCGTGCTCGGCTCGGCGCTGCTGCTGGCGGTTCTCGCCCTGGCGCTGGTGTCGCTGGTCTGGTCCCCGTACGGGCTGGACCACACCGACCCGGCGGCCCGGCTGGCAGACCCGTCCGCACGGCACTGGGCGGGCACCGATCGCCTGGGCCGCGACCAGTTCACCCAGCTGATGCTCGGCGCGCGTACCGCGGTGTGGATCGGGCTGGCCTCAATCGCGGTCGCGTTCATCATCGGCATCCCGTTGGGCCTGCTCGCGGCGGCCGCCGGCCGGTTCCTCGAGAACACCGTCGTCGGAGTGATCGACATCGTGATCGCCTTCCCGACCCTGCTGCTGGCGATGCTGCTGGTCACCGTGTACGGCGCGTCGGCCGCAGTCGCGATCAGCGCGATCGGCATCGGCGTCTCCGCCGAGGTGGCCCGGCTGACCCGGATCTCGGCGAGCCGTGTGTTCACCCAGGACTACGTCCTCGCGGCGCGTACCTGCGGCACGGGACCACTGATGATCCTGGTCCGGCACGTCCTGCCCAACATCTGGCACACCCTGCTGGTGCAGGCCACCCTCGCCTTCGGCGTCGCGGTCATCGCCGAGGCGTCGCTGTCGTACCTGGGGCTCGGCACCCCGCCGCCCGCGCCGTCGTGGGGCCGCATGCTCCAGGAGGCGCAGTCGACGGTGAGCGTCGCCCCGTGGAACGTCCTGCTGCCCGGCCTCGCCGTCGCCGTCACCGTCGTCGGGGTCAACCTGCTCGGTGACGGCCTGCGGGAAGTCCTCGACCCGCAGCTACGGCAGGAAAGGCAGGCAGCGCACCGATGACCATCCTGGAGACCACCGGGCTGACCATCACGCTCGACGGGCAGGCGCTCGTTCGCGACGTCTCGTTCGGCCTCGCCGCCCGCGACCGGGTCGGCCTCATCGGCGAATCCGGCTCGGGCAAATCGCTGACCGCGCTGGCGCTGCTGGGACTGCTACCGCCGGGCATGCGTACGAGCGGCCGCGTCCTCATCGACGGCGAGGACCTCCTCGGCGCGCCGGACCGGCAGTGGCGTCGGGTCCGTGGCCGCACCGTCAGCATCGTGTTTCAGGAGCCCCTGACCGCCCTGGACCCGCTGATGCCGGTCGGCCGCCAGATCGCCGGCCCGCTGCGGCTGCACCAGGGCCTCAACCGCAGCGACGCCGAGCGCCGCGCAATCGACTGGTGCGGCCGGGTGCACCTGCCTGACCCGGCCCGGCTGGTACGGGCCCTGCCGCACGAGCTTTCCGGCGGCCAACGACAACGGGTGGCCCTGGCGATGGCTCTCGCCTGCCGGCCCCGGCTGCTCATCGCCGACGAGCCGACGACCGCGCTGGACGTGACCGTGCAGGCGCAGATCCTCACCCTGCTCGACGAGCTGATCGAGGAGACCGGGGTGGGGCTGCTGTTCATCAGCCACGACCTGCCGGTCGTCGCCGGACTGGCCCGCCGTCTCCTGGTCATGCGCACGGGCCAGTTGGTCGAATCCGGCCCGGTCGACGACGTGCTGCACCGGCCTCGCTCCGGCTACGCCCGGCAGCTCGTCGCGAGCGCCGCCAGGGTGACCCGGCTGGCCCGCCCCGACGTGCGCAGGGAGGACCGATGAGCGATCCGATTCTCACCGGGCATCAGCTCACCCGATGGTTCCCGGGCCGCACCCGCCCGGCGCTCGACGGGGTGGACATCACCGTGCGGCCGGGCACCAGCCTCGGGATCGTCGGCGAGTCGGGCGCCGGGAAGTCGACCCTGCTGCGGCAGCTGCTCGGCGTGGACCGCCCGACCTCGGGCGAGATCCGCTTCGCCGGCGAGCCCCTCGACCGGGGCCGACACCGCGCGTTCCGCCGGCAGGTCCAGGTCGTCTTCCAGGACCCCCGGTCGTCGTTGAACCCCCGCATGTCGGTCGCGTCGATCGTCGCCGAGCCGCTGCGCTCGCTGCGCATCGGTACGGACCGGTCAGCCCGCGCCGAGCGCGTCGCCGAGGTGCTCACCGCGGTAGGTCTGCGCCCGGAAGACGGACGGCGCTACCCGCACGAGTTCTCCGGCGGTCAGCGCCAGCGCATCGCCATCGCGCGGGCGCTCGCACCGGCCCCGCGGATCCTGCTCGCCGACGAACCCGTCAGCGCCCTCGACGTCTCGGTCCGGCTGCAGATCATCGACCTGCTCAAGGATCTCGTTGACCGGCTCGGGCTCACGCTCGTGCTGGTCTCGCATGACCTGGCGATCGTCAGCCAGCTGTGCCAGGAGGTGCTCGTCATGCGCCACGGCCGCGTCGTCGAGCGCGGCCCGACCGCGGACGTGCTGACCAACCCCGCCGACGAGTACACCCGTGCCCTGCTGGCGGCCATCCCGCAACTGCCGCTCGACCTGCTGGAGGAACCGTGACCTTTGTTGATCAGTGGCGGACCTGGCGCGCCGCCCGTGAGGCGGCCGTGTCGGCGCCGGGCGGGGACCTCACGCTGACCGGCACGCACTGGCTGGTGGGGCGCACCCAGATCGACGGGATACCTGGCACCTGGTGGGCCGACGGAACCGACGTGCGGGTGTCCGGCGCCGAAGGCCTGCTCGTCGGCGGCGTACCGACCGCCGAGGGCCTCCTGCGGCCCGACCAGCGACTCATGGTCGGCGATGTCGAACTGAAGATCATCCGCCGCGGCGCCGACCTGGCGGTACGGACCTACGACCCGCACGCGCCGGCGGTTCGCCGGTTCGCCGGCATCGACGCGTTCGCCCCCGACCCCGCCTGGGTGGTAACCGCCGAGTTCACCCCGGCCGACGCCGACCAGACGCTGCGCACCGAACACAGCCACTCCGACCGGCTGGTGGACTACCCGGTCGTCGGCACGTTCACCTTCACGATCGACGGCCAGCAGGCCGAACTGGTCGCGCTGTACACCGGTCACGAGGGCGAAGCACACATCACGTTCCGGGACGCCACCAGTGGACGCGAGAGCTACGGCGCGGCCCGGTTTCTGTTGCTGCCCCTGCCGACGGTGGCAGGGCCGGTGGCGCTGGACTTCAACCGGGTCACCCTGCCGCCGTGTGCGTTCTCCGACGCCTTCATCTGCCCACTGCCGCCCCCGGGGAACATGCTGCCGTTCGCCGTCCGGGCCGGCGAGAAGGCAGTGCTTGATCAGCCAGCCGGTTAGGGGGTGTATCAATGCCGGGAGTTCACTGAGGACTCCACAGCAGGAGCTGAAACGGGTCCTCGCCGCAGGTGAGCCAGGTGCCGTCGCCGAGCGCCATTGGGTCCTCCGAAACGGGCATCGGGTACTCCACCTGGCCGAGCACGTCCCCCCGCGCCGTGTCGATCAGCCAGTGCCGCGTATGCCCGTTCCCCGCTATGGTGCTCGCGACAACCGTGCGCTCGTCGACGAAGCCGCACTGGTAGCCCCAGAAGGGCTCCTCCTCGGCGTCCGACAGCGCCTCAAGATGCGGGGAAAGCTGGTAGTCGGCGACCTCGTGCGTCACCGCGCCATCGGGAAGGCGATGGATTGCCGGCTCCCTTCCCCAGTGAGCGATCGTGAGGAGCCGCGTCCCACAGGGGCTGACATCGACGAGGCAGCGATCATCGTCACCGATGCGGGTGACCGTGAGTCGAGCGCCGTCCCACCGGCCCCACCGCAGCGGCGAGCCATCCTGGCCTTCGCCGACGCTCAGGCCCATCTGGCCCGGCTCCGGGTGGGCGATGTGGTGGGAGCCGGCGGTCGCGGTGCCGGTCGAGGCCCGCCCCAGGATGCGACCGTCGACGGCGTCGAGCACGAGCCACTCCTCGTCGAACTCCGGCTCGACGTCGTCCGGCAGCGGGGTGGGTACGTGGGCCCACACCGTGGAGCCGTCCGCACTGATCCAGCACGAACCATGATCGGGATGGCGGTGCTCCTCGCTGCCCGCGTACTCGGCGTAGGAGTCGTGAAAGGACGAGCAGGAGCTCCAGCACGCGTGCCGCACCCGCCAGCGCGGTGCGCCGGCGGCGTCGACCGCGTGCAGCGCACGCTGACCGCTGAAGACCGCCAGGTCGAGGGTGGGACTCACCGCATCGATCCCGCCCGCCCCACGCGGCCAGGGCGCCGGAAACCGGGCGGCGGGAGCGCCGTCACCGGCGACGAGCCGGTCCAGGTCGTACGCCAACAGTTCGTCGTCCTGCCGGATCACCACGAGCCGGCGATGCGGCCACCGTTGAAGGGCAGGTGTGTCCGCCGTGCGGGAGGAACCGGGTACGCGAGGAGCGTTCGCCGGCACGCGGAAGGACGCCACGAAGCGAGGGATGATGCGCACCGCATCATCCTGCCCGCCCGCTGCGACAGCGCGGTCCTCGGCAGCGCCGCTCAGCGAGTCCTCTTCGTCGGCCGCTTGCGGGGTGGGGTCAACAGGTCGGCTATCGCCGCGATCGCGGACGGCACCACGCGGTAGTACGCCCAGACGCCGCGTTTCTCGCGTTCGAGTAGGCCGGCCTCGGTGAGGATCCGAAGGTGATGACTCACGGTCGGCTGGGAGAGACCGAGCGGCGCGGTGAGGTCACTTACGGACGCCTCGCCCTCCGGGGCGGACTGGATCAGGCTGAGCAGCCGCAGTCGGGCCGGGTCGGCGAATGCCTTCAGCACTCCCGCGAGCCGCTCGGCATCGGCACGCTTGATCGGCTCGCCAGCCAGCGGCGAGATAGCAGGCTTAGCAGTTTTCGCAGTTGCCACGCCCGCTATCGTTCCACGAACACCATCGATCCGCTGGTGGAACCGGGTCCATACCCCGATGGCGATAAGAGGCCTCCGCCAGGTCAGTCACGGACGGGTGACCATCCGTCAGCGATGAGTCGGGAGTCGTCGCCGCCCTCGCCTTGGAAGAGCACTCCGTCCCGGTCAGTCGCGGCGATCTGGTCGACGTAGACCCCGCGGCCCTGGCCGGAGCCGTCGGTGGTGCTGATCCACCGCAGGTGGGTCGCCTGGTCGGGCAGCTCGACCGTGACCTGCCACCAGGCCCGGCCGCCGTAGCCGGTTACCGTGCCGTCGCTGGTCCACCTTCGGCCCCCGTTGTGCAGCAGCATCCGCCCCGGAGTCCAGGTGTGCCCTCCGTCGGTGGAGACCTCGAACCGGGCGTTGTCGTAACGGGGCTCGGTGTCGTACCAGAGTAGGAAGCTCGCCGTCCCGCTTCGCGCCGCCCGGCGCAGCGGAGCGGTGAGCGTGCTCGTCGCGAGGTCGCGCGGGTCGGCCCGCCAGGCCTCGCGCGACCGGGGGCGCACCGGCATCGCCTCGGCGAGGTCGCGTGCGACCACGCGCCGGGCGACGTTGTTGCTGCCCCAGCCGCGATCGGGGTGCACCCGGTTGCTGAGCAGGATGACGAACGAGTGGGAGAGTGGATCGATGACGATGGACGTGCCGGTGAAGCCGGTGTGCCCGAACGCCACGGGGGAGGAGAGCCCCATCATGTACCAGTGCTTGTTGAGCTCGAAGCCGAGCCCACGGTCGCTTTCCGGATAGGCGGACTCCAACGATGCGTTGTAGTTGACCAGCATCGCTCGCACGGTGTCTTCCCGCAGAATCCGCTGCCCGCGATAATCGCCGCCGTTGAGTAGTGCCTGGCAGAGGACGGCCAGGTCCGCGGCGGTGGAGAAGATCCCCGCGTGCCCGGCCACGCCGCCGAGCGACCAGGCGTTCTCGTCGTGCACCTCGCCCCAGACCATGCCGCGCCCGGCGTGCGGCTGGTACTCGGTCGCGGCGATCCGCGACCGCCGCTCCGGTCCCGGGTTGTAGCCGGTGTCGGTCATGCCGAGCGGCGCGGTGACTCCGTCGCGGACCAACTCGGCCAACGGCCGGCCGGTCACCCGTTCCAGCAGTACGCCGAGCGCGATCAGGCCGAGGTCGGAGTAGACGTACCGGGTGCCGGGCGGTGCCGTGAGCGGCGTGGCGAGCGCGGCGGCGAACCGCTCGGCCGGCGTCGGGTACCTGCTCCACAGCGCCGTGAATGCGGGCAGACCTGAGGTGTGGGTGAGCAGCATGCGTACGGTGACCGCCGCCTTGCCGCCGGCCGCGAACTCCGGGACGTAGCTGGCCACTGGTGCGTCCAGGTCCACCCGCCCCCGCTCGACCTGCTGCATGGTGACGATCGTGGTGAACAGCTTCGACACCGATGCCATGTCGAAGATCGTGTCGGGCCGCGTCGGGATCTGCTGGTCAGCGGGAAGCTCCACCCCGACCAGCTCGGGAGGCGGCCCGACGGCGGCGTACTTGACCGCCGCTCCCACGGCGGCGTGTTGCACGATCACGCCGTCCTTGGCCGCCAGGACCACGGCACCTGTGTACGCGGGATAACCGGGGTGGTCCGGGGTCGGCTGCAGATATGCCGCCAGGTCGGCGGGGAGGCGATCCACGTGGTCGGGGAGCAGGCCAACCTCGCGGGCACTGCCGCGCCGCAGCGTGTCCGCACGGAACTGGATGTCGGCGGGGGTGACGGCCGGCGGTCCGGACCCGGCCGGGGGCGGCACGGCGGCGGCGGGCGCCCCGGCGGCTGGCATCGCCGCGCCCAGGAGGGCCATGGTCAGGCCGAGCGAAACCGTGCGGAGCAGCGGGCGGGGGCACAGGTTTGCGGATCTCCTCCCCGCGCCAGCGCCGAGCGCTCCCACACCGACCGCACCGGTGCGGACATTCCTACGCTGCATGCGTCGCCTCCTACCAGGTCAGGCCGTGGCCATAGGGGTAGAGCACGGTGCCCACGCCCTCGGACGTGGGGATCGTGACGGGCAGCCGCCCGCTCGGGGACAGTTCGCCGTGCAGCGCGCGGACGAGGGCGTCCATCGCCGCCACGGTGTATGAGTAGGTCGCCACGTAGGTGGTCACACCCGGCAGGTACGCGATGTCGTACGGATCCCGGACCGCCGCCACCACCACGGGCTTCCCGGTGTCGACCAGCGCCGCGACGAGGCGCCGCTGGGTGCCACGTGGGTCTGTGACGACGTTGTCCCACGCCTTGTTCACCAGCACGACGGTGAGATCGTGGTTCGCCGCCTGGGCGGCCGCCGCAGCGATCTGCGCGTCCGACGGCAGGGTCGCGGGCTGGGCGGTGGCTCGGGCACCGCGGGCGGTGAACCCGCCGGCGACCGTCGCGATGGGAGCGAAGGCGGCACTGTTCCAACCGGTGACCAGCACCGACCGGTTCGCGTGGGCCAGCGGCAGCAGCCCGGCGTCGTTACGGACCGCGGTGAGGGTCGCGTCGGTCACCCGGGCGACGGCGGCGATGTGCTGGGGCGCGCCGACCGTCCGTACCGCCTCGTCGACATCGACCAGCGGCGACCCGGCCAGCCCTTGCCGGTATTTCATGGCGAGGATGCGCCGGACCGACTCGTCGATGCGCCGCTCGGTGAGCTCGCCGGTGGCGACGGCCCGCAGCACCGCATACCGCGCCAGCTGGAGGTCCGGCGGCATCAGGAGTTGGTCGGCGCCGGCCTTGAGCGCCAACACGGGTACCCGGTCATCGCCGTACTTCTTGCGCACGGCGGCCATGTTCAGCGCGTCGGTGACGATGACTCCCCGGAAGCCCAGTTCACCGCGCAGCACGCCGGTGAGAACCGCCGGCGACAATGTCGCGGGGTCGCCGGACGGGTCGAGCGCGGGCACCACGATGTGGGCGGTCATGATCGACTCGACGCCCGCGGCGATCGCCTGCCGGAACGGCGGCGCGTCGATCCGGTCCCACTCCGCCCGGCTGTGGTCGATCACCGGCAGGCCGGTGTGGCTGTCGTCCGACGTGTCGCCGTGGCCGGGGAAATGCTTCGCTACCGCGGTCACGCCAGCGCCGTCCTGGAACCCGCCGACCTGTGCGGCGGTCAGCTCGGCCACCAGGGCGGGGTCGGCGCCGAAGGACCGTACGCCGATCACCGGGTTGGCCGGGTTGATGTTGACGTCGGCGATCGGCGCGTACGGCTGGCGGACGCCGACCGCCCGCAGCTCCCGTCCGGTGATCTCCGCCGCCGTGTACGCGGCCTCCGGCGACCGCCCGGCGCCCAGGGCCATCGCCCCGGGGAACTGCGCGGCGGGGGCCGGCATCCGCAGCACCACGCCCTGTTCCTGATCCGTGGAGATGAGCAGCGGCACCCGACCCTTGGCGCCGTCACCGAGGGCGGCGCGCTGGAGCCCGTTGGACAGCGTTGCGATCTGCCGGGGGCTGTCCAGGTTGTGCGACCAGGAGAAGAGGATGACGCCGCCGAGGTGGAACCGGTCGATGACCTCGGCCGGCGTCTCGACGCCGAACGCGGTCCGGTTGGCGGCCCGGTCGGCGGCCGTGGGCTCGGCGGCGTCAGCGCCGTAGACGTAGGTGGAAAAGAGCTGGCCGACCTTCTGCTCCAGGCTCATGTGCCGCAAGGTCGAGGTGACCCAGCCGTGCTCGGCGGCGGTGGGCGGGTCCACAGGCGCGGCGGAGGCCTGGACGGGGAGTGGCAGGACGGTGGTCGCCAGAGCGGCCAGCAGAACGAACGCGGTGCCGAGTCGAGCCTTCATGGACGACGACCTCTCAGTCCGAATGACTGAAACTTAGCTACACGTCGATATATCGTCAAGAAGGTTAGCTACAGGGCGGCCGGTTGAGTTCGCGGCGTTCAGTGCTGGAAGGCCGAACGAACTGTGCCGCCGACAATCGCGCACCAGGTGTCCACGTCGACCTTCCCATTGGGTACCAGGCCGTGCAGGCGCTGCATGTCTTGGACCGCCTTCATGGTGTTGTGGTCGAAGTCGCCGGTCAACGTGACGTCGTCGTACCCCTTGCGGCCGAGCAGGAACTGCACCGCGTTGACGGGAAGACCGCTGGCGTCCTTCTCGAGTGTCGGCACAAGCGCTTCCCAGGTGGCCGCGTCGAAGGTCGCGTCCGGGTCAACCGGAATCCCGTGGCTGGCTTGGAAGTCGGCCACGACGGGATTCATGTCATAGCCGAAGTTGCCGTTCGGAGTCAGCGGGTACCCGAGATCCGCGAGCAGGTACTGCGCGACCTGCACAACCGGGCCGTCAACGAAACGCCAGATGTCGGGCCAGCGGCGCGCGGGGATGTCCGACTCTGGTGTGCCGAGTGCGGCCGCGACGCGCGAGCGCACCATCGGGAACAATCGGTAGAAGGCGATGCCCGGGCACTGGGTGGGGTAGAAGTCCCAGTGGCCGAAGATGTCCCATGGCTGCAGCCGGAACTGCTGGCACACGGCGGTGCACAACCTCACCAGCGCGTCGAGCAGTGCGTCCGGCGGCGTCTCGGTGATGTAGGTGCCCTCGTTCTCGATCCCGATCGCGTTCCCGTTCTCGCCCGGGCAGTGTGCGGCGCTGACCTGGTGCGCGCCCGCGTCGAGCGTCTCCAGGCTGCGGCGGCGACCTTCCAGCACGTAGCCGCCACGGCTGACCGTGAAGTGCTGTCCGGTGTCCACCCAGCCGTTGCCGTCCATGTGCAGGTCCTGGCAGTCCCGCGCCAGTTGCATCGCGTGGTCGCGCGAGTAGTCCGTGACGTTCGGGAACGCCATGTGATGCAGGATGATCTTGTTGGTGGTGTTGCCGGTGATCTGAATCGCTCCCCTTGGCGGGCGCGCGCCCCATGTGTCGCAGTCAATGATCCAGGGGAACATGGCGCTGGGCGCGGCGCCCGCTGGTGCCGCCACGAACAGGTCAGTGCCGACGATCGCCGCGATTCCAGTACCCAGACCTGCCTTGAGCAGGGTACGACGGTCGACCTCGTGCCGATGAGTTGACATGCGCTGCCTCCGTGAGGGGTGTGGAACAACAACGACAACTGTTGTGGGAGGTCACCTCGCCGAACGGTGGGTGGACTGGCATGGCGCCACCTTCATCCGCGAAGATCGATGGTGAAACATTTCGACTATTCCACCGCAGCGCCTGGCAATTTTCAACAGGCTAGGCGTCAACGGTCGGCTGCGGCGTCACGGCACCCGACATCTGCTTCTCCAGCGACCGTGACGTCTACCGTCGTCTCGCCGGCCTCAGTCGAGCAGGGCGAGGAAGCGGCGCAGGGCCGGGTTCGTGCTGTCGCGGGGCCAGCACAGAGCCACGTCCACGGTGGGCGTCGGGGCGGTGAACCGGCGCAGCCGTACATCGCGCAGCCGCAGCGCGCGGGCGCGGCCGGCCGGGACGGCCGCGACCACGTCTCCCTGCGCCACCGCCCGCAGTAGTTGCTCGTCGTCCGGCTCCTGTCGGACAAGGTTGAAGCCGCCGTGCGGCCAGACCTGGGCGATCGTGCGGTCGAACATGCCGGGGCCGTTTTCGCGCGGCCACATCACGGCCGGCAGGTCGACCACCTCGGCCCGGCTGATCCGACGGCGACCGGCGGCGAGAGTGTAACCCGCAGGCAGGGCAAGCAGCAGTTCCTCGGTGTCGACGGTCCGGCAGGCCAGCGCGGGCTCGTCGACCGGCGGGCGGACGAACGCCGCGTCGAGCCGGCCGGCGAGCAGGCCGGCCACGTTCGGCGCCGTCCAGGCCGTCTCCGGGACCACCTCGACGTCCGGGTGGGCAGCCCGGAACCGGGCGACCAATGCGTCGACCCGGCCGCCCCGCGCCGACCGGGTGTACGCCAGCCGGAGCCGGCCGCCCCGCCCGCGTACCAGGTCTCGGATGCGGGCCGTGCCCGCGTCCACCTCCACGAGCAGCCGGGCTGCCTCGCCGGCGATCCGCGCCCCCACCTCGGTTAGCGTGCAGCCCCGGCTGGTGCGGTGTACCAGCGACACGCCGAGTTGGCGTTCCAGGGCGCGGATCTGCTGGCTGAGCGCGGGCTGTGCGATGTGCAGCCGGGCGGCGGCCCGGGTGAAGTGCAGCTCCTCGGCGAGCACCGCGAAGTAACGCAGCCGCCGCAGGTCCGACCAGACGTCCAGGGCCGGCGAGTCGAACATGGGCCGATCATAAGCGGCGCTTATCGCCGGCTACCCGATCCGTCTTGGACGGCGGCCCGTCGGAACGGTGACGATCCGAGGCCAACGGCACGAGCGACGGGAGCGGACGATGATGGCGGCAACGGACGTGGTGGTGGTCGGGGGCGGGGTCATCGGGATGACGGCGGCGGTCACCCTCCAGCAGCGGGGGGCGCGGGTGACCGTGCTGGCCGCCGACGACCCGGCGGACACGGTGTCCACGGTGGCCGCCGCGGTCTGGTATCCGAGCCACACCGACCAGGACCCGCGGGTGCTGCGCTGGGCGCGGGAGACGCATACGGAGCTGGGCCGCCAGGCGGCGGACGGCGCGCCGGGGGTGGTCAACCGGCCGACCCGGATGCTGCTGCGCCAGCCGTACGCCAGTCCGCCGTGGTGGGCGGAGGCGTGCGGGGATCTGGTGGCCGAGGCGGTGCGGCCGCCGTACACGGCGCTGCTGCGGTTCACGGCGCCGACGGTCGAGATGAGCCTGTACCTGGCCTGGCTACGGCAGCGGCTGGAAGCCGGCGGCGGGCGGGTGCTGCGCCGCCGGGTGCGACGGCTCGCCGACGCGTTCGAGACCGCGCCGACGGTGGTCAACGCGACGGGGCTGGCCGCCGGCCAGCTCGCCGCCGACCCGGCCGTGCACCCGGTGCGCGGGCATCTGGTGCTGGTGGCGAACCCGGGCCTGACGGTCTCGGTGCGAGACGAGGACGACCCGGCCGGGATCACGTACGTGCACCCGCGCCGGCACGACGTGGTGCTCGGCGGCACATACCAGCCGGGGGTCGGGCACACCGCGCCCGACCCGGACACGGCGGCGGCGATCCGGCGCCGCTGCGTCGCGCTGGTGCCGGCGCTGGCCGACGCGCCGGTGCTCGGCGAGCGGATCGGGCTGCGGCCGGCCCGGCACGGCGGCCCCCGGGTCGAGGTGGATCCGGACCCGGCGGGCCCACCCGGCAGCCGGCTGGTGCACGCGTACGGCCACGGCGGGGCGGGGGTCACCCTGTCCTGGGGATCCGCCGCCGAGGTGGCAGACCTCGCCCTGGACGGCTGACCGAACCGAGAAACGTGCGCGCGGATCCGCCGCTGACAAAGCCGTTACCGAGGCAGGCCCCTGTCGTACATCCTCCCCGTCAGGCGGGGGCTTGCGACGTCTGTGCCGGTAGCTGGTGCAGCGCGTCCACCAGCGGTGCGAGCTCCGGAAGGTTCTCGGCCTGTGCCAGCGTGTTGGCGAGAACCTCGTCGTGCGTCGGGCGCGCCTGGTTGAGCAGGGCCGAGCCCTGCTCGGTGAGTTCGGTGTAGATACCGCGGCGGTCGTCCTGGCACAGGATGCGGGTGAGCAGGCCACGGTCCTCCAGCCGGTTGACCAGCCGGGTGGTGGCGCTGCCGGAGAGGGCGGCGGCGCGGGCGAGTTGCTGCATGCGCATGTGCCAGCCGTCCTGGCGCGACAAGGCGTCGAGCACGGTGTATTCCACGACCGAGAGGTGGTGCTCGGCCAGCAGGGCCTTCTCCAGGGCGGTGTCGATGAGGCCGTGCAGGGCCGCGAGGGTCCGCCAGCCCTGGGCGCGGATCTCGACCGCGTCGTCGCGGATGCCCACGTCCTGTACTCCTTGCTGTCACCGTTTGTCGCCGACCGTCCGGATCGGGTCCCAGCGCTGTCGCCGCAATTCTAGCCGCGTACGCCGATTGTTGCAGTCGCCAGCTATGTGACCAGTGGCACGCTTGCGCCGATAGGCGGCGTGCGCAAGTATCTCTGTTGCGCACGCCGGTAGTTGCAGGCGCGCTACATGTCCGCAACGGGAGAACTGATGTCTGCTGAACCGAAGAAGCTGCCACTGTGCCTGCTCGCTCTTGCGATCGGTGGGTTCGGTATCGGCCTCACCGAATTCGTGATCATGGGCCTGCTGCCCGAGGTCGCCACCGACTTCGCCGTCACCGAATCCGCCGCCGGGTGGCTGATCTCCGGCTACGCCCTGTCCGTCGCCGTCGGTGCGATCGGCCTGACCGCCGCCGTCACCCGGTTCAACCGCAAGCACGTCCTGACGGGGCTGATGCTCCTGTTCGTCGCCGGAAACCTGGCCTCGGCGCTGGCCGGGACGTACGAACTGATGATGGTCGGCCGCATCCTCGCAGCCCTGAGCCACGGCGCCTTCTTCGGCATCGGCTCGGTCGTCGCGGCGAGCCTCGTCGCACCGTCCCGTCAGGCAGCCGCCATCGCCATGATGTTCACCGGGCTCACCGCCGCCAACGTGCTCGGCGTCCCGTTCGGCACGTTCCTCGGCCAGCAACTGGGCTGGCGATCCACGTTCTGGGCGATCACCGCCATCGGCGTCGTCGCCCTGGTCGGCATGGCCGCCCTGGTCCCGTCACAGACCGCCACCGCCAGCACCGGCGGGCTACGCCACGAAGTCAAGGCCTTCGCCCACCCACAGGTGTGGTTCTCGCTCCTGATCACGGTCCTCGGCTTCGGAGGCATGTTCGGCGCGTTCACCTACATCGCATACACCCTGACCGAGGTCAGCGGCTTCGCCGCCGCCACCGTCCCGTGGCTGCTGGTCCTGTTCGGCGTCGGCCTGTTCGCCGGCAACACCCTCGGCGGCAAGGCCGCCGACCGGTCGGTGCCCGCGACGCTCACCGCCGTCCTCGCCGCACTGACCACGGTCCTGGTCATCTTCGCCGTCACCGCGCCGAGCCAGATCATGACCGTCGTCTCGCTGGCGCTCATGGGCGCGTTCGGCTTCGCCACCGTGCCCGGCCTGCAGATGCGGATCATGCAGTACGCCGGGCAGGCGCCCACGCTGGCCTCCGGCGCGAACATCGCCGCCTTCAACGTCGGTAACGCCCTCGGCGCCTGGATCGGCGGCGTGACCATCACCGCCGGACTCGGCTACACCTCCACGCTGTGGGACGGCGCCGCGCTCAGCTTCGCCGGCCTCCTGGTCCTGCTGATCGCCACCCGGCACGCCGTACGCCGCGACGCAACGCCCGCCGCGGTCAACACCGCCGGCACCTGGGCCTGATACCGAGCCACGCACCTGGACACCGGCGTCCACCGTCGTGGTCGACGACAAGACCGCACGGGCATCGCCGTTTGCCGTGAAGGGGTGGGGCGGTCTCAGCCACCCCACCCCTCAATGGGTTCTCATCCAGACGGCAGACGGCCGTCAGGCGTTCGGTACTTCGTCATCGGGGGCCGTCAGGACGAGCCGGCGTCGGCGGGTGACGAGGAAGAGCACCGCGCCGAGCGCCACGACGCCCGCGCCGATGCCACCGATCAGCCCGGCCTGGACGCCGGTCACCGGCAGGCCGCCGCCCGAGCCGCCCGAGCCGTCACCGTCCGAGCCGCTGCCGCCCGCAGCGCCGACGTGGACCCGAAACTCGGCAGTGTTGTCGGCCGGGTTGGCGTCCCTGACGTTGATCGCCGACTGGGCCTTGAGGCCCTTGGGCAGCTTGCCGTTCGTGCTGCGAGCCACTGAGGCGGGGCTGACCTCGGTCTGGGTGGCTAGGGCGACACCGGTGAGCTTTCCGCCCTTCAGCACCACCGGTCCGGGAGCGTCCTTGGCCACGGTCACCGGGAAGACGATGCCCACGACCGAGAGGATGTCGTCGTCCTTACCGCTGTCCTGGTCGATCGGCACCAGCGTGACGTCCTCGTAGTCGCACGTGACTGTGCGATTGCCCGTGCCGTAGGTGCAGCCCGGCTCCGCCTCGGCGAAGGTCACGTGCTCGGGCAGCGCGACGGAGACCTTGAGGCCCTTGGCGATGGTGTCCCCGACATTGCCGACGGCGCCGAGGACGAAGCTGCTGCCGCCCGGCGCTACCGGCTTGTCGGTCAACTCCCCGTCGTCGGTCACCTGGTACACGTCCTCGGCCACGGCCACCAGATCGACGCCCTTGGCCGGCACGTCGACCGTGACGGTCGCCGAGTTGTTGGCCTGGTCGGGGTCGGAATCCGACACCGCGGTGACGGTGAAGGATCCGGCGGCGCCCGTCTTGCCCACCACAGGCGTCAGCGCGAACGGGGTCTTCTGCAGGAAGCTGTTCCCGACAGCAAGCCCGGGCTCCTCCCGGCACAGCAGCTTCTCGCCGCTGCGCTCGCAGCCGAGCTGCTGCGATGCCCCGACCGTGACCTTGCTGTCGTCCAGGCCGCTGAGGTCGTACTCAAGGGTCCAGTACGAGCCGTCAGCCGGGCCCTTGTTAACCACGGTGGTGGTCAGTTCCCTGACCGAGTCGCCTGCGGTCACGGAAGTGGCCGAGGTAGTCAGCTCCAGGTCGGCGCCACCAGGCTCTGCATACGCCGGGCTGGTGGCGAGCAGGGTGGCGGATGCGAATAGCGCCAGTGAACTTACGCCAGCGCGCCTTACCGCACGCATTCTCATGTATCCCCCGTACATCGAAGGGCGGAAGTGGGACCGGGGTACGGTATCGGAGACGGGCAGCCCTCGCTACGTCACAAGCTGATACGGGCGCAGCTTGGCGGCGATGTCGTGGAACGTACGCCGAGACACCACCAACATCGTCACGTGCGCCAGGCCGCCGCGAAACCTCGGCGGCGGTGCACGCCTATCGGCGGCGCGAACGTTACGCGGCGTGACGCCGTTATCGGCGTCCGGCCGGCAGGCGACACGATCTGTCGCATGGCCTCGATGACGAAGCCGGTCGTCGCCGCGTGTGCGATGACGCTCGTCGAGGACTGCACCCTCCGCCTCGATGACCAGGTCGACGACCTCCTCCCGGAGCTGGCGGACATGACCGTGCTCGCCGATCCCAACGGGCCACTGGACGACACCGTGCCGGCGAATCGCGCGATAACGCTGCGGGATCTGCTGACCTTCACCCTCGGCACCGGCATGGTCCCTGCCGAGCCGGGAACGGTCCCGATCGCCGACGCGCTGAACACACCCGGCGAGCCGCCGCCCGACGAGTGGATCCGCCGGCTCGGCACGCTCCCTCTCGTCCATCAGCCAGGTGAGCGCTGGATGTACGACACCGCCGCCGACGTGACGGGCGTGCTCATCGCCCGGGCCACCGGCATGTCCTTCGGGGATGCCCTGCGCGAGCGGATCTGCGATCCGCTCGGGATGAAGGACACCGCCTTCAGCGTGGGCGGCGAGAGCATCGGCCGGTTGGCGACGGCGTACGAGCGCGACAATGCCGCCACTGGTGAGCCGGTCGTCGAAGACGGCCCCGACGGGCAGTGGAGCCGGCCGCCGGCGTTCGAAGGAGGTGGCGGCGGGCTCGTCTCGACCGCCGACGACTACCTCGCCTTCGCCTCGGCTCTGCTCGCGGGCGGCACCCACCACGGCGAGCGGGTGCTCTCGCGGCCATCGGTGACCCTGATGACCAGCGACCACCTGACCGCGGCGCAGAAGGCGGTCTCCGGGTTCTGGCCGGGGTACTTCGACACCATGGGCTGGGGTTTCGGGATGTCGGTCCGCACCCGCCGTACGCACCTCGGCCCCTCGGTCGGGAGCTACGGATGGCCCGGTTTCTACGGCACCGCCTGGTACAACGATCCCGCCGAGGACATGACGACGATCTTCATCATGCAGCGGGCGCACGCGGGCGACCAGAGGCTGCCGACGTGGCTCGACTTCTGGACCGCTGTCTACCAGGCGATCGACGACTGACCGCGGGGGCCCGGAGACCGCCAAGCCAGGCTGTGGTGTCCACAGCGCCGCCCGGGGGCCGGACCAGTGACCTACTCACCGGCCGGCGGGGCGCGAGTCAGGCACTGCCGGGGCGGGTGGGGCACTATCGTTCTGGCGTGCACATCCGTTTTGACGTCCCAGCCGATCCCGCCTACCCAGGCCGCGTGGCGGCCGCGCTCAGCAGCGTTCGGCTGCGCAGGTACGGTTATATCGGCGCGGTGCTGGCGGCGGTCGGGGCGATCGGTTTCGCCGTCTCGCAGGGGTTCGGGTGGGGCGATCAGATCTCGCCGCTGTGCTTGGCGATGGTCGCGGGTGGCCTGCTGTCGATGCTGTACTCGCCGTGGGTGCGGTGGCGCGCTCGGCGCCGATCCAGTCAATACGCTGTCGAGGGCGCCTACGACATCACCGACGACAACATCATGATGCGCAGCGGCTCGGAGTCCGGCGGCATCGCCTGGGACGGGGTCGCCCAGGTAAGGGACACGCCCGAGTTCTGGATCGTGTATGTCGGCCGGATGCCGGCGACCGTGATCCCACGCCGCTTGATGTCCGCCGAGGACGCCGAGACGTTGCGTGCCTATATGGCCAAACGCGGGCTGCTCCAGCATCGGTGAACTCATTTGCCGCGACGCGGGCGGCGACTCGACCACCAATTCGGTCACCCTCAGTAGTCGGATCTTGACGCTGACCGGGTCGGCCGCCGCGCCGAACGCTTCACCCACGGCCAGCACATCGGCGATCTGATCCCCGGCTACGCCGTCGACATCGAGGCCAGCCTTACTCAGCAGCTGGACCGGTCGGGGCACAGGAACTGCGATGGAGCCATACCAACCACAACCTCGAGAAGCATGCCGCAGCGTGGGCGACAGCCGTGCCGCGACTCGGTGATCCCGCGGGTGGAACTGGCCGGCGGTCGCAAGCGCCCCCGGCAAGCTGAATCGGGTGATTCGCCGGATGGCCGCAAGCGAGACCAGCTCTCACCCCGTGCTGCCGCACGCCGCTCAGTTCATCGCACACGCCGGCTTGCGATACGAGTACGGGCACAGACATCCACGCAGCTCCGCTCTACGGCATGAGCCCCCATGACCGGTGCGCGGATCTCGCCGAGCAGTCATGCCGACGCCATTCCGCCAACTGACCGCAAATTGGAGCTGCGTCGCCAGTCCTCTACTGTCATCATGTTCGCCGTGCCAGACCGTGTGATGTTCGTTCAGTTGAAGACGGGCCACGACACCGACAAAGGGCCGGCGTGGATCAGTCACGTGCGGTTCAGCAAGAGCTGGCAGACGGCTTACTGGCATGGTAAGACGCTCCGGCGCGGGCGTGGCATGTCTGACGCCAACTTCTACGACGTAGATACCGACGAGGAGTATTGGATCTCCGGACCGCACCGCGACCGCGCGGACACGCGCTACAGCGGCATGCGGCCCGAGATCGATGACGACGTCCGCCAGGCGTACGAGGCATTCCTTCGCGGTGATCCTCTACCAGGCCGCGAACACGGCTGACCTTCCTGGCTCAGCGCCCGAAGGCACCGACCTGTCCCGGTGGGGCGCCGAGGACATCGACGCCGTCGCGGCCACGCTCAACGCTCGGCCCCGCAAGGCACTCGGGTGGAAGACACCCGCTGAGGTGTTCAACGAACAGCTAGCGTCTGACCGGAAAATGAGCCTGACCAGGGCGGGTCTTGTGCAGGGGGCATCGCCGGGCTGGTGGGGGCCGGTCCGGTGTGATGTTGGTGGTT
>NZ_JBIDCT010000036.1:0-35395 GCF_043204735.1 Micromonospora sp. NPDC047740
GCACCGGCATCCGGCGAACCCGCTACACCAGCGTGGACAAAATCCACCTCGGTCACCTCTTCGCCGCTACCGCAGTCAACGTCATCCGCATCGACGCCTGGCTCACCAGCACACCACTCGGCCAAACCCGAACCAGCCACCTCACCCAACTCGACCTCGCCAGCTGAAAGCGACACGTCATGGTTTGGCCATTCCCCAACGGAGTCCTTTAGGGCGGAGAGATCGTCAATGCCCGTGTCTGCTGGCCCGGTCGACGCCCTTGTGCACCCGCACCGTCCGGTCGACGAGTTCACGCAACGCGCTCTCGTCGACGTCGTCGAGCCGTTTGAGATAGAGGCATCCCTTTCCGGTCTTGTGCGGGCCAAGCCGGGCGAGCACGGACGCGTGCCGTTCCTCGAACCCGCCCACCAGGTAGACGACGAGCTGCTGCTTGCGCGGCGAGAAACCCACCAGCGGCCAGTCGCCCGTGCGCCCGCTGTCGTAGGTGTAGCGGTAGCTGCCGAAGCCGACGATGCTCGGGCCCCACATCACCGCGGGCTCGCCGGTCACTTCGCGCAGCAACGTGCAGAGGCGTTCGGCGTCGGCCCGCCGGCGTTCGTCGGGGACCGCGGCCAGGAAGTCATCGACGCTGGCGTCGGTCGGGACGGTCACCGGCTGCTTCGATGTCGCCATGCCGGTCATGCTGCCACGAGAGTGCGACACCGAGCTCGCGATGGATGTCGACGCCCAGCCCCCGGTCGCCGGGCGGGCGAGCGTACCCAGTGGATCGGTCAGCAGTTCCGAGAAGCCGAGTTCGGCGGCACCAGCCAGGGTGGCGTCGTCGCCGAGCGCCGAGGTGTGCAGCCGTACCCGCTCCCTGGCGACCGGCAGCACGTTGGCCGCGATGCGGGCGCGGACCGGGTCGGCCGCGCCCGGATACACGTCGCGCAGCATCCCGCCGAAGATCACGATGCCGGGGTTGAACAGGTTGATCAGGTTCGCCACCCCGATGCCGAGCCAGTCGCCGACGCGGTGCAGCGCGTCCCGGGCCACCGGGTCGCCGTGGCCGGCGTCGTCGACCACCGCGCGCAGGGCGTCGCGGCCGAACAGTTCGGCGGGCCGTCCGGCGGCGTCGAGCAGGGCCCGTTCGCCGACCTCCGCCTCCAGGCAGCCGCGCGAGCCGCAGCCGCAGGGCCGCCCGTCGTACGGGTTGACCACCATGTGCCCGAGTTCGCAGCCGTATCCGCCCTCACCGTCCAGCAACTTGCCACCGACGATGATCCCGCCGCCCACGCCGACGTCGCCGTGCAGGTAGATCAGGTTCCGGAAGCCGACGCCCGCCCCGCGCTGCTGCTCGGCCAGCGCGCCGAGGTGGGCCTCGTTGCCCACGGACACCGGCAGGCCGAGCCCCAGCCGGCGGCCGAGTTCGGTGCCGAACGCCTGGTCCACCCAGCCCATGTCGGGTCCGAAGCGGACCATGCCGTCGCCTGGCCGGATCATCCCGCAGTACGACGCGCTGACCCCGACGCACACCGAGGCCGGCGGTGCCGCCTCGTGCAGTTGCCGACCGAACCAGGCGAGGACCTCGACCACCCGGTCGAGATCGGCTCCGGCACGCGGACGGGGCGCCCGCCGGCGGTCCAGGATGACGCCGCCCAGTCCGACCCGGGCGGCGACGAGCCAGTCCACGGCGACGTCGAACGCCAGCACGTACACCCGGGTGGACTCCGGGCTAACCACCAGGGACGGCCGGCCCGCCCGCCCGGTGTCGGTCGGCGGCTCCTCACGGACCAGACCGGCGGCGGTGAGTTCCGCGGTCAGCGCCATGATCGTGCTGCGGTTCAGCCCCATTCGCTCACCCAGCGCCGCACGGGAGAGCGAACCGCCCAGGTGAACGTGTCGCAGCAGGGTGCCGAGGTTACGTCGGCGGATCTCGTCCTGGACCAACCCGACCTCCGGCGGTGTTGCGGCGTCGCGGGTCCATTATCCCGGCGGCCGGTGTGCGGGAGGCACCCCTTCGCCGAGCGGTAGCACCACAGGATCAGCCGACAAGGCGAGTTGTCTTGACAAGAAAAATTGTCGGTGGGAGAGTGGGGTCATGTTCGACATCGCAGTGATCGAGGACCCGGCGGCGGCCGAGGCGTCGCTGGACCCCATGCGGGCCCGGCTGCTGGCCGCGCTCGCCGAGCCGGCCTCGGCGACGATGCTCGCCGCCCGGGTCGGCCTGCCTCGCCAAAAGGTCAACTACCATCTCCGCGCGCTCGAGCAGCACGGCCTGATCGAGTTGGTGGAGGAGCGCCGCAAGGGCAACGTCACCGAACGGGTCATGCAGGCCACCGCGGCGTCGTACGTGATCTCGCCGGCGGCCCTCGCGGCCGTGCGGCCCAACCCGTCCGACGCGCCGGACCGGCTGTCCGCGCGGTGGCTGCTCGCGGTCGCTGCCCGGCTCGTGCAGGACGTCGGCGCGCTCATCACCGGCGCGGACCGGGCGAAGAAGCGGGTGGCGACGTTCGCCATCGACGCCACCGTCCGGTTCGCCTCCGCCCGCGACCGGGCCGCCTTCGCCGAGGAACTGGCCGCCACGGTGAGCGCCCTGGTCAGCAGGTACCACGACGAGAACGCCCCCGGCGGCCGCGAGCACCGCGTAGTGCTCGCCCTGCACCCCAGCGTCAACCCCACGACCGGCAACGAATCCGAGGAGTCCTGACATGACCACCACGACCAGCCCGATCATTGCCCGGACCCGCCCGGCCAGCCGTACCGTCGGCGGCACGTCCCGCCGCCGCCAGCGCGCCCTGGGGGTGGCCGCCGCGGTAGCCGCGAACAGCCTGCTCTACCTGGTCGGCCGCGCGGCCGGCGTGGACTTCACGCTCACCGACCCCGGCGCCACCCAGGCACACCCGCTGATCCTGCCGGAGATCGCCGTGTTCAGCCTGGTCTTCGGGCTGCTCGGCTGGGGTGCCCTCACGCTGCTCGAACGGTTCACCCGGCACGCCCGGGCGGTCTGGAGCGGGCTGGCCGGGACGGTGCTGGCGGCGTCGTTCGTCCCGGTCTTCATCGAGCAGGCCACGGGGGACACCCGGCTGATGCTCTGCGTGCTGCACGTCGTGGTGGCCGTGGCGCTGCTGCCGATGCTCCGCCACCAGGCCGGCGCGGCCGCCCGCTGACCCGCCCCGGACCACCACCTTCCGGCCCCAGCCGAGGCGCCGGCCACCAGCAAACGACTCGACAGAACTCTCGACGACACCGATCACCGGAAAGGCTCCGCATCATGGGACACCACTTCGAACTGCAGAAGGACATCGAACTGGCCGCCACCCCCGAGCAGGTGTGGGACGCGATCGCCACCGGGCCGGGCCTCGACTCCTGGTTCATGGGCCGCAACGAGGTGGAGCCGCGCGAGGGCGGTCGCAGCAGCCTCACCATGGCCGGCCACACCGACGAGGCGACCGTCACCGCATGGGAGCCGGGGAAGCGGTTCGCCATCCGCGCCGAGTCCGGCCCGGACGGCGCCTTCAACGCCATCGAGTACCTGATCGAGGGCCGCGACCAGGGCGCCACGGTGCTGCGGCTGGTCCAGAGCGGCGTCCTCGGCGACAACTGGGAGACCGAGTACGAGGCGATGCAGGCCGGCTGGGAGATGTACCTGGGCACGTTGGCCGCCTACCTCACCCACTTCCCCGGCCGGGCCGGCGCCCCGGTCGCCGCGTTCCGCCCCGGGGCCGGCACCCCGGACCAGGCTTTCGCGGCGGTGGCCGGCGCGTTCGGCATCAGCGGCCCGATCACCGAGGGGCAGCGGGCCCGACTGACCGTCGCCGGCCTGCCGCCGATCGACGGGGTCGTCGACCTCGCCGGCCTGCCGACCTACTTCGGCGTTCGCACCAGTGACGCGCTCTACCGGTTCCTGCACTCCGGCACCGAGCGTGGCAACGTCCTGGTCCTCGGCCACCACATCTTCGCCGCCGACCAGGACCCGGCCCGGGTCGAGCAGGCCTGGCAGAGTTGGGTGAACGAACTCCCCATCGGCTGACCGGTCGACCGCAGCCCGTCGACCGCGACGACCGGAAACGGCCGCTCCCACGCCGGGAGCGGCCGTCCCCGCCGGACGCCTCACGAAGGACGGCCAGCCCCGCCGGGCATCCACTCTGACGGGATGCGTCGGCACGGGCCGACAGAACGAGTCATCGACATCGGGTCACCGTCTCCATAGACTCCGGTCTCTCTGCTACCACAAGTCCAGGGAGGACCACGTGCCGAGCGAAACCCGACCGCACGCCATCCCGCAGTTGCTGTCCCGCCTCGCGGGCGTGGCGGTGGTGTCCGCCGCGCTGGTCGCCGCCGGTGGCGCCACCGCGACCGCGGCACCGGCAGCCGCGCCGGCGCCCACGAAAGGCCCGTGCGCGTACACGCCCACGCCGGACGAACCGGCGGCCCGGCCGGTGGCGCTGCCGCCGGACCCCCGGCACACGCCCGACCGCGGCACCGTCCGGATCACCCTGCGGACCAGCCAGGGCCCGATCGGGCTGACCCTCGACCGTGAACAGGCCCCGTGCACCGTGCAGAGCTTCCTGCACCTGGCCCGGCACAAGTTCTACGACCGGACGCCGTGTCACCGGCTCACCGCGTACCCGACGCTGAAGGTGCTGCAGTGCGGCGACCCGTCCGGCACCGGCGAGGGCGGTCCCGGCTACCGGTACGCCGACGAACTGCCCACCAACCTGCCGCCGGCGCCGACCGACCCGACCGGGGTCCGGCGGCTCTACGCCCGGGGCACCCTGGCGATGGCCAACGCCGGCCCGGACACCAACGGCAGCCAGTTCTTCCTGGTGCAGTCCGACTCGGCGCTGCGGCCCAACTACACCGTCTTCGGCACGGTGGACGAGGCCGGCCTGGCGACCCTGGACCGGATCGCGGCCGGCGGGATCGCCGTCACGCCGGAGGACCCGGCACCGGTCGACGGCGCGCCGGCCCTGCCGGTGGAGATCGGCCGGGCCACCCGGGGCCGCTGAAACCCCAAGCGGCGGCCTCGCCGCGCCGAGTAGGCGTGACGGGGCCGCCGGTGGGTAACCGGGACGTCAGTGATGTCGTTCGATGGAGGGGCGCTCGGTCCGTGGCCGTGCGTGGTATCAGGGCTCGTCGTTGAGCGTGGTGATGGCTCGGACGGGTGACAGGATCAGCCACAGGGCGGCGGAGACGCCGGCAAGGCCGGCGAGGACGAGGGTGGGACGCAGTCCGATGGTGGTGCCCAGCCAGCCGCCGATCAGCGCACCCAGGGGGCGGATGCCGTAGTTGATGGTGCTGTACGCGCCGGCCGTCCGCCCCCGGGCGTCGTCGGGCGTGACCTTGGTGATCAGGGCGTTGAGGTTGATGTCCATGAGCATGACGCCGACCGAGGAGACGAACTCGACCGCGGCGAGCAACGCGATCTTCGCCCAGGTCGGGCCGCTGCCCAGCGCCAGCAGTGCCAGCGGCGCCGGGAAGAGCGCGGTGCCGATGATGGCGGTGCGGCCGACGCCGATCGCTCGGGTCACCCGCGGGGCCAGGGCCGCGCCGGCCAGGCCGCCGAGGGCGCCGGCACCCATGCCCAGTCCGATGGCGCCCGCCGACAGGCCCAGCTCGCGGCTGGCGTAGAGCACCAGCAGCGCCGACGCGATGAAGGTGAAGAAGTTGACGGTGGTGGTGGCGCCGAGGGCGGCGCGCAGCACGCGGTGTCGCAGCAGCAGCGCCAGCCCGTCCCGGATCAGCGCGCGGGTCGACGAGCGGTTCGGTGCCGGCGGTGCCTCGCCGGCCGGGATGCGCCGGATCAGCAGGGCGGATCCCAGGAACGACAGGGCGTCGGCGGCGAGCGCGACGGGTGCGGTCAGGAGTTGGATGAGCGTGCCGCCGAGGGCTGGACCGGCGACGAACGATCCGGCTCGACTCAGACTGAGTTTGCTGTTGGCGTCGATGTAGGCCGCGCTCGGCACGAGCGTGACGAAGAACGACGGGTAGGCCATGCTGAACAGCACCGCGCCGGCTCCGCTGAGCACCGCGACGAGGAACATCTGGGTCAGGCTGACCATGTCGAGCAGGTAGGCGACGGGCAGGCTGAACAGCACGGCCGCGCGGGCCAGGTCCGCGATGATCAGCAGCCGCCGTTTGTGCGTACGCCGGTCGACCCAGGCGCCGACGAACACGCCGAACAGGTACGGCAGCCAGATCAGGGCGGTGAGCAGGCCGACCTGGCCGGGGGTCGCGGCCAGCATGGTGACCGCGATGAGCGGGAGGGCGAGTTCGGTGATCCGGTCACCGAATTGCGAGATCGTCTGGGCCAGCCAGAACGCCCGGAAGTGCCGACCGGTCCGGACCGTGCCGGCCGGGGCGGCGGTGACGGCGCTCATGCCTCGGTCTGCTCGTCGCCGTCGGGCTCCGGCAGGACGTACTGCAGCAGCCGTACGCCCCGAGCCCCGGCCGGCGCCTCGGCCTCCGGGCGCTGCACGTATCTGGCGATGAGGGCTTCGACGTCGTCTTTGAGCTGCTGCATCTCCTCGGCGGTGAGCATGATCCGGGTGTTTGCCAGGCCCGCGGCCCGCCGCCACCCGGTGTCCAGCCGCGGCTCGTCGTGCAGCAGCCACTGCTGCGGCAGCTCGGCGCTCTGGGCGAACATCTCGCCCTGGAGTTGGCGTGCCGCGTTCTGGCCGTCGGCGTCGTCAGGCAGGTTGAACCGGAACCCCTTGGCCGCCGCCTGCCACCAGCGCTCGCGCCGGTTGGTGGCCCCGTCCCAGTCGGTCACCAGTCCGAACGAGGCCAGGTGGCGCAGGTGCCAGCTGACCACCGAGGGGGTGGCGCCCACGTGCGGCGACAGTTGGGTCGCGGTGGCCGGGCCATGGCGTTGGAGATGGCCGAGGACGGCCAGCCGCACCGGATGCGCGAGGGCCCGCAGCGCCTGCGGGTCGGTGATCTCGAAGTCCCCGTACGGATTTTTGAGAGACATGTTTCGAAAGTAGTCTCTCACGTCGCCGCTGGCAACGATGAGATTTCACTTCGAGGTCTGGACCGGGTCCGGTCAGTGCTTCTTCTTCGCCGGCTCGTCGCGGTGGCCGACGATGTGCGGCGACGCGGCCAGCAGGTACACCGCGAGTGTCATCACGATCAGGCCGATGGCCTCCACGGAGATCGCCCCCGGGGTCAGCCGCAGGGTCCCACCGAGCACGCCGATGCCGACCGCGATACCGGCGAGCGGCTCGGCCGCGGCGAGCGGTGGATAGGCGACGGACAGCGGGGCGAGGTCGTACGCGCTCTGCGCGAGCAGCGTGCCCAGCAGTCCGATCAGCACCACCGCGTACGGTTGCCAGCTGGTCAGCAGCGCCAGCAGTCCCTGGGTGAACAGTCGGTGCGAGGCCGACTGGGTCAGCGCGGACTGGAGCCCGAACAGCATGCCCGCCCCGATCGCCAGCATCGGCGCTTCCTGGTTGGGGCGCAGCCGGCGCGCGATGCGGACGAGTGCCCAGGTCAGCGCGCCGATGGCGGCCGCCGCCACCGCCCAGTCCCAGGCTGGCACGCCCTCCGGGTTGCCTGGTCCGGGACTGCCCGCCACCAGGAAGGCGACCATGCCGACGGTGACCGCGGACGCCACCGCCCAGTCCCGCCGCCGCAGCGGGCGCCGGGTCCACAGCGCCGCGACCGACAGGGCGAACAGCAGGCGCAGTACCAGGACGGGCTGCACCAGCACGACCGAGCCTTGGCCGAGGGCGAGACCGCTGAGCGCGCCGCCCATCAGGGTCGCGGCGAGACCCAGCAGCCACAGGCGCTGTCGGGCGAGATGCCACAGCAGTGCCACGTGCAGCGCCAGGCCGTCCGGGGCCTGGAAGGCGACCCGCTGCTGGATGACCGAACCGGTCCCGAGCAGCAGGGCGGCGCCGAGCGCAAGGATGAAGACCACCGAAGGGCGTACCCCTTCTTCTCCCTCCGATGCGCCGGCTCCGGCCGGCGCCGAGCAGGTGACCCTCGTCCGCGGCTGCCGGCGGATGAACCGGAACGAATGGGTGAGGAATCGTCTCACCTATTCCTCGGACGCCGGAAAGGCGACGAGCGGCTGCCGGCCGCCCGACTAATGGACTTCGGTGAGGATTTCGTAGATACCGGCCACCCGCAGTTGCTTTTGTACAAAAGCGCTGAGTTCACGTACGACCAACGTCGTGCCGAGTTGCTGGGCGGCCCGATGAGCGGAAAGAAGAGTCGTCAAGCCGGTGGAGTCGAGGAACGTCACATGCAGCATGTCGACCACCAGCTTGGGCGGACGTCGTCGGTTGACCTCGTTCACGACAGCGGCCAGGAGTTCGGCGGAGGTGGAGACATCGATTTCGCCGCGGACATGGAGCAGCGTTGTGCCGTCCGCCGCGAAAGACGTACTGATGGTGAAGTTACTCACGAGTCCCGTGTTCTTCCATGCGTCGATTCCCTCGTGGCTCGCCGTTGTTCCAGCACCATATGCTGCTGCCTGCCCACTCAGAGATTGTCCTCGGACAAGGAACCTGAGCGGGGCTTTTTGCCAGCCACCCTGGCTATGCCGCCGAGGCGGCCCGATACGGGCAGATCGCCGGGCTGAGCGGGCGGTGGCCGACCCGCCACCGACCCGGGCCGCGCCACATCGGGTACGCGGTGCTGCCGTCGGGGAGCCGGAACGACTCGTGGGCGACGTAGCCGTGCCGCGCGTACAGGTCTCGCTCGGCGATCGTGGTCGCCTCCGCGTAGGCGGGGAGCAGGGTCTGGCCCATCCGCGCGTTGCTCGTGGTGAGCAGTGCGGTGGCCCGCCTGATCCGGTGCGGGTTCGGCGCGACCGTGAAGAACGCCAGGTGGTTGTGGGGATTGGCGGGCCGGTGGGTGGCCAGGACGTCGTCGAGGTGGAGGAACCGGTCCAGGTAGTCGCCGCAGGCGACGGCGAGCCGCTCGCCGTACTCGGTCGGCGGTGGGACGGGACCGTATCGGTGCAGCCATACCGCGGCGGCGGAGTGGCCGGGCAGGAGGTACGCCTCGCCGCAGAGGAGAGCGTGCTCGATCCAGAGGCGGATGGCGGCGGTGAGCACGTCACGTCGGTGGCGTTCGTCGGGTACCAGCCACGCGCCGACGGTGCTGCCGGCGAAGGGGTCGACGACGAGCGCGACGATGTCGGGGATGTCCTGCCAACGGGCGCGGCAGACGGGCAGTGTGCGGTGCACGAAGTTCTCCTGGTTGCAGATGGTCGTGGACGGCCGAGCGGTCCCGGTTGCGAGCGGACCAAGGCAGCGGCAGTTGGGCTTCAGCGGCAGCGGTGCCGGCCGCTGTGCCCGTGCGGGAACTAGTGATCGACCAGGAATCCGGGTGAGCGCAGGCACGAGCGCACCAGGCGCAATTACCCGCTCACCCCCGGCCTCACCGCGCCGTCTCCGCCCGCGGCAGCGGCCCGGGATGCTCAGGCGGGTCTGGGGTCCGGCCGGTACGAGCGGTCCGCGAGCGGGTCGCACCCCCCGACACACAGGCCGAGTAGGTGCAGGTCCGGGGCCCAGGAGGGCCGGCACGCGTCGGCCGGGAGGCTGATCCCGGCGTGGGCGGAGCCGCTGGCGGCGGTGCGGGCGGGAGCGGCAGGCGTCGCGCCGGGAGTGTGGCCGGGGTGGCCCGGCCATCGCACCCGCGTCAGCGCGGCGGCATCCGGTGGCTCCGCGCCGCGGCCCGCGGGCGGTGCCCAGCGGGGCGGTGCCGGGGGTGCCGGATAGCTGGCGGCCACCGGTGGCGCCGGGCGGGCGAGCGCGGTGGGCGCGGCGACCACCGGCGCGCCGGCGGCCACGGCCGGCGGCGCGGCCACGACCGGGTCGGTGGGCGTGGCGGGTGGGCCGATGATCGGCTGGGTCAGGTCGAGCACCGGGTCCAGGGCCGGTGGCAGCACGTCCACGATCGGCTCGACCAGCGGCCGGAGCACACTGCCGACCGGTTTCAGCAGCCCTGCCTCGGCGACTTCCGCAACGACGGGCGAGGCGAGGTCCACGACCCGACCGGTCACCGAAGTGGTCGCTTCGACGACGGTGTCCGCGCTCGCGCGGACGGGGGCGTGCGGCGCGGGCCGTGCCGGTGCCGGCACCCGCGCGGGCGGGGCATCCGCCGGAACTCGCGCCGGTGGCTGGCGCCTGTTCACCGCCGGGGCGCCGCCCCCGACGGCGGATGCTTCACCCCCACGGTGCGAACCGGGCGCGGAGTGCGGCGTGCAGCTCAGGAGACCGCCGAGGATCCGGTCGGCGCCGTCGAGCGCGTCCCCGAGGAGGCAGGACCGAGTCGGCGCGGCAGCCTGAGCCGGGTCATCCGCGACCGTGTCGGACAGGCCCCAGACGGCGAGAACGCCGCCGAGCAGGAGGATGCCACGCAGCGTCCACCTGGTCAGTCGGCCTTGACACCGCGCCAACGGGCACCTCCGGAGGGAGCACCTCTGCTCACACCACGACCCCCGATTGTGCCCGGCGTGACCGTCCGGGCACCCTCCGACACACGGGCTGGCTGATTGCCGTCGCGGTTTCCGGGTACGCAGGCGGGTCTTGACGAGTCGAGGGAGGCCCGATGAGTGACACCGTCGGAGGCCGTGCTGGCGGGCCCGCGGGGCGGAGCGCCCCGGTCGAGCGCCTGGCGGCGGACGTGGCCGACGTGGTCCGGGAGGAGGTGCGGGCGGTGCGGGCGCAGCTGACCGACGCCGCCCGGCCGGCGGGTGTCGGCTTCCTGCTGCTGGCCGCCGCCGGCGGGTGCGTGGTGCTGGGGATCGGGGCAGCCTCGACGACCACGCTGCGGATGCTGGAGGCGATGCTGCCGCGGCGGATGGCGGCGGCGGGACTGACGGCCGGCTACCTCGCGGCAGCCGTGTTCCTCGGCGGCCTGGGCCTGCAGCGGCTGCGGACCGCGGGCGGCAGCTCCGCACGCCTGGCCGACCAGGTCGGAAACGCCGTGTCGAGCACCGCTGGTCGGGTCATGCCCGCCGGCACCTCCGCAGCCCGCGACGGCTGGGAGCGATGACACGAGCGGCGCCGTGCCGGCCGGAACCGGCCGCGGGCAGCAGCGCCGGGCAGGGAACCGCAGGGGAGGGAACAGCCATGGGAGACAAGCACGAGCAGGCGGAACAGATGCGGCCCGAGGTGCCGTCGACCGTCGCCCGCTCCGACGACAAGGCGGTACGCACCTACAAGAAGACCCTGGAGTCGGCCGAGGAGACCTACGGCGACGGGGAGCGGGCGCACCGGACCGCGTACGCGTCGCTGAAGCACACCCACGAGAAGGTCGGCGACCACTGGGAGCCGAAGGCGCACCGGGGGCCGTCGGACCCGCAGGCGGCGCTGGGCACACCGGAGTCGGCGCAACGGCGGCGGCCTACCGCGCAGGGCGTGGACGTCAACGCCAGCAAGGGCCACCTCGACGAGGTGGCCCGGAAGGTGGGCATCGAGGACCCGCAGAACCTGAACAAGTACGACCTGGTCCGGGCGATCGAGAAGGCGAACGCGCGGGCCACCGCCCGGGCCCGCAAACGCTGAGCCGGACCGGACCCGGCAGGGCGGTGCGGGTACGCGTGGCGGCCGGCCGAGCTACAGCCGCAACCGGCTGGCGCGCTGGTACGTGTCGGCGGGATCCTCGCCCTCGGTGAGGTCGACGTCCTCGACGACCCGTCCGTCGTTGAGGCGGATCAGCCGGTCGCAGCGGGCAGCGATGGCCCGCTCGTGGGTGGCGAGCAGGATCGTCATGCCGTGCCGGTCGCGCAGGTCGAGCAGCAGGTCGAGGATCTGTGCACCAGTCGTCGAGTCCAGGTTTCCGGTCGGTTCGTCCGCGAGCAGCAGCCGGGGCGCACCCATCAGGGCCCGGGCGATCGCCACCCGCTGTTGCTGACCGCCGGAGAGCTGGGCGGGCAGCGCCCGTTCCCGGCCGGCCAGCCCCACCGCCGCCAGGAGCTCCCGGGCCCGGGTCGGGTGGTCGCCGCGTCCCCGTCGAGGTAGCACCGGCGCGATCACGTTGTCCAGCACGGTGAGCGCTGGCAGCAGGTGGTAGCGCTGGAAGACGAAACCGACCCGCTGCCGGTAGCGGGCCAGGGCGGCCCGGCGCAGCGCGGTGACCTCGACGTCGTCCACCGTCACGGACCCCCGGTCGGCCTGCTCGATCGCGCCGATCATGTGCAGCAGGGTGGACTTGCCGGAGCCGCTCGGCCCGGTCAGCGCCACGACCGAGCCCGGTGCGATCTCCAGCGACACGTCGTCGATGGCGGTGAGCCGCTCGGCGCCGGTGCGGAACTGCCGGACCAGTCCCGATGCCCGGACCGCGCTGCCGGGGGTCGCGTCCATGGTCACTCCTCTGCGAGTAGTCGTGCGGTGGGGAGGCGGTGCAGCAGCGCGGCCGGGACGAGCGCGGCGAGGCAGGTGACCAGCATCCCGGCCAGTGCCACGGCGGCCGTCACCAGCAGCAGCGCCGGGGGCAGCTCGCCGACCAGCCAGGCCGCCCCGCCCAGGCCCAGGCCCGCGCCGGTGAGCGCGCCGAGCGCGCCGAGGAGCAGTCCCTCGTAGCCGATCAGGCGGCGCAGCGCGGCGTCGGTCCAGCCGGTCGCCCGCAGCGTCGCCAGTTCGGCGGCGCGGTCGCGGATGTTCAGGTAGAGCACGTCGGCGACCGCGGCCGCCCCCAGCAGGACCGTCGCCACCGCCGCCATGGCGTCCGCGCCGCGCACGCTCAGCGACACGGTGTCGCCGAGCAGGCTGCCGACGATGGCGCCGCGGAAGGCGTACGCGGCGGCGGCGACCACGGTCAGCGCGGCCACCCCGATGGCCAGCGCGCCCGCGCCGAGCAGGGTGCGACCGGGGGCACGGACCAGGTTCACCAGGGCCAGGCCGGGCAGCGAGCGGGGGCGGCGTACCCAGCGGGCGGCGGCCACCGGCGGGCGCAGCGCGGCCGCCGGGTGGGCCCGGGCGCCCCGCAGCGCCGGTGCCAGGCCCGCGACCAGCGCCAGCAGCAGGGCCACCGGTACGGCGAGCAGCGCTCGCCGCCAGTCGAGGGCGATGTCCAGCGCGGCGCCGAGCGGGAACGCCAGGCCGACCGAGAGCAGCCCGGCGGCCAGCCCCAGCGCGGTGACCTCACCGAGGATCAGCGCCCCGATCCGGCGCGCCGGCCAGCCGAGGCAGGCGAGCACCGCCAGCTCGGGGCGGCGGTCCCGGACGGCGGCGGAGACCGCGTTGCCGAGGAACAGCACGCAGACCACGAGCACCAGCACGAAGAGCGCGGCGCTCTTGCGGTCCACCGCCTTGACGATCGCGGAGGCCACCCCGAGCGCGGACCAGTTCTCGGTCAGCCGCAGCTCCGGCCGGCCGAACGCGCCGGCGGGCAGCTCCACGGTCTGCGGAGCCGGCGACGAACCGAGGGTGATGTCCACGTCCAGACCGGTCTCGGTGGCGATCCGTTCGGCGATCAGCCGGACCCGCTCAGCCGAGCGCTCGCTGTAGCCGTGCACGTCGGCGACCCGGACCCGGATCGCGCTGATCGGGGCGGTGCGCTGCGGGCTGGTGCCGTTCGCCAGCAGACCGGGCACGCTGGCCAGGGTGGTCAGCAGCAGCGGCGGGGCGGACAGGTAGCCTGCCGGGTTGCCGCTCGGCTCCAGCGGTTGCCCGCCCAGCGCGGCCCGGCTTCGGTCGTCGGCGCCCTGCGCCGCCGGCGGCTCGTACGTCTCCAGCGGCACCTTGCCCAGGTCGCTGAAGCCGGTCAGCTTCTCCGGGTCGAAGAGGCCGACCGCGTGCCACTGTCGGGCGTCCTGGCCGCCGGGGCCGAGCCGCAAGGAGATCAGTGGTCGGAAGCTGGTGTCCTCCGTGAGCCAGGGCCGGGGCAGCGGGATCAGGGTCCCCTCACCGTTGTAGACGTCCGGACCCGGCGCGGTGGTGTTCACCCGTAGCGTGCCGTCGGGCTGTTGGTCGTACGTGGCCTGGCCGGCCTGCACGACGACCTGCAGTTGGCCCCAGCAGCAGGTGTCGGCGCTCAGCCCGTCGGCAAGCTGAGCTCGGTACGCGCTCAGCGCGTCCTGCTCGGTGCCGCCGGCTGCCACGGCCGGGGCCCCGCGCAGTGCCGCCGTCAGGTCTTGCGGCGGAATCTCGGCGAGGCTGCGACCGGGCCGCAACCGGGTGTACGTGGCCCGGATCGCGCCGTCGACGAAGGGTCGGCTGGTGGCGAGCACCGACACGCGGCGGCTGATGAGCCCGCCTCCCTGGTTGGTCACGACGGTGGTGTCGGTGGCGGCGAGGGGACGCCCGGTCACCACGGTGTCGGTGAGTCCGACCAGGCGCTGCTCGGCGTCCGGGTCGACCGCGGCGAGCAGGAACGGCACGGTGAGCCGCAGCGTGATCGTCAGACGGGTGGCGGAACTTGACGCGGGCGCGTCCGGTCCGTTGCCCGCTGTCGACTGCTCGAAGCGCCCGTTCGGCAGCAGTCGGAACGTGTTGACCTCCCAGGTCTGCCGTTCGGTGAGGGCGGTCAGCTGGTTGCCCTGTTCGACCCGGAGATCGCAGACCGGCTCGGTACGCCCACCGTCGAGGACCTCCCGGGGCGTCAGGCCGCAGTCCTGGGTGTCGTACGTCCGCCCGTCGGTGTATCGCACCGCGTCGGGGTAGTACTGGTCGCCGATGACCGGATAGTGCAGCCCGTGCTTCGTCACGTACACGTAGGTCGGTGCGGCGGTGGCGTGGGTGAGCCCTCGCTCGGCGAGGAAGGCCCGGTCGATCCGGATGACCTGGCGGTCCAGCGACCGGTCGACCGCGTCGGTCAGGTCGATCGGCATCTCGATCGGCGTGGTCGAGTAGCCGAGCATCGCGATCGGGGCGGCCACGTCCACCCCGTCGACGGCTTTGACCTGGTCGTACTGTGCGGTGGTGATGCCACCGAAGAGGCCGGAGAGGTAGTTGGGGCGGACCAGCCCGCGTTCGGCCTCCAGGGCGGTGCGCGTCCCCTTTGGACGGACCAGGATGTCGTACGCGGCCCGGGTGTCCCGCTCGACGGCGCCGGTCACCGCCAGGCGGGAGGTGGTGGTGGCGCCGGTGAGGACGACGAAACCGGTGGTGGCCACCAGTACGCCGACCAGCAGCGCCGCCGACCGTCCCGCACGGCCGCGCAGCTGCCTCCAGACGAAGTTGAGCATGTCGCGCCTCCCCGTGTGCTGCCCCACACTCTGCGCGATACATTGTGACAATGCAAGACCCCTACGGGCCGGACACGTCCAGCCCGGATTGGAGGAGACGGTGGCGATCCAGCACGCGGTCCTGGCCCTGCTCGCCCGGGGCCCCAGCTACGGCTACGAGCTGAAGAGCGCCTTCGAGGCGGCTGTCGGCCCACAGTGGGGGCCGCTCAACATCGGCCACCTCTACCAGATCCTCGACCGGCTCTCCCGCGACGAGCTGGTGGTCGCCGAGCGGCAGCCCCAGCCGGTCAAACCCGACCGGGTCGTCTATGAGATCACCCCGGCCGGCCGCGCCGAGCTGGACCGGTGGCTCGCCGAGCCCAGCCCCCGCAGCGGCGGATTCCGGGACGACTTCTTCCTCAAGGTCACCGCCGCCGCCCGCTCTGGCGCCGAGGCAACCGTCCGGACCGTGCTCGGCAACCAGCGCGGCCACCTCATGCGCGAGCTGCGCAACCTCGACGGGCTGCGCCGCCGGACCGACGACCCGGTGGTCCGGCTGCTGCTCTCGGCCGCCACCCGGCACGTCGAGGCCGATCTCGCCTTCGTCGACGACGCCGAAGCGGCGCTGCTCGCCGACGGTGGCGCGCTGCTCGCCACCCTGGCCGCCGACCGCACCGGGACGGCACCGGACGCCGCCGGCGAGGCCCGCGCCGCCGGCTGAGCTGGTCAGGCGAGGCGTTCGATCGTGGCGGGAAGCAGGCCGTGGCCGCGCGCCACGCCGATGAGCTGGCGGAGCACCCAGGGCAGCGCGTCGCCACCGGCCGGCTCGGCGGTCACGTCGAGGCACCAGGCGATGCCGCCGCCGACGCGCCGCAGGTCCCAGCGGACGTTCGTGTCGTTGACCCGGAGCCGCCCGGTGCCGACCACGCCGGGCCGCGCCCCGTCCGGATCGTCCAGCCGGAGCAGCGCGCCCAGCCGGGCCAACCGGCGGTCGTCCAGCTCACCGGCGAAGAGGATCCGGTGGACGTCCGGGCCGTCGCTCAGGCGTAGCGGCGCACCGGTGGCCAGCGGAACGTCGTCGCGGAAGTGGCCGCGCAGCTCCTCCTCGGCGGGCAGGTCGCCGCCGCCGAGCCGGTGGTAGGTCGCCTCGGCGGTGGCCCGGTCGACCGCCGCCAGGCGGGCGCGCAGCCGCGGGTCGGTGCGGACCGCCCGGGCGTACGCGGCCGAACTCCACCAGCCGCCGTCGGTCGGCGTCCACCCGGCACTGCGCAGCCGTGCCGCGGCCAGGTCGTCGGCCAGGACGAACTCCTCGACCAGCAGCCCCGTCACCTCGGCGTGGTCCGCCTCGGCCCGCAGCAGGTAGTAGTCGAGCAGGGTGCCGCCGGCGTGCCGGATGGCGGTTTCGGTGGTCATTCCGGGACCGTATCCGCTGCCGCAGCGGATCGTGGGCAGGACACGACGTCGCAGCGGCGTCGTTGCCGGGTCGCCCGGGCCTCCGCCCGGGTCGGCGATCTGGTGGTGTCGGCGGCGGCGCGACACCGCCACCTCGGCGACCCGGCACCAGAGGTCAGCGGGCCACCGCCACGGCCGTGACGACCAGGCCGCGGGCGACCAGATACCGGCCGCGCAGCTCGGTCAGCTCCGGCCCGCCATCGGTACGCCTGCCGTCCACCAGCAGCCGCGCGGTGAACGTCCCGGCGGCGGGGTCGACCGACAGTTCGGCGTCCTCGAAGCCGAGCCAGCGCCCGGTCAGCGGGTACCAAGCCTTGTAGACCGACTCCTTGGCGCTGAACAGCAATCGGTCCCAGTGCACGCCCGGGTCGGCGTCGGCGAGGCGGCCCAGCAGGTCCGGCTCACCGGCGACGGTCACCAGTGCGCCCACGCCGTCCGGCAGCCGACCGTGCGGTTCCGCGTCGATGCCGAGGCTGGCCAGCTCGGTGATCCGGCCGACCGCCGCGGCCCGGTAGCCGGCGCAGTGGGTGATGCTGCCGACCACGCCCGCCGGCCACACCGGTTCCCGCCGTGGGCCGGAGCGGATCGGGGCCGGGGCGTACCCGAGGCGGGCGAGGGCCTCCCGGGCGCACCGGCGGGCGGTGACGAACTCGCGTCGGCGGGTCTCCACCGCCCTCGCGACGAGATCCTCCTCGCCCGGGTACGGGGACTCACCGGGAAGATCCGAGAACGCCTCGACGGGTACGGCAGCCGGCGGCAGCAGTGCCTCGATCACGCCGCACCGCCCAGGATCCGCCGCATCGGTCGCGGCTCACCACCGCGCCGGGTCCACTCGCGCGGGTAGCCCAGCGACACCTCCTCGAAACGCACCCCGTCGTAGTGCGTGGTGCGCGGGATGTGCAGGTGCCCGTAGACCGCGACCACGGCCCGGTGGCGGACGTGCCAGTCAGCGGTCCGGTCGGTGCCGCACCACTGCGCGAACTCCGGGTACCACAGGACCTCGGTGGGTTCGCGGACCAGCGGCCAGTGGCTGACCAGCACCGTCGGCAGCGCCGGGTCGACGGCGGCCAGCCGCCGCTCGGTCTCGGCGAGCCGGGCCCAGCACCAGGACTCGCGGTCCGGGTACGGGTCGGGGTGCAGCAGCAGCTCGTCGGTGCAGACCACCCCGGCGTCGTACGCGCGCTGCAGCGACGCCTCCTTCGACGTGGTGCCGGGCGCCCGGAACGAGTAGTCGTACAACTGGAACAGCGGCGCGACGGTGACCGGCCCGCCGTCGCCGCGCCACACCGGATAGTCGTCCTCCGGGGTCAGCACGCCGAGGTCGCGGCACATCCGGACCAGCGCGTCATACCGGTCCCGGCCGCGCAGCTGCACCGGGTCGGCCGGGTGCGTCCAGAGCTCGTGGTTGCCCGGCACCCAGATCACCCTGTCGAACCGGTCGCGGAGCTGGCGCAACGTCCGCTCCACGTGCCCGAACAGCTCGGCGACATCGCCGGCCACGATGAGCCAGTCGTCCGTCGACTCCGGTCGCAGGCCGTCCACGATGCGGCGGTTCTCGGCGTACGACACATGGAGGTCACTGACCGCCAACAGCGAACCCGTCACCCGGTCGATCTTGCCATTGTCGGCCGGGGCGGGACAGATGCGCTTGTGCGGCATCCGCCGGAGAACGATGATGGGCCGCATCGGTGTCGCGACCCCGGCGGCGAGCAGGGCCGTACGGGCTGAAACGTCGACTCTTCACGGAAGGGACGACGGCTTGCACCCGATGCTGCGTCGACTCGACGACCTCGCCGCTCACCTCGCCACCCGGCCGGACACCGTGGCGCTGCTCGGCCTCGGCTCGGCCGGCGCCGAGCACGACCGGCTGGACGATCACTCCGACCTGGACTTCTTCCTCGTCGTCGCGGACGGCGCGGTGCCCCGCTACGTCGAGTCGATCGACTGGCTGGCCGCGCCCGGCCCGGTGGCGTACAGCTTCGCCAACGAACGCAACGGCCGCAAGGCGCGCTACGCCGACGGAATCTTCGTCGAGTACGCGGTCTTCACCGTGGACGAGTTGCGGCGCCTGCCGTTCACCGGCGCCCGGGTGGTGTGGCAGCGGCCCGACGCGCCCGCCGGGCTGGCCGAGTGCGGGCCACCGGCGCGCCCCGCCACGCCGTACGACACGGTCGAGTTCCACCTCAACGAGGCGCTCACCAACCTCTACGTCGGCCTGCACCGCGAGCTGCGCGGGGAACGGCTCACCGCGGCGCGGTTCATCCAGTCGTACGCGGTGGACCGGGTGCTCGCCCTGCTGCGGCTCACCGCCTCGGCGGCGGCGCACCGGCGGGACCCGTTCGACCCGAGCCGCCGGGTGGAGCGGGCGTACCCGCCGGAGGTGCTGCCGCTGGCCGAGATGGTGCCCGGCTACCGGGGCAACCGGGAGGCGGCCCGGGTGACGCTGGGCTGGCTGGAGCAGCGGTTCCCGGTCGACCCGGTGATCGCCGCCGCCGTCCGGGCCCTCCTCGACGAATGACGGGCGACTGCGGCGGCCAGCCCGGCGCAGGCGACGAAGGCCGGCCTGCGGGGCTCAGCCGGTGAGCAGGTCGGCGAAGTGGTCGGTGGCGCGCAGCAGTTCCCGGGCGATCGCCGGTTCCGCCGCGGAGTGGCCGCCGTCGGGCACGATCCGCAGTTCGGCCTCCGGCCAGCGCCGCGCAAGGTCGTACGCCGACACCGGTGGGCAGCAGAGGTCGTAGCGGCCGTTGATGATGACGGCGGGAAGGTGGCGGATCCGGTCCACCCCGTCAAGGAGTTGCGTCTCGCTGGTGAAGAAGCCGCCGTGCAGCGCGTAGTGGGAGAGGATCCGCGCGATCGGCAGCGCGTGCTCGTCGGCGGTGAAGTGGGCGAGCAGGCCCGGGTCGGGGCGCAGCGCGGAGTTCACCGCCTCCCACCGCCCCCAGGCGACGGCGCACGCGCGGGCCTCGGCGTCGTCGGGCCCGTGCAGCCGCCGGTGGTACGCGCCCAGCAGGTCGTCCCGCTCCGCTTCCGGGATCGGGGCGATGAACCGGTCCCACTCGTCCGGCTGGAGGTGGCGCAGCCCGCCCTGGTAGAACCAGTTCCGCTCGCTGCGCCGCAGCAGCAGGACGCCACGCAGGATCAGGCCGGTGACCCGGTCCGGGTGGCTCTGCGCGTACGCCAGGCCGAGGGTGACCCCCCACGAGCCGCCGAACACCAGCCAGGAGTCGATCCCGAGCCGCTCGCGGATCACCTCGATGTCGTCGACCAGGTGCCAGGTGGTGTTGGCGCGCAGCCCACCCAGCGGGGTGCTCCGGCCCGCGCCGCGCTGGTCGAACAGCACGGCCCGGTAGCGGTCCGGGTCGAAGAACCGCCGCGCCGCCGGGACGAGACCACCGCCGGGCCCGCCGTGCAGGAACACCACGGGTACGCCGTCCGGCCGGCCCACCTCCTCCACGTACAGCTCGTGGCCGTCACCGACGGCGATCCGGTGGGTGGCGTACGGCTCGATCGGCGGGTAGAGGCGGGGCTCGGTGGTCATGTCGAACCATCCTGCCCGTTCGCGGGCCGCCGGTGGGGGCGGCCGGCGTCAGCAGGCGATGTTGCTGCCGAGGTTGTCGAGGAGGGCGTCCGCCACCCAGCCGGACACGCCGGTCGTGGTGTCCTTCAGGTAGGTCCAGGTGTAGGTCGTGTGCCCGTTGGCGGTGACCTTGTCGCCGTTGGTGAAGCACCAGAAGTCGACGTTGTGGGTGTACTGCCCGTACCCCAGGGAGGCGCAGCTGGTGTGCGGGCCGGAGCGGATGTTGACGTTGCTGGCGTTGAAGAGCTGGCCGCCCGCGGTGTCGACGTTGGTGCGGGAGTGGCTGCAGGATGCGCCGGCCGGCGCCGCCGCGCTGATGACGGCGACGCCGGAGCAGGCGGTCGCCAGCGCGACGGCCGTCGCGACGGAGGAAAACTTCCGCACGTTGATCAACCCCTCGAAGTCGGAGCAGCACGCAAAGTGATCCGAATATTTGCATGCTTCAAGATGCAGATCAAGAGTTCGCCGGGCCGCCGTTCCGGCGGCGGACCTGCTGAGCGCCCCCACCTACTCGACGTGGACCGCCTCGCCTGGGCGTGGTGCGATGCCGGGCGGCCGGACGACCTGCCTCGACACCGGACGGAGCCGGCGCCGGGCCGGCCGGATCCTGACCGGCACCCGGGCCGGGCACCGGTCAGGACGGCCGGCTCAGGCGTTGGCCGAGATCCCCACGTCGGGGCCCGCCGCCGGCTCCTCGGCGGCCCGCACGGCCGACTCCGCCTCGGGGGCGGTGCGTTGCGCCGGTGGACGCACCGCGAACGCGTCGAACGTGGGGCCGTTCAGCGGCGCGCGCGAGGCGTTCGCGTCACCGGTCGGCAGTTCCGGGCCCTCGGGGCGCTCCGCCGCCGGACGGTCGGCCGCGTCGTGGCCCGCGCCGTCGCCGAGAGGGCGGGGAGCGACCTGCGGATACTCGGCGGTTGCCGCGCCGCCCGCAGCGGCCGCCATGACCGCCGCGGCGGCCAGGTCGGCCACCCGCTTCGCCTCGCGCTGCACCCGGGCCCGGGTCTCCTTGGCGTGCTGCTCGGCGAGGTCCGCCGCCCGCCGCGCCTCGTCGAGCCGCTTGGTCTCGGCCGCCAGGTCCCGGCGTACCTCGACCAGGCGCTCCTCCAGCGCGGCCCCCTCCTGCTCGACCGTGGCGATCTCCTGGCGGGTCCGTTCCAGCCGCTGGCCGACGGTACCCAACTCGGCCTGGAGCTGCGTGAGGGTCTCCTGCCGCTGCTGGATCTCCTGCTGCACCGTGGAGAGCTGCTCCTGGTGCGCCGCGGTCTCCTCGTCGGCCCGCTCGCGGACCTCGGTGGCGTACTGCTGGGCCTCGGCGACCAGCGCGGCGATGTCCCGTTCGGCGGCGCTGGCCCGGTCGGCCAGCTCCTGCTCGGCGGCGGCCCGCCGCTCGTCCAGCTCACGGGCCATGGTGGCCTGCCACTGGGCCAGCTCCTGCTGGGCCTTGCTCCGGGTGGCCTGAACCTCCTGCTGGATCTGCGTGCGGGCCGCCTTCACCAAGGCCTCCGAGGCGGAGCGGGCCTGGTCGACCTGCTGCGCGCTCTGCTCGGCGATCCGCTTCGCCTCCTGCTGCGCCCGCTCGTGGGCGGCCTGCCCCTCGACGCGCAGCTTCTCGGCCATCTCCCGGATCGCGGTGAGCTCCGCCTGCGCGGCGGCGCGCTGCTCCTCGTGCGCGTTCTCCTGCTCGGCGCGGCGCGCCGACAGCTCGTCCTCCAGCTCCCGCAGTTGGCGGACAGCCTCCTCCTGCGCCGAGGCCAGTACCTTCTCGGCCTGCTCCTGCAGGTCGGCGGCGCGCCTGGTCGCGGTTTCGGTGATCTGGGCGGACTGCCGCTCGGCCAGGTCGAGGATCTGCTCGACCATCGGACCGAGGTCCCGGAAGGACGCCCGGTCCACCTCGGCCGGTCGCTGCCGCAGCTCCGCCGCCTCGGCCTGGGTCCGCTGCACCTGCGTGGTCAGCTCCCGCACCTGCGCGTACGCCCGGTCCCGACCGGCCGCCAATGCGGACAGTTCGGCTTCCATCTGCTCGACGTACCGGTCCACCTGGCGTTTGTCGTAGCCGCGCAGCGCCGGGTCGAACCTCGGCCGTGCGGACACGTCGTCGTGGGATGCGAACGGTTCCTCGCCGTTGGACATTGCGCCATCCTCCGTCAGGTTCGCCAGCGTCGGGCCGGCGGACGACCGCCCCGCAAGGGCATGATGAGGCGCAACGGTACCGTCGCCGGTGCGCGGGTCCTGCCCCACCCCGGTCCTCGGCCGGGCGCCGTGCGCGTCCAGCCGGTCGTGCACCAGGTCGACCCGGTGCCGTCGTCGACCGGAGTGAACCGGCCGGAGCGGTCCGCTGGGCCCGCCCGGCCCGAAACCGGCTGGCCGGAAGCCACCCTCGGCCCGCATCCTGGCCGGCATGACGACCGTACGGGAGTTGACCGCCGCCGACTGGCCGCAGCTGTGGCCGATGCTGCGCGACATGGGCGTCGGCGACGAGCCCGCCGAGACGCACCGGGAGCGCTTCCTGCGCCTGCTCGCCGACCCGCGCTGGGCGCTGCTCGGCGCGGTGGACGCCGGCGGGCTGACCGGGTACGCCGCCGCCCAGGATCACGGCCCGCACCTGCGCTCCGGCGACACGCACCGGACCGCGCGCCTGCACGACCTCTACGTACGGCCGGACCGGCGCCGGCACGGGGTGGGCCGGGCGCTGCTCGCGGCGGTGACGCGGTGGGCCGCCGGGCGGGCCCGCTACCTGGAGTGGCAGGCGCACCGGGAGCGGGCGGCGCCCTTCTACGAGCGGCTCGGCCACCGCGGCGAGCCCTGCCCGCAACCCGAGTACCCGACCTTCATCGTCGACCTCGGCCCGCGCTGAACCTCACGGAAGCGGATGGGAGATGCCCCGGGCGTGGTCGGTGATGGCCGCGCCGACCACGGTGGCGGTCAGCGGCAGCACCTCCAGGCAGCGGCGCACCGCCGCGCCCATCAGCGGGTTCGGCACCCGCATGGAGAGCGTGCAGTGCGGCACCCAGCGTCCCGGCTGGTAGTGCTCGACCAGCCCGATCCCGGCCCGGGCCAGCCGCTGGTGCACCTGGGCGTGGTGGGCCAGCAATTCGGCGGTCGGGGCCGGCCCGAGCCACAGCACCCGCCCGACGAACTGTCCCGCGTGCTGGAACTCCAGCCGCAACGGCGCGGCCACCACCATCCCGGCGAGCGCCTCGGCCACCCGCTCCGGGTCGAACCGGGGCGCCACCGCGAGCGAGACGTGCGGGCGGTGCCGCTGCTCCAGGAGCGACCGCATACTTTGCACGCCCTCGGACTCCAGCGCGTCCCAGAGCACCCGGATCCGCCGGGTGGCGTCCGTGTCGAGATACAGCTCCAGCGCCGCGACCACGCGATCACCCTAAGAGGTGAGGTTTGCCCGGCCCGGTGGGCGGTACTGCCCCGGTGGCACCGACGGCGAGGAGCGTGGACGAGTGGACGTGAACGACCTGCTGACCGAGGCGTACGACCGGCTGCCCGATCTGGTGGCGGCGGCGGTCGACGGGCTGAGCCCGGAGCAGCTGTGCCAGCCTCCGGCGCCCGGGGCGAACACGGTGGGCTGGCTGGTCTGGCACCTGACCCGGATCCAGGATCACGGCGTCGCCGACCTGCTGGGGGAGGAGCAGATCTGGGTCACCGGCGACTGGGCGCGGAGCTTCGGGCTGACCGCCGACCCGGACGACACCGGCTTCGGGTACGGTCCCGAACAGGTCGCCACCGTACGGCCGGAGAACGGTCAGGTGCTCCTCGACTACCACGTGGCGGTGGTCGACCGGACCCGGCGGTATCTGCGCGGGGTGCGCCCCGCCGACCTGGACCGGGTGGTCGACCTGAACTGGGACCCGCCGGTCACCCTCGGCGTGCGGCTGGTGAGCCTGCTGGACGACGATCTGCAGCACGCCGGTCAGGCCGCGTACGTGCGCGGGCTCGTCGAGCGGGGCTGACCGCCGCCCGCGCGCGGCTGAGCCCCGGTCACCGCTGCCCCGCCGTGGTCTCCTCCGCCGGCCCGGAGGATCCCGCGGCGGCGGGCCGGGCCGCGACGGCCCCGGCGGGGGCGGGGACCGCTCGGATACGCCGCGCCAGCCCCTTGTCGACGCCGACGAACAGGAGCCCGAGCAGCCAGAACGCGAACGCGAAACCGAGCGAGCTGAGCCCCACCCCGTCGTAGCCGAGCTGACCGGCGTCCACGAACGGATACGGGTAGCGGTGCACGATCAGGCCGCGCACCAGGGCGAACCCGAGGTACGCCAGCGGGAACGCCAGCCACCAGGCCGCGTAGCGGAGGCGCAGCCGGCCGCGCTGGTCGAACAGCACCCAGTCGGCGAGCGCGAGTAGTGGCACGACGGTGTGCAGGAACTGGTTGCCCAGCGCTTCGCCGAGCGCCCGGTCGGGCTGGGCCATCGCGAACGGGCTGGCCGGGTTCGCCAGCACCAGGTGGTAGACCACCCCGGTGATGGTGATGTAGAGAGTCACCGCACCCTTGAGCACGGACGGTGGCTCCGGCCGGTCGTGCCAGCACCGCCAGGCGGCGTATCCGGCGAACCCGCCGACTGCCACGTTGCTCTGGATGGTGAAGTAGGGCAGCAGCCCGGTCACCGTGGCCGGGCCGAGGGCGGTGAGCACGATGCCGGCCACCACGCTGAGCACGGTGGCCAGGCGAAAGAGGATCGCCAGCCGGCGACGCCGCGGGGTCACCGGGGCAAGCTATCAGCCCGGCCGCCGCAGGTCGCCGGCCCGAGGTGCGCCGGCCGAACGGGACCGCCGGCACTGGCCGCGCCGCGCGACCGGACGGGGCATCCGGGGCCACGTGCCCGGCCGTTCAGCGCAGGGTCGGGCGGACCGGGGCGGACAGGTGCACGGACGGACCCGCCGGGCGGATCGCCGGCGGCCCCGTGACGGCCGGGGTGGCGGCGGTGGTTGCCGGGCCACCGGCCGGCTGGCCGGTAGCGGGTCCGGTGGGCGGGCTGTCGGTCCGCTCTTTCGTCCCGTTGCTGGCACCCTTTTTCTTGTCCAGCGCGTCGAGCAGCCGCTCGCAGTAGCCGGTGACCTTGTCCCGGCCGCCGGCGGTCGAGACCAGGTCGGCGAAGCTCGGCGTCTCCAGCACGCGCCGCCGCTGTTCGGCTGCCTTCACGAGGTACGCGCGGCAGAGCCCGGTGAGGCGAGCCGATGTGCTCGGCTGGCCGGTCGGACCGGCGGTCGGGCTGGGTGCGGCGGCCGGGGTGGGCGAGGCGCCCGGCCCGGTGGTCGGCGAGCCCGGCAACCCGGCCCCGGCCTTCGGCGTCGCGGTGGTCTCGGCACCACCGCTGATCGGCGCCGGCAGCGTGTCAGTGGCGGCGGCGAGCGCCACGCCACCGGTGGCGGCGGCCAGCAGCGCGGCGAGCGCGATCTTCGCGCTGAGCAGGCTGGCGACGAACCCCTGCCCGGGGCGGGGTGCCGCCGGGAGCAGTCCGGCGCGCGCCGTGCGGAACGCCTGGAGGGCGGCCGCCTCGCCGCCGAGTTCGTGCGGGCGGGCGGCGACGCGGACGGCGGCGAGGAGCCGGAGGAGCACCTCGGGAACGTCCTGCGCGTCGGCGCCCGGACCGACGAGCAATCGCTCGACGGTCTCCTGGTCCATCCGGTGTGTGGTCATCTCGTGTCCCTCAGCGCCGCCACGCTTCGTGACGTCACATGGAAACCTCCGCCGGTAACCCGAACCGGGCGTGAGACCGCTCACCTGCCTCGGGTGGTCACCCCATCGTCTTCGCCCCGTCGATCGACTCGCGGATGATGTCCGCGTGGCCGGCGTGCTGCGCGGTCTCGGCGATCAGGTGCAGCAGCACCCGGCGCACCGACCAGCTCGCCCCCGGCTCGAACCACGGCGCGACCGGCAGTGGGTGCGCCTGGTCCAGGTCGACGGTGGCGATCAGGACGTCGGTCTCGGCGGCCACCCGGTCGAACTCGGCGAGCAACCCGGCCACCGTGTCGCTCTCGGTCATCCGGAACTGGCCGACCCAGTCGACCGGCTCGCTCTCCATCGCTTCGGCGCCGCCCACGGCGAACCGCATCCACCGCTCCTCGACGACCGCCACGTGCTTGATCAGCCCGCCGAGGCAGAGCTCGCTCACCGTGCTGCGCCGGGCCGCCTGCTCGTCGGTCATGCCCTCGACGGTCTGCCGCAGGAAGCCACGGTGTCGGCGCAGCGTCGTGAGCAGGTCGGCCCGCTCACCGGTGAGGACCTGGTCGGAGACGCTCATATTGTCCGCCTTTCGCTTGATGACCGCGGCCACCGTACGACGGCCTACCGACAGTTTCCGGCTTCCACCCGGGACCGTCCCGGTTGCCGATTCGTCCGGTTGGCGGTGCACTGAATGACATGGGTGTCATCAAGGTGGGCACGTCATCCTGGGCCGACCAGTCGCTGGTGCGCTCCGGCTGGTATCCCCGCGCGGTCAACACCCCCGCGGGCCGCCTCGGCTTCTACGCCGAGCGGTTCGGGCTGGTCGAGGCGGACACGTCGTACTACGCGATCCCATTGCCGGAGACGGCGGCGGGCTGGGTGGCCGCCACCCCGCCGGGGTTCACCTTCGACGTCAAGGCGTTCCGCCTCTTCACCGGCCACCACACCCCGGTCGCGGCGCTGCCCCGCGAGCTGCGGCCGGCCGGCGGGCCGAGCCTGATCCGCTGGCGGGACCTGCCCGCCGGGGCGTACGACGAACTCTGGGACCGGTTCCACGCGGCGCTGGCGCCGCTCGCGGCGGCCGACCGGCTCGGCACCGTGCTGCTGCAGTTCCCGCCCTGGCTGGCCCGCGGCGACGCCGCCAAACGGCGGATCCGGGAGACGGCCCGGCGGTGCCTGCCCTGGCCGGTCTGCGTCGAGCTGCGGCACTCCTCGTGGTTCAGCGAGGAAGCGGTGGTGGACACCGTGACCTTCCTGCGCGAGCAGGGGCTCGGCTACGTCTGCGTGGACATGCCGCAGGGCCATGTCTCCTCGGTGCCGCCGATCCTGATCACCACCGCCGACCTCGCGGTGGTCCGGTTCCACGGGCACAGCACGGCCTGGGAGAGCGGCGACAGGCAGGACAGATTCCCCTACGCCTACGGCGAGGAGGAACTGCGGCACTGGTCCGAGCTGCTGCGTGAACTGGCCGACCAGTGCGCCGAGCTGCACGTCCTGATGAACAACTGCTGCGGCGACCAGGCCCAACGGGACGCCGCCCGGCTCGCCGAACTGCTCGGCGTCGAGGCCGTCCGGGAGCGGGCCGGCGCGGGATCCTGACCCCGAGCCGAGCGAGGCCCGGCGGGGCTCGCTCCGTGCGTCGGGTCGTCAGCGGGCGTCGGTGTCGTCGCCACCACGCCCGTACCGGCTCAGCCGCGCCGCCGGACGCCCTCCGGGTGCATGCCGGTGGCCTCCTCCAGCGCGTTGTCCGGCAGGTCGCCCTCGGCGCTGTCGTCCGGAAAGGTCCGGGCGGACGGCGCCGGATCCGGCGGCGCGCCCGGTCCGGCCTCAGCGGTGCGGGTCGGCTCCACCGACCCGAAGCCGTGCCGCCCGGCCGCCGGCCCGCCCGCCGCCGCCCCGCGCGCCCGGCGCTCACCCCGCCGGCCCTCCGGGACCGCGGGCTCCTCGCTACCCTCGTCCATCGGCGAGTCCTGGCCCGCGCCCCACGGCGGGTCGGCGTCGAAACCGTCCGTGGTGCCCCACGGCTTGCTCGCCTCGGGCCCTCGCCCCTCGCCCGTCCCCGGTCGTTTCTTGCTGCTCATCGCCACCTCACCCTGGCTGGGTTCCCGTGCCCGCGCTGAATGCCCGCCACCTGCCCGGTCATGCCGGATCGGCGTCCGCGAGCGGCCGGCGGCGCACGTCGTTGTGCGCCCGCCGGCCGCTCGGCGGGTCAACGGCCGGCCGTGACCAGGTGCCGCGTGGCCGCGCCCATCGCGGCGACCTTGGCGATCGTCCTCGGCGAGCCCAGGGCGACCTTGCCGATCTTCGGCGCGCCCTTGCCGGCAACCTTCCCGATCTTCGGAGCGCCCATCGCGGCGACCCTCAGGCCGGCGATCTTGCCGATCTTCGGAGCAGTCATCCCGACTGCCTTGCCAAGCTTCGGCCCGCCCATCGCGATGACCTTGCCGGCCATCCTCGGCCGGGTGATCACCCCGCCGGCCCGGCCGAGCATGCCCCGGAGCACCTGGCCCGGCTTCTGTTGCTCGCTCATGTACGCGGTCACCACCACCAGCGCGCCGGTCAGCGCCGGCACCGCCCACTGGAGCAGCTTCATCTGCCGCTGGCAGGAGGCCACGCTCGCCGGGGTCTGATAGCTCGGCTCGGTGATCCCCTCGACGGGCGGCCCGCCCGCCCGCTCCAGCTTCTTGCCGAGCATCCGGCTGTAGCCGGTGACCGCCAGCGCGCCCACGGTCAGCGCGGTCTTCACCGCGCTGATCTTCCCCACCCCGGACTGCACCGCCATCCGTGGGCTCTCGGTGACCATTTCGCCGACCGCGCCGGCCAGGTGGGCGCCGATCGCCGCCGCGTTGACCGGGGTCCAGCGCGCCCAGCCCGCCGAGGCCACCGGCAGCCGCTGCGTCGAGTCGTCGACCCGAGCCGCCGCCGCGTTGACGCCGAGCGCGCCCATCAGCGAGCCGCCGAACCATGCCGCCAGGCCCAGATCGTGCATCGACCGCAACGCGGTGTGCCGTTCGGACATCTGATCCCCCTCCGCCGTGTTCGGGCGGTGCGGCATACCCACGTTCCGGCCGGCTACGCCCCCGATCGCGCCCGTCCGGCGGACCCGGCGTGCCGCCCGGCCACCGGTCAGCGGCGCGGCAGGGTGGCGGCGAACGCGGCGACCCGGGCGGCCAGCGGGGTCGCGGCGCGTACCCAGGTGAAATGGTCCAGCGGGCCGCCGGCCTCGGCCACTGTGTAGCGGTGTCGGGTCACCGGCGCGGCGGTGAGCTTGCCGCAGAGGTGGTCCAGGGTCTCGTGCGGGGTGTACTGATCGTCGTCCACGCTCACCGCGAGGACCGGCGTACGCACCCGGCGGACCGCCGCCTCGGCGTCGACCCCGTCGAGCACCGGGAACCGGCCGGTCCGGGCGGTGTACGCCCAGTCCCGGATCACCCCGCGGGCCTGCCGGCCGCCGAACCCCCAGCCCGGCCACACGCCGAGCAGCCGGGCCACCGCCGCGATCCCCTGGGTGTACGCCAACACCCCCCAGCCGCGCAGCCCCGGGTATCCGCGCCACCAGGGCAGGCCGACCGCCACCAGGGCCAGCCCGTCCGCCGCGTCCGCGTCTTGCAGGGCCTGGTGCAGCAGCGCGACCTGGCCGCCGAGGGAGTGCCCGAGCAGCAGCCGGGTACGGCCGTCCAGCCGGGGCTTGAGCGCGTCGAGCACGGCGCCGACGTCAACGACCAGTTCGGGGTAGCCGTAGCGGCAGGTGCGCGCGGGAGCCGGAGTGCTCTCGCCGGTGCCCCGCAGGTCGACCACGACGACGGCGAGCCCGGCGCCGCGCAGCGCGGCGGCGAAGGGGCGGTAGTAGCGGGCCCGCACCCCCATCGCCGGCCAGAGCACCACCACCGGCGCGCCGGGCGGCCCGTCCGGCTCCGGGTAGACCTGCACGCCGATCCGCGCCCCGTCGACGTCGACGAACTCCTGCGTGTACTCCCCGCTCACCGGCTCAGGGTACGGCGGCAGGCTACCGGCGGGTAGCCGAGGGGGTGCCGCACCCGGCCGCCGGTCCGGTCGGCGCGGACCGGTCCGTCCCGTCCCGGGCGGCCGGGACGAGCCGCCCCACCGCGCCGGGAAAGGCCCGTTCGACCCGGTCGACGGCTGCCAGCACCGCGGGCACCGCCAGCTCGGCCAGCGCCGGGTGGAGCCCGTCCCCGGGCGGCCGCGGCCCCGCCCAGAGCGCCTGATGCCACGGCCGGTCCGGCGGCGGGCCCCAGAGCGCGGGCGAAACCGGGCCGAAGAGCAGCACCGACGGGGTGCCGTAGGCGGTGGCCAGGTGGCCGATGCCGGTGTCGCCGGCGAGCACCAGCCGGGCGTGGGCCACCAGGGCGGCCAGCTCGCCGAGGCCGGTCCGCCCGGCCAACACCGCCGCCGGCGGCAGCGCGGCGCCGCGGGCCACCTCCTCGGCGATGCCCCGCTCACCGGGGCTGCCGGTCACCACCACCCGGTGGCCGCGCGCGGTCAGCTCCCGGGCCACCGCCGCGAAGCGCGCCGGTGGCCAGCGCCGCTCGGCGGCCTTCGCCCCGGGGTGGACGATGCTGACCTCGCTGGGCTGCGCACCGGGTCCGGGGCGGCGCAGCGCCAGGTCCGTCCGGTCGGCCGGGATGCCGTACCAGGCCAGCAGCCGGCACCACCGGTCCACCTCGTGCTCGTCGGCCCGCCACGGTGGACCGTCGTGGTGCCCGGCCTCGGCGTTGGCGAAGGCGAGCAGCCGGCCGGGCCCGACCTCGGCCAGCATCCGGTGCGACCGCGGGCCCCGGCCGTGCAGGTTCACCGCCAGCGTGGCCGCCGGTCCGGACCACCCCAGGTGGCCCAGCCCGTCCGCCTCGACCAGCCGGTCCACCCCGCCGACCAGCGCGACCAGCGGCGCCAGCCAGCGCGGCGCGACCAGCGCCAGCTCATGACCGGGGTACGCGGCGCGCAGCGCGCGCAGCGCCGGCACCCCGGTGGCGAGGTCGCCGACGCCGAGCGCGCGGAGCACGAGGATCACGGGTACGAGGACTCCTGCTCGGCGCAGACCACCAGCTCGCGTACCGCGCAGCCCGGCGGCTGGGCGAGGGCGAACAGCACCGCCGCCGCGGTGTCGGCCGGGTCGTTGAGGTTCGCGTCGGGGCCGGGCCGGTACTTCTCGTCCCGGTCGTCGAAGAACGCCGTCCGCATGCCACCGGGGATCAGCAGCGTCACGCCGACCGTCCCGGCCAGCTCGGCGGCGAGCGCCCGGGTGAAGCCGACCACCCCGAACTTCGCCGCGCAGTACGCGGTGGCGTCGCTGACCGCCTTGACGCCCAGCGTGGACGCCACGGTGACCACCGTGCCGTGCCCGCGTTCCAGGTACGGCACGGCCGCCCGGACCACCGCGGCGGTGCCGAGCAGGTTGATCGTCACGATCCGGTCCCAGGTGTCGCCCGGCACGTCGGCCAGCCGCCCCGGCACGTCCACGCCGGCGGCGGTCACCACACCGTCGAGCCCGCCGGCCTGCTCGGCGAGCTGGCGGGCGGCCGCCTCCGCGGCGCGGGTATCGGCGAGGTCGCAGTCGACCCAGGGCACCCCGTCGGCCGGCGCCTGCCGGTCCAGCACGTACGGCCGTCCGCCGGCCTTGGCGACCGCGGTCACCACCGCCGCGCCCAGGCCGCTCGACCCGCCGGTCACGAGAATCGCCTTTCCATCCAGGTCCCTGGTCATGCCAGCACTCCGCTTCGCTCCGTGCCGCCATGAGGCACCACTGCCCTGCGTTGATGATTCGCTCGTTGACGCTCGCTCATACGGCTCCCTTGACGAGGTGGAGGCCGCGCTGGCACGCGGCGGAGATGGTGCCGGTGGTGGACCGGCCGGCCAGGTAGGGGACGGTGACGACCCGGCCGCCCCAGCGGTGGACCAGATCCGCCTCGGGCAGCTCCGGCCCGCCGTCCCCGGCGTAGTCGCCGCCCTTTACCCACACGTCGGGCCGCAGCCGGGCCAGCACCCGGTGCGGGGTGGGCTCGTCGAACACCAGCACGCCGTCGACACAGTCCAGGGCGGCCAGCAGCCGGACCCGATCCGCCTCCGGGTTGACCGGGCGCTCCGGCCCCTTCAGCCCGCGTACGCTGCGGTCGGAGTTCAGGCAGACCACCAGGCAGTCGCCGAGACGGCGGGCCGCCTGGAGGGTGGCGACGTGCCCGGCGTGCAGGATGTCGAAGCAGCCGCCGGTGGCGACGACGGTGCCGCCGTCGGCGCGTACCGCAGCCACCAGCTCCTCGGCGGTGCGGGCGGCGGCGGGTGTCGGGGGCTGCGCCGGCTCGCGGTGCAGGCCGGCCGCCCCGCCCGCCGCCACGTACGCCGACGCGGCGGCCACCGCCGCGCCGACCGCCTCGGAGACCAGCGCCCCGTCGCCGAGCGCCAGGGCGGCGGTGGCGGCGAACCGGTCGCCTGCGCCGCAGGTGTCCTCGATCCGGTCCGGAATGGACGGTGGCGGCACGACTAGCGGGGTGCTGCCGGCGTGGCAGAGCGCCGCGCCGTCCGGACCCATGGTCACCGCGACCGCGCCGACCCGCCAGCGGCGCCGCAGCTCGTGCCCGGCCCGGGTCGCGGTGGACAGCGCCGAGCCGGCCCCCGCGTCGCCGGTGAGCTGCCGCAGCTCGGCGAGGTTCGGCGTGGTCAGCCGGGCCCCGGCCACGGCGGCCGGGCCGCGCGGGTGCGGGTCCCACACCACCGGGGCGGACGCCTCGGCGAGCGCGGCGCGCAGCGCCGGCTGCCGGACCAGGCCGCGACCGTAGTCGCTGACCAGGATGGCCCGGGCCTGGGACAGCACCTCCAGCACCGCCTCCGGCGGCTCGCCGGGGGGCTGCGGGCCGCCGCCCCGGTCCAGCCGGAGCAGCGTCTGTCCGCCCGCCCGCAGCCGGATCTTCTCGGCGGTCGCGCCGGGCAGGTGCATCGGATAGACCGCCACCCCTGCTTCGGCCAACAACTCGGCCAGGCGGGCCCCACCGGCGTCGTCGGCGAGCGCGGTCACCAGCGCGACCTCGGTGTCCTGGGCGGCGGCGAGCAGCGCGGCCAGGCCGGCCCCGCCGGGCCGGTCCACGGCGGTGCGCTCGTCCAGCACCGGTACGGGGGCGTCCGGGCAGACCCGGTTCACCGTGCCCGTCACGTCCCGGTCCAGCAGGGCGTCGCCGACCACGACGAGCGGCCCGCTCACCGCTCCACCCAGCCGGTGCCGGTGGACCCGTTGCGGTGGTGCCCGTTCCGCCCGTGGCCGTCGACGCTGTGGCCCGTGCCGCGGTGTCCGTTGGCGGTGTGCCTGTTCGCGCGTTGCCCGTTGGCGGTGTGTCCGTTCGCGGTGTGCCCGTCGCGGAGGACCGGGACGAGCGGTGGTGCCCACCCATCGGCGCTGGTGCCCCGGGACGCGGTCACGGTCGTCGTGGGCAGCTGCCGGATCAAGGGGAGGGCCTGGTCGACGTACTCGCAGAGCAGGTGGGTGGCGACCAGGTGCAGCTCCTGCACCACCTGGCTGTCCGGTGACGGGACGGCGAGGGTTTCGTGGCAGGTGTCGGCGAGTGGGTTGGGTGTGGGGCCGGTGAAGGCCCAGCAGCGCAGTCCGGTCTCGTGTGCGGCGTGGGCGGCGGTGAGCAGGTTGGTGCTGGTGCCGCTGGTGGTCAGGAGCAGGAGGATGTCGTCGGGTCGGCCGTGGGCGCGGACCTGGCGGGCGAAGACCTCGTTGTAGCCGTAGTCGTTGCCGATGGCGGTGAGGGCGGAGGTTTCGGCGTGCAGGGCGATGGCGGACAGGGGTTCCCGGTCGTCGCGGAGTTTGCCGACGAGTTCGGCGGTGAGGTGCTGGGCCTCCGCGGCGCTGCCCCCGTTGCCCGCGACGAGGATCCGTCCGCCCCGGGCGAGCGTCCAGGCCAGCTCCGTGCCCCAGTCGGCGAGCCGCTCGGCCTCCCGCCGGAACGGCAGCAGCGCCGCCGCCAGCCCGGACAGGTGCGCGTCGATCATGTCGCCCCGGGTCATCAGGCCACCGCCCGGGCGGGACGGGCGACCGTGGTCACCGTGGCGTAGACCGCGCTGAGTTGTTCGGCGCAGCGCTTCCACGAGTACCGGCTCCGGATCCGATCCAGCGCCGCCGTGGCGTACGCGAAGCGGCGTACCTTGTCGGTGAGCAGCCGGCGGATCGCGGTGGCCAGCGCGCGGGGGTCGCGCGGCGGCACCAGGTCGCCGGTGAGCCCGTCGACGACGGTGTCGGCGATGCCGCCGACGTTGCTGCCGATCACCGGTACGCCGCAGGCCATCCCCTCCAACGGGGTGAGCCCGAACGGCTCGTACCAGGGCGTGGCCACCAGCACGTCGGCCGAGCGGTACCAGCCGGCCATCTCCTCCCGGGGCACCCCGCCGACCAGCCGGACCCGGTCGGCGACCCCGCAGGACTCGGCGAGCGCCCGCAGCCGCCGCGCGAAGGCGTCGGCGGGCAGCAGCTCGGCCGGCGGGCCGCCGACCACCATGCACTCGGCATCCGGCACCGCGGGCAGCGCCCGGACCACGTCCAGGAAGCCCTTGCGCTCCACCAGCCGACCGGCCGTGAGGATGCGCGGCCTGGCCGGGTCGCGCGGCGCGGCCGGGCCGTCAGGGTGGAACACGCGCTGGTTGACGCCGGAGGGGACCAGCGCCATCCGGGACCGGGGTACGCCCATCCGGACCAGCTCGGCCACCTCGTCGCTGCACTGCACGACGACCCGGTCGACGGCCCGCCCGAGCGCCCGTTCGTAGCCGATCCGTCCTGGTGGGCTGGTGTCCCGGGCGCCCTGGTAGCGGCGCTTCACCGTGCCGAGCGCGTGGTACGTGAGCACGGTCGGCACCCCGGTCCGCCGGCCCGCGTGCACGGTGGCCAGTCCGCTCATCCAGAAGTGTGCGTGGGCCACCTCCGGGGTCCAGCCGTCGCGCCTCCAGGTGTCGGCCAGCCAGCTGCCGAACTCACCCATGTACGGCAGCAGTTCGTCCTTCGGGACCCGCCGTGGCGGCCCGGCCGGCACGTGGCAGACGTAGTAGCCGTCCGGGGTGGACACGGCGTCGGGCAGGGTGGGGGAGTCGCGGCGGGTGTAGACGCGGACGTCGTGTCCCTCGCTGGCCAGCGCGGCCGCGAGTTCCGCCACGTGGGTGTTCTGGCCGCCGGCGTCTTCCTCTCCGAGGACGGCGAGCGGGCTGGCGTGCTCCGAGATCATCGCGATGCGCATGTTTCCTCCTCCATCAGCCGGTCCCAGTCGGCGAGGAACCGGTAGAGCCCGAAGCGTTCCTTCGTCACCTCGCGCGCCCGCGCCCCGAGCCGGTACGCCGCATCGCGGTCCTCGGCGAGCCAGCGGGCCGCCTCGACCAGCGCGTCCACCCGGGTGGAGAGCACCCCCGCGTCGGGCGGCACGGCGTCCACCGCCTCGGTGGTGGCGAGTGCCACCACGGGCATGCCCATGGTCATTGCCTCGATCAGGCTTAGTCCGAGGGATGTCCAGCGGCACAGGTGCAGGTATGCCCGTCGTCGGGCGAGTTCGGTGTGCATGGCGTGTTGTGGTACGTCGTCGTGGCTGGT
>NZ_JBIDCT010000037.1:0-34573 GCF_043204735.1 Micromonospora sp. NPDC047740
ACCGGCGCTGAGGAGGGTGTTGAGGCCCCAGTCCACGCCAAGCGCCACGGTGTGACCGGTGGCCCGGGCCTTCGGCACGGCATGCGTGTATGCCATGTCGGCGCGCACCGTCCCGTCGGTGACGTGGAGGGTGGGCAGGTGCAGCACCGCCGAGGCGGGAACCGTGGACGGCAGCGTGATCCGGCACTCGACCCACGTCCAGTCCCGATACCCTCGCGGATCCGGTCGTAAGGGAAGCTGCAAGCGCAGCAGCGCTCTCGTCGGGTCGGTGTCGCTGCGCTCGATGATGGCCTGCTGCCGATCACACGCGGCCAACAGCAACATCCGCCCGATTCTCGGGACGCCTTCGAGTTCGAACACGTCCACCGGCAGCCGACCGTTGACCTTGGCGAACGTGACGACCTGCCGGGTGCGGCCCTTGATGATGTTCGACGGCAGATACTCGCCGCCGGGGATCGAGGCCCGCACCTGATCCCACTCGGCCGGGGTGCGCTTGCGCGGATCGGCCGGCCAGGCCGCCAGGACCCCGGCGGTCACCTCGGCGCGCCACTTCACCGACCGCAGAGCACGCCCTGCCTGCTCCTGCGCCATCCGTACGATCCGGTCATTGACCCTCACACCCTCCGGCGCGGTCACCGTCCAGCCCAGCCGCCGCAGTGCCGTCCACGCGTGCGACGGCAACCTCCGTCCACCCGCATCCACCCCGGCCGCCAACACCCCCACATCCACGCTGTTCCAATGCTCGCCGATCAGCGCGGCTGCCATGCCCGCCACCAGATCAGCACACCAACCGACCCGCCGCGCCAACACCGCCGCAGACAGGACCTCACCGGTTGCCTCGTCCACGCCGGTGCGCAGCAAGGCGCGGGCGCACGCGGTCCGGGCCGCCTTATCCTCGGCCAGCCGCAGCTTCCCGCTCACCGACTCAACACCGATCCACAAAAACCGGCCCTACCGCCGACCCACACCACCGGAACCCTCCCCGAGCCAACCCAAACGTGATACGCCACAGGGTGAACACCGACACGCTTCCCGGCCCTGGAAAGCGGAAAACGTTCCACACAGGCCAATCTATGATCACTGATCATCGATAATCAAATCGGTTAGCCTGCGGGTCTCCGGGTACATGCACTCGTTCTCGATGTAGGTGTGCATGGTCAGTGCTTCCAGGATCTGGCTGACCAGCTGCTTCTTCCGGTTCGCGTCCGCACCCGTGTCCTGGAAGTCCTTGAACAGCTTGCGTATTTCGCGGTGGTCCTCGATGAGCAGGTCGATAGCGTCGCTCGGCATGTGACTCCCTCGGCGGCTCATGGTGGCGACTCCGAGCCTAGACCGGGCCAAAAGCATCATGCAGACAAATCGTCATGCCGCGACGGCCTCTGGCGTCCGCCCGGGCGACGACTCCAGGCACCCGGGTCGTGCCGGCGCGCGTAGCGGTTGGCATGGAGAGGCAGCTACTGCCTGCTCCCGCGACTGCGGGTGACGCGACCGGTCAGGCCGGCGCTGCCTCTCCGATCGCCTGGTCGAGGATTTCCAGACCGAGGGCCAGTTCCTCGCGCGTCGTGGTGAGGGGTGGCGCGATCCGGAAGGTGCTTCCCATGCCGGGCAGCTGCACGACGTTCATGTGGAGGCCGAGCTCGAGGCAGCGGCGGGTGACGTGGGCGCCGAGGACGTCCGAGCCTTCTCGCGTCTCCCGGTCGAGGACGAGTTCGATCCCCTGCATCAGGCCACGCCCCCGTACGTCTCCCACCACGTCGTGCCGGTCTCTGATGTCAATCAGGCCGGCGCGCAGGAATTCGCCGAGCTCCCGTGCCCGTACGTCCATCTGCTCCTGCTGGAGGACGTCGAGCACGGTGTTGCCGACGGCGGCGACGAGGGGGTCGGACACGTGTGTGGTGTAGAAGAGGTAACCCCGCTCGTGGGCCCGTTGTTCGATCTCTTCGGTCGTGATCACCGCGGCGAGCGGCAGGCCGGCGCCCAGCGTCTTGGACAGCGTGAGGATGTCCGGCACGATGCCGTCACGTTGGAAGGCGTACCACGTGCCGGTGCGGCACAGACCGGTCTGCGCCTCGTCGACGATCAGCAGCATGCCGCGCTCGCGGCACTTGCGCGCCAGGGCGGCGAAGTAGCCCGGCGGTGGCTCGATGATGCCGCCAGAGCTGAGGATCGGCTCGACGATGCACGCGGCGAGACTCCCCGAGGACTGGGCATCGACGAGGGCGAACCCGAAGTCGAGCTGCCGCTGCCAGTCCAGCTCCCCGTCCGAGGTGGTGAAGTCGGGGCGGTACGGGTTGGGCGTGGGGATCGCGAAGTTTCCCGGCGGGGTAGGCCCGTAGCCGCGATGGCCGGCGCTGTAGGTTGCGGCGGCTGCGGCGTGCGTCATGCCGTGCCACGACTTGGCGAAGGCGACGACCTCGTGTTTGCCCGTTACGAGCTTGGCCATCCGGATGGCCGCCTCGTTCGACTCGGCGCCGGTCGTCAGCAGCAGCGCCTTCTCCAGTGGCGGGGGGAGGGACTCGGCGAGCCGGCGGGCGAGGTCGACGACCGGGCGCGACAGCATGCCGCTGAACAGGTGGTCCAGGCTCGCGATTTCCCGCTGCACCGTTTGCACGATCGCGGGATGACAGTGCCCCAGAATGGCGCTCATCTGACCCGAGGTGAAGTCCAGGATCTGCCGGCCGTCGGCGGTGTACACGAAGCTACCGGCCGCGCGCTCGATGATCTCGGGTGTGAACGCGGCGCCGTAGCGCACCAGATGGCGGTCGGCGTCAGACCAGAACCGTTCGGCGGCACTCTGCTCGGTAGTCAGCGTCATACGCCTCACGATAGGACCGTTCCTTATGCGGGAAAAGCTGAGGTTTCTGGCTATGCTGTGCGGAATTCGCGCACAGGGGGTTTCCGATGCGGCTGAACACAGCACGCCTGGAGATGCTCAGCCTGCTGGACGGCCTCGGCACCATGCGGGCCGTCGCCGCGGCCCTGCACATGAGTCCGTCGGCAGTGTCAGCGCAGTTGGCGGTACTGGAGGCGGAGGCCCACGCCGAACTCCTGCGGCGCACCGGCCGCCGGGTCCAACTCACGCCTGCTGGGCGCACGCTCGCCCGGCACGCCCGCATCATCCTCGACCAGATCAAGGCCGCTGAGGTGGACTTACAGGGCCAGTCCGGACAACCAACCGGGCCGGTACGCCTCGCGGCCTTCTCCAGCGCCATCCGGGCCGTCGTCATTCCGCTCGCCGCGCGGCTCCGGAAGGCGCATCCAAGGATCGAGCTTGAGGTCGCCGAACTCGACCCACAGGCCAGCCATCCGGCCCTGCGCCGCGGCGACTACGACATCATCGTGACCGCGGACTTCATCGACGGGTCCATGCCGCTGCACCCGGACGTGCACACCATCCCCCTGCTTACCGACGCCATCGTGCTCGTGTTGCCGCAGTCGCAGGTTGCGTCGGAGGCACCGGCGGACCTGACCGACTTCGCCGACGCCGCCTGGTCCATCGACATGCCCGGCACGTACCTGTCGAACCTGGTGACGAGCACCTGCCGGCAGGCGGGCTTCGAGCCGGTCGTGGCTGGCCGCTTTGCCAGCTACGACCTGCTTCTGGCGCACGTCGAGGCCGGCCTGTCCGTGTCGCTCCTGCCCGAGCTTGCCGTGGACCGTCGCTACCACGTCGCGACCCGCCCGCTGCGCCGACCGTTGACCCGCCACGTCTACGCGGCCGTTCGCAGCCGATCAGCTCTCACCGCGGCGAGCCAAATTGTGCTGGACGAACTATGCGACCTCGTTATCGCGGGGTCAGCACACAGAACTCGTGGCCGTCGGGATCGGCCAGGACCACCCAGCTGACCTCGCCCTGGCCGATGTCGATGCGTGTCGCCCCGAGGGAGACGAGACGGTCGACCTCCGCTTGCTGATCACCGTGGGCGGGTGGAGCGAGGTCGAAGTGCAGCCGGTTCTTCCCGGTCTTCGGCATCAGTGGCGGACCACCCCAGGTGATCTTGGGGCCGCCGTGCGGCGAGCGGACCGCGGTCTCCTGGTTCTGATCCCAGACCAACGGCCAGCCCAGCGCCTCGCTCCAGAAGTACCCGACCTCCTGCGAACCGTCGCAGGAAAGCGCTCCGATGAATCCGCAGTCGGCGAGGAAGTTGTTGCCCGGCTCGATGACGCAGAACTCGTTGCCTTCGGGGTCGGCGAGCACCACATGGTCGGCCTCCGGGCCCTGCCCGATGTCGATGTGCCGGGCGCCGAGTTCGAGTGACCTCGCCACCGTCTGCTGCTGGTCCTCGAGGGAGGCGCTGGTCAGATCGAAGTGGACCTGGTTCTGGCCGGCCTTCTGCTCCTGGCTCGGAAGAAATCGGAGCCGGAACCCGGTGTCATCGCTCGGCAGGAGCGCGATGCCGTCCTGGGGGTCGTCGGCCAACTCCCAACCTAGGACGCCGGCCCAGAAGCGCGCGAGACGGAGCGGGTCGTTCGCATCGAAGCAGAGCGCGACGAGGTGACAGGTCATTCCGCTCCGCACCTCCGATCTGATGACTCAAAGCCGCAGACAGGGCACGCCTTCCCTGCTCGTGAGGGAAGCAACGCTAGGCGCTCGGGGTCCTGCCACGCAAAGAGATTTGCGTCAGCGGGCGCGTACGCACGTCGTGTCGACGAGTTCGCCGCCGACCTTCCGCCTGCTGGCGCAAGGTCGGCGGCGAGCGCTGGTGGACACCGCCCTAGCGAAGCGGGATCCCGGCTCGGCGAGCGGCCTGCTGACCGCCGAACACCGGCAGGGCGAGGTGACTCACCTTGGTGTCGACCGTGATGGTCGGCCGCGAGGTGAGCCGCTCAGCTGAGTAACTGCGGTAGCTGCCGACAATGATGACGCCGATCCGGTTGCCGGCGGAGAAGACGTAGTCTTCCGGCAGCAGCGGAATACTGATGTCGTACGTCTGGCCCGGTGTCATGGGCTCGGCCACCGCCACGGAGTTGCGGTTCTGCCCGTCGAGGATCCCCTTGGTCACCCGCCATTGGGTGACGTTGGCCGGCCGGTACGCGACGGGCCGGTAGCACCCGTCGTCGGCTGGGCTCGACTCGCCGTAGCACTCCTCAGGCAGCGTCGTCTGGAGGACTCCGTCGCCGGTTCGGCTGTTCTGCGTGCTCGGCCCATATTCGACCAGGATCGCGCCGAAGTAGGCCGCGTCGAGGCTCGACGATGCGGTCAGGTTGATCACGGGGGTGCCCGAGATACGTAGGTCCTCCTCGAGCGGCGGGGACAGGAAGGCCAGACGGTTCTCTGCCGGCTGGTTCGGGTTGTCGATCATCGCCGCTTCGAGTTGGTTGGGGTTGTCGACGAACGAACGGGTGGTCGGCGCGCCCGCGGCCGGGGTGAGTGCGAGCCCTCCGGCGCTGTCGGTGCCGGGGCGCAGCCACATGTTGACGTTCCCGGTGCGGGGGATCGGCCAGTCGGCGTGCTGCTCCCAGACGCCGACGGACGGTTCCACGTCGACCTTCGGCTCGTTCACGATGCCGTTGTCGATCCCCTGAAGCCAGTAGTCGAACCAGCGGTGCAGCGTGTCGACCCACACGTCCCGACGGAAGTCGAACGGGTCGATGTGACCAACGCGGCCGACCCACAGCTTGCGCGGGACGTCGTGCGTCTTCAGCGCTTCCCAGAACTTGCTGAAGTGGTCGGGCCGGACGTTGTCGTCCTGAATGCCGTGGACGAGGAACACGCTGGCGCTGATGTTCGCGGCGTCGTCCAGGTAGTTCCGCTCGTGCCAGAACGGCGTGTAGTCGCCGTGCTCGTCGCCGTCGTTGGCCCCTATCTCATTCCAGACCGGCGCGCACCTGGATTGACGCGCCGGGTCGTCAGCCGTGATGGTCCGGGCGAGCGACCCCAGGTAGTTGTTGCCACGCGTGACGATGCCGCTGGTACGCGTGTAGTCGTAGTAGTTGTACGGCCCGGAGATTGGAACGACCGTGGACAGGCCGCTGACGCCGGACGCCGCCGCGGCCATCGCCAGCGACCCGTCGTACGACTTTCCGATCATCGCGGACTTGCCGTTGTGCCAGTCGACCACGACCGGATTGCCGTGGGAGTCGTGCCCGCTGCGGCGGCCGTTGAGCCAGTCGATGACTGCCGGACCGGAGGCGTTCTCGTTCGCGCCCTGGATCGTCGGGCAGCCGGTGGAACCGGCCGTGCCGGGCATGTCGACGAGTGCGACCGCGTAGCCACGGGGCACGAAGTAGTTGTCGTAGAACAACGGCCAGCGGTCGAGCAGGCCATCACCATCGAGGTCGGCCTTGAGTTCGGACTCGTTGCCGCGCCCCAACGTCGCGTAGTACGGGCTGTCGTCGATGATGACCGGCACCTTCAGGCCCTGCTCGCTGACCGCCGGCCGAATGAGATCGACACGGATGACATCCTTGGTGCCGTCCCGGTCGCTGTCGAAGTCGGTGTCGACCCAGATCCGCTCGCGGATCGCGTCGGCGTAGCCGAACTCCGGCTGGGTGACTCCGTCCTTCACCACGATCGTCGGCGCCTCGACCCGCTCGGCGGCCATCGCCGGCGCCGTCACGGCTAGCATCGCCATCGCTGCGCCGACCGAAACGATCGCCCTCATGGCTTCCCTCCACATCCGGCCCGCGCGGCAGCGCTCACTCGGCGGCGCCGACTCGACCACTACGGGGACGCTACGAAAAGGGCCGATTGGTCGTCATCAAGCAGATGCACGAAGTCCTTGGCGCGCCGCATAGACATCTGCCGAGACACGCGTCGGTCATCGCCGGCATCGTTATCGTCGGCCGTACGCCGACGGCATGTCGCTGCTGGCACCGTGGCGCCGACGTCGCATCCGCTCGTCGCCGGCCGCCTGGCGTCGACCGACGAAAGGAGTAACTGGTCATGGTTCCTGCGCCCTGTCGGGCCGCCGCGACGTTCGCCGCCACGCTCGCGCTCGCCCCGCTCACCGCGTGCTCGGCAGCCGACGCGCCGATGCCCTCCCCGTCGAGCCCCCCATCGAGCCCGGTCGCCACCTCCCCGCTGTCTTTGGTCATGCCGGATTTCGCCCGGCTCGAAGCGGAGTTCGACGCTCGGCTCGGCGTCTACGCCATCGACACCGGCACCGGTCGTACCGTCGAGCATCGCGCCGACGAACGGTTCGGCTACGCCTCGACCTTCAAGGCGCTCGCGGCCGCGGCGATGCTGGACGCGGCCTCAACCGCCGAGCTGAATCAGGTGGTCCGCTACGCGCGGGCCGATCTGGTGGCCCACTCGCCGATCACCGAGCGGCATGTGGGGGCGGGGATGACCCTGCGCGAGCTGGGCGACGCCGCCGTTCGATACAGCGACAACACTGCCGCCAACCTGCTGCTGAAGCGGCTCGGCGGCCCGGCCGGCTTCGAGCGGGCGCTGCGCGACCTCGGCGACCAGGTCACCGACCCGGAGCGGATCGAGACCGATCTCAACGAGGCGGCCCCCGGGGACCGGCGCGACACGAGCACGCCTCGGGCCCTCGCCACCGATCTACGGGCGTACGTCCTCGGCGACGCGCTCTCCGCCGAGGACCGTGCGGTGCTGACCGGGTGGCTCAAGGGGAACACGACCGGGGACAAGCTCATCCGGGCCGGCGTCCCGGCCGGCTGGCAGGTTGGCGACAAGACCGGCTCCGGCGGGTACGGCACCCGCAACGACATCGCGGTGATCTGGCCTCCCGACGGCGCCCCCATCGCGCTCGCGGTCCTCTCCAGTCGCGACGAGAAGGACGCGGAGTACGACGACAAGCTGATCGCCCAGGCGGCGAAGCTGACGGTCGAGGCCCTGCGCCGGTAGACGCAGCGCGTCGGATGCCGGCTGAGGTTACGGGTTGAGGTGGGCGGATCGGGTCAGGATCGCGGAGGTGACCGGATCGGTGGTGGCCAGGTCGGGTCGGCGCACGCGGGGCAGTGGTGCCTCGCCGTCCGCCGGCAGGGTGGCGTTCAGCATCACCGTTCGGGCTGGCTGGCCGGGGGAGCGCAGCCGCTCGAGCAGCAGCTTGCCGGCCGCCTGGCCCAGCTCGTACGCGGGCTGGTGGATGACCGAGATCGCTGGCGTGAGTAGCCCGGTCCATGGCGCGTCGTCGAAGACCACCAGCTCGACGTCCTGGCCGGGGGTGAGTCGCCGGTCGCGCAGTATGCGTAGGACGCCGACGGCCATCATGCTGTTGGCCACCAGGATGGCCTCGACGTCCGCCGTTTCCAGCAGGGCGTCCGCGGCCTGGCGGCCGCCGTGCTCGTTGAAGGCGGCGTAGCGGATGAGGTTCTCGTCGATCGGCAATCCGGCGTCCTGTAAGGCTTCTCGGTAGCCGAGCACCCGTTCGCTGGCGGTGAAGACGCGCTGCGGTCCGGTGATGCAGGCGATCCGGCGGTGGCCGTGGGCGATCATGCGGTCGACCGCCGTTCGGGCTGCGCGACGTGAGTCGATCAGGACCGTGTCCACTGCCAGGTCTTGCCGTAACGGCCGGTCCATGGTGATGACCGGCAGGCCTCGGGACAGCAGCCGGTCGACCCGGCTGGTTGCCGACGTCGGCGTGATCAGCACGCCGGATACCCGGTACTGCGCGGCGATGCTGAGGTAACCCTCTTCCTTCTCCGGGTTCTCGTCCGTGTTGCACAGCAGCAACGAGTACCCGGCCGACTGGGCTACGTCCTCCACGCCGCGGGTGACCTGGGTGAGGAACGGGTTCTCGATGTCCGCGATGATCAGCGCCCAGGTGGCCGAGGTCTGCTGGCGCAGGGATCGGGCCAGCGAGTTCGGCACGTAGCCGAGTTCCCGTGCGGCGCGACGGACGCGTTCGGCGGTGTCCGGTCGCACGGCGGTGTCGGAGGCGAACACGCGCGACACGGTTGCAGTGGACACCTGGGCGAGCCGGGCCACGTCACGGATGGTGGTCAAGGCGGGCCCTTCGCGGTGGCGTTCCGGTGGTGAGGTGAGCACAGGTTACCCGTCGCGCGGGCGGCGGTCGATGAGCCACGAGCGGAATGTAATCGATTACAGATTTCCGTGGCAAGAAGCGGGTCGGCAAGGCGTGAAAGATTGCTGAGCCGTGAAGGGGCTGTTAAGGCCACGTGTAAAAGTCCAGCACAAGAGGGGGTTGTGCCTGTGGCACAGCTCATGTAATCGTCTACATCCACGGGCCGCCTCCGGCCCCGTCCGTGGGAAGGACCTGACAGTGAAGCGGCAAAGAAAACTTGGCGCCGTTGCTGCGGCGACAGCGCTCACCCTCGGGCTCGCCGCATGCGCCGGCGGTGCCAGTGACAACCAGTCCACCAGCGGCGGGTCGGGATCCCTGACCTTCCGGTCGTGGAGTCCGATCGAACAGACCACCCAGCAGATGATCGCGGCGTTCAAGCAGGCGAACCCGGATGCGAAGATCGACGCGACCATCTTCAACTACCCCGAGTACCTGGTCGACCTGCAGACCCGGGCCGCGTCCAACACGATGCCCGACATCGTCGGCCTTCAGCCCGGCGCGCTCACCCAGCAGTACCGGGCCAACCTCATGCCGTTGCAGGACTGCGCCCAGAAGACGTGGGGCGCCGACTGGCAGAAGAAGTTCTATCCGATCGGCATCGAGCAGGCCCGGATGGGCAACCCGGCCGGCGACGAGAACTTCTACACGCTCCCGCTGCTCGTGCAGACCGTGAACCTCTGGGCCAACACCAAGATCTTCGACGAGAAGCACGCCCAGATCCCGCAGACCTGGGACCAGCTCAAGGCGACGGTCAACCAGCTCAAGGGCGGGGAGTACGCGCCGTTCATGCTGCCCGCCAAGGACAGCTGGCTGCGCAACGTCGTCTTCCTGCAGATCGCCAACAACATCGAGCCGGGCCTGGTCTACAAGGCCGAGGACGGCTCCGACTCGTGGACCAACCCCAAGCTCGTCGAGGCGTTCGACTACTGGGGCAAGCTCTTCACCGACGGCATCGCCCAGAAGGGCGCGATCGGCCTGGACGCCTACCCGACCGGCGCGAACCAGTTCGAGGCGGGCAACGCGGCGATGATCCCGCTCGGCGCCTGGTGGATCCAGCAGTCCGACCCGACCAAGACCGGCCTGCCACCGCTGTCCGAGGGCATGTCCGGCTACCAGCCGTTCCTGTTCCCGACCATCCCGGGCGGCGCCGCCCAGCCGCAGCTCGTCGGCGGCATCGACGTCTCGCTGGGCATCGCCAAGAACACCAAGAACCCCGACCTGGCGTGCAAGGTGCTCACCGACTGGATCGCCGGCGCGGGCGCCCAGAAGCTGATCAACACGTTCAACGACCTGCCCGCGGTGACCGGCCTCAACCCGGAGAAGTTCACCAGCGACAAGCAGAAGCAGATCTGGACGACCCTGACCTCGGACTGGATGCCGCAGGTGAAGTACTCCCGCTACCTGAAGACCCCGCAGATGGACACCGCGCTCGGGGACGCACTGTCCGGCATCGCCACGGGTGAGCTGACGCCCCAGGCGGCCGCCGCGAAGGTGCAGGCGGAACAGCAGAAGGTCAACGGCTGAGCGGCCCAGGCCGCCCGAACCAGGCGGATGAGGGTGTGCGGCCCACACCCTCATCCGGCCACGGAGCTGACCAATGAGTGACCACACCGTTCAGAAGCACACCGCTCCCCGGGAGTGGCTTGCCGGAACCCTCTTCCTGCTGCCGGCCATCGTGCTGTTCGGGATCTTCGTCATCTACCCGATCGTCTACAACTTCCAGGCCAGCAGCCTCGACTGGGACGGGGTGAACCCGGGCAGATTCGTCGGTCTCGGCAACTACACCCGGCTCTTCCAGGATCCGATCTTCCTGACCACCCTGAAGAACTCCGGCTGGTGGATCCTGCTCACCATCATCCCGCAGGCCCTCATCGGGTTCTTCCTGGCCATGCTGCTCAACGAGAAGCTGCGCGGCCGGGCGATCTACCGGGCGATCTTCTTCATCCCCGCCGTGCTCTCCCCGGTCGTGGTGGGCATCGTCTGGCAGCGCATCTTCGACCCGTTCAACGGCGTGGTCGCCAAGCTGGGCCGGGCCACCGGGCTCGACTTCCTGGTGCACGGCTACCTCGCCGACCCGAAGACCGCCATCTTCGCCGCGATCGTCGTCAACGTGTGGATGTGGACCGGCTTCTCCATGCTGTTCTACCTCGCCGGCCTCCAGCTCATCGACAGCAGCGTGCTGGCCGCCGCCAAGATCGACGGTGCTGGCACCTGGCGCACGATCCGCAGCATCATCTGGCCGCTGCTCCGGCAGACCCACCTGTCCCTGCTGCTGCTCGGCATCATCGGCTCGCTGAAAACCTTCGAACTCGTCTACGTCCTCACCGAGGGCGGACCCAACCACGCCTCCGAGATGCTCCCCACCTACACCTTCAAGCAGGCCTTCCAACTGCAGAGCGTCGGGTACGCCTCGACCATCAGCGCGGTCCTGCTGCTGATCGCGGTGATCAGCTCGCTGTCGATGGTGCGGGCGTTCGGATCGGGCTTCCTCACCGGAGACGAGAAATGACCACTGACCACAAGGCCATCCCGGCGACCGGCGCCCCGGCACGAGCCGACTCCGGACCGGTCCGGCCGCACCGACGCCGCCTTCCACACTGGTCACACGCCGTTCTCGCCCCGCTGGCCGTGCTCTGGCTGATCCCGCTCGTCATGGTCGTCGGCCTCTCGTTGCTGCCCACCTCGAACCCGGGCACCACCGCCCTCGGGCTGTTCCCGCAGGAGCCGTCGCTGGGCAACTACGTGCAGATCTGGACGAACAATCCGATCCTGCGGAACCTGGTGAACAGCCTGCTGGTCACCGTCCCGTCGGTGCTGCTGGTCATCCTGTTCGGCTCCATGACCGCGTTCGCGCTGGCGCGGCTGCGCGTACCGCTCAAGGCGGTGATCTTCGGGGCGCTGACCCTGGCGCTGATCCTGCCGATGTCGAGCATCGTGGTGGCCACCTTCAAGATCCTTCAGGCCATGGGCCTGTACAACAACCTGGCCGGCCTGGTGCTCGTCTACACCGCGCTGGGCCTGCCGTTCGCGGTCATCATCATCCGCACGTCGTTCCTCGCGGTGCCGAACGAGCTGTACGAGGCGGCCATGCTGGACGGCGCCAGCAAGTTCTCCGTCTACTGGAAGGTCTACCTGCCGCTGAGCCGGCCCGCCCTGGCCGTCGTGGCGATCTGGCAGTCCATGTCGTCCTGGAACGACTTCCTGCTGCCGCTGGTCACCCTCGAGGACAACACGCTCAAGCCACTGACCCTGATCCCGCTGGCCTACCGCGGCACCTTCCTCAGCCAGCCGGGCGCGCTGTTCGCGATCCTGGTACTCATCTCGATCCCGATCGTGGTGGTCTTCCTGCTGGTCCAGCGCCACCTGGTCAACGGCCTGTCCGGGGCGATCAAATGAGCCTGCTCGGTGTCGACCTGGGCACCAGCGGCGTACGGGTGGTGGCGATCTCGGCGGCCGGCGTCGAGATCGCCGGCGCGGCCCGCGCGACCACCCTGCACCGGCCGGCGCCCGGCATCGTGGAGACCGACGCCGACGAGGTGCTTGCCGCGGCCACCGCGCTGCTCGCCGACGTCGCCGCCCGCGACGCGGTGGCCGCCGACCCGCCGGAGGCGATCTCGTTCAGCGTGCAGGGCGAGGCGGTCCTGCCGGTCGACGCCGAGGGCAAGGCTCTCGCTCCGGCGCCGGTGAGCATGGACCGGCGCGGTGCCGGCCTGGCCGACCAGGTCGCCGCGGAGCTGGGCGCCGGCGAGGTGCAGCGGATCACCGGCCAGCCGCCGCACCCGATGTTCTCCGTCTACAAGATTCCCGGCTGGACCGGTCCGGACGTGCGCGGCTACCGCTGCCTGGGCGACTACGTCGCCGCCCGGCTCGGCGCGCGGCCGGCGCTGGACACCAGTATGGCGGCCCGTACCGGCGGCTTCGACGTCGACCGCGGCGTCTGGTCAACCGAGCTGCTCGCCGCCACCGGCGTCCCGGTCGCCCTGCTGCCCGAGGTGGTGCCACCGGGCACCATGATCGGCAAGCTCAGCGCCGAGGCGGCCGGCGCCACGGGACTGCCGGCCGGCCTGCCGCTCGTGGTCGGATCGCACGACCAGGCATCGTCGTTCCTCGGCGGCGGGGGGCGGTTCGGCTCGGCGGCCGTGTTCTCCTTCGGATCCAGCGACTGCCTGACCGTCGGATCACCCGTACGTCCCGGCGGGCTCGTCGGCACCGGCCTGGCGTCGTACCCGATGGGTGAGGGTCGCTGGCTCACCCTGGCCGGCACCGCCGCAGGCGGTTGGGCGCTGGACTGGTTCGCCACGCTGGCCGGCCTCGCCGGGCCGACCGAGCGCGACGCCCTCTTCGAGGCGGCGTCGCCCGAGCCGCCGCAGGTGCTGGTGCTGCCGTACTTCGCCGGATCCGGGACGCTCGACAACGACCCGAGGGCCCGTGGCGCCGTCGTTGGGCTCACCCTCGAGACCACCCGGGAGCAACTCGCCCGCGCCTTCCTCGAGTCGTCCGCGTTCGAGCTGCGCAAGATCGCCGACGCGCTCACCGCGCGGGGCGTCACGATCGGCGCCGTACACGCCGTCGGCGGTGGCGCCCGCAGCCACCGGACGCTGGCCATCCGCGCCTCCGCCGCCGGCCTTGCGCTGACCCCGGTACCCGGGCACGCGGCCGCCCGCGGCGCGGCCCTGCAGGCCGGCGCCGGCATCGGCCGCTATTCGTCGCTCGCCGAGCTGCCCGCACCGGCCTGCCTGCCGGTCGCCCACCCCGACCCCGGCACGGCCCAGTGGTACGCCGCGCAGTCGCGCCGGTTCCGTGACCTCTATCCGACCCTCATCCCGCACGACCGTAGTTTTTCCGATCCGAAGGAGATCCGGTGACCGAGTTCGACCTGCAGCAGACCAAGCAGGACGTGCTGGACTACTGCCTGCTGTCCATGCGCTACGGCCTCAACTTCAACACCCAGGGCAACATCAGCGTCCGGCTGCCCGGCACGGACCGCTTCCTGATCACCCCGACCGACCTGGAGTACGACCGGATGACGGCCGACGACATGGTGGTGGTGGACGCCGACGCCAACGTCATCGAGGGGCCGCACCAGCCGTCCTCCGAGGTGACCGTGCACCTGGCGGTCTACCGCCGGCGGCCGGACGTGAACGCGATCGTGCACACCGAGCCGGTCTTCGCCAACGTCTTCGGGGTGGCCGGCCAGCCGATCACCGGTGCCCTGGTCAACATGGTCATCTACACCAAGGGCGATGTCCCGATCATGCCGTTCGCCCTCAGCAACCGCACCGAGTTCGGCGACGCGATGTGCGACGTGATGGGGGACCTGAACGCCGTGGTCTGGGCGAACCACGGGCTGCTCACGGTGGGCGACAACCTGCGGGACGCGTTCAAGACCACCGTCGCGGTGGAGAGCGCCGCCAAGGTGCTGCTGCACGCCCGGGCGTTGACCGACAAGCCGATCGTCCTGGACTACCACTCGCTCGGCATCACCACGTCGCTCTGAGGAAGGGCACCCCATGCCACTGGTCACTCTCCGACAGGCGCTGGACGAGGCGCGGCGCGGCGGGTACGCCCTCGGCGCGTTCAACGTCAGCGACGTGCTGCAGGCCGAGGCGGTCCTCGACGCCGCCACCGAGACGTCGTCGCCGGTCATCCTCGCCTCGCTGGCCGGCGTCACCGCCCACGGCGGCGACGAGCGGTTCTGGTCGGCGCTGCATCACCTGATCGACGGCTACCCGCAGCTGCCCGTGGTGCTGCACCTGGACCACGGCCCGGACCCCGCCACCTGCCGGCGAGCGATGGACAACGGCTTCACCAGCGTCATGATCGACGGCAGCCTCCGCGCCGACGGCACCCCGTCCTCGTTCGCCGAGAACCTCGCGGTGACCACCGAGGTGGTGGCGGAGGCCCACCGCCACGGGGTCTCCGTCGAGGGCGAGCTGGGGACGATCGGCGGCTCCAAGACCGACGGATCCCGGGCGCCGATCGTGCTCGCCGACCCCGACCAGGCCAGGGAATTCGTGACGGCGACCGGCGTGGACGCCCTCGCCGTGGCGATCGGCACCTCGCACGGCGCCTACAAGTTCGACGCACCCCCGGACGGGTCCGTGCTGCAGATGACGCTGATCGAAAAGATCAGCAGCTTGGTGCCGCAGACCCACCTGGTCATGCACGGCTCGTCGTCGCTGCCCGCTCAGCTGCGGGAGCAGAACAACCGGTACGGCGCCGGCCTGCCCGAGTCCTGGGGCGTGCCGGACGCGGAGAAGGTCCGGTCCATCACCATGGGCGTCCGCAAGATCAACCAGGGCATGGACTCGCACCTGGCCTTCACCGGGGCGGCGCGGCAGGCGCTGGGCACGGACCGGCTGAACGTCGATCCGGCGTACTACCTGCGCCCCGGCCGCGAGGCGATGCGGCGGATGGTCGCCGAGCGGATGCGCCTCTTCGGGCAGGCCGGCCACGCCGACGACTACCAGCCCGTACCTCTCGCCGAGATGGCCCGTCGCTACACCCTGGAGACGTCATGATCGAGCACGCGTACCTCGTCGCCAACGGCGACCAGCGGCTGTCCGCCAACCAGCTCTGCTGGCCCGCCCAACAGCGGTTCGAGGCCCTCCTCACGGAGGCGTTCCGGAAGCGGGGCGTCACCCTGGAACGGGCGCACCCGGCGGACACGCCGGAGGGGCACGGCTTCATCGCCAGCCAGGCGCAGGGCCTCGCGGTGCTCGGCGCGCTGCCGCCGGACGCCCCGGTGGTCATGGCCGAAGGTGTGTGGATGTTCTCCCAGCAGGTCCTCGGCGGGCTGCTGCGCCACCGCGGCCCGATCCTCACCGTGGCCAACTGGGAAGGGGAGTGGCCCGGCCTGGTCGGCCTGCTCAACCTCAACGCCTCGCTGGCCAAGGCCGGGCGGCCGTTCGAGACCCTGTGGAGCCGCACCTTCACCGACGACTGGTTCAACGCCCGCCTCGACGAATGGCTGACCAAGGGCGGCATCCAGCACGACCTCAGCCACGTCACGCCGTTCGACGCGTCCATCGTGGACGGCCGCGCCCGTCAGGCCGCCGACGACGTCCTCGGCCGACTGCGCCGAGAGGGCGCCATCCTCGGCGTCTTCGACGAGGGCTGCATGGGCATGTACAACGCGATCATCCCTGACGAGCTGCTCTTCCCGCTCAACGTCTTCAAGGAGCGGCTGTCCCAGTCGGCCCTGTACGCCGAGACCATGCGGGCGAGCGAGGACGAGGCGGTGGCCGCCCTGCGGTGGCTGACCGACCGGGGCATGACCTTCCACTTCGGCACCGACGAGGCCACCGAGCTCACCCGCGAGCAGGTCCTGCTCCAGTTGCGGATGTACGCCGCCGCGGCCCGGATCGCGGACCGGTTCCGGTGCGACATCATCGGCATCCAGTACCAGCTCGGTCTCGCCGACGTCCTCCCCGCTTCCGACCTGGCAGAGGGCCTGCTGAACAACGCCGACCGCCCGCCGGTCACCGGGGACGACGGTGCGGTCATCCGCGACGGCGCCCCGATCACCCACTTCAACGAGGTCGACGAGTGCGCCGGCCTGGACGCCCTGCTCACCACCCGGCTGGCCGGCGCGCTCGGGCAGCCGGTGGAGACCACCCTGCACGACGTGCGGTGGGGCGACCACGACGCCAGCGGCACGGTGGACGACTTCGTCTGGGTCTTCGAGATCTCCGGCGCGGTGCCGCCCGAGCACCACATCGGCGGGTACGCGGGCACCGACTCGATGCGCCAGCCACCGCTTTATTTCCGGCTCGGTGGGGGCACGGTGCGGGGCGTGGCCAAGCCCGGCGAGCTGGTCTGGTCGCGGATCTTCGTCGAGGGCGGCGAGCTGCACATGGACCTCGGCCGGGCCACCGTGGTGGAGCTACCCGCGGCGGAGACCGAACGGCGGTGGGCGGCGACCACCCGGGAGTGGCCGATCATGCACGCTGTGCTGCACGGCGTCACCCGGGACCAGTTCATGGCCCGGCACCGGTCGAACCACATCCAGGTCAGCTACGCCACCGACGCGGCCGGAGCCGACGAACTGCTCGCCGCGAAGGCGTTGACCGCGCACCAGCTGGGCATGCGAGTCAACCTCTGCGGTAGCCGGCCCGACAACGTCCCGCTGCTCTGATGGACGTCTTCCTCGGCGTCGACGTCGGCACCGCGAGCACCAAAGGCGTCGCCGTCACCGCGGACGGCCGGGTCGTGGCCCGTGCGCAGGTCGCGCACGGCCTGAGCAGCCCGCGACCCGGCTGGTACGAGCACGATCCGGAGTCGGTCTGGTGGGACGACTTCCGGCAGGTGATCGTCGAAGTGACCGCCGATCCCGACATGCGCCCGGCCGGCCTGGGGGTCAGCGGCATCGGACCGTGCCTGCTGCCCGCCGACGAGGCCGGCAGGCCGCTGCGCCCAGCCGTCCTCTACGGCATCGACACCCGGGCCGAGGAGGAGATTGGCCTGCTCACCGACCGGTGGGGCGCGGCGGAGATCGTGCGCCGCGGGTCGATCCTCACCTCCCAGGCGATCGGGCCGAAGCTGTACTGGCTCGCCCGGCACGAGCCGGAGATCTTTTCCCGAACTCGAATGATGTTCATGGCCAGCTCCTTCCTGGTGCACCGGCTCACCGGCGAGTACCTGCTCGACCACCACTCGGCGAGCCAGGTGAGCCCGCTCTACGACCAGCGGGCCGGCGACTGGGACGCCGCCTGGTGGGACGAGATCGCGCCGCACGTCCGGCGCCCTCCGCTGCGCTGGGCGAACGAGGTGGCCGGCCGGGTCACCACCGAGGCCGCCCGGCTGACCGGCCTGCCCGCCGGTCTGCCGGTGACCGCCGGCACCATCGACGCCTGGGCTGAGGCGGAGAGCGTCGCCGTCCGCGCGCCCGGCGACCTCATGCTGATGTACGGCAGCACCATGTTCCTGGTCGCGATGACCGACCGGCCGCTGACCAGCAGCCGGCTGTGGCCCACCGTCGGCCTACGTCCCGGGGTGAACTGCCTCGCCGCCGGGATGGCCACCGCCGGGTCGGTCACCGGCTGGCTGGCCGACCTGACCGGCGCGGACTACGCCGCCTTGACCAAGGAGGCGACCGCGGTCGCGCCCGGCAGCGACGGACTGCTGATGCTGCCCTACCTGGCCGGGGAGCGTACGCCGATCTTCGACCCCCGGGCGCGGGGCGTGGTGGCGGGACTGACCCTCGGCCACGGCCGAGGCCACCTGTACCGGGCGGCGCTGGAGGGGGTCGCGTACGGGGTGCGACACAACATCGCGGCAATGCGCGAGGCCGGGGCGGTGCCGGCGCGGGTCGTACCGGTCGGTGGCGGGACCACCGGCGACCTGTGGACGCAGATCGTCAGCGACGTGACCGGCCTGGTGCAGGAGCTTCCCCGGGAGACGACCGGGGCGGCGTACGGCGACGCGATGCTGGCCGCGGCCGCGACCGGGGCGGCATCCGACACCGCAGCATGGAACCCGATGGTCCGTTCGATCGAGCCGGACCCCCGACACCGTGACCGGTACGACGCCCTCTTCGCCGACTACCTGGCGCTGTACGAGTCCACCACACCGATCGTGCATCGGCTCTCCGGACCGTGACGACTCGTAGCCCGCTACCTGCGCATACCCTCAGCGACCGCTTCTCGTCCGCTGAAACCCACTAACCAATCGCTGGAAACACCGTTGGCGAGACAGCCCCGACTGGCCCGCCCCACGGATGGGGCGGGCCAGGCTAATCCATGCGGGTCGGGGGTCAGGTACGGAAGGGCCCGGTCACGCAGTAGGTGATGCCGCCGGTCGAGGATCCCGTCGTGCCGCGCTGGGACGAGAAGTAGAGCCGGTCGCCGGCGTGGGTGAAGGCGGGGCCGGTGATTTCCGACGAGCTCTGTCCGTTGATCCGCAGGAACACCGAGATCGTGTCGTCCGGGGTGATCATGCAGATCTCCATGTTGCCGCCGTCCTCGGCGACGTAGAGGTCTCCGAACGTCGAGCCGGTGACGTTGTCGACACCGGTGAGCGGGGCCGGGCCCGGGTTGACCAGGTTGTCGTCGTAGGCCAGCTCGTAGGTGTTGTTGGCGAGGTTGACCTGCCAGACCCGGTTGTCGCCCTTGGTGGTGAACCAGACGGTGTCGTTGGCGTAGTGGCAACCCTCCCCGCCGTTGAAAACCTTGGCGCCGGAGACCTGCCTGCGGGTGACCGTGGGCGACCCGTCCGGGTCGGGGACGGTGGCCCAGGTGAACGTGCCGGACGTTGCGGTGCCGGCCACGAGGACCTGCAGGGTGCCGGCGGAGAGGTCACCCCAGGTGGTCGGGACGAACCGGTAGAACCGACCGTCGGTCTCGTCCTCGGTCAGGTAGATGACCTTACGGACCGGGTCGGCGGCGGCGGCCTCGTGCTTGAACCGGCCCATGGCCGGTCGTACGACGGCCGCACCACCCAGGGGGTAGGTCTCCCAAACCCGGCCGAGGCTGATCTCTTCACAGGACAGCCAGGTGTTCCACGGGGTCTTGCCGCCGGCACAGTTGTTGTTGGTGCCGGACAGGATGCGGGAGGCGCCGGTGATCTGGCCGCTGGAGTTGAACGAGATCATCGACGCGCCGCCGCCCGACGTGGCGCTGGTCTCGGCGTTGGACACGTAGATCCAGCCGCTGCCGTTCGGGATCACGGCACCACCGTCCGGCGCGCTGTGCCAGACGTACGATGTGCCGGGCACCACCTGGCCGGACCGGGCAATGACCTGGCTGGTGAAGCCAGCCGGTAGTTGGATGCCGTTGGCGTCGGCGGCTTGCAGCGGACCGTAGGGGCTGGCGGCGTTCTGTGCCGGTGCCGCGTACGCCGTGGACCACGCCGTGAATGGCAGTACCAGACCACCCGCTCCGGCCACCGTCGCCCTCAGTAGTGTGCGCCGATCCATGAACCCTCCTCGATATCGGGTACCGAGAACATAGTGGTGGTTTTCTATCCAGCGGCGAAGCGTGAGGTGAACGATGCGCGGCGACCGCTTGGCGATCGGTAGACACACCCCCCTCGGGTTCGATTACCGCTCGCAGGATCCGCTGTCGAGGTGGAAGTACCGCGCGTTGGCCCAGCGGCAGAGCCGGATGCCGACGACAATGCCGGCGATCGTGACCAAGGCGGGGAGGTACCCGCTGGCGACCTGCACGATCGGGATTGCCGGACAGCCACCCGAGATCGCCCAGCCGGTGCCGAAGAGCACTGCGCCGGGGATCACGCCGGCATGGATGCGCCCCGGGGTGCGGCGGACGCGCAATACGGCGAATACCACCACGATGATCGCTACGGCGCCGGCGAAGGCCAGGAGCATGCGAAGCTCCTGGAAGGTGAACATGCGGTTCAACTCGGCGTAGTCACCGAACCCGATGTTCGCGACGGTGTAGCCGAGCGCCAGACCAGCGATGATGTTGGCGACGAGGATCCCACCCCGGGTGCGCATCAGATCACCTTCCACAGCAGGAACGACACGAGGACGCCGGTGCCGAAGAAGACGGCAGTCGCGACGATGCTGACCGGCTGTAGCCGACCACAGCCATTGAGCCCGTGACCGCTGCTGCACCCTCCGGCGAGACGGGTGCCGAAGCCGACGAGCACACCGCCGACGAACAGCGCGCCGATCATCGCGATCGGTTTGTCGGTCACGATCTGGGCGAAGGCGGCGCCCATGTCGAGCCGGAGCTGGAACCGGCCGGTGGTAACCGCCGCCACCCAGCCGCCGACGAAGACCGACAGGAGCAGGGCGACCTGGCTGATCAGGGGTGCCGGCAGCAGGCTCGCCAGTGCGGGACTCGCCGCCGCTCGCGGTCGCCCGTCCTGTTCCGAGGTCCGCGCGTCGCCGTGCGGCGCGCGACGCGCGGCAGGTGCGGCGGAACCGGCTCCGAACTGGTCGGCGGCGGCTGCGGCGAGAGCCTCGGTGAGGACCCGTTCGTCAGCGAACTGGGCGTTCACCCGTTCGACACGGCGTTCGGCGCGCCAGTGCAGCACCCGGTCCCAGGCACCGGACACCCCGAAGGATCGATCGGTCGTGACGGCGTAGTTGATGGTGGTGAGGGCGAGCCCGACAGCCCCGGCCCACCAGGGCCAGTATTCGTTCATGCGGAACCTGCGATCCATTCTGAGAGGCGGGTCCACCAACGAGCCCGCCGAGGCGCCGGTGGGGTCGATGGCATTTCGGAAGGGTGCGGACCCGGTGCGGGTGACCCGGGGTTGACGCCTTGAGCTGCCGGTACCTCGTTGGACTCCCGGACCGGTACCGGCTCGAACCGCTGCGGGGGCCCCGGATCGAACCGTGACGGCGCCTGTGGCGGACCGGCCGGGCCTGACCCGCCGGCGGCGGGAGTGCGTCTCAGGTGTGACGCGTCGACTCCATTCGGCAGGAGCGTGATCGGCACGAGCCGCCCCGTCCGGGACAGCTTGTACCGAGCACACGTCCGCCAACCCTCCGCACTGTCGCAGTAGTAGCTCCGCCAGTCGCGCAAGCTTGCGTTGAGCAGTGGGAAGAGGGGGCATTCCCGCACGTGTGAGCAGGCCATGTCGCTCCGATCTGGCCAGCGTCACCCGGGGTGAATGGGCGGGTTGGCATGAGTTGGAGGGGTAGGTCTCGGTCAGCGAGCATACATACCGTATGGACAAACGGCGATCCGGGGGTGATCATGGCAAAACGCCGCTGATCAACGGCCGGGTCGCGCCCGACTCCGGCCGCGGCGCAGTCGGACGTCTGCACCCGAACCCCTTGGAGGTGGCCCTCCTCGGCCTCCGCCTTCGACCACGTCGTCGCAACCCGGAACATTCAATATCGACGGTCCTGCCGGGTGTGCGATCATGTGCCGTCCCCTCTACCACTTTCGGAGGATTCCTCATGCGACAGCGTCGGCGCGTGGCGCGCGCGGCCCTCACCGCAGCCGCCGCCACGGCCCTGCTCGGGATTGCCGCCCCGGCCTGGGCCACCGGCAACCCGCACAACCCGCCGGGCGACAACGGCACCGTGAAGATCGACGGGATGCCCTTCTCAGACAAGGTCGACAACGAGCCACACGTCACCTGCGAGTTCGAGCTCGAGTTCTTCAACTTCGACGAGAACCAGAAGGCGAACCTCACCCTCTGGGCGCAGCCGCCGTCGAGCACGCCGAAGGACAAGATCGTCTGGTCTCGGCAGAACGTGCTGATCAGCAACGATCCGGCCTCTGGCGCGGAGAACGACCACGACGAGGTCATCCGGCTCTCCGCCAACGACCTCGACCTGTCCGGCCTCACGCAGAAGCAGCAGGGCTACCACATCAAGCTCGACGTGGAGCTGATCGGCGGCAAGTCGGCCGACGGCAAGCACAAGGTGTTCTGGCTGAAGCCGTGCGCCTCCTCGGAGTCGCCATCGCCGAACCCGTCGACCCCGGGCGGTTCGGAGAACCCCTCCGAGATTCCTTCCGGCACCCCGGGTGCCCCGGGTTCATCCGTGGGTGGCGGCACCGGTGGCGGCGGTACCGAGGGCGGCCTGCCGATCACCGGTGTGGCTGCCACGAGCATCTCGCTCACCGGCCTCGCGCTGATCGGCGGCGGTGTCCTGCTGATGGCGCTGCGCCGTCGCCGGGACAAGATCCGCTTCACCAGCTGACCTCCGCGCCACTCGGGAACCGGCCGTCGGACCTCGCGTCCGGCGGCCGGTTCCGTTCTCGGCCGTGCCGCTGCGGCATGGGCGACGAAGAACGGGTGCGACGGAGAACGTGGCGATACAGCCGATGGAACATTCCACGTTGATGCTTGAACAGTCAACGAAGACTCGTCACTCAAGGGTTACCTCGTGCTACCGGAGCGACCTACTCTCCGCACCATGTCTGACATCTCCCGCCGCAGGCTTCTCGGCGCCGTCGCCGGTGGCGCCGCCCTTTCCTTTCTGCCCCCGTCACTGCTCAAGGCGATGGCCGCGCCGCTGCCTCCCGGCGGTATGGATGCGATTGAACACGTCATCATCCTGATGCAGGAGAACCGTTCCTTCGACAACTACTACGGCACCCTCAAGGGCGTGCGCGGCTTCGGCGACCGTACGCCGCTGCGTCTGCCCACCGGGGCCACCGCCTTCGAGCAGCCGCGGTCCGGTGGTGGCAAGGTCCTGCCGTTCTCGGCCCGGCAGGCGGCGGTCGACGCCGGCCGCCGCGAGAGCGACATCCAGTACCTCGGTGCGCTCCCGCACGGCTTCTCCGACGCCAACCAGGCCCGGGCGAACGGCTGGTGGAACGACTGGATCGCGGCCAAGGGCCAGAGCACCATGGCCTTCTACGACCGGCGCGACATCCCTCTCCAATACGAACTGGCCGACCGTTTCACCATCTGCGACGCCTACTTCTGCTCGGTCTACGGCTCGACCAACCCCAACCGCAACTACCTGTGGACCGGCACGACCGGCTACGAGCCGGACGGCGTCAACCGGGCGGTCACCAACGCCGCCTACTCCTACACCCACGCGGGCTACGACTGGACGACGTACCCCGAGCGGTTGGAGGCCGCTGGCGTCTCCTGGCAGATCTACCAGGAGTGGGACAACTTCACCGACAACGCGGTGGAGTACTTCCGGCCCTGGAAGGAGATCGGCCGGAAGATCCTCGCCAAGGTCAGCGGCCAGTACTCGACCACCGAGCAGTTCTACGACAGCCTGTGGGGCAAGACCGCGGACCAGCGGAAGGCCGCACTGGCCCAGTTCCAGCAGGGTGTCGACGCGCTGACCGAAGCGGAACGTCGGCTGTTCATGCGGGGCGCCTACCGCTCCGAGCCGAACACCCTCGTCCAGCGCATCCGAACCGACATCAAGAACGGCACGCTGCCGAAGGTGAGTTGGCTGGTTCCGACGGCGGCGCTCTCCGAGCACCCCAGCTCCTCCACCCCGGTCGGCAGCGCCAACCTCATCTACGACGTTCTCGACGCCATCGCGAGCGACCCGAAGACCTGGTCGAAGACGGCCCTGTTCATCAACTTCGACGAGAACGACGGCTACTTCGACCACGTGCCGGCCCCGGTCGAGCCCCGGCCGGACTCCGGCAACAGCGACGACTGGTTCAACGGCCTCCCCATCGGCCCCGGCCCGCGGGTGCCGATGACTGTCATCTCACCGTGGACGGTGGGCGGTTTCGTCTGCTCGGAAGCGTTCGACCACACCTCGGTCATCCGGTTCCTGGAGAAGTGGACCGGTGTCCAGGAGCCCAACATCAGCGCCTGGCGCCGCAGCGTGTTCGGCGACCTGACCTCCGCCTTCGACTTCAACCGCGGATACGCGCAGCCCAAGTTGGAGCAGCCCGGCCCGGTGCCGTCGGCGGTCGGCCGCTGGAACCCCGTACCGCCGAAGAAGCAGTCGCTCCCGGCGCAGGAGGCCGGCACCCGCCCGACGCGACCCTCGCCGTACCGGCTGTCCCTGCGGGCCGACGTCACGGGCTCCGGCGTCCGCCTCCGGCTCGGCAACGCGGGCACCACCGCCGCGACGTTCACCGCCTACCCGGGTGACGGCACCGCGCCGCGCGCGTGGACCGTCGCCGCAGGCGGGACCGCCGACAACACCGTCGGGTACGACGCCGACGGCTACGACCTGCAGGTCACTGGCCCCGGCTGGTCCGTCTGGGAGCTGCGCGGCACCGGTGTGGGCGCCGAGGCGTACCTGGTCGAGCAGGCCGTCCCCGGCCAGGTGAAGGTCCGGTGCGCCAACCCCTCCACCGCCACCCGCACACTCCTCGTCGGCGAGTCGGTCTACCCGCGCAACCCCGGCGACCATGTCCAGACCGTCACCCTCGCGCCCGGCGAGACCCAGACCGTGCCGATCCACCTCCCCGACCACGGCTGGTACGACGTCGTGGTCGTCGACCAGGAGGACCCGGCGTTCCTGCGCCGGATGACCGGCCGCCTGGCCGACGGCAGGCCCGGCGTCACCGACCCGGCGACCGGTGTCGCCCCGGCGCTGGCCGCGACGATCACCCTGCCGGAGCCGCTGCCCTCCCTGGACACGCCGTTCGCGCAGGGCAGCCCGGCCGATGTCGTCGTCACCGTGCGGAACCAGGCCGACGCCAAGCTCGACCGGCTCTCGGTCGCCCTGCTCGCCCCCTCCGGCTGGACGGTCGAACGGACCGCCGCGGCGCCGACGGTGGTTGCCGCCGGCGACACGGCCGAGGTGCGCTTCACCGTCACGCCCGCCCCGAACGCCACCGCAGGCAGCCTGGTGGTCGCCGCCCACGGCGACGGCAACGGCCTGCTGAGGCTCGCCGACACACGGGTCCGCACCCGGGTCGCCCCGGCGACGAGCGTCTCGCTGACCGGTCCGGCGAGTTCGCCCGGCACCGACGGCACAGTGATCTCGCCGGGCAGGCCGGTCACCCTGACCGCCACCGTCACCAATGCCGGCGCCACCCTGCTTACCAACCTGGCCGCCACGCTGGCCCTCCCGACGGGCTGGACCGCCACCCCCAGGGGCGACGCGCCGACGGCCGTTCCGGCCCGCTCCTCCGCCCGGCTGGAGTGGGACGTCGTCGCGCCCGCCTCGGCGGCGCGCGTCTCCGGCAGCCTCAAGGCGACCGTCATGGCGAACCTGAGCGGCAGCGTCCAGCAGGCGACGGCGTCCCTGGCCGCCAGGACCGGGCCGGTCATGACCGGCTACCTGCTCGCGGAGGACTTCGAGTCCGTCGTCCCCGCGCTCGCCCCGGCGGCCGACCTCAGCCGGCCCGGCCTGCTCGGCTGGACCCGGACCACCCCCGAGGGCTGGACGGTCACCAACGCGCCGGCCATGCCGCAGGGCACCCGGGAACTGCAGGGCTGGACCTTCCTGTCCAAGCAGTTCTGGTTCCCCGGCGGGCAGAACCGCCCCAACTTCAGCCGCTCTCTCGGCGTCGTCGCGGTCGCCGACCCCGACGACTGGGACGACACCGGCAGCCCGTCCGGCCGGGGTCGGTTCGACTCGACCCTGACCACCCCGGCGGTGGCCATCCCATCGGGTACCTCCACCCTCCACCTGGGCTTCGACTCCCACTACCGGCAGGAGAGCCCGCAGGAGGCCGAGGTCACCGTCCAGTTCGACACCGGCGACAAGGTCCAGCTGCTGCGCTACAGCAGCGCCACCTCCGGGAACACCAACCAGGGCCAGGACCAGGAGAACCGGCTCGTCCGGCTCTCCTGCCCCGTCCCGGCCGGGGCCACGTCGGCGAAGGTCAACTTTCGGATCTTCAATGCGGGCAACAACTGGTACTGGGCGATCGACAACGTCCGCCTGGGCACCAGCCCGATCGCGGACGCCTGACCGGCCGGCGGCCTGACCGCCCCCGCGCGGGGACGCATGATCGTCCCCGCGCGGAGCCGCGGTGCCGGCCAGGAGGCGGGCCGGCCGGTACGGCGGGCCCGCCTCCTGGCCTGAGCGCCGGCGGCACCTGCTCGCCCGACGGTGTCGCCCTCGACATCGCCCCGGTCCGGCAATACCGTGCCGCAGTGGATCTCTTCTCACGCTCTTGGGCAGCGTTGCGCACGGCGGTCGCCGAACTCCCGGACGAGGACTTCGCACAGCCGTCCGGCTGTACCGGCTGGCTCGTGCGGGACCTGGTCTGCCACCTGATCATCGACGCTCAGGACGTCCTGATCACCCTCGTGACCCCCGCCGAAACGGAACCGACCCGGAACGCGGCGTCCTACTGGGACGTCGCCGAAACGCCGCCGACCGGCGACGACCCGCTCGACGCGCTGATCGTCCGCCTGGCCGCCGCCTACGAGGATCCGGGGCTGCTGAAGTTCCACCTCGACGACGTCGGCTCCGCCGCCGGACGCGCCGCCGAACTCGCCGACCCGGCGGTCCGGGTCGGCACGCGTGGCGAGGTCCTCACCGTGGAGGACTACCTGTCCGCTTACGTCCTGGAGTGGACGCTGCACCACCTCGACCTGACCGCGCATCTCCCGGGCGCGGCGGACCCGCCCGCCGAGGGGCTCGCCTGGTCACGCGAGCTGCTGGAAAAGATCGCCGGGGCCTCGTTCCCCGCGTCCTTCTCCGACCGGGATGCGCTGCTCGTCGGCACCGGACGCCGCGCGCCGACCGACGCGGAAAAGGTCGAACTGGGCGAGCTGGTCGCGAAGCTCCCGTTCATCCTCGGCTGAGCCGGCCTTCGGATGATCCCTCCCGCCGTAACTCGATCCAGAGCGGCCCGGGCACGGGGCGTCGCGCCGTGGCGCGGCTTGGCGATCGAGGCGGTCTGGACGGCCAGGGCGTTGGCCGACACGACGATGGCTATGCCGAGCCACTCGTGCGGTTCCAGGACCTGGCCGAGGAGGGCGAGGCCGGCCAGCGCGGCCAGCACCGGGTGGATGCTCATGAACACGCCGAAGAAGCGGGCCGGCACGGTACGCAGCGCGACCAGGTCGGCGGCGTAGGGCACCACCGAGCTGAGGACGCCCGCACCGACGGCGTAGAGGATCGCGGTACCGGCCAGTCGTCCCTGCGCGAGCAGGATCGCCGCGACCGGCAGGTAGAGCAGCGCAGACACCAGGGTTGCCGCCGCCGGTGCCTGCAACCCCGGCAGGCGGGCCCCGACGAGCCGGTTGAGCAGGATGTACGCCGCCCAACACGCCGCCGCGAGCAGGCCGAGCCCCACTCCGAGGTAGTTGCTGGCCGGACCCGGTAGGACCAGAACGTACACGCCGACGCAGGCGCCCGCCGCGCAGAGCAGGTCGAGCCGGGTTCGGGAACCGGCCAGGGCGACGGCGAGCGGGCCGAGGAACTCCAGGGTGACGGCCAGACCGAGCCCGACCCGGTCGATCGCGGTGTAGAGACTGAGGTTCATCGTGGCGAAGACCAGCCCGAGCAGCAGGGTCGGCCACCATTGCGCCCAGGTGAAGCGGCGCAGGTTCGGGCGTACGGCCGGCAGGAGCACTGCCGCCGCGACGAACTGCCGCACGGCGACGACCCCGGCGGGCCCGAGGGCGGCGAACGCGTGCGCACCCAGGGCCGCCCCGACCTGGCTGCTCGCCGCACTTCCGGTCATTGTGACGATCCCGCGCAGCAGCGGCCCACGGTCGGCTCCAGCCGGTTGACAGAGGCCCTGAGCAGCAACTTCACCTGCCGTCTTCACGGTCATGAAGGCAGTGTCGACCCGCACCGACTGATACGAGAAATGCACTAGCCGCCAGAGTTATACGCTTGGCGTATGGATGTGCAGCTGCGTCAGCTCCGTACCCTCGTCGCGGTGGTCGACGTCGGCACCTTCACCGACGCGGCGGCTGTCCTGGGCGTCTCCCAGGCGGCGGTCTCACGTTCCGTCAGCGCCTTGGAGGCGGCGCTCGGCGCTCGCCTGCTCCAGCGAACGACCCGGCACGTCTCGCTCACCCCCACCGGCACCCGCGTCGTCGCCGCCGCCCGCCGGGTACTCGACGAGGTCGCCCACCTGCAACGGATCGTCGAGGAGTCCCGCACCGAGCTGCGCGTCGGCTATGCCTGGGCGGCGCTGGGCAAACACACCAGACGGCTGCAGAAGACGTGGGCCGCCGCCCACCCCCAGGTGCCGCTGGTGTTCGTCCAGTCCAACACCCCGACCGCCGGGCTCAGCGAAGGCACCGCCGACGTCGCCGTGATCCGCCGGCACCTGGCCGATCCCCGTTTCGACACGGCGCTACTCGGCGTGGAGGCCCGCTACGCCGCCGTGGCCACCGACAACCCGCTGGCCCGGCGACGATCGGTACGCACCGCCGACCTGGCCAGGTACCCCGTCGCCATCGACAGCCGGACCGGCACCACCACAACCGCCCTGTTCCCGCCTGGTGCCGAACCCACGACCATCCGCACCACCCACGGCGTCGACGAGTGGCTCACCCTCATCGCCGCCGGCCAGGCGGTCGGCATCACCGCCGAGGCCACCGCCAACCAGAATCCCAGACCCGGGGTGGCGTACCGCGCCGTCCGCGACGCCCAGCCGATACCGGTCTGGCTGGCGTGGTGGAAGGACGACCCACCCGCCCAGCTCACCGAACTCGTCAACCTGGCCTGCGAGACCTACCGGTCCGGCCAACCCCGGCAGGACCGCCCCGCGTAGCGGAGCGCGCCGCCGCCTTTGCCGAAGGGCCCATTTGGAACTGCCTGGCACTGCCAGATCTCGACCGATGATCACACAGGTTGGCGAAGACCGCTCACGCCGGGTTACCTGTACGGCGCGTACTGGACGCTGCGGGACCAACGCCGCCAGAAGGGTAGCGGTAGGCAGCCGGCAGGCGCTTCGCCTCCGATCTCGGTCTCCACTGATCCATCGGCGAGTGTGACCGAGACGGCCGAGCGGCCCGGAGCGAGCACCTCCCGGACCCTGCCGGCGATCACTGAGCGGGCGATGTCCTCGAGCAGGGCGACGTCTTCAGGGCCGGCTTCCAGTTCCCATCGGCCGCCGTAGTCACCGACCCCGAGGATGAGTTCATCGGAGAAGTCCGTCCATCCGAAGGCACGAGCATCGGGGTTTTCTGGTGTGACGTCCACCGTTATCCCGCCCTCGATGGTGTCGACCTCCACAGTCGCCACCCCTGCCAACTCCTGCGCCAACTGCCTCGCGATTTTCAGAGTTGGTGTCCGGGGCAGTTGACCGTCACGGCCGTGCTCGTCTGTCACGCGGTCAGTCTGCCAAGCCGTCGGGGGTGAGGCGGACGCTGCGGTCACGTCTGCCCGTCTCCTGACGGTGAGCGGTCCGCAGCTGATCCGCACGAGGTCGACGGATGGCGGGGAGTGGTGTGAGACGTCGCTGCTCTCGCCTGTCACCGGCGATCCCGAGGCTCGCGCCAGTTGCCCGTTGGGACGGCCGACGATGTCGCGCGGGCGGGCCGTGTTCCGTAGGGCGCGGACCTGCGGGGCGGACAGGTACTTTCTTGGCCCCGGCCGATACGAACTCCGACGGCCGGGTGTGCAGGCGGCTGATGGTCTTCGGTGCGGGCTTTCCCTACAACAGCAGGAAGAAGCCGATGAGAGCGTCTCGACCGGCCGGCGGCAGGCAGCAACGGCAGCGTCCGCTCTGTCGATGTGACCGATCCGGTGTCCCAACCAGTCATCAGAGTGGAGTCCGCCACAGCACGGGAGTGAACCTTGGATCAGAACCTGCGGCTACTCTTCGCCCGCGCCCTGGCTGACGAGCCCGAGCCGCCGCCGGGTGACCTGGCCGGCCAGGCCATGGCCACCGGTACCAACCTTCGCCGCCGCCGACACCGGTTGGTGGCGGCGGGCGTGGCCACCGTCGCGGCGTTGGGGGCGGTGAACGTGGCGACACCGGCGGAGCGTTCGGCGCCACCGGCGACGGTGCCAGCAGGGTTTGCGATGCTGGTGAACCCGGCGTGCGAGTCTCCGGTCCAGGACACTTCAACGGATGTTTCGCTCTTCCTCACCGCAGACATCACCGATCAACAGCGCAGCGCGGTGGCAAGCATGCTGCACGTCGATCCGGCGGTCCGCACCATGATGTACGAAAGCCGCGAACAGGCCCTGATCAGGTATCGAAAGATATTCGAGGACGCGCCGCAACTCGTCGGCGCCGTCAAAGCCAGCCAGCTGCCGGAGTCGTTCCGGATCAAGCTGGCCGGGCGGTCGCAGTACGTCAACCTGGCGGCTCGCGTCGAGCGTATGCCCGGGGTCGACGAAGTCGTCGGCAGCGAATGCCCGCCCGGCACGAACGCCTGGGCGGCCAGGTGATGGCGGATGCCCGGACCGACCCCGCGGGATCACTCCCTGACGCCAGGCACGGTCTCGTGGCCCGGTGGGGCGTGGCCCGACGGCGTGAGCAAACCGCTCGGCAGGCGGAGTTCACCGCGTTCGTGGAGGCCACCGCGCCGAGGCTGCGGCGTACCGCCTACTTGATGTGCCGGGACTGGCATCTCGCACAGGACCTGACCCAGATCACCTTCGCGAAGATGTACGCGGCGTGGGGCAGAATCCGACACGCCACAAATCTCGAGGCGTACAGCCGCCGCGTCCTGATGAACGCCGTCTTCGACCAGAAGAAGCGGCGCAGCCACGCCGAACTCGTGCTCGCCGAACTGCCCGAGGCGGCGCACCGACGGCCCGACGACACCGTGGAACTGCACGTCGCCCTGCTGCAGGCCCTGGCCGCCCTGCCCATCCGCGACCAGGCCATCCTGGTGCTCCGCCATTGGGAGGATCAGAGCGTCGAAACAGTGGCCGGCATCCTCAACGTATCGGTGTCAGTGGTGAAGACTCAGAACGCCCGTGCACTGAACAGACTGCGGGCACTGCTCGGCGAGGACTTCGTACGGACCTGACGGCCCGCGGCCAGCCTGGCCGTCCGTCTCGCGCCGATCCCAGGGATGGCGAGAGATGGAAATATTTGAGAGGCTGATCTTCACCTGCGTGATCGCGTCATGCGGCGACACGTCCGACGTGAGGGAGCGCCGTGCGTACACCTTCCCGAATCCGATCACTCGCCGTCGCCGGTGCGGCGGTCCTTCTTGCCGTGATGGCATCTCCTGCCCAGGCCCACGAGCCGTGGGACGACGGGTCCGTTCCACCGCCCCCGCCCAGCAGCCCGGCCGACGGCTACAGCCGTAACATGCACCTGCTCTCCACCGCCGCGCACACCGGTGGCGTCAACTCCGACCTCGCCTTCTCCGGCAACCTCGTCTTCGCCGGCCACTACGGCGGCTTCCGGATCATCGACATCTCCGAGCCGGGAGCGCCGGTCGAGTTGGCCGACGTGCACTGCAACGGTCCCCAGGGCGACGTCTCGGTCTGGGGCGGATTGCTGTTCCTGTCCGTGGACACGCCGCAGAGCACGCCAGGCTGCGAGGGATCCCGTAACGTCACCGCGTCCACCCCCGGCGCATGGGAAGGGGTCCGCGTCTTCGACGTCAGCGACCCGAGGGCGCCGCGGTTCCTGCAGGCGATCCGTACCGACTGCGGCTCGCACACCCACACCCTCGTGCCGCGTGAGGACGGCGGCACCTACCTCTACGTCGCGTCGTACCCGCTGAGCGCCAGCAACATCGGGCCGGACTGCCAGGCCCCGTTCGAGCGGATCTCGGTGATCGACGTGCCGGGTGGCGACGACGCCGCCGGCCTCGCCGCGAAGGTCGTCGCCGAGCCCACCGTCAAGGGGATCGACCTCATGTCCGGCGCGTCCGGCGACTTCTTCGCCTGCCACGACATCCAGGTCCTGACCCCGCGCAAGCTCGCCGCCGCGGCATGCCTGTCCCAGGGCCAGCTGTGGGACATCAGCAACCCCCTGGCCCCGCGCGTGATCGCCAACATCGACACACCGGACGTGGACATCTGGCACAGCGCGGCGTTCACCCACGACGGGAAGTACGTCACCTTCGGCGACGAGTACTTCGGGCCCGCGCAGGAGCCGTACGGGGCGCTCTGGACCTACGCGGTCGACAACCCGAGCGTCCCGTTGAGCCACCTGCGCATCCCGCGTGCCGAGCCGAACACCTACCACAACTTCAACTACGTGCCGGTCGCCGGCCGCAACATCCTGGTCTCCTCCGCGTACGGCTCGGGAACCTCGGTGGTTGACCTGACCGACCCGCGCAACCCGAAGGAGATCGGCTACTACGACATGCAGTCCAACCAGTGGTCGACCTACTGGTACAACGGCCTGATCGTCGCCAACGACATCTCCCGAGGTGTGGACGTGATCCGGTACAGCGGCCGCGAGACCGCCGGCGCCAGGAAGTTGCCGATGCTCAACCCGCAGACCCAGACGTTCCTGCTCAACTGACACACCTGCGAAGAAGCGGGCGGGCGCGAACGGTGCCCGCCCGCTTTCGTGTCGTACTGTCCAACCGCGCCGACGCCCGGTCGGCGTATGCGCGACCAGACCCGCTAGACTTTCATCCCAATCGGCGAAGAAGGAGTGCTCGGGCCCTCGCGGACCCGACCCGGGTGCAGATCGTCGAGTACCTCGCCCGGCACGCCCGGCCGATGAGCGTCGGCGAGATCGTCACCGCAGTCGGGCTGACCCGGTCCACTGGCTGCTTCCCGTCGGCCGCCGACGTGGTGATGGGTCGCCCGGCTACGCAGCCGAAGGGAGGCTGCTGATGGCCGACGTCACCGTCCGCCCCATGACGGCGGACGACGCCGACCGGGTCCTCGCCATCTACCAGGCCGGCCTCGACAGCGGCAACGCCAGCTTCGAGACCACCGCGCCGACCTGGGCGGCGTTCGACGCCGGCAGGTTGGCCGAACACCGGTTCGTAGCCATCGACGCAGACGACGCCGTCGTCGGCTGGGTCGCCGTCTCACCCACCTCGACCCGCGCCGTCTACGCGGGCGTGGTCGAGCATTCCGTCTACATCGACCCCGCCGCCCAGGGGCGCGGCGCCGGCCGACTGCTCCTGGGAACCCTGATCACGTCGACCGAGGCCGCCGGCATCTGGACCATCCAGTCCGGCGTCTTCCCCGAGAACGCCGCCAGCCTCGCCCTGCACCAGCGCGCCGGGTTCCGGGTCATCGGCACCCGCGAACGCGTCGGACGCCACCACGGCCACTGGCGCGACGTCATCCTCCTCGAACGCCGCAGCCCCACCATCACCTGACACTCGACCGCCGCCGTGGACCGGCGGCCTACCTGCTCGACGACGCGGGCTGGGTCGCCTCCGACCTCGAGGCGCTGCCCACCGGCGCCGACCTCGGCGCCGACTACCTGCCGCCGCTCGCCGAGCTGCCGCAGCTCAAGCCCCACCTGCGCTACGGCGTCCGCATGGACGCGATCAGCCGCCTCCCGGCGGGGGTGCCCGGCTCGCGCCTGCGCGACCACGTCGACGCCGGCCGCATCCGCCTGCTCACCGGCTCCTCCGTCCACGCGATCACCCCGGCCGGCGGGCGCGTCGCGGTCGTCGTCCGCCACGCCGACGGCACCGTGGAGTCGAAGAGCTACGGCCGGGTGCCCACCTTTCTCATGGCCACCGGCTACGAGCAGGTCCGCTCCGTCGTCGCCGCCCTCGCGGGCGACTGGACCGCCGCCCGCGACGTCCAGCTCGATTTGCCCGAGACCGGTGTCCGCAGCAGCAACGCCGCCGACTCCTCCGGCACCGACAGCTGCTGCGGCACCAGCCCCGAGCCGGTCGGCAAGGGCCTCGCCACCGGAAGCTCCGGCGGCCTGCTGTCCGCACCGCTGAACCTGATCAGCCTCGACACCCCGACCAGCGGCTGCTGCGCCAGCTAATGACCACCTCCACGATGACGCCCGCCGACCCCACCGTCGGCGGGCACCCCGGTGGCGCACGCGAAAGAACGCCACGAGGCGAGCGGCCGGATCATCCTGCCCGTCCGCTACGAGGCGCGTGGTGCTCGGCAGCGGCCCTCAGCGAGTCCTCTTCGTCGGCCGCTTGCGGGGTGGGGTCAACAGGTCGGCTATCGCCGCGATCGCGGACGGTACCACCCGGTAGTACGCCCAGACGCCGCGTTTCTCGCGTTCGAGCAGGCCGGCCTCGGTGAGGATCCGAAGGTGATGACTCACGGTCGGCTGGGAGAGACCGAGCGGGGCGGTGAGGTCACTTACGGACGCCTCGCCCTCCGGGGCGGACTGGATCAGGCTGAGCAGCCGCAGTCGGGCCGGGTCGGCGAATGCCTTCAGCAC
>NZ_JBIDCT010000038.1:0-33853 GCF_043204735.1 Micromonospora sp. NPDC047740
CTACCAACCGTCCATGTAAGACGATCACTGAGGGGAGGGGCGGCGTTTCCTCCCGGCCGTAAACAGCCGGGTTTCCACGCCGCAATTCCGATGACCGCCCAGCCGGATGCGGCGACATCCTCGGCAGGTGCGACGGCCAGTCGGCGACCACGCCGGCGCCTCCAGTGGTCGCACGGCTCCGTGACCTGCGTCGTCTCGTGCCGCACGGCCTGCGCCGGTCCGCCGAAGAGGTGCAGGTGCTCCCCGAAGGTTCGACCCGCCGTCGAGGAGTCAAACGAAAACCATTATCGTTCGCGTTGCTGTTCAGCCTGGCTCGACACGTGAAGGAGACCCTCATGGCCGTACCGAAGCGAAAGATGTCGCGGTCGAACACCCGGCACCGCCGGGCGCAGTGGAAGGCGCAGGTGCCGCAGTTGACCCCGTGCCCGTGCCCCCGCAAGGAGATGGTGGTGCCGCACCGGGCCTGTGCGCACTGCGGGCTCTACAAGGGCCGCCAGGTGGTGGGGGAGCCGTGACCGGTCGCCTGCCGGTGACCGTGCTCTCCGGTTTCCTCGGGGCCGGCAAGACCAGCCTGCTCAACCACGTCCTAGCGAATCGGGACGGGCTGCGGGTCGCGGTGATCGTCAACGATATGAGCGAGGTCAACATCGACGCCTCGCTCGTCCGTGACGGTGGATCGTTGTCGCGGACCGAGGAGCGGCTGGTGGAGCTGACCAATGGCTGCATCTGCTGCACGCTGCGCGACGACCTGCTCGACGAGGTCGCGCGGCTGGCCCGGCAGGGCCGGTTCGACTACCTGCTGATCGAGTCCAGTGGCATCTCCGAACCGATGCCGGTGGCCGCTACCTTCGCCTTCGGCGTGGAGGACGGGCAGGTGCTCGACGACCTCGCCCGACTGGACACCACCGTCACCGTGGTGGACGCCGCCGGGCTGCTGGCCCGCATCGAGGCGGGGGAGACCCTCGAACAGCGCGGGCTGGCCGCGTACGAGGGTGACGACCGCAGCATCGCCGACCTGCTGGTCGACCAGATCGAGTTCGCCGACGTCCTGGTGGTCAACAAGACCGACCTGGTCGACCCGGACGACCTGGCGGTGGTGGAGGCGCTGCTGACCCGGCTCAACCCGGCCGCCAGGCAGGTCCGGGCGACGCACGGCCGGGTACCACCGGCGGAGGTCCTGAACACGGGCCGGTTCGACCTCGACCGCGCGGAAACCGCGCCAGGCTGGGTGGCGGAGCTCAACGGCGAGCACGTGCCGGAGACCGAGGAGTACGGCATCTCCAGCATCGTGTTCCGCGACCACCGGCCGTTCCATCCACAGCGGCTGTGGGACCTGCTGACCGGCGGCCTGGACGCCTTCGGGGTGGTGCGCTCCAAGGGGTTCCTGTGGCTGGCCAGCCGCCCGGACGTGCAGGCCCTGTGGTCCCAGGCGGGCCCGTCGGGACGGTGCGACCCGGTCGGCGTGCCGGTCGCGGTGTCCGGGGAATGGCCGGACGACCCTGACGAGCGGGCCGAGCTGGAGTCCCGCTGGCACCCGGTCTTCGGTGACCGGCAGCAGGAACTGGTGCTCATCGGAGTGGGCCTGGACGGCGACGGCCTGCGGAACGCACTGGCCGCCTGCCTGCTGACCGACCGGGAGATCACCGCGGGGGAGGACGCCTGGCGGGACCTGCCCGACCCGTTCCCCGAATGGGATCTCGGCGACCTGCACGACCACGATTTCGCGGAATCGGTCCCGGTTCCGGCTTGACGTGCCGACCACGCTCACCATCGACGAGACCCGTGCCCCGACCAGCGGGCGAGGGTGTCGTGGATCTCCCGGGACAGCCGGCCCGTTCCGCCGCAGACAACCGGCGGCCGACGTCTGCTGCGACCGGGCTCTGTTCTCGTCGGCGAAGCCATGCGGGCTGCACCGGCCGCCGGGCCGGTGCAGCCCGCATGGCTTGGGATCGATCTGTGGACGGCCTGGTGCAATGCGTTGGCCAGGGAAGCAGCCATGGCGTCGCTGCTGAAGGAACGGTTGGCCGCCCTGGAGAACCGCCTTCGACCAGGGTGAGTCGCCCGTCCGGCCCCGGCCGCAGGTCAGAGTGCCGGGCCGCGGCGCGGTCGTGCTCCGGTTCGGTAGCCGGCGTCGCCCGCGAACCGGTCGCCAGGTGCGACCAACTCGCGGGCGGCGGCTAGGGCCTGTTTCAAGTCGATCAGCGCCGTTTGCTGATCCGGGCTCTTGCATCCCATGGATGGCTCGTCCTAGCTCGGCCAGCGACCGGTGAAGAGTTCCACGCCCGGCGGCGAACCGGGCAACGGGTCATGTCCCGGCCGTAATCCGTCGAGCGCTATCGCGATCAGCCGCCGGCGAGCCTCGGCGGCGGCGGGGAGCAGGTCGTCCCGGCCTTGCTTGCGAAGCTGATCGACCACCGGGGAACGGCCGAGCTGCTCGATGAGCAGCGAGATGTCGACCGCGGTCACATCGGCGCGCAGGGCGCCGGCCTCGTGTGCTCGCCGTACCAGCTCATCGAGCAGCTCGTCGCCGCGGCGGGACTTGGCGCTCATCTCCTGGGTCACCTCGATGGCGCCGGCGATGGGAGCCAGCGAGCCCTGCCCGAACTCGACGCAGCCGCGCACGAATGCCGCCAGTCCCGCCCACGGATCGGGATCGGCCAAGCCCTGCTCGGCCGCCTGGTTCCAGTGGTCGAGGGACACCAGGCTGAGCTGCTGGAACAGCTCCTCCTTCGTCTTGTAACGGCGGTAGAGGCTGCCGATGCCGACCCCTGCTCGGGCAGCGATGGCGGCGACGGACGCGTGCGCGCCGTCTTCGGCGAGCACGTCACGGGCGGCCTGGAGCAACGCGCGGTCGTTGCGTTCTGCGATGTCTTTACGCGTGGTCATCGCCACAGACTTTACCAGTTGCGGAGCGAAACGCTCCGGCATAGCCTCAAGCGGAGCGGATCACTCCGCTAGTTGAGGAGATGCGACATGGACCCCGAGATCGAGGCGATCGAGCAGGTCGTCCGCGACGCCGAAGAGCTTCAGAGCGACGTCGCCGGTTTCACTGGACTGCTGACCGAGGAGGTGTCCCTGGTCAACTTCACCGGGATCCGACTGCGCGGCCGCGAGCAGGTCAAGAAGGTCATGGCCGAGGCGCTGCGCACCCCGCTGAAGGACGTGCTGACCACGAACGAGCTGCTCGACGTCACGTTCCTGCGCCCGGACGTGGCGCTGGCCAACCTGATCAAGCACGTCAACGACGGCCGCACGGGAGCGCTGACGTTCGTGCTGGTCAAAGACGCCGGCACCTGGCGGATCGCGCTGGCGCAGACCACCCCGGTGGTGACGTCATGAGTATGGCTCTGGTCATCGGTGCCACTGGCCAGCAGGGCGGCGCCACCGCACGTCACCTGCTGCGCCGCGGCTGGCAGGTTCGCGCCCTGGTGCGCGACCCGGAAAGCCCCGCCGCGCGTCGCCTGGCCGGCGCCGAGCTCACTGTCGGCGACCTGGGAGACCCCGCGTCCCTGGAGCGAGCCATGCGTGGCGTCGATGCCGTGTTCAGCATGCAAGCCCTGGCCTACGAGCCGGAAACCCTCAAAGCTGAGGTACGGCAGGGCATGCTCGTCGCCGACGTCGCCCTGGATACCGGAGTCGGGCACCTGGTCTACAGCTCGGTCGGCGGTGCCGAGCGGCACACCGGAATCGAGCACTTCGAGAGCAAGGCGGCAATCGAGTCCTACATCCGCGCTCTGGGGTTGCCCGCGACCATCCTGCGGCCGGTGTTCTTCATGGACAACCTGCTGCACTACGCCGACACCGCAGGCGAAAGGGAGATGGAGCTCCCGGTGCTCCCCGACCGGCCGATGCAGCTGATCGCCACCGATGACATCGGCCGCATCGCCGCGCACGTCATCGACCACCGGGACGACTACCTGGGTGTGGAACTTGAGATCGCCGGCGACGAGCTGACTTTCTCCGAGGTGGCCGCAATCTACGAGAAGATCACCGGAGTGCCAACGCGCCTCGTCGCCCTGCCGGTCGAGGGCAGGATGTTCGAGTGGTTCGCTGAGAGCGGCTACCAGGCTGACCTCGCCAAACTGCGCGACCACTTCCCTGGCTTGCTCACCTTTCAAGACTGGCTCGGCGGGCAGGTCCGCTAGGGCCTGCTTCGAAGTCTGGTGCGTGACGGTGCGTCATGATCCCTAAGCAGTGAGGTCTCCGGTAGAGGGTTCATCGACCAAGAAGAACGTGAACACCGGAGACCTCGTGGCCACCCTAGCGGTGACGGGGCGGTTCGACCTGAACGATGCCCAGTGGGCGATCCTGGAGCCGTTGTTACCCGCTCCCAGGCGGCCGGGCCGGCCCTCGAAGTGGACCAAGCGGCAGCTGATCGACGGTATCCGCTGGCGGGTACGGGGGTGCGCCCTGGCGGGACGTCCCGGAATGCTACGGCTCCTGGCAGGCGGTCTACGCCCTGTTTCCGGCGCTGGCAGCGCGACGGGATCTGGACCCGGATCCTGGCCGCCCTGCAGGCCCGGGCTGATGCGGCGGGGGTGATCGACTGGCAGGTGAGCGTAGACTCCACCATCATGCGCGCGCACCAGCACGCCGCCGGCGCCCGCCACAACGGTGAGCTGCAGCGCGAACCGCCCGCTGGGACGGGTGGCGGGACGGCTGGCGAGCCCGGCGATCACGCGCTGGGCCGGTCCCGGGGCGGGCTGTCGACCAAGCTGCATCTGGCCTGCGAAGGGGGCCAGCGGCCGATGTCACTGCTGACCGCCGGGCAGGCCGGCGACGCCCCGCAGTTCGCGGCGGTGATGGCCGGCATCCGCATCGCCCGCCCGGGCGGCGGACGTCCTCGGACCCGGCCGGAGCGGGTACGCGCCGACAAGGCGTATTCGTCCCGCGCGATCCGCGACCACCTGCGACGGCGCGGGATCGCCTGCACCATTCCCGAGCCCGCCGACCAGATCGGCCACCGGCTCCGGCGCGGCGGCCGCGGCGGCCGCCCACCCGCCTTCGACCCCGAGGATTATCGCGGCCGGCACGCGGTGGAGTGCGGCATCAACCGCCTCAAACGCCACCGCGCGGTGGCCACCCGATACGACTCGCCGTCCGCTACCTGGCCACCCTCCACATCCCAGCCATCAACGAATGGCTCCACCTACTTCGAAACACGGCCCAGGTCCGGCTGTCTCGCGGCACCGACGAGGCGGGCGCCTGCCCTGCCCAGTCGGTGCGCGCTGTGCTCATCGCGACTGCTGCGGACCGCGGCGGGCGTACTTGGCGCGGAACTTCTCCACCCGGCCCTCGGTGTCGAGCAGGCGTTGCTTGCCGGTCCAGAAGGGGTGGCTGGCGGAGGAGATCTGCACGTCGATGACGGGGTAGGTGTTTCCGTCGGTCCACTCGATCGTCTGGTCGCTGGTGGCGGTGGAGCGGGTGAGGAAGGCGAAGTCGGCGGCGCGGTCGCGGTAGACGACGGGCTTGTAGCTGGGGTGGATGTCGGGCTTCATGCGGTGTCTCCTTCGGTGTCGGTGTCGGTGTCGGTCGGGTCGAGATCGGCGAGCGGAAAGCAGCCGGTGAACGGGTCGTCATAGCCGCGCCAGGTGTCCTCGCCATCGGCGAGTTCGGCGTCGGTGAGCAGGCAGCTCGTGAGGGTGCGGTGCAGGCCGGCGGGGTCGAGGTCGAGGCCGATGAAGACGAGGTGCTGGTGCCGGTCGCCGTAGTAGGGGTCCCAGTCGAGGGCAGCGGCGAGCCGGCGATGGTCGGACACCTCGTCCCAGTGCAGGTCGGGGAGTGCGGCCAGCCAGCGGCCGAGGGAGCCGAGGCTGAGGCCGCCGCCGGCGAAGTCCCAGGCGATGACGGTGTCCGGTTGGCTGGCCAGCCACAGGTGCCCCCGGGAACGGATCACGTCAGCGTTGATCTCCTCGAGGACGTCGTGCAGTCGTCGAGCGTGGAAGGGGCGGCGGGCGCGGAAGACCACGGACACCACTCCGCAGTCGGGGTGCGGCTCGTGCAGGCCGACGTTGTAGCCCTCCAGCCCGCGGGTCAGGACTCCGGGGGTCTCGGGGCGGTGCCGGCGGGTGCCGCGCAGCTGGCGGGTCAGGGTGCCGGCGTCGATGACGTCACCGTCGACCCGCACCTGGGTCGCCCATGGCGCCATGCGCTCCAGCAGCACCGCCAGCCGGCTGGTGTCATATGCGCCCTCCCGGGACTGTCCCCACAGGACGAGGGTGTCGGCGTACTCGATCTGGCGGACGATGACGTCGGCGAGCCCGCGGTCGTCGTTGTCGGCGGCGTGGATGCCGAGGGTCTTCAGGTCGTCGGTGCTGGCCAGCCCGTCGAGCAGGTGCTCGGCGTCGACGACGGTGACGTACGAGTCGACGTGCAACAGGTCGGTGATCGGCGCGCCGTCGACCACGCAGTGTGCGCAGACGGCGGCGACGGCTTCCGGCTCGACCACCTCCGGCAGCATCAGCACCAGGTCGCGGTGCGGGTGGGCGCGCGCCAGCCGGGCGAGGGTCGGCAGCACGTCCTCGCGCAGGGTGCAGGAGACACAGCCGTGCGCAAGCGTGATGCGCTCGTCCTCGAGTACTCCCTCGCCGTCGCGCACGATCCGGTGGACGGTGCCGGTGCCGAGGCCGGCGAGGTCATGCCGGATCAGCAGCAGCGACGGGTCCGCCGCGAGCAGGCTGCGGGCTACGGCATACGTGGCGGACGGCCAGAAGCCACTGAGCACGGTCAACGACGGTCGGGCGTCGGACGCCGGAACTCCGGCGTCGGCCGGTGCGAGCGGAGACGTCGACATCACAGTCCTCTCGACTTAGTTGAAAACGATTGTCATTATAGACACGTGGTCGACGGCGAGTGGCAGGCGAGGTCTTCTCGCACGAAACGCCACGGCGGCCTGGCGGCGTCAGTGGCGCAAGGGTCGCGGTGCGGGTGTCACGTCCCGGCGTCTGGTCGGCACAGACGTGACACCCGCTTCGCTGCCGAGCCGGCACGCCTCCTCTGGGGGCCCACGACTCTGCTGGCCGTCCCGCTCTCGGGCCATTGCCCTGGAGGTGCTGGCTCGGTTCGTCAGTGCCGGTCGAGGTTGTTGGGGACCCCGAGTGGAGGCCGCCCGGTCAGCCACGGTAAGAATGAAAACCATTATCGTTATGGCAACCCTTGAGGAGTACTTGTGTCCCGTCGCTGTGATGTCACCGGCGCGGAGCCGAGCTTCGGCAACGCCGTGTCCCACTCCCACCGGCGCACCCGCCGCCGGTGGAACCCCAACCTGCAGAACCACCGCTACTGGCTGCCCTCGGAGCGGCGCTGGGTCCGCCTGACGCTGACCGCCAAGGCGCTGAAGACCGTGGACCGTAAGGGCATCGAAAAGGTCGTCGCGGAGCTGCGCGCCCGGGGGGTGACGGTCTGATGGCCCGGCAGACCGACGTCCGCCCGATCGTCCGGCTGCGCAGCACCGCCGGCACCGGCTACACGTACGTCACCCGCAAGAACCGCCGCAACGACCCCGACCGGATGGTGCTGCGCAAGTACGACCCGGTCGTCCGCAGGCACGTCGAGTTCCGAGAGGCGCGCTGACATGGCCCGCAAGAGCCTCGCCAACCGACAGGCCCGCCGAGTCGACCTGGTCACTCGCCACGCGCAGCGCCGCGCCGAGCTGAAGCAGACCATCGCCCACCCGGACACCGACCCGGCGGTGCGGGACGCCGCCGTCCGCCACCTGGCGCGGCTGCCCCGCGACTCCAGCCCGGTGCGGCTGCGCAACCGGGACGTCATCGACGGCCGGCCGCGAGGCGTGCTGACCCGCTTCGGATTGTCGCGGGTGCGGTTCCGGGAGATGGCGCTGCGGGGCGAGCTGCCGGGGATCCGCAAGGCGTCCTGGTAACAACGCCAACCACCGCGCTGAGCGCCCGCGCCGCTGTCGGCGCGGGCGCTCGTCCCTGCCGACAGCGGAGGCAACTGGACCGGATGCCTCAGCAGGGGGACTGGTGAGTCCGGTTGGACAACCCGACGCGGCGTGGCTCCTCTCCGGGCCAGGCGAGGAGCCACGCTGCATCGACAGTTCGTCCGGCGTCGGGCCCGTCGACGCCTGGCGCGCTCACGTGCAGTGTTTGAGCACGTCCAGGACGAGAGAGACGGCGGGGACGCTGGTGAGCGCGTATTGCATCCGGCCCTGCTGGCGGTAGCGGCGGACGAGGCGGGCGTGGCGCAGGTGCCGAAGTTGGTGCGACACGTGCGAGGCGGGTAGCTGCAGTGCGCCCGAGAGTTCGGTGACGCACGCGTCGGCTCGCGTGAGCTGCTGCAGGATGCGGATGCGCGCCGGGTGGGCGATGGTGCGTAGCAGCTCGCTGATCTCCTCGATCGAGGCGGGCTCGCCGGTCACGGCGCGGTGAGGAAGGTCGTGCGGAACCCGTCGCGCAGGCGGTGTGCCGCCAGCGACACGAGCAGGACGGCGGCGGCGGTCAGCGAGATGCTGCCACCGGCAGCAACATCCCATAGCCGGGAGAACCACAGCCCTGCGGCGGCGCTGCCGGCACCGAGTGTGGCGGCGAGAGTGGTCATGGGGGCGAGACGGTCGGTCCAGGCGCGGGCAGCCGCGGCGGGAGCGACGATGAGCGCCAGGGCGAGGATGGTGCCGACGGCGGGCACGATCGCGACGACGACGAGGTCGACCAGCAGCAGGAGAGCGAGGTCGAGCAGCCGGACGCGGTATCCGGCGGCGCGTGCGCCGGCGGGATCAAAACCGACGTACAGCAGGTGCCGGCCGCCGACGGCGAGCGCGACCGCCGTGAGCGCCAGCAGGACGACGGTCACGACCAGGTTCTCGGTGGTGACGGTCAGGATCGAGCCCACGAGGAAGGCGGACAGGTCTCGGCTGAAACCGTTCTGGGTGGCAACCAGCGCGACGCCGAGCGCGAAGCCGGCGGAGAGGATCACTCCGGTCGCGGCGGTGGCCTCTTGGCCGCGGGTACGCGCCAGCGCGGCGACGGCGGCGGCGGTCAGCAGCCCGGCGACCACGCCGCCGAGGTAGATGTTGATGCCGAGGATGGACGCGGCGACCACTCCGGGAAACGTGGCGTGGGCCATCGTCATGGTGAAGAACGACAGCCGGCGCAGCACGACGTGCACGCCGACCAGTCCGGTGAGCACCCCGACGGCGACGGCTTCGACCAGGGCGCGGCCGAAGGTGTCCTGCAGTAGCCAGCTCACCGGGTCACCGTCGCGGCGGGCGGGTGCGGCCGGCGGCGGAGCTGGCCGGCGAGCAGGGCGAGCAGGTAGCAGACCACGAGGGTGAGCACCACCGCGGCGGCGGAGGTGAGCCGAACGCCGTATCGGACGGAGGCGGTCCAGCTGGCCAGCAGGCCCAGGTAGGCGGCAAGGCCGGTGACGGCGGTGGCGATCACTGCCATGGCGGTGAGCCGGTCGGTCAGCAGGCGCGCGGTGGCGGCGGGCACGATGAGCAGGGCGATCACCAGGATGGTGCCGACGGCCTGCACGGCGGCGACGACGACCAACGCGACGGCCGTGTTGAGCCCGAGATCGAGCAGGGTGAGGCGGTACCCGGCGGTGGCGGCGCCGATGGGGTCGAAGGCCCGCAGGATCAGCGGCCGGGCGGTGACGGCGAGGCCGGTGAGCACGATCGCGGCCAGCACGGCGGTCTGCGCGAGCTGAGCGGGAGTGACGGTGAGCAGCCGGCCGAACAGGAACGCGGTCAGGTCGCTGGTGTAGGAGTGCTGACGGGACACGAGCACCACGCCGAGAGAGAACATGGCGGTCAGCAGCACAGCCACCGTGGTGTCGTCACTGAGCCGTCCCCAGCGGGTCAGCACGGTGAGCGCGACCGCGGTCAGCAGGGCGGCGACGAGTGCGCCGCCAGCGATGCCGGTCCAGCCAGCGACGAGGAATCCGATGACCACGCCGGGGAAAACGGTGTGGGTCAGCGCGTCGGCGACGAAGGCCAGCCGGCGCAGGAAGACCAGCACGCTGACCGGCCCACACACCACGGCGAGCAGGAGCAGCTCGGCGAGGGCGCGGCCCATGAACGGCACGCTGAACGGGGCGACGAGTGCACTCATGCCGTCACCGTCCGGGCCGCGCGGCGTGCAGATCGGCGGCCTGGCTGCCGTAGCCGTAGGTGCCGGGCAGCTCCGCGAGGATCTGTTCGGTGGGGCCGGTGACGGCGTGCCCGCCGTGGATGAGGCAGGCGGTGTCGGCGAGGTCGCGGGCCAGGCGCAGGTCGTGGGTGCTGAGCAGAACGGCGGTGCCGGCGGCGGCAAGGTCCCGCAGCTGCGCCACGATGACGTCCTGGCTGGTGACGTCGAGCCCGTTGAAGGGCTCGTCCATCAGCATCAGTCGGGCCTGGGCGGCGATGGCGCGGGCGAGCAGGACCCGTTGGCGTTGGCCTCCAGACAGCAGCCCGAAGCGGGTGCGTGCGCGGTCGGCCAGCCCGACTTGCTCCAGTGCGTCCGCGGCGACGGCGCGGTCGGTCGCACGGATTTGCCGCAGCCAGCGGGTGGGATGGTAGCGGCCCATGAGCACGACGTCGGCGGCGGTGACGGGGAAGTCGGCGTCGAGGGTGTCGACCTGCGGCACGTAGGCGGCAGCGCCGCGCGCCTGCCGCGCCGGCTGTCCGGCGACGGTGATCGTGCCGGCCAGGACGTCGGCGAGCCCGACGACGGCCTTGATGAGGGTGGACTTGCCGGCGCCGTTGGCGCCGACGAGGGCGACGATCTGGCCGGGCTCCACCGTGAGGTTCACGTCGGTGAGCACGGCGCGGCGCCGGTAGCCGACGTCGGCCTGCGCGAGGTGCAGGGCGGCGTCGGCTACCGGCGCGCGGGTGGGCTCAGCCACCGAGGGCTGCCACGATGGTGTCGGTGTTGTGTTCCTCGGCGCCGAGGTAGGTGCCCTGGGGGGTGCCTTCGGGGCCGAGGCTGTCGCCGTAGAGGGCGTCCTCCCCGCCGACCACCTTCACGCCTGCCTGGCGGGCGATCGCCTCGGCGGCCTTGGGCGGCAGGGAACTCTCGCTGAAGATCGCCTTGGTGCCGGTGGCCTTGATCTTCGCGACCAGGTCGTTGATCTGGGTGGCGGACAGTTCGGCGCTGGTGTCCAGGCTGGGAATCACCGCGCCGATGAACTGCAGCTGGTAGCGGTCGATGTAGTAGCCGAACGCGTCGTGGTTGGTGACCAGCTTGCGGGCGTCCGCCGGCAGGGCGGCGAACTTGCGCTCGTTGTCCGCGTCGAGCTTGTCCAGCTTCGCCGCGTACGCCTGGAAGTTCGCCCGGTAGGTGTCGGCGTGGCCGGGGTCGGCGGTGACGAGGGCCTTCTCGATGTTCTCCGCCATGATCTTGGCGTTGCGGGGGTTGTGCCAGATGTGCGGATCGCCGTCCTTCGTCTCTTCGTCGCCGGGGTCGCCCTTGCGCAGCGCCACTCCCTGCGAGGTGTCGACGACCGTGCCCTTGAAGCCGGCCGAGGAGATGGTGTCATCGAGCCATTCCTCGAGTCCGACGCCGTTCTTGATGACGAGCTTGGCGGCCCCGATCGCCTGGATGTCGGCGGGGGTGGGCTCGTAGTCGTGGGGGTCGACGTTCGGTTTGATGATCTGGGTGACGCTGACGGCGTTGCCGCCGACGTTGCGCGTGAAATCCGCGACCTCGGGCGTCGTGGCGACCACGGCGATGGTGCCGTTCTTCGCCGCGGTCGCGGTGCCGGTGTCGGTGTTGGCAGCGCAGCCGGCGGCGGCGCCGATCGTCGCTATCGCCAGGACGGTGCCGAGCGTACGGATGGATAGGGTCACAACCGCTCCTTGCTCATTGGATGAGTGGAACGGTAGTCATTTCCAATAACTGGGTCTAGCTGTCAGGTGCTCATATCAGCACCTGTGCAACCATCGCCGGTCCTACGCGTACGGCTCGGCGGGTGCGGGGATGTGTTGCCAGTCCTCCACCTGAAATTAGGGAACCTCGGCGTCGTTGACGGGGACCTTGGCAGTGTGCGGGATCCACCGGCCAGTGGCCCGTACCCAGGTGTTCGCCGGCGCCTGCGGAACCTGGCCATGCAGGCCGATCTTGATGGGGACGCCGTCGGCGGCGCAGCAGGACAGCACGATGTGGGCGAGCATGGGCTGCCGGTCCGGCCCGGGGACAAGAACCCTGGGGAACCGGGGACGGACATCGCGAATGGGGACCTCTTCGCAGCGCCGATTGCGCTGCGGCCCACGACCCCGCCTTCGTCGGTGATCAGGTTGAGCCCGCCGAACAGTTGCCGGCCGGCAGCGGGCGTGGCATGCACTGTGACCGCCGGTGGCGGTGGCGCCCGCATCGTTGGCCAGAGAACCACCGTGCCCGGGCGGTGACCGCGCCCAGGGCGGGGGAGTCCCGGTAGTCGAACTCGGCGATGTCCGCCGGCGTCGCCTAGCCGTCGACCTGCCTCCAGGCGCGCGCCTCGCCAACCGCCTGGAGCCGCGCCCAGACACCTTCATTCGCTGGACCATCCTCGTCGGGCGGCTACGGCACGAGGTGTGAACATATGCGCAATGCATAATGGGTTCCGAAATCACGTGACAACGTCACGGAGGACAGGGAATCGGGCGTCGAGCAGGCGCTGTGACGAGCGGGGACGACGGACGGTGACCGAGGCAATGCCCACAGCGACCCGCAACACCCGGCAGCGCGCCGAGGTACTGGCGCTGCTGCGCGAGGTGGAGGGCTTCCACAGCGCGCAGCAGCTGCACCAGATGCTCGTCGACCGCAAGGCGCGGGTCGGCCTGACCACCGTCTACCGGACGCTGCAGATGCTGGTGGACAGCGGCGAGATCGACTCGACGCGGCTGCCGGGCGGGGAGTATCTGTACCGGCGGTGTAGCCAGAGCCGGCACCACCATCACCTGGTCTGCCGGGAGTGTGGTCGCGCGGTCGAGGTCGCCGGCCCGGCCGTGGAGCGGTGGGCCGACCAGGTCGCCAGCCAGCACGGCTTCACCGACGTCGGGCACACCCTGGAAATCTTCGGCACCTGCGGCAAGTGCGCCACCTGACGGGCGGCTCCGTGGGTCAGCGACCCACCACCGCGGGCTCGCTGACCGCCTGCGGTCCCATCCGGAACTCCGGATCGATCTGATCGGTGAGATCCGCCCCGGCCCGCTCGTTGGCCCACGCGGCGGCGTTGCGTCGATGGAACTCATGCGCCCACCGGTTGAAGGCCGCCCAGTCCTGCACGGTGTCATCCACCGCCTCTACGAGCTGGGCGAGGGCTGCCTGGTTGGCGGGCTCGAGTTCGATCAGCGGGCCGACGATGCCCCGCTCCGCCCGCCGCACGTAGCCTGACCTGCTGAACCAGGTCAACAGGTCGCCGCCGACATGCTCGCAAAGGAACTCCACGTCGCTGGCATCCTCGACCTTGTTCCCGACCACCGACAGGGCCACGCCATAGTCGCGGGCGTAGCCGGCGTACTGCCGGTAGACCCCGACGCTGCGCACGGTCGGCTCGCACACCAGCACCGTGCGGTCGAAGCGGGTGAACAGCCCGGAGGCGAACGAGTCCGCGCCTGCGGTCATGTCCACCACGACGTATTCGCCCGGACCGTCGAGCATGTGGTTGAGCAGCAGCTCCACCGCTCCCACCTTTGAGTGGTAGCAGGCCACGCCGAGATCTTCCGTGGCGAACTCGCCGGTGACCGCCAGCCGCACCCCACCGACCTCCCGCACGCAGGCGGCGTAGATCGGATTGTCCTCGATGACCCGCAGCAGCCGCGAACCGCGCCCCGGCGGAGTCGTCTTGACCATTCGATCCGCACTTGTGATGCGAGGGTTAGCGCCGCGAAGGTAGGCCTTGATGGCCGGCAGGTGCTCACCGAGCGGCTTCACCGGCGGCGGCGCGTCCGCATCCCCGCCGAGGGCGGCAGCGAGGTGCTGGTTGATGTCGGCGTCGATGGCCAGCACCGGCAGGCCCTGGCCGGCGAGATGCCGGGCGAACAGCGCGGCTAGGGTGGTCTTGCCGCTGCCGCCCTTGCCCACGAACGCGACCTTCACCGCTGATGCCCTCCCACTCTACTGGAAACCGTTTCCATGAGCGCGAGCGTACGTGATGGTTCAGGCCTGCCGAGCGGTATCCCCGCGACTCGCCGCAACGATTCGCCATCGGGCAGTTCACCCACTTCTCGGTCGTCACTACCTCCGGCGCAACACCTCCCTGCTGAGCCGCCGTATGGTGCGCAGGGTCGTCGCGCGGTCCCCGGTCACCTCGACCAGAAACAGCAGATGCCGCACACCGGGAAGTGCCACGGCCGCGTCCACGGCCGCCCGGCACCGCTGCGGCGACCCGACCGGATGCATGGCGATCAGACGCCGGACGTACTCCTCGATGTCGGGCGGGCCGGCCGCGGCGCCGTCGAGGCGGACGTACTCCCTGGTGCCGGCCAGCAACTCTGGGAGCCGCTCTCGCACCGTCCGGGCTGCATCAGCATCGGTGTCCTCGACGTGCGCCAGATGGGCGCTGGCGTGCGGTACCTGCGTGCTGTCGTGGCCGTGCGCGGCGGCGACCTGGGCGTACCGGTCGAGCAACGACCGTTTCTCCGGCAGGTCGGCGTGCAGCCCGAGCAGCAGCGGGAGGCCGTGGCGGGCGGCGAGGTCCACGGTGGCGGGCGAGGTCGCCGCGACCCACATCGGAACCCGCCGGCGGGGCCGCGGCACCACCTGCACCGGCCGGAAGGGGAACCTGCCGTTGCCGGCGACCTGCGCCGCGCCCGACAACCACCGCACCACGATCTCCACCGCGTCGGCGAAGCCGTACGCGTAGCGATCCAGGCCGGTGCCGAAAACCTCCAGGTCGACCCACGGCCCGCCCCGGGCGACCCCCAACCGAAACCGGCCCCCGGACAGTTCGTCGAGCAGCACCGCCTCTTCCGCCACGCTCACCGGATGCCGGACCGACAGCACGCAGGCGGCGGTGCCGACAGTGATGCGGCGGGTCGCCCCGAGCAGGTGCGCCGCGAAGGTGATGGCGGACGGGCACACGCCGTAGGAGATGAAGTGGTGCTCGGCGACCCAGACGCCGGCGTAGCCGGCGGCCTCTGCGGCCAGGCCGTAGCGGTGCGCGTCCGCCAGCGCCTGCGCGTGGGTGCGGCCGGCGCGGTGCCCGGCGAGCAGGAACAGGTGCCATTGGGCCTGCTCGCCGGGCCGCGAGCTGCCGGGCGGTTCAGCAGTCACGCAGCTCTGGTGACTGGTTGAGCAGTTGTCCCCGAGTCGAGATGAAACGACGGTACGTGCCGGAGTCCACGGCACCCACCCGGAACGCCGCCACCCGATGGCAGTTCTGGAACGCCAGCTTCACCCCGAAGTGGCGCTCCAAGCTCGCCCGGATGGCATCGCTGGCCAGCGCACGCAGCAGCTGCCCACGCTCCGCCTCAGTGGGCGGCGGTACGTCGTTGTCGGCGAACTCGGCGTCGGACGATTCCAGGTCGGCGACCACACGACTGACGGTGTCCCAGGCGTACGGGAGGGAATCCCGGACACAGGCGACGAAAGCCTCGTCGTCCACGGGGCCGGCCTCGGCGGCTTCGAGCAGGGCAGGCGGCACGGTGAGAGACATGGTCCTCCTCAAGGCTTAACGACCATGATTGCCGTTAGCGTTACGCTCCGAGCACATCACGTAACCAGACCCGCGTCAACAGTTGACGCTGTTCCCGACCCGGGTGGTTACCGCCGGCCGGCCTTGCTTGGGCGGGCGCGCCGCTGGTGCCGCCTGCTACAAGTTGCCGCCGCATGCTCGATGACATTCGGATCGGAAATCCTCGCCGCCCTGGTTGCGGGCGGGCTTCTGGCGGCGGTGCGGAATGCAGGGCAGGAGAACAGGCGCTTGTTGCAGCGAGCTCTTCCCTCCAGGATGGAACGGCGACGGTTTCTAGTCGGCGTCCTCCTGTCTGCGGTGGGGCGCGGGCTCCCGCTGCCGTTCCTGCTCATCTACCTCACCACCGTTGATTTTCTTCGTCAGGTGGTCACACGTCGGGGGCCGCGGACAAGATAGATTGTCATCGTTCTATCTACACCCCGGGACGTGGGAGCACGCATGCCCAACAAAAGCAGGATCGCTGGGAGATCATTGGTGGCGACCGTGGCGGCTGCGGCGCTCGTGACGGTGGGGTTCGCGGTGCCGGCACCGGCGAGCGCGGCGGTCACCAGGGCGCAGCTGGCGCTGCGCTGGGCGCCGATCCACTACCAGGACGTCGACGTCACGGGCAGCCACGCGCTCGGTGGCAGGTCCGACTACATCACGAAGATCGACTTCGACGGCGATCTCAACGGGCGCAACAACTGGGACCGCGCCGGCCAGGCGGGTGTCTCGTTCGCCGCGCATGCCTACTACTCCGTGCTGGAGACGAGCACGCACTGGTACATCACGTACCTGTTCTTCCACCCTCGGGACTGGACGGACAACTTTTTCGATACCGAACACGAAAACGACGGCGAGGGCGTGCTTCTCGCGATCCAGCGGGACGGATCCACGTACGGGGTGATGCGCTCCGCGGTCACCGTGGCGCACACGAACTTCTTCTCGTACACCCCGGCCGGGAGCACCTGGACGAGCGGCCGGGAAAGCGTCGACGGCACCCTGCAACTCCAGGCGTCGCCGCACGACGCGTTCCTGCACCCGGTGACCGCGCAGGAGGCGAAGGGCCACGGCCTGAAGGCGTACCCGCAGTACAACATCGTCGGCGACGGCATCGTGTACTACCCGTCGACCGTGGCGGAGACGCCGAGCAGCGGCGACGACCGCGACGTGCAATACAAGCTCATCGACATCTTCGCCAGCGACGGCCTGTGGGCGCAGCGGGCAAACACCAGCCTGTTCGCGAACCTCGGTACCTTCGCCGGTGACGACTCCGGCGACTGTGGAGTGGACACGCTCGACTGCTCGATCAACTCGGCCAACGCGCCGTGGGGCTGGGACGACCGCGACGACCTGCCCGCCCGGGGCCAGATCGCCACCGACCCCGCGAAGCTGTCCGTCGAGTACTTCACGATCCCGGGCAGCCTGTCTCGGACGTACACGTACAACCCGTACGCCAGCGCGGCGGCGGCCCTGGCAGCCGCGGCGAAGACGGCGCCACCCGTCGTCGACTGACAAGTCCTGGACCGGCTGTGCCCGGCCGCTTGCGGCCGGGCACAGCACCGACAACAATGAGTCGGTCGGCACTCACCACCTCGCCCAGAAGCGTGGGTGGATCCGCCGCACGATGCAGCAGACGCGTGGTCGATGAAAGCTACGCTAGTGCGCTCACGGCATGAGCACACACCCTGAGCATGGGTGCCGTGTATTTGTGATCGAATCAGGGTCTGTCCGAAGTCCACGGCACCGCCATCGTGCTGTTCCCCAAGATCCTCGGTCACGTCGGTGACGTCAGCCAATTCCACCGCCACCCACTTCGCCCGTCGCGGTTCATTTTCGAGACCACGTAGCGACGATCACGTGGCGGACGTGTCCACGTCTTCCTGCTCCTATCAGCAGAGTCTCAAACGGCGGCTGGTGTTGGTGCGGCGCGAGGGGAGGAGCCCGTACGATCCTTCGACACAGGAGTCGTGCCAAGGCTCGGTGAGGCAGCTATGTCAACTTGTACTCGTTCAGGTGGGGGTGTGAATGGCTAACGACGCGTTCGACTTGCGTGGTAGGGATCGCGCACTCGCGATTGTCCGTGAGTTCGCGACTCGGCCGGAGTTGAAGGGCCTGCCGACCACCCGCCGCACGCCGATGCTGATCTTCACCGGTCCCAAGGGCTGCGGGAAGACTGCGCTGCTGGGCGTTCTGCAGAGCGAACTCAAGGGAAAGGTCCCGTACGCGCGCGTCAACTGCGGCAACTTGAAGAGCACCACCGCTTGGGAAGTCTTGTCGCTGCTCGCCTTCGACCTCAACCGCAACGCTGCCGGCTATCGTTCGATCCCGTTCCCCCGCTTCGTCACTGCCCAGGTGGCAATCTCCGCGCAAATCGACGCCCCTGGCCCGGCTGCCCGCCTAATCATCCGGAACGCGCTGGAAGATGCGCGGCACATCGACCAGCTTCGCATACTTCTCGGCAACCTGGCGCAAGATATCAGCGGCGCGATTGCGGGGATGGGTGCCATCCCGGGAGCGACCACGGCCGCTCAGTACGGGCCGAAGCTCCTGCTGGACGGCCTGGTGTCGTGGCGGCTCGGCCGCCGCGTCATGCTGGGTGAAGGGCTGGAGTGGTACGGCTCCGGTGACAACGCGTACGACCAGTTGGTGTGGCTCAACAAGCTCACCCGGGAGGACGCGAGCGAGGCCGAGCGCAAGGAAGCCACCGAGCTACTGTGGGCCGCCTTCCTGGCCGACCTGCGAGCCGCGTTCGACAAGCGGCGCGCGGCCAGATGGTCGCTGAACTGCGTGTTGCTGCTGGACGACATCGACACCAAACCCGGCCGCCTGCTCTACCGCGCGCTCGCCGACGCCCGCCGCAGCGAAGCGGATCCGCTGACCGTAGTCGCCACCAGCGCCGGCGGCGTAGTGCGGCACGTGGCGCCGGACGAGGAGATCCCATTCGCCGAGGAGGCGAGCTACGACGACTACCTCGAACGCCGGCAGGGCCAGTTCGCCAGCGACTCCTATCCGGTGGCGCTGCGCGACCTGACCCTGGACGAGGTCACGGACATGGTGTCCGACATCGCCGGCCCCCGGCTCGGCGCGCGCCGCGCAGTCGCGGCCGAGGTGTACCGCTTCACCCAGGGTCATCCCGCCGCCACTGCCGTGATCGCCAAGGCCATCGACGACCACACCGGCGGGGCAACGTCCGTGAAGCGGCTACTGGGGTCCCGTTGGCGAGGCCCGGTCGACAAGGCCCCGGTCACCGTCGAGGAGCGGCTACTGCGCGAGCTGCTCGGTTCGCCATCGGAGGCGGTGCTGGCCACCCTGGAAGCCTGCTCCGCCGCCAGGGACGTCGAGCAATCCGACGAGCTGGCGCGCAGCGGCCTGGTGCCTCCGCCGCGTGACGGCGCCGGACTGGTGCCCGCCGAACTGAGGGTGCAAGACACCGGTACGGGGCGCGAGGCCATGTTGCCCGCCCTGCGCCACCTGCTGCTGCGCCGCCTGGCTGGCACACCCGAACGGTGGACGGCGGTGCACACCTGGTTGCGGGACAACGGCCGGGAATCCGACCGCTTCTATCACGCGCTTGCGCTTCGGGACGTCGACGCGGTGGTACAGCGCCTAGAGGAGTTGCTGCCTGACGGGCGGGCGTGGTTTGCCGAGCTCGATGCGGTTACCGCGGCGCCCAACGACCTCGATACCGACGACGCCGACCCTACGCAGGTGCTCGCCGTGACCGGCCGCGCCGGACCGGCTGATGAGCTCGGTCGGACGGTCGCCCGCGTGGTGGTGGCACTGTGGGCTGCCAACGACCCCTTGTCCACCGCAGACCGGGCGGACCTCTACGGCAGCGTTGCGTGGGACCTGAAGACGCTGGCACAGCGGCCGGGCGTGCCGCGCAACGATTTCCTCAAAGCTGCGGCGCGATTCGAGGCCAGGGCTGAGGCGGGCGGCAGCCCCGTGCCGAGCCCTCCCGGGCGGCGCCAGGCGTCGGCGCCGCGGCGAGAGACTGTCGACTTCACACCGCCGATGGCGAAGGTCATTCGGAGCAGGGCGCGGCTCAGGCTGGCGGCGGTCATCACTGTGGTGGCGCTGCTGCTGAGCTCTGCGGTCGCCTTCGGGGTGACCAGGTTCACCAGCTGCGACGACGGCGTCGATAAACGGGACGGCGAGTGTGTCGGGGTCACCGACGGCTCCTACGTGTTCGGCGGCGAGCTCGCCACAGTGCAGCGGCGGATTCTGGCGGAGAACAAGCGCGTGCAAGAGCGGCCACATGTCACCGTCGCGCTCCTCACGCCGCTGCTGCCCACCGGCGTGGGGAGCGTGACCTGGCCACGAATCCGCGCCCAGCTCGAAGGCGCCCACATCGCCCAGCTTGCCGCCAATGAGGACAAGCGCGAGCCGAAGGTCCGGCTGCTGCTGGCCAACCCGGGCAGCCGACAGCAGCAGTGGCGACGGGTGGTCGACCAGCTCATCGAGGTAGCCGGCGAGGAACGGCTGGTCGGTGTGATCGGTGTCGGCCAGAGCACCATAAACGCCCGGGAGACCGCACGAGCGCTGTCAGCGGCTGGCATCCCGATGGTGGCCTCGGTACTGACCGCCACCGAGTTCAACGTCGAGCCATCCGCCGAGGCAGGCACTACCAGCCGTTACATCAGAGGGTTCGCCCGGGTCAACTCCACCACCGGTGACCAGATCGCGGTGCTGTCGGACTACCTGGCCCGACGGAGTACCGGCAAGGCCATGCTCGTCTACGACAGCGACGACAACGACCTCTACACCTCGACGCTCTACAAGGAGTTCAAAACAGCCGCAGCGGGCCGCAGGCTCTCGATCAGTGTGGAGAGCCGATTCGACACCGAGGCGTCGCTGGACACCCAGTTCCGCGAGATCACAAAAGACCTCTGCGGTGACGGCGCACCGGACATCGTGCTCTACGCTGGCCGCGCCGTGCTGCTGGACGATCTGATCAACAACCTGCGCCAGCGCGGCTGCGCGCGGGACCGTCGGATCACCCTCGTCACCGGTTCAGACGCGTCGATGCTGCGCACCAGGCCGGACCTGCTCCCTCGGAGCGACGAGCCGGGCCTGTCCATCGTCTACACCCCGCACGTCGACCCAGAGGCCGCGCGGGCAATGGGGATCGCCGAGTTCGATCGGCTCACCGCCGAGTTCGAACGCCTCGGCTTCGACACGACCGACCTTGCCGACGGCTGGGGGGTCATGATGCACGACGCGATGCTGGCACTGACGGAGACGATCAGCCGCACCGCCAACGGGTTGAAGCCCGGGGAGTTACCCACGCGGCAAACCGTCCGCTCCGAGTTGGGGCGATCCGACCGCGAGCGCAACCAGGTGCACGGCGCCGGCGGCACCTTCACGCTGGACGCCACGACCGGCAACGCCGTCGGACGTCGGCTGCCCGTCATCGAGGTCGGGCCAACCGGGGAGTTCCAGGTGAAGGCGATCTCGCCCGCCCGCTGAGCGCGCCGCACCGGGCCAGCCCGGTGCGGCAACCGAGCGGGCCGCACCGGCAGACTCGGATCTTCACCACCTACATCAAGGCCGACCTGCGTGCTGTCGCTGGTGTCGTCGGCGATGACCGGCCAACCACACCCACTCGGCACGATGGACGGAATCTGCGCCGCCTGCCCGACAATCACTCGCGATTGACCGGTTTTCCGAATGAGATCCTGTCGCTTTGTTTGGCCGGTGGGGGAGCAGCCCCTGGACCCCGCACGAAGTGGCGGGTCCGGTCGAGAGGCTGGGGATGAGCGATATCGACCCGAATGGGTTTGGGTTCCGCCAGAAGGCTGGGTGTGTGAAACTATCGCGGGTGGCCGAAGCCCTGGACTGAGTGACGGGAGCTGCGGATGGACGGCGCAGACGGCGGGGGAACACCCGGTGACGTTGCCGCCATGATCGGCAGCCCTTTCTATACCGGGTCAGCGAAGTTAGTGGGGTCGGCTGGCACAGCGCTCCACTTGGCCAGTCGGAGATTGGCCATATCGAATAAACCAGTGGCCAATCTTCGAATGGCATTTCGTGGTTCACGGCCGTCTCGGCCGGCGCCGCGGCTGGGTCAGCCTGGCTTGACCGCCAGCGTCGCAAAATAGTTCGACATGTATTGGGCGGATGCGTTGGACTGGTCCGGTGCTTCTGCGAAGCCGGTGAGGACGAACCCCGCAGCGAGTTGCCCGCCGATCTGGTCGGTGAGGGTGTGACTATATTCAAGAGGGGCATCCGCGCCGAACTTCGTGGCGCGTTCCTCGGCGGAGTACTGCGTGACATCGCTGTAGGGCAGCTTGTGCACGACGACCAGCTCGCCGCGCTCCTCGAGGGCCTCGTGGTCGAACAAGTACACATCAGGGTTGAGGAAGCCCGCGAGCAGAGTTCCGCCCGGTCGCAGGACGCGGAAGCACTCACGCCACACCGGTGCCAAGTCGGGTACAAATACGTTCGAGACCGGGTGGAACACAACGTCGAATGCCGCGTCGCCGAAGGCGCTGAGGTCGCGCATGTCACCCAGGACGGTGCGCAGCTCGAGTCCGTCGCGCGCCGCCACCATCTGGTCCTGGCCGAGCTGGCGGGGCGAGTTGTCGAACACGGTGACCCGCGCCCCTGCGGCGGCGAGGATCGGACCCTGCTGGCCACCGCCGGAGGCCAGGCACAACACGTCCTTGCCGGTCAGGTCCGTCGGCAGCCAGGAGCGGTCGACTGGCTCACGCCCAATGAGAACAATCGACCAGTCGCCCATACGGGCGCGCTCGACATCCTCAGCACTCACCGGCCTCGACCACTCGTTGCCCTCCTGGACATACTTGTCCCAGGCTGCCCGATTATGGGCACCGGGGTCGACGACAATGTCCTGCACGTTTAACTCCCTGCTACAGCCAAGCGGACACCAGCGGTTTCGCTGCCGCTAGCCAACACGATCACAGGTGCGGGCTCAACGAAATTAGCGGGCGTCGAGGTGCCCACGGGCTCGCCAGGTGGTCGCGCTGTGGGTGCGTAAGCGCTGGTTGACGGGGTTGCGGAAGCCGTGGGCGTCGCGGGCGACGGTCTGCGCCGCACCCTGCTTCGTCGACCGGCAGGGTACTCGTCGCAAGACTTGCTTCCCGGCCGGATCCATCCCCGCGGGCGGGCCGTGTCGCCGTTGAGGCGCTTCTGCGCGGAGTCGACGAGCCGCCGCAGGGGCGTGCCGTTCGGGTGCTCGCCCGGTAGCCCGCTGTTCTGCGCCGCCTCGATGTGCTTGGCCAGGTTCGGGTACGCCCCGCTCTTTGAATAGGTCATCAGCCGTTAACTCGACACTCCCGACCCTGCACGAACTCCTGGAACGTCGGCCCGACCCGTACGGCCCCTGACCCGGCACGGCTTCCCTGGGCGTCCCGCGCCGCGGGACCATCCCGGTCGGCATCGATCAGATACGATATGTCGACCGGTCGGTCATAAGGGGGAGTGACGTATGGGTCGTCGACGGAGGATCACCTGGCGGTATCTCGCCGCCGCGCTGCTGGCGCTGACCATGGGAGCGGTCGTCCTGCCGGTGCCCGCACAGGCGGTGGACTACCCCGGCGGGCGGCGCATCTACAGCGTCGCGCTCGGGGCCATCCCCGCCGCCGGCGCGCCCGCCACCGGTCCGGTCTGGGTCCGGCTGGCGACCTACTACTTCTTCGGCAACGGCACGGTGACCGAGAGCTTCTGGTACTGGAACCGGGCCACCGTCGTCGGGGCCGCCGGCACAGGCGTCCGGACGACCGGCTGCACCGGCCACGACTGCGAGGTGCGGACGGCCGCCGAGTTCCAGCCCGGTGGCGTCGTGAAGTCCCTGAGCGGCACGTACACCAACTCCGGTGACAGCATCACCATCACCTGGAGCGGGGACGTCCAGGAAACCTGGGCGGTCAGCCAACCCGCCAGCGACCTGGCCCGGCTCGACTTCGTCAGCTCCAACTACGGGGTCACCGTCGGCTGGGGCTTCGGCAGTTCCGCCTCGAACGACGCGTACACGCCGGTCAGCAACATCCCACTGGCCCAGTACACCGGCCGGTACGCCGGCTACAGCGGAAGCACCGGTGCCGCCGGCCCCAGCGGGATGGACCTCCGGTCGTTCGCCCGATGCAACGGGAACTGCCTGAGCTGGCTCAGCCCCCCGACCGCCACCTGTTCGTCCTGCCCGAACGGCGCGACCTCCGCCCCGATCCGCTACTACCTCGCGGGAGCGGGCCGGCGGAACTTCTACGAGCACTGGTGCACCTGCCTGACGTCGAGCACCTGCTACGCCGGTGGTTCGCACCGCAAGCCGCAGCTCCAGGTGATCGGCGACACTGGGACGTTCCACGGGTGGGTCGGCGTGGAGGCGTCCAACTCCACGGCGAACACCGGCTACTTCGCGGTGCATTTCCACGTGAACGTCTGACCGGCCGGGGGCACCGCCCGGCTCAGGTCAGGGTGCGCAGGTCCAGGGTCTGCCAGGCGGTCACCGTACGCCCGCCGGTGGATCACCAGAGCACGTCGTCCCGGCAGAACACCAGCCCCACCCCGCCGGCCACCGCCACGTCGACTCCCGTCTCGTGCGCGGCCCCGTGCCGCACGTTCGGGAACGCTTCTGCCTCACCGACGACGCGGCCACACCCAACTGACGTACACCGGCGAGATGGGCACCGACGGCTGGGCGCTGGGCGCTGGGCGCCAGGTGGGCAGGCTTGCCTGTACGGCCTGCTGGGCGCCACCACCGGCCTGCTGCTGGCCCTGCCGTACGCCACGCTGACCATGGCGGCGTTCGCCGAGGACACGCTGGTGCGGTTCCCGGTCGGGCAACTCGCCCTGGTGGTGCTGGCGCTGGCGGTGGGAACCGCACTGGCCGGGCTGCCCCCGGCGCGCCGGGCGGCCCAGGTCAGCCCGGTCGCGGCGCTGGGCTCAGCCGACTGACGGCAACTGCCCGGCAGACGACTGCGGGTGGCAGGTGGCGTCCGCCACCCGCCGCCCGCCCCGCTGCGCGGGGCAGCCTCGGCCGGTCCGTTGGTGCGTGTCCCTCCGGACGCTTACCCGCTTGACCAACCGGGCTGTTGCGCCACGCGTTTGCGGGCAGGGAGTCGTGTTGACCTGTCCCGGCCGTGTCAACGGCCCGCATGAGCGAGTGTCGGCCCCCGCCCGACGGGTGACCGGGCGGACGGGCAGCGCCGGCGGGTTGGTCAGGCGGTGGGACGCAGTTCGGTGAGGAGCTTCTCCACCCGGGTGCGGATCGCGTCCCGGATCGGGCGGACCGCTTCGACGCCCTTGCCGGCCGGGTCTTCGAGCTTCCAGTCCTCGTAGCGCTTGCCGGGGAAGACGGGGCAGGCGTCGCCGCAGCCCATGGTGACGATGACGTCGGAGGACTCGGCGGTGGCGTATTCGAGGAGTTTGGGGGTCTGGTCGGTGATGTCGATGCCGACCTCGTGCATGGCCTCGACGGCGGCCGGGTTGATCTGGTCGGCGGGGGCGGAGCCGGCGGAGCGGACCTCGACGGTGTCGCCGGCGAGGTGGCGCAGCCAGCCGGCGGCCATTTGGGAGCGGCCGGCGTTGTGGACGCAGACGAACAGGACGCTGGGCTTGTCGCTCATCGGATTTGCGGCGTGGAAACCCGGCCGTTTACGGCCGGGAGGAAACGCCGCCCCTCCCCTCAGTGATCGTCTTACATGGACGGTTGGTAGGGTGTGAGGCGTGGGTGAGGTGGTGAAGCGGGCGTACAAGTACCGCTTCTACCCGTCTCCTGAACAGGCTGGGCAGTTGAACCGCACCTTCGGGTGCGTGCGTGTGGTGTACAACCGGGCGTTGGAAGCGCGGACCCGGGCGTGGGCGGTGGACCGTCAGCGCACCACCTATGTGCAGTCGTCGGGGTGGCTGACCGAGTGGAAACGCACGCAGGAGTTGGCGTTCCTGAACGAGGTGTCGTCGGTGCCGTTGCAGCAGACGTTGCGGCATCTGCAGGCGGGGTTCGTGGCGTTCTGGGACAAGCGGGCCCGGTATCCGCGGTTCAAGTCCAAGCGCAAGTCGCGGGCGTCGGCCGAATACACCCGTTCCGCGTTTCGTTGGCGTGACGGTCAGCTCACGCTGGCCAAGATGAACACCCCGTTGGACATCGTGTGGTCGCGGCCCCTGCCCGAAGGGGCGCAGCCGTCGACCGTCACGGTGTCCCGGGACGCCGCCGGCCGCTGGTTCGTATCCATCCTGATCGAGGACCTGACCGTGAAGACGCTGCCGCCGGTCGCGGGCGTGGTCGGTGTGGACGCGGGCATCACCAGTCTGCTCACCCTGTCCCACCCGATCCCCGGAATCAGCGACGAGCAGGGCAAGGTGGCCAACCCGCGGTACGGGCAGGCCGACCGGCGCAAGCTGGCCAAGGCGCAGCGGAACCTGGCCCGCAAACAGAAGGGCTCCGCGAACCGGGCCAAGGCCCGGCTCAGAGTGGCCCGGATCCATGCCCGTATCGCCGACCGGCGTCGGGACCACCTGCACAAGCTGACCACTCGACTCGTCCGTGAGACTCAAACGGTCGCGATCGAAGACCTCAGCGTGCGCAACATGCTCCGCAATCGCCGCCTGGCCCGTGTCATCTCCGACGCGGCCTGGGGTCAGTTCCGCAGCATGCTGGAGTACAAAGCCCAGTGGTACGGGCGTGAGGTGATCCCCGTCGACCGGTGGCTGCCCACGTCCAAAACCTGCTCCGGTTGCGGGCGGATCAACACCACCCTCGCCCTCAACGACCGCTCCTGGACGTGCCCCGGCTGCAAGGCCGAGCACGACCGGGACATCAACGCTGCCAAGAACATCCTCGCCGCCGGGCTGGCGGAGAGGTAAAACGCCTGCGGAGCTGGCAGAAGACCTCAAGGGAAAGTCCTCCCGGAAAGGCAGTCGGCGATGAAACAGGAACCCTCACGGGCAACCGCGGGAATCCCGGCTCCTTCAGGGCCGGGAGGATGTCAACGGTGGTGTTCCTGTCAGTTGATGGTGGGGCTGCGGCGTTCGATGAGGGTGACGTCGCGCCAGGTCCCGTGGTGGCAGCCGACGCGTTCACGGGTGCCGACGGTGCGGAAGCCGCAGGCGGTGTGCAGGGCGAGGCTGGCGGTGTTCTCGGGGAACAGGCCGGACTGGATGGTCCAGATGCCGGCCTGCTCGGTGGAGGCGATCAGAGCGTTGAGCAGGAGCCGGCCGACGCCTCGGCCGCGGGCGTCGGGGTGGACGTAGACGGAGTGCTCGACCACCCCGGCGTAGACGCACCGGTCGGACACGGCCGAGCAGGCAACCCAGCCGAGGACCCGGCCGGTGGGGTCGACGGCCACCCAGCGGTGGCCGGGCAGCCGGCTGTCGGTGAACTGTTCCCAGGTCGGTGGCTCGGTTTCGAAGGTGGCGTGGCCGGTGGCGATGCCGAGCCGGTAGATGTCCAGGACGACGTCGGCGTACTGGTCGCCCATGGCGGTGATGGTGATTCCTGTGGTGCTGGCGGGAGCGGTCATCGGCTCTCCTCGGCGAGGTGCGGCACGACCACGGCGTCAGCCGCATCGGCGGCGCCTGGGTACCAGGCGGCGAGTGCGGCGACGGCGACCAGGCCGCCGACGAGCTGGGCGGCGATGAAGCCGGGCACGGATGCAGGGGCGATGCCGGTGAAGGTGTCGGTGAAGGCCCGGCCGATGGTGACGGCCGGGTTCGCGAACGACGTCGACGAGGTGAACCAGTAGGCCGCGCCGATGTAGGCGCCCACGGCGGCCGGCGCGGCGGACGTGCGGCCGGAACGGGCGAGGGCGAAGACCAGGACAACCAGGCCGGCGGTGGCGACCACCTCGCCCAGCCACAGGCTCCCCCCGGTCCGATCGGTGCGGGACCAGGCCACGGCCGGCAGCCCGAACATCAGGTCAGCCAGGACCGCCCCAACGATCGCGCCGCCGATCTGGGCGGCGGTGTAGGCGGCCAGGTCGCGGCCTGTCAGGCCGTTGCCGGCGCGGCGGCCGAGCCACCAGTCGACGGCGGACACCACCGGGTTGAAATGCGCGCCCGACACTGGCCCGAAGGTCAGGATCAGCGCGCCCAGGGCCAGGGCGGTGGCGATCGCGTTTTCCAGCAGCTGGAGACCGACGTCGCTGGGGGAGAGTCGGGCGGCGGCGATCCCGGATCCGACGACGGCGGCGACGAGCAGGGCGGTGCCGGCGAATTCCGCCGACGCCCGCCGGGGCAGGGTGAGGCTCACGCGGTGCCACCGGCGGCCGGGGTGGTGGAGATCGTCAGCAGCGCCCCGAGCTGCTGGAACGCTTCCGGCTTCACCCGGTACCAGACCCACGTGCCGCGACGCTCGGAGTCGACCAGGCCGGCTTCGCGCAGCAGTTTGAGGTGGTGGGAGATGGTCGGCCCGGACAGGTCGAACGCCGGGGTCAGGTCGCAGACGCAGATCTCCGGCACCGAGGCGATCATCGACATCAGCCGCAGCCGGACCGGGTCGCCCAGGGCTTTGAACATCGGTGCGACCGCCGCTGCCTGATTGGCGTCCATCGGGCTCGCCGCGATGGGGGAGCAGCAGGCGACCGCGTTCAGGTCCACCACCGGCAGCGTTTGTTTCGACATGCCTCTAGGTTGACAGATTTCAAAACAGGGTGCAACGTGGGTCCTGCTTCGAAAACCATCTAGGCAAGGACGAAGCGATGATCAAGCTGTTCCGCCGTCGTCCCCTCGACGCCCAAGCCGTGACGTTCTGCGAATCGCGTGGGCAGGTGTGCGCCCCGGCTTGCCGCGCCGACGCCCGCTACGAGCACGCCCGCACTACCCCACTCACCAACCGTTGCATCCGCTGAACCGCCAGGAGGAATGACCATGTCCCGTGTCCAGCTCGCCCTGCGCGTGTCCGACCTCGAAGGCTCCGTCGCCTTTTACGCCCAGCTGTTCGGTGTCGAGCCGGCCAAGCGCCGACCCGGCTACGCCAACTTCGCCATCGAGAACCCGCCCCTGAAGCTCGTCCTCCTCGAGGGCGAGGCCGACCAACCCACCGTCATGGACCACCTGGGCGTCGAGGTGTTCAGCACCGACGAGGTCAACGCCGCCACCACGCGCCTCACCGACGCCGGCCTCATCACACTCGAAGAGAACGACACCGAGTGCTGCTACGCACTCCAGGACAAGGTCTGGGTACGCGGCCCCGGCAACGAACCCTGGGAGGTCTACACCGTCAAGGCCGACTCCCCACAGTTGGAGAAGACCGCCGAGACCGCCTGCTGCACCCCGGCTGCCGAGACGGAACCCGCAACCAGCGGGACCGCGTCAAGCTGCTGCTGAAGGTGGTGTGGGTGCCCGGCGGCCGTGGCCCGCCGGGCACCCACACCCTCCACGCGTTCCTCTCGACGGCGACAGACAGCAACAGGAGGCGTGCTCGGTGACCACTTCAGTGCCTCCGAAGCGGTCAGGCCGCTCCCACAGGGGCTCGAGTCACGGGGGATGTCGGCCTGTGCTGTTACTTTGCCGGCCGTGAATGATCAGCTGACGTGGATCGACCGGATCATCGACGTGACCGGATGGCGCCAGGAGCCCGAGGATGGCGTCGGCTGGGAGCAGGTGGAAGCCGAGCTGGGCGTCGCGCTGCCGACGGACTTCAAGGAACTGTGCCGGCGGTTCGTGCCGGGGGCGTTCTACGCCTACCTAGACCTTCTGCGGCCGACCGACGATCACGCGCAGCCGCTGCTTCGGACGTGGGATTTTTCCCGGCAGTGGCCAAGCAGTAGTGACTCCGCGCAGTTGTGGGCCCCCTACGAGATCTACGAGCCCGGCAAGGGGTCGGGGCTGATCCAATGGGGCAGCGATCAGACCGAGGGGGAGTACTACTGGCTGGCGGACCGCGCTGTGGAGCCCGACCGGTGGCCTGTGGTCGCGCGGTCGGACGGCATCGAGCCATGGCACCAGCTCGACATGTCGACGGCCGAGTTCGTCTACCGGGTGATCGCGGATCCGGAGTTCAAGCCGTTCACGGTGGCCGACCCACCGCGGCGACCCTTCTACCTGCCGCATTGGGGGCCGTTCCCGATGAGCGCTGACGACTGGGACGCTCTCACCGACCCGAATCGCAAGAGCTGAACTACGTCCTCGAAGCGCTGCCGTTCGGGGACAACAGCCAACGGCCCCCGCGCGGCGAAGGCGGCGCGTGAAGGTGCCATTCGGCGGGGTACTCGATAGCGTTGTTGCTTTCCGCGCAGAGGCAGAAGTCAACCCGGACCCGCCCTGCCTGGCCGCAGTGCGCCAGGGTCTGGTGTCGGTCGACCGTGGAAGCGGACTGGTCGGCGATGACGGATGGCGTCACAGGTCGGCGATGGCTTCGGCGGTGGTGGGCGGTGTGCCAACGGCTTCGATGGGGATACGAGTGGCGGGCTGGGTTGTCAGGCGTGCGGCGCTGATGCGATCGAGGCGGAGCCAGCGGATCGCTTGACGAGTGTGGCAGTGCCCGACGAGGTACCAGTGTCCTTGGGTGCGGGCCAGGAGCACGGGATCGAGTTGCCGGGTGGTGGGCGTGCCATGCCGGTCGCGGTAGTCCACGACGAGGACGCGTTGTGTGTGGAGTGCTTGCTCGATGGCGTGCCGAGTCCGGGCATCGCCGGGTGTGTCGGTGTGGTCGATCCAGACCCGACCGTTCAACGCGGTGGCGTTTTCTCGTGTGCGGGTGTCCATCACGCTGAGCACCTTGACGAGGGCGGCGCGGGCGTGGCTGTCGAAGGGCTGTCCGCGGTGGGCGGCCACGGCGGCGGCGAGGCCGGAGACCTCGGCGTCGGTGAAGTTCACCGGCGGGAGGGTCGCGGCGGCGTCAACGACGTAGCCACCACCGGGTCCGGGGCGAGCCCAGACCGGGAAGCCGCCGTGTTGCAGAGCCGAAATGTCCCGTTTGATCGTGCGGACGCTGACCTCGAAGACCTCGGCGAGTCGTTCCGCCGAGCGCCCGGCGGACCCCGCGCGCCGTAGTTCCTCGCGGAGGGCGTAGAGACGGTCAGTTCGGTTCATCCAATAAATAGTGACATGCCGGTGACATTGCTGGAGGCGACGCTGGTGTCATGAGCACTGCACGCGATCCGATCATGTTCCTCAGCGGCGCCGGGCTTCCCGCCTGGATCTGGGATGACGTCCGCCGCGACCTCGGCGAAGGGCAGCAGACCCGTGTCGCTTCCCGACCGCAGGGCGGCCGGGCCCGGTTGCGCGACTACGCCCAGGCGGTCATCGACTCCGCACCGCCGGGTGGGTTCGTGATCGTCGCGCATTCGGCCGGTGGTGTGATCGGCGCCGAGGTCGCCCGGCTCGTGCCGGAACGCGTCAGCGCGTTCCTGGCGATCAGTGCCGTGATCCCGCAGCCGGGAGGTTCGTTCATCTCGGCGATGCCGGTGCCGAACCGGTGGGTGCTCAGTGCCGCGATGCGAGTCGCCGGTACCCGGCCGCCGGCGTCGGCGATCAGACGTGGTCTCGCCCATGGTCTGGACGAGGAGGTCGCCGACCGCATCATCGCCGACTTCACCCCCGAGTCACCCGCCCTCTATCGAGACCGGATTGCTCACCGGTCGTGGAGCGGGTGGCGCGGTTACCTGCGCACCACTGACGACCGTGAGTTGCCGGTTGCGCTGCAACAACGCTGCGCCGAGCGACTCGGCGCAGCCTGGCAGAACGACCTGAATACGGGGCATCTACCGATGCTCGAAGACCACCAAGCCGTCGCGGCTGCGATCACGCGATTCCTCGATGCACGGCCGTGACACAGATCGACTGGGGCGTAGCTGGTAGCTGGTCCGGGAATGCCGGCTCGTCAAGCAGGCTGCCGGGCGGGGCCGCGAGGTGTGCTCGGAAACCGGCGCGCTGACCAGCCGCGATACTCAGATCATGCGTCGTAGCGCGGTCTCCACGGCATCGATCAGCGGATCACCTTCGGTCCGTGGGTGCCGTGCGAGACCGAGCTCGACGTCCGGCAGGGCCGGCAGGGCGTCTGCGTCGTGGCAGGCCATGACCGGTTCGAGGTTTGCGGGCATGAGCGCCGCGACGCCGAGCCCGGCCCGTACCGCGGCGAGCACACCGAGCAGGCTGTTGCTTTCGAACGCCACCCGCCAGCGCCGATCGGCACGTTCGAGCGTTTCCAGCACCGACGTACGCCAGAAGCACGGGTTCGAGAACAGCACCACCGGCAGCGGATCGGCAGCCACGTCCACGCCCTGGCCGATCGCCCAGACCAGCGGGCGGCGTACCGTCCAGCGCGGCGGTCCGGGAAGGTACGGCACCTCGTCGAGCACGAGTTGGACGCGGCCCGCGTCGTAGGCCTCCCGCATCGCGGCGTTGGAAAAGGTGAGCACCTCCAGCGTCGCGCCGGGGTGCAGCCCGGCGAGGTCGGCGAGGGCCTGTGGAAGCTGGGACGCGGCGAGGTCTTCGAGCAACCCGACGCCGCAGCGGCCGGTAAGCGCGCGCCCGGTTTCGGTGAGTGCCTGCGCGGAGAGCGAGAGGATGCGTTCGGCGTACGGCAGGAGTTCCTCACCTGCCCGGGTCGGCGAGACGCCAGACGGCGACCGGTAAAGCAGCGGACGGCCGACAACGCTCTCGAGCTTGCGCAACTGCTGGCTGAGCGCGGGCTGGGTATGTCCGAGCGCGGTCGCGGCGCGGCTGATGCTGCCCGCCCGCACGGCGGTGACGAACGACCGCAGCAACGCCGTCTCAAGATCCCTGGCCATAAGCATTCATTATGCCAGGCCCAAGAAGGTCGCCACTTCCTATGGGTTGGCGGATGACCTAGCGTCCCGCAGGTGACCAGATACCGACAGGTGCTCGCCGTGCCCGGGATGGCATCGCTGCTGGGCGTCTCGCTGCTCGCCCGCACCGCGATCACGGCCTCCGGGATGGCGCTGACGATGTACGTCGTTCTAGGCCTGGACATGAGCTATGCGGCAGCGGGAGGAGCCGCGGCAGCCATGACCACCGGTCTCGCGCTGGGCGGTCCGCTGCTGGGCCGCATGATCGACCGGCGGGGCGTGCGTATCGTGCTGCTGATCACCGTCGTGGTTCAGGTCGCGTGTTGGCTGAGCGTCGCGGTACTGCCGTACACGACTCTGCTGGCCGTCGCCTTCGTAGCAGGTCTGCTGATGGTGCCGGCCCCGATGGTGACCAGGCAGGCGATCGCCGCGATGACGAAGGCGGGACAGCGCCAGGCCGCCTTTGCGCTGGAAGCGATACAGGGCGAACTGTCCTACATGGTAGGCCCGCCGATCGTGATCCTCTGCGCGGCACAACTGCCCTCCGGCGTGGTGGCCTGGGGCGTCGGCGCTGCGATCGTGGCGGGCGGAGCGGGGATCGCCCTGCTCAACCCCTCGCTGCGGGCCGAGGACGAGGCGCCGGCCGATCCAGCCGGCCGCCCTCGTCGCCGGGAGTGGCTGGGCCCGAGATTGATCGCGGTGCTGGTGATGGCGTTCGGCGCGACGATCGTGCTCAACGGTACCGACTTGGCCATCGTGGCCACTCTCAAGGAAGCCGGCCAGGTCTCCTGGGCCGCCGTCGTGGTGGCCGTGTACGGCGCGGCCTCCATCGCTGGCGGGCTTCTGTATGGCGCGCTCCCGCGACCGCTGCCCGCCTGGTTGCTGCTCGGCCTGCTCGGGCTGGTAACCATTCCCGCGGGACTGGCCGACGACTGGCGCTGGTTGTGTGTGGCAGGCTGCGGCGCGGGGCTGCTTGCCGCACCGGCTCTTTCCGCGCTGTCCGACGCCGTGAGCCGGCTGGCACCCGCGAGCGTGCGCGGTGAGGCGACAGGCTTGCAGTCCTCGGCGCTGGGCGCGGGCTTCGCCCTTGGCGTCCCGATCGTTGGCGGGGCGATCGACACGTCCGGACCGGCAGGCGGATTCGCGACGGCTGGGCTTGCCGGCCTCGCCGCCGCGCTGATGGGATGGCTGCTGTCCCGCCGTTCGCCCGCCCGAACGCGGGTGATCTTGTATCCGGTCAGTCGGTAATGCCGGTGGCGGGCTCGGCCGGCGGCGCGCAGCTCTCGCAGGTCGGGGATGTGGTGGTAGAGCGTGCCGGGGCTGATGCCGAGCGCGAGCCGGTCCAGTGCCGGGTATGACGAGGGTGTCGCCGGGGTGCATGAAGTCCAGGCGGGCGGCGAGCGGGCTTAGCAGCGTTTCCAATATCTGTTCGGGCGATGTGCGTGCCGATCCGTCATCGGAATTGCGGCGTGGAAACCCGGCTGTTTACGGCCGGGAGGAAACGCCGCCCCTCCCCTCAGTGATCGTCTTACATGGACGGTTGGTAG
>NZ_JBIDCT010000039.1:0-22878 GCF_043204735.1 Micromonospora sp. NPDC047740
ACGACCGGGACATCAACGCTGCCAAGAACATCCTCGCCGCCGGGCTGGCGGAGAGGTAAAACGCCTGCGGAGCTGACAGAAGACCTCAAGGAAAATCCTCCCGGAAAGGCAGTCGGCAATGAAACAGGAAACCTCACGGGCAACCGTGGGAATCCCGGCCCCTTCAGGGCCGGGAGGATGTCAAGACGTCATGTCCAGCAGCAACTGCGGTGGGGTGCTGGACTCGCGGCTGCCGTAGCTGCTCGACGAGGCGCCGCTGGAGGTCATGCCAACGGTGAAGGTACCGGTCCCGCTGACCAGGGGCGTGACGTCGAGGGTCACCCAGGTGGCGCTGGTGGTCCGACCGCTGGCGGCGATCGACGTGTCGCCGATGGTGGGTGCGTTGTCCCAGTTCGTCAACGACTCCGACCAGGTGGAGTCGGCGACCGGGCGGACCACGAAGCCGCTGGACGACCCGGCGGCGACCCAGACCTTCAGGCGGGCGCGCAGGACCGCGCCGGTCTGCCCGGACACGGTGAACTTCAGGTACGCGTTGGTGACCGGATCTCCGTCCACCCGCACGACCGACGTGCTTCCGTATCTGCTCGTGGGGCTGGACGCCTTGACGTAGGTGTCCGCCACCGCCGCGATGGGCGTGGCCGCCGGTGTGGTGACGATGGCGGGCGTACTCGGACCGGAGGAGTTTCCGGACGCGTCGAAGGCGGAGACCCCGTACGTGTACGAACTTTCCGACAGGGCGGTGCTGTCGGTGAAGGTCGAGCCTGTGGTGGTCCCGAGGACGGTTCCGTTGCGGTACACCGTGTACCCGGCCACGCCGAAGTCGTCGGTCGCGGGCTCCCACGACAGCAGCACCTGGTTGGGGCCGGCCGCTGCGGCCTGCAGTTTGGTGGGCACCGTGGGTGGGCTGCCGTCCGCGGTGGTCACGGTCACCGTGTTACCTGGTGCGGAGGCGTTCCCCGCGGCGTCGGCCGCCGTGACGTGGTACGTGTACGAGGTGCGGGTGTTGCCGACCGTGTCGTCGAGGAACGTCTGGCCCGAGGAGGTTTCCGCGAGCAGGGTGCCGTCGCGGAACACCCGGTACCGCGCGACCCCGATGTTGTCCGTCGACGCATCCCAGGCGAGGCCGACCGCGCCGGGTGTCACGCCGGTGACCCGGAGGTTCGGCGGGGCGGAGGGTGGCAGTGTGTCGCGAACCGCGGTGACCGGGTTGGCAGCAACACTGACGTTGCCGGCTGCGTCCACCGCCCGCACGGTCCAGACGTGCGATTCGTCCGGCGGCACGGCGCTGTCGGCGTACGTCGTGGCCGGCACGGTCGCCACCACCGTGCCGTCACGGAGCACCTCGTACCCCGTGACGCCGACGTTGTCGCTCGACGGCGACCAGGCGAGCGTCACCGCATCCGGGGACGCGGTGGCGACGAGGCCGCCCGGAACGGACGGGGGCGTGGTGTCGGGGCCGAGGGTGGTCACGGCGACCGGCAGGCTGCGCACCGACCGGTTGCCGGCCGCGTCTGCGGCGTCGAGCGTGTACTCGTACCGGGTCGCTCCGGCAACGGAGGTGTCCGTCCAGGCGGTCGCGGTCGCCGGCAGGTCGGCCACCGCGGTGCCGTCGCGGTAGACGCGGTAGCCGGTGACGCCGTACGTGTCGGTGGCCGGGGTCCAGGCGAGGCTCACCGACGGGGTGGGGTCGACGATCGCGGTCAGCTCGCCGGGTGCGGTCGGGGCGAGCCGGTCCGTGCCCTTGCAGGAGATGGTCGACGAGTCGACCAGGGTCGTGCCGGTGGCGCCGGCCGCGTGGTAGTGCAGTTCGGCGCGGTTGCCGTAGAGGTCCATGCGCATCGCGCCGTAGCTCTTGTTGGTCTTGACCACCCGTGCGTCGGAGCTCAGGAAGCCCTGACTGGAGTGGCCGCCGCCGCCCACCACGAGCTCGACGATGCCGTCGGCGGCGGGCACGCCACCCGCGCCCATCGGCGTCCAGCGCTGGTAGTTGTGGTCGTGGGCGGTGACGAGCATGGTGACGTGCTGGGCGGCCATGAGGTCCCACATGGCCTGCATCCGCGGCGCCGGGTCCTCAGAGCCGACGCTGAAGAGGGGATGGTGCCAGAACACCATCGTGCACGGGCTGCGGTTGGCGGCGAGGTCCGCCACCAGCCACTCGTACTGCGGTGAGCCGGGCGCGACCTTGTTGTAGTTGCTGGTCGAGTCGATGGCGACGAAGTGCCAGCCGTTGGCGTCGTAGCTGTAGTAGTGCGGGATGTTGTCCCAGAAATTGAAGTAACCGTCCGCCCGGTTGCCGGTGTACTCGTGGTTCCCGACGACGGGGGTGGTGACGTCGCGTAGCCGGCCGAAGAAGGCGGTGGGGCCGCCGTACCAGTTCTTGAACTCCGTCAGGGTGCCGTCCTCGTACACGTCGCCCAGGTACAGAAACAGGTCCGGGTTCCATCCGACGAGCGCATTGGTGACGTTCACCGCGTTGGTCTCGCCGCCGGCGCCGTCGCCAACGGCGGCCACGACGAAGGGTTCCTGCGGGCCGCGGGCGCGGATGGGCGGGACGGACCACTGCCGGGTGTTTTCTGGAGGGGTGACGTTGCCGTTGGCGAAGGTGACGGTGATGGCCGTCTCCGGGGTGGCGTAACCGTCGCGCATCTTCGCCGCGACGCCGATCGTGTGTGCGCCATCGGCGAAGTCGGCGGAGGAGAGGGTGAACTGGTGCGGCGACTGGAAGTCCGTCAGCAGGTACTGGCCGTCCAGGGACCATTCCGTCTTGCCGACGCCGGGGCTGGTGCCGGCCGTCACGTTGACGGTCGCCGTGACCGTGGTGTCGCCCACGAGCGCGCTGCCGCTCGACGGTTGGGTGAGGCAGACCAGCACCGTGTAGGCCCCGCTAGGCGCGGTGGACGCGTGGCACGTGGGGGAGGCGCTCTCCGCGCGACCGCTCAGGATCAGGGTCAGTCCGGCGGCCATGAACACGGCGACGACTGTGGACCCGGCGGACGACCGGGTCGCTCTGCGCGGCTTCATTGGGTGGACCTCCAGCTTGTGAGTGCGGTAACCGCCGCGCCTCCCCAGGAGCGGATGATCGTCAGAGGTCGGTGGGGCCGCCGGGCGGGTCGGCGCCGGTCGGCCGGCCCCGGCGGGCGGCGGTGGGGGAGCGACGTCGCTGGAGGAGCACGCCGAGCGGCAGCAGCACCACCGCCGCGCCCGTGACCAGCAGCGCGCCCCACGCGCTCAGCCCCCGGTGAGGGCCGCCCGGCTCGCTGCTGTCCACCGGTACGTCCACGTCGACGCGCACGCCGAGCAGGTCGGCCAGCACGTTGATGTCGGCCGCGCCGAACCGCTCGCTCGGCTCGATGTGGGTGTTCTCGCTGAACTCGTTCCAGCTGATCACCCCAATCGCGTCGGGTTGAGACAGGCGGGCCGCGGCGAAGGAGGCCCGCAGCGTGTCGCCCTCGCGGCGCGGCACCTCCCGCTTGCCCCCGACCAGGCGGGCGTCGAAGCCGGGGGTCACCGGGGCGATCCACAACCCGCCCCGCTGGTGCACCGCCCGGGACATCTCCGCCAGCTTGCGTCCGCTGGCACCGGCCACCGGGTCCACGGATGACCAGTAGTAGGCCTGGCCGTCGAGCACGCCCTGACTCGACTCGACGTCCTCGAGACTCTTGGCGTTGCCGAGGACCAGCAGCTTCCCGCGTACGCCGCCGACGGTGGTCTGGATCTGCGCCGGGGTGAAGCGGTCGCTGCCGGTCCACACCACCACCGGCCGGCCGAAGATGTCGAACACCGGGTCGGTGGCGTAGCGGGTCGCGAAGAACGACAGGTCGGTGCGGACGGTGTCGAAGGCCAGCGGGGTACGGGCGAAGTCGAGCCCCTGGTACACGATGCCCAGGTGGAAGTTCTCCTCCCGGGCCACCTCGACCAGCTTGGCCAGGCGCTCGTCGAGTTGCGGCGTGTGTTTCCACGACACCAGGAAGCCGTTGATGCCGGCGGACTTCGCCATCCGTACGTGCCGTCGCATGATCTCGACGTCGTCACTGGAGTAGCGCCCGAGCAGGGGATAGTCGATCTTCGCCCGGTTCCAGGACGTCGGGTTGAACCAGATGTAGTAGTAGGCGAGCACCGGCACGGGAGCCGTCGCCGAGGACGGGTCGGCCCGCCGGTGACCGACGTCGGCGCGGGCGGCGCCGGCCGGCAGCAGCGCGCCGGCCAGCGCGGCGACCAGCAGCAGCAGTGCGATTCCGCCCCCCACCGCTGCCGGCGGGCGGTCCTCGTCGGCCGGGGCGTGCGGCGGGCGGTTGAATGCCCGCCGCGTCGGCAACCGCCGGCGGTGCTTCGGTCGCGGTCGCGGGCCGTCCCGCTTCCCGGCTGTCCCGGCGCGGCGTAGCCGGGTGAGCAGATGCGGCCGTCCGAGCAGCACCAGGCCCACCGCGACGACCAGCACCGCGAGCGTCACCAGGGCCAGATCGGCGCCGCTGATCACGGTGAGGGACACCACCTGGTCCTTGCTGATGCTGACCGGACGCCCGAACGACACGCCGCCGCCGAAGACAGTGATCGTGTAGGTGCCGCGCGGCAGGTCGGGCACCAGCGCCGTGCCGTCCCGGCCGAACGGCAGCCGCTCGACGTCGCCGTCGGCGCGGGTCAGCTCGATGCCGTCGCCGACCTGGCGGGTGAAGAACATGTCCGTCGCCGTGAACGAGACCCGGAAGAAGAGCAACTGCACCACCCACGCCTGCTGCTCCCAGGGCACGAACTTCTGTCCGGCGCGGTTGACCACGGAGGTGCCGTCGACCATCGCGCTGTCGACCACGTAGTAGAGCTGCTTGGAGGCCAACCCCTGCGGGCCCTGCTGGGTGCGGCTCTCGGCGACCCAGCGCGGCTGGGCCAGTTCGGGGCCGCTCAGGTCGTGTATCTCACCGGTGTTGCTGCGCAGTCGCATGGCGGTGACCCGGTCGGGCGGCACGGCCCTGCCGAAGCGGTCGATGAAGCTCCACGAGACCAGCCGGGAGGTACGCAGGCCGAGTTCCACGACCTTGCCGCGCCCGCCGGCGTCGACGTTGCCGCGGAAGCGGTCGAAGACGACCTTGCGATCCGGGCTGATCAGGGTCTCCGGAACGACGAGCCGCTTTTCGAGGTCGACGAAGTCGCGCACGCGTACCTGGATCCGACCCTTGGCGTCGGACCGGGCCATCTGCCCGTCCACCTTCACCACCACGCCCCCGAGCGGCGGCACCGTCTGCAGGTGCAGCTTTCCCGGCCTTGTCGACGCGGGTCGCGCACTCGCGGCGGCGGGCAGTACGACCACCGCCAGCACGGCCGCGACCAGCGACAGCAGGGCCGCCGGCACGATTTTGCGGGTCATGTCCATCGCCGCCGCCGAAGCGCCGCGACGCCGACCAGCGCCGTCACCAAACTGCCCGTGACGGCGTACGCGGTGTACACCGGCACCGGGTTCGGTCTGTTCACCACCGGGGGTGTGCGTTCGGTGCTGAGGAAGACCGCCGGCCGTGGTGGTCGGTCGAAGTCGAAGGCGTCGAGGAACGTGTTCGCGTTGCGGTCCCGGTCGGCCAGCGGCTTCAGCCGCCAGTTGACCTCGATGAACTTCAGGGCGGAGGTGAAGTCGAGCGTGGTGGAGTCCACGTACCCGCGTCTGGCGTAGGGGCTGACCAGCAGGGCGGGCACCCGGAAGCCGTAGCCGTACCGGTCGATCTGCGGGGGCGCCACGTGGTCGTACCAGCCGCCCCAGTCGTCGTACGACCACAGGAACGCCGACGAGTTCCAGTTGGGTGAGCGCATCAGCTGGGTCAGCAGCGTCCGGACGAGGTTCTGACCGGCCCGGATACTGCCGGGCGGATGTTCGCTGTCACCGGCCGGGGCGATGAAGGAGACGGCGGGCAGTTGGCCCTTGGCGGCGTCGTCGTAGTACTCGTCCAGGTCCACAATCTTGCCGAACAGTCGGGGATCGTCGACATAGCGCGCGTAGGCGAGCAGCGGCACCCAGATCACCTGCGCCCCCCGGTCGATGTCCTCCTCGCTGGTCCGGGACCGGAACGTGATGGTGGGGTCGTAGTTCTCCACGTAGAACTTCCAGCTGATCCCGGCGGCCTCCAACCGGTCGAAGATGGTCGGGATGTCGCCCCACCCGTTCGCCGGGATGGACTCCGAGGCTCCGGTGGCGCCCGGGCCGCCGGTCACCCGGAACATGTGGTTGCGAATGCTGCCCGAGTTGGACGAGCTGAAGAAGCGGTCGAACAGCACGTATTCGTCGGCGATGTTCCAGTAGTACGGCAGGTCGCGGTCGTCGTAGTAGGCCATCGCGAGCTTGCCGTCCTTGCCCTGCGTGCTCACGCCCTCGACGAAGCCGTCCATCCGGCCGTTGTTGTACTGCACTCGGAAGGCCTCGGCGGTGTGGTCGAGGTCGAGGCTGCCCAGCTCCCCGAGGTGGAACGGCTTGACGCAGGGTTCGGCCTGGCCGCGGCGCACCGGCATGCAGGTGCCCGGAGGGATGCCGTCGACCCCGGGCCGGGTGCCGAAGTAGTTGTCGAAGGTGTGGTTCTCCTGCATCAGGAAGACGAAGTGGTCGATCGGGGTGGTGGGGTGCGCCGGGGGCGCGGCGTGCGCCGCCGTGGCCGGGCCGGCGAGCGCCAGCAGGCCGGCGGCCAGCAGCGCGCGGATCAACAGCCGACCGGCGTGCCGGCGGCGCGGGTGAGCAGAGTCGGTCACGGACGCACCTCGTAGATGATGATCACCGGGACGGGGATGCGGGCCCCGGTGGAGTCGGTCCTGTCGACGTACTCGGTGTGCACGACGCGGCCGTGGTAGCGGCGGATCAGGACCATGAGCCGCTCGGAGAAGAACGCCGAGCGCCCGGCGGAGAACGAATCCCAGACGACGTACTGCAGGTCGTTGTGGCGCAGCCACCAGTCGGGGTTGGGCAGTGGCTCGTACGACGGGTTGCGCCGCAACGGGTTCGGGCTGACCGACAGGCCGTAGCTGCGGCGGTGGCCGTAGTACTGGATGATGTTGGCCATCGACGGGCCGAGGGTGAGCACCACCGACCCCTCCGGGGTGTTCGCGGCGAGCCACCGGCCGGCCTCCCGGCCGCCCGGCACCCCACCGGACCCGGCGAGGAAGGTGGAGTTGTCGGCCCGGTTGACCGCGTTCAGGCCGGGTACGAGCAAGCTCAGGGCGACCACGGCGATCACCGCGGTCCGCACCGCCCGTACCGTGCGCGCCGGCTCAGCGCTCGCCGAACGGTGGACTCGGTGGAGCAGACGGCGGACCAGCTCCGGCACCGGCAGCTGGGCCAGCGCCCGCGCGGCCAGTACCGCGACGGGCGCCGCGGCGGGCAGCAGGTACTGGAAGCCCTTGACCGGCCACAGCTGAAAGAACACCACCGGTGCGGCGATCCACGACAGCAGCAGGGTCTCCCGCCAGGAGCGGTGCCGGCGCAGCCACCAGAGGCCGCCGACGGCCGCCGCCACCACGAGCAGCCCCATCGCGGGCGGCACCGTCTCCAGGTAGAACCCCATCGAGTGGTTGGGCCGCCGGAACAGCTGCCACACCAGATAGCTCTTGCCGGTCTGGCTGCGCCCGGCCAGCGCCTGCGAGACCGGGTGGGTCAGGAAGACCGCCACCGTCGCGGTGAGGGCCAGCAACGACATCCGCACCGGCCGGCGCACCATCGGGGTCAGCGCCAGGAACGCGTAGACGCCACCGGCCAGGACGATGCTCGTCTCCTTCGTCAACATCGTCACGCCCAACATGGCGCCGGTCGCGACGTACCAGAGCACCTGCTGGCCTTGCACGAACCGCACCAGGCAGTACAGGGTGAGCGTCGCGAACAGGACCATCGGCCCGTCGAGGAGCACCTGGCGGGTGACGACCACGTGGTACGGCATGACGGCGACGAGCAGCGCCGCGATCAGCCCGACGCGCCGACCGTAGAGCCGGGCGCCCAGCAGGTGGACGGCCAGCACCGTCACCATGCCCAGCACCGCCACGACCAGCCGCCCGGCCAGGTCCACCTCGCCGGTGCGGAAGAACGGCGACAGGATGGTCTGGAAGAGCATCGGATGAGCGCGGAAGACCGGAAAGAACGGCGCGTAGTTCGGGTTCCCGGCCAGCGAGGCGGCCTGTCCGGCGTAGACGGCCTCGTCGCTGTTGAAGCCGAGCGCGTTCAGCTTCCATACCCGCAGGAACAACGCCAGCGCCGCGATGGCGACGAGGGCGCCCGGCACCGCCCACCGGCGCCACCCGCGTCCCTCGCCGCCGTCCGCAGCCCGGGACGTCGCGCCGGGCGCGGAAAGCTTGACGGGGTGGAGCACGACCGTCGTCGCGAGACGGTCGTGCTCCACCTCCTCGACCGGAGATCGGGTAGCGCTCACGCACGAGCTCCGCTCGGGGCCGGCGCCCCGCTCCACCGCGGCCAGGCCGGCAGGACCACCTGTGGCTCGGTCGGCAGGTCTCCCCGTTCGGCATGCAGCAGACGCGGGATCTCGTCGGCCCAGCCGAACCGGTCCGAGGCGACCACCCGACTGCGGACGTGGGACAGGAAGCCGGTCAGGATCTCCCGCTCCCGCTCCCGCAGCTGCGCGTACCCCTGCCCGTTGATGGTGATCGCCGGTGCCAGGTAGCGGAACGGCGGGAACCCGTACGCGTCGTCGGTGTTCTGGATCATCCGCTCCAGCGTCTCGTCCTTGCCGAGGTCGCCGATCCGGGGCGTGCCGCGCTCGATGATGAACAGCTCCTCCACCCTGGTGCTGGTGCCGATGCGGCAGGGAACAAGCCGATCGACGCTGTACTTCGGCGGCGGGACGAGCCGCTGGGTGAGGGCGTTGATGCCCATGATCGGCACGTTGAACCTGCTCAGGGTCAGCGCCAGCGAGCGGCCCCCCTTGGAGTGCAGCCGGCTCTGGAACTGCAGGCGGCGCCACTCGGCCGGGGTGAGGTCCCTGGCCTGCACGGCACGCAAGGTGTGGGCGCTGATGGTCAGCGGCTTGGGGAAGCACGTCGCGACGCCGTCGGCGTTGACCAGGGTCATGTCGTCGGAGAGGAAGAGCCCGCCGTGGTCGCGTAGCAGGCGCAGCACGGTGGCCGTCTTGCCCGTGTCGGTGAGGGCGGAGAGCATCACCCCGACGCCGTTCAGGCTGACGCACGCCGAGTGCAGGAGCATGTGGCCCCGCGACACCAGCACGAACCGCAGCAGCGCTTCGACGATGTTGGTGTAGACCACGTGCGGCGAACGGGCGAGCAGCGGACCGACCTGGATGTCGATCGGCGACCCGAGTCGGATCCGGAAGTTCGCGCCCAGCCGACCCAGGTGCTCCTCGTAGCGCAGGACCGACTCGTTGGCGTACTCGGTCATCGCGGCCCGGCGCCGCGGCCCTCGGCCGCCCACGTCGCTGACCCGCACCGCGATGTCGACGTCCGAGTCCGCGACCCACTGGGCGCGGAAGAACTCCAGCTCCGGCAGCATGATCTGAGATCCGATGGTGACCACCCCGGCCACGTCGTACCGGTACTTCAGGTACTGGTACCGCTTGCGGGAGGGGGTGGCGACGGCCTCGGGGGCCTTCAGGTTGACGAGCATGCGCACCGGATCCCGCCGGCCGACGCCGCCCGGGGCGTAGATGACCCGATCGTTGATCAGGAACCGGACGAGGAAGAGCGCGACCAGCGTCAGGGCGTTCGCCGTCAGGATTCCGAAGCCGGCCCAGACGAGGGCCTGCAACGCCGGTAGGCGCAACAGCAGCAGCGCATTGTTCAGCAGGAAGAAGCGTGCGGCCCGGCCGGTCCGGGAGCCCTGCCGGTGACGCCGGTAGATGAGGGCGTCGATGAGGGCGAAGTTCCACGCAGTCGACAGCTGGGTCGCCAGCGTGGCGCCGAGCAGGTGGTGCAGCTTGGCCGGCTCGTAGAAGAACCACAACGCGGCGGTGTTGACCACCATCCCGGACAGACCGACCAGTCCAAAGGCGATCATCCTGGTCAGCTCCTGCAGCCGGTCGCGGGCGGCGGCTGGGCGTTCCCGCATCTGGCCGATCAGTCGCTGGCTGCGCAGCCGCCACAGGTGCCGCAGGAAGGTCAGCCCCTCCCGCAGCGACGCCTTGGAACGGCCGGCGTGCCGGGGCGCCATCTCGTACGCGACCTCGGCGACCCGGGCGCCGGGGTGGCGGACGAGCAGTTCGAGCAGGACTTTGAAGCCGATGGGGTTCACCCGGTCCAGGTCGACGGCCGCCCGGCGGAAGGCGAACAGCCCGCTCATCGGATCGCTGACGGTGGTCAGCCGGCGCGGGAACAGGCTCTTCGCCAGGCGGGTGGCCCACGACGAGGTCACTTCACGGGCCATGCCGTCGAGGCCTTCGTGGGAGCCCTCGCCGGCGTAGCGGGTGCCAATCACCAGGTCCACGTCGTGCCGCATCGCGACGGCCGCCAGCCTGCCGGCCGATTCCGGCGGGTGCTGCAGGTCCGCGTCCATCACCAGGACCCACTCGCCGCGGGCGTGCCGCGCGCCGAGCAGCACGGCGCCGCCCAGCCCGCCGCTACGCGCGTGCGGCGGCCGGTGCAGCAGGCGTACGGCGACCGAAGCCTCGGCTGCGTGCCGGGTCAGGACGTCCACAGTGTCGTCGTCGCTGTCGTCGACGACGATGATCTCCGCAGGCAGTGGTGCGAGGGCCGGTCCCAGCCTGGACAGCAGCGCGGGGATGTTCTCCGCCTCGTTGCGGGTCGGCACGACAACGCTTAGCCGTACCTGCTGATCGGCTGCGGGCGAGTGCAGGTCCTGCGGTGCGAGGTCCGGGGTGCGCCGCTTCTGGCGTCGCCGGAGATCGCCGCCCGGGCTCCCTGCCTCTTCGTCGTCCTTGCCGGTCGAAGGCGCCTGTGCGACTTCGGTCATTCGACCCTCCATCAGTTGCGCTTCCGGGCAGTGACGAGCCGCCGGAAATCCGGCTCGGAAACAGCGACGGAAGCCAGTCCGAAATTGCGCCGGGCGGGATCTGTTCCCGCCCTGGCACCGTGGGCGTTGAGGGATGTCCGCGGGTTGGCCTGAGATTACGGATGGCAAACGCGAGGTGTCTAACAGGCAAACAGTCGTGAAGGTGACAGGAGTTCACCCGGCGCTCCGGTCGCTGTGCCACCGCTCCTGACTGCGCCAAGTACGGCTAGGCAACCCTCACGTTGCACTGAGTGATCGCTCGGTGGAGACGGCGGAAGGATGCCGCAGCCGGCTCCGAGTAGGCCGGAAAGCCTTTTGAGGAACGGCGGATGGCAGTCCACGCGAACAGATCAGTGGCCGACGACGTGATCGTCTGTCTTTACCGCCTGCAATGGTCAGGAATTGTTTCGGGTGACGGCGCTGTGGCTGTTCGGTTGAGTCTTTGCTTCGTAAAGTATCTGCCGGCATCCACCGGGTCCTTCGAGGATTTCTCCGAACGGCGTGGGGGGTCTACCGGTTCGCCGCCGGCCGCGATGACTGAGCAGACCATTGCCGGCCGGACCGCTTGTGCGATCCGGGCACCTGACCGGCGGGCCGGACCACCTCGTCCGGTCAGCCCAGGCAGCCGAGCGGCCGACCGGACGGGCCGCCGAACGGGTGCGTCGGGTCGGGCGGCAAGACCGGGCGGCATCTCGTCCACGGCGAGAGGTCAGCCACCACACCGGACGCATCCGGCGCTGCCGGGCCGTTCGCGGCCCGGTCCGCTCAGGCGGATCCGGCGACCACCGCGTCGCGCACGAGCGTCCGCAGGCCCTCCATCGGGTCGCCGTCGCCCGCCCCGAGTCGGTTTCGCACCGCCGCGACCGTCAGCCCCAACGCGGGGTACGCGAACGCCAGGCTCCCGCCGCTGCCGGCCGTGCCGAACGACCCGTCGCCGTCGACCGCGTACCCGAGGCCGAAGGTCACTTCCTGCCCGAACACCCAGTCCTCGCCGCGGGCCGCCACCGCCGACACCTCCGCCAGGCGCTCCGGTGAGATCAGCCGTACGCCGTCGACCGGGCCGAGCAGGGCCGCGTGCATCCGGGCGACCGCGCGGGCGCTCATCGTGCCGACCGCCGGCACGTCGGCGCGCAGCACGTCGGGGCGGCTGCCGATGGTCGCGTCGGGTCGGACGCCGGGCGGAGCCACCGCGTCGAAGTTCGGCAGGTGCGCGCTCGCGTACGCGATCATCGCGGTCAGGCCAGCGTCCTCCAGCCGGGCCAGCCGGGGCAGGTCCGCCTCCGGCACCCCGAGGAACAGCTCCCCGGCCACGCCGAGTGGGCCGGCCACCTCCTCGGCGAGCACCTGCGAGATCGGCCGGCCGGTGACCCGCCGGACCACCTCGCCGACGATCCAGCCGAACGTCCAGGCGTGGTACGCCAGCCGCGCGCCCGGCGCCCACAGCGGCTCGGCGTCGGCGATCACCGCACACATCCGGTCCCAGTCGGTGAAGTCCTCCGGGGTGGTGTCGGCCGGCAGCGTGGGCAGCCCGGCGGTGTGGGTGAGCGCGTGCCGCAGGGTGATTCCGTCCTTGCCCCGCCGGGCGAACTCCGGCCACACGTCGGCGATGCGCAGGTCGTAGTCGAGCAGCCCGCGCTCGGCCAGCACGTGCACCACGGTGGCGGTGAGCCCCTTGCCGGTCGAGACCGCGTGGATCGGGGTGTCGGCGGTCATCGGTCGCCCGGTGGTGGGGTCGGCCAGGCCGGCCTGCTCCTGCACGATCGGCTCGCCGTCCAGGTAGGCGGCCACCTGCACCCCGACCTCCCGGCCGGAGGTGACCAGCTCGTCGATCGTCGTGCGTACCGCGGCCCGCAGGCCGTCCCAGCGTCCGTCCACGACCGGTCACCCTGCCAGGCCGTCGGGCGGGTGTCGCGGGCTTTTCCGGGACCCGGCTCGGCCGGGTCGGATGCTCGCGTCGGCGGCCGTACCGGGTAGGTTGCCGGCATGGCGGACGACGTGAGCGGCAGGGTCGTGGAGATCTGGACCGACGGGGCGTGCAGTGGCAATCCCGGCCCCGGCGGCTGGGGTGTCGTGCTGCGCTGGGGCGACCACGAGCGCGAGCTGTGCGGCGGCGAGGCGACGCCGACGACGAACAACCGGATGGAGCTGACCGCCGCCATCCAGGCGCTGGAGAGCCTGACCCGACCGGTCACCGTGCGCCTGCACACCGACAGCACGTACGTCCGCAACGGCATCACCGGCTGGCTCGCCTCGTGGAAGCGCAACGGCTGGCTGACCGCGGCGAAGCAACCGGTGAAGAACGCCGACCTGTGGCAGCGGTTGGAGGCCGCCTGCGCCCGGCACGACGTGACCTGGCTGTGGGTGAAGGGCCACAACGGACACCCGGAGAACGAGCGGGCCGACGCGTTGGCCAACCGCGGCATGGCCGAGGCGCGGGCGGAGGCGGTCGCCGCCCGCTGACGCCGACGGGTTGTGTCGAACCCCGTCGATGAGTAACGTGGCGGATCGATGCAGTGACGGACAGTCGCCCCCGGAGGTGTCCGCGTGACCGTTGCGCCGCTCACCGACCTGCCCCTGTGGCCGCCGATCAACCTCGACCGCGACCCGCTCGTCCCGCTCGACGCGGCGGAGCGGCAGCGCTTCTCCGGGCCGGTCACCCGGGTCCGGCTCCCCACCGACACGACCGCCTGGCTGGTCACCCGGCACGCCGACGTCCGGCAACTGCTGCGCCACCCCGGCTTCAGTGCCGACCTCAGCCGACCGGGCTTCCCGCTGCTGCGCCGGGTGGCCCCCGGCACGCCCAGCGACCGGCGGGGCGGCTTCATCCGGATGGACGGACGCGAGCACTCCCGGCTGCGCCGGATGCTCACCGCAGAGTTCATGATCAAGAATGTGCGGCGGATCGAGCCGCTGATCCAGCAGACCGTCGACCGGGCCCTGGACGGGCTGCGCGACGCCGGCCCGCCCGCCGACCTGGTGGCGCACTTCGCCCTGCCGGTGCCCTCGATGGTGATCTGCCACCTGCTCGGCGTCCCGTACGCTGACCACGACTTCTTCCAGGAACGCAGCCGGACCCTGATCGACCGCGACGCGCCACCGGACCGGGTCCAGCTGCACGTGCGGGAGCTGCGCGACTACCTGCACCGGCTGGTGGAGACGAAGGCGGCGGCCGGGGACCGCACCGACGACCTGCTCAGCCGCCTGGCCCGGGACCGGGTCGACACCGGCGAGCTCGCCGTCGACGAGTTGGTCGGCATGGCGGTGCTGCTGCTCATCGCCGGCCACGAGACCACCGCCAACATGATCGGGCTGAGCACTCTGCTGCTGCTCCGCCACCCCGCCCGGTACGCCGCCCTGCGCGACGACCCCGGGCACGCCGACGGTCTGGTCGACGAACTGCTGCGCTACCTGAGCATCGTGCGTACCGGCCTGCCCCGGCTCGCCGTGCAGGACGTCGAGATCGGCGGGCAGCTCATCCGGGCGGGGGAGGGCGCGATCGGGGTGCTCTCCCTGGCCAACCGGGACCCGGGGGTCTTCGACGCGGCCGACGAGTTCGACCCGTACCGGCAGGCGCAGCAGCATCTGGCGTTCGGGTTCGGCGTGCACCAGTGCATCGGCCAGCCCCTTGCGCGGGCGGAACTGCGGGTCGCCCTGGTGGAACTGGCCCGACGGTTCCCCCGGCTGCGCCCCGCCACGGAGGCCGGGCGGCTGCCGACCCGGGACACCTCGGTTGTCTTCGGCCTCGACGCGCTGCCGGTGACCTGGTGACCGAGGCGGCGGCCGTGCGGATACGAGTGGACCGGGACCGCTGCTGCGGGTCGGGCAACTGCGTGGTGACCGCGCCGGAGGTCTTCGACCAGGACGATGACGACGGCCTCGTGGTGCTCCGCCGCGCCGAGCCCGCGCCGGACGCGGCCGACCGGGTCCGGCGGGCCGTCGACCTCTGCCCGTCCGGCGCGATCAGCCTCGACCCGCCGTCCCGGCCGGATCACTCCACGTTCGGCAGCTCGCCGGTGCCCGAGACCTGGTCGACGTCGTAGCCCGCCCGGCTCGTCTCCCGGGCGGAGCGTCGATCCTCGGCCGGCAGGTCGGCGAAGTCGTCGCCGGTGTCGTCGGTGGTGTGCAGGGATTCGCCCGGCGGTCGCAGCGACGCCTCGTACGCGGTGGCGCCGTCCGGTTCGTCCGTGGGCGCGCGGCCGAAATGCTCACTCGTCATGTCGAACTCCTGCCCGCGTCGCTCGTGGGTAAACGCCCCGGTCAGCGGGGCGCATCCGGGTGCGTCGGCATCGACGAGCCGCCGGCGCTGGTGCCCGACGACCCGCCGGCCACGCCGGAGCCGTCGTCCTCGGTGACCACGTCCGGCTTCGGTGTGCCCGGCTCCGGCGCCGGTACGTCCGTGTCCGCGTCGACCTGGACCAGCCGGGCCTGACCGGCCTCGTCCTCGGCGTGCGCCGGATCGACCGGCTGCTCGCCCTGGCGTACCCGATACTTCACCCGTCCGCCTCCCGTCGGTGCCGCGTCACCCGCGTCGCCCGAGGTGACGCCGACTCCGGCTACCCCGCTCCGGCGCCCCGAAACGTGCGGCACCGCCCGGCCGGCTCCCCTCGGCGCAGGGCGAACGCCGTGTCCGGGGCGAGCAGTTCCGACGTCCCGCGTGATCCACTCGGTGTGCGGCAGGGCGCGGGGTCCGCGCGGTGGGACGGCCCGGGATGCCGCATCCGGAGTCGGTCAGCGCCGGCGGCGTGCGGAGCCGGGCCGCCCGCGCGAGGGCTGGACCGGGGTGACCGCCAGCGACCAGTGCGCGGGCCGGCGCAGGCGGGGCGGCAGGACGGTCCGCTGGTCGCCGCGGGCCGCCTCGAGCTGCGACTGGTGCACGAAGAGACAGCGCCCGAGGTCGGTGCCGCGCAGGTCGGCACCGCGCAGGTCCGCCCCGGTCAGGTCGGCCGCGCCGAGGTCCACGCCCCGCAGGTCCGCGCCGATGAGGCAGGCCCCGCGCAGGTTCGCCCCGGACAGCCCGGCCCGGCGCAGGTCCGCCCCGATCAGCACCGCCCCGCGCCGGTCCACGCCCTCCCGCCCGGCCCGGGCCTGCGCGCCGGCCCGGGACAGCAGCTGGTTGACCCGGTCCCGCTGGGCGTCGACGTCCAGCGCGAGCAGCTCGTCCGGTGTGCCGTCGGTGAGCCGCCCGGTTTCGGCCAGAGCAGCCGCCAGGTCGTCCCGCAGGGGGCCGGCCGGGGTCAGCGCCAGGGCCTCGGTGAGATACCAGAGCAGCTCGTGCAGCGGTCGCATCACCGCGAAGGTGTCGAACATCCGTCGGGCGCTCGCCGGGTCCGCCCGCCAGTCCCGCCCACCGAAGGTCCCCTGCGCCACGTGCTGGCCCGCGCCGAAGCAGTCGAAGACCGTGCAGCCCGGGAAACCCCGCTGCCGCAGGTCGCGGTGGATGCCGCAGCGGGAGTCGGGGCGCAGGTTCGGGCAGGGCTGGCCGGCTGGCTTGTCGATGGCGAAGTCGGCGGAGGCGGCGAACGCGGGCGCGACGCAGCAGATTCCGAAGCACCGGGCACAGTCGGCCTGCAGCTCCCGCCCCCCACTCGCCACCGCTTGCCGTTCCGCCGCCTCGGACACCCTGCCCGGCCTCCCATCGTCTCGCCACCACCGGCCACCGCCGCCGCATCCGGATGCCATTGTCCCGCCTTGGCCGTGGCTGGACGGCGGGCGGGGCGACACCCTGCCCGTTCTGCCCCGGGATGCGGCGTTGCTTCGTATCGTGGAGTGACGAAGGAGGCGGCGGGGATGGACGAGCAGGCGCGGGAGCAGGCCCTGCTCACCGCAGTCACCACCGAGCACTTCGTGCTCCAGACCTCCCGCAGCGCCACCATAACCGAGTCGGTTGGCCGGGCCACGATCTTCATGTCGATGCTCTCGGCCGCGCTGATCGGGCTGGGCTTCGTCTCCAGCAGCGGGCACCTGGTGCGGCCGTACCTCGGCGCCGTGCTGCCGACCCTGGTCATCACCGGGCTGCTGACCTTCGCCCGGCTGGTGCAGAGCATGGTGGAGAACGAGGTGGACCTGCAGCGGATCCAGCGCATCCGCGCCTGGTACCACCGGCGGTTCGCCGACGACCAGGACTTCTTCGCCGACGCCCTGACCCAGGGTGGCGGCACGCGGGCGGAGTGGGCGGCAGTGGGCAGCCGGCCCGGCCGCCGGCACATGCTGCTCACCGCGGCCGCGTTGGTCGGCGCGGTCAACGCGCTGTTGATCGGGCTCGGCGCCACCCTGCTGAGCGGCCTGTCCGGCGCCGCACCCGGCCTGGCGATCGCGGTCGGCGTGGTGGTGGCGCTGGCGGCCTTCGCCGTCCAGGTCGGCTACATCAACCGGGCCTCCATCTCGCTCGGCCGCTGAGCCGGGCGGCGCCCGGGTTCCCCAGGCCGTCGAGGTCGCAGGCGACGCTGCCGGCGAACTGGCTGGCGGTCGCGGAGTCGGGGTGGGGGAAGCCGGGGAATGTCCGAACGGGTGACAACCGGAAGGCGCGCCCGCCGCAACGTATTCGGAAACTGCTGGGAAGATGGCCGAACGGATGACAACCAAATCGGTCCGTTATTGCACCGAGTCATTCCGTAAATCAGATCGTTGTCAATGTCCGACAACCGATCCGGCCGTTACCGTAACGATTCAATTCGCCGTTCCCCAGCGGTTTACCGTCGGGTGGCAGGACGTTTTCGTCGCCGTCGGGAGGGCTCCTCATGAGCGACATGTCCCACCCACCGTCGTTGACCGCGCCCGGAGACCCGGCCGCCCCGGACGTCGCCGTCGAAACCGAATCCCCGGCCCAGGCCGGCCGGCGGGAGATTGTCGGCCGGTCGCCGAACCAGCTCGCCTGGCTGCGGCTCAAGCGGGACCGGACCGCCCGGCTCAGCGCCCTGACGCTGGTCGTCGCCGCCCTCGTCGCCTTCTGCGCGCCACTGCTCGGCTGGCTCACCGGAATGGACCCGACAGACAAGTTCGTGGATCGGCTCAACGATTTCGGAATGCCGATCGGCTACGCCGGCGGCATCAGCTCCGAACACTGGCTCGGACTCGAACCGGGCAGCGGTCGGGACATCCTGCTCCAGTTGGTGTACGGACTGCGGACGTCATTGTTCATCGCCTTCGCCTCGGCCCTGCTGGCGTCGGTCATCGGGGTGACGGTGGGTGTGGTGGCCGGGTGGGCGCGCGGCTGGCTGGACAGCGTCATCAACTGGCTGGTCGACCTCACGCTGGCGTTCCCGTTCCTCATTTTCGCCCTGGCGGTGATCCCGATCCTGCAGGACCGCTTCTACACCGAGCGGGAGGCGCCGCCGCCGGCCTTCCGGGTCGCCCTGATCATCGCCACCTTCGGCCTGTTCAGCTGGACGTACACGGCCCGGCTGGTCCGCGGTCAGGTGATCTCCCTGCGCGAGCGAGAGTTCGTCGAGGCCGCCCGGGCCGCCGGCGCCGGCACCGGACACATCCTGTTCCGGCAACTGCTGCCGAACATCTGGGCCCCGATCCTGGTCACGGTCTCGCTGAACGTGCCGCAGTTCATCGCCATCGAGGCCGCCCTGGCCTTCGTCAACATCGGCGTCACCGAACCCACGCCTGACCTCGGCCGGATGATCTACAACAGCATCGGCTACGTGGCCAGCGACCCCTGGTACACCCTGTTCCCCGGATTGACGATCTTCCTGCTGGTCCTGGCGTTCAACCTCTTCGGTGACGCCCTGCGCGACTCGCTGGATCCCCGGTCGACCCGGTAACCCCCCGGCCATCAAGCACGCCCGGCCGGCGGGGGCCGCCGGGCGGGAAGGGAGCACACCGTGCGAGCACGAACCCGGACACTGACCACCGGTGTCCTCGCCGCGGCGCTCGTCGCCGCCGGTTGCAGCCCGACCACCGAGAGCGGTGGTGGCGGCGACGGCAAGACGAAGACCCAGACCGGCTCGGTCTCCTACGAGCCCGCCGACAACCAGGGCCCGGCGAAGGCGGTCGACGGGGCCGCCCGCGGCGGCACCCTCACCATCATGCAGAACTCCGACTTCGAGCACCTCGACCCGGCCCGTAACTACGTCAACGTGCAGCAGGTCACCGGCGGGCTCCTCTACCGGGCGCTCAACGGCTACAAGGAGGACGGCACCGGCAAGCTGCTGCTCGTCGGCGACCTCGCCACTGATCCGGGTAAGGACGTCAACAAGGACTGCAAGGTGTGGGAGTTCACTCTGCGGGAGGGGGTGAAGTACGAGGACGGCTCCCCGGTGACCAGTAAGGACGTGGCCTACGGCATCGCCCGCTCGTTCGCGTCCAACCTCAACGAGGGGCCGCACTACATCCAGCAGTGGCTATACCCGGGTGGGGCGTACAACGCGAAGTACCAGGGGCCGTACGACGGCGGCAAGCCGGCGCCGGACGGCATCGAGACGCCCGACGACCGGACCATCCGGTTCACCTTCCCGGAGGCCCACTGCGACCTGCCGTACGCGGCCGCGCTGCCCACCAGCGCGCCCGTGCCCGCCGCCAAGGACACCCGAGCCAACTACGACCTGCGGCCCTTCTCCTCCGGGCCGTACAAGGTCAAGTCGTACCAGCGGGACGTGGCGCTGGAACTGGAGCGCAACCCGAACTGGGACCCGAAGACCGACCCCATCCGCAACGCGTACCCGGACGCCATCCGGATCACCTTCGGCCTGGAGCAGGCGCAGATCGCCGAGCGGCTCGTCGCCGACGCCGCAGCCGACCAGGCCGCGCTGAGCTGGACCGACGTGCCGCCGGCCGTACTGCCCCGAACCACCACGGCCGGCGTCGTCGAGCGGGTCGTCAAGGGCCCGACCCAGTACACCTGGGTGCTGAACATCAACACCCAGCGGGTCACCGACCTGAACGTCCGCAAGGCGCTGAACTACGCCGTGGACAAGGACGCCGCGCTCAAGGCGATCGGTGGGCAGGCGGCGGGCTCCCCGGCCACCACGCTGATGTCGCCGACCACGGCCGGCTGGAAGAAGTACGACGTCTTCAACGCCCCGGTCACCGGCGACAAGGCCAAGGTCACCGAGTTGCTCGCCGGCAAGCGCCCGAAGCTGGTCTTCGCCCACTCCAACACGGAGCTGCGGACCCAGCAGGCCGAGGCGATCCGGAAGAACCTCACCGACATGGGCTTCGACATCGTGATGAAGCCCATCGAGAGCAGCAGCTACTACGACGAGATCGGCCGCAAGAACAACCCGTACGACCTCTACATCAGCGGCTGGGGCTCGGACTGGCCGACCGGCTCGACCGTCATCCCGCCGGTGTACGACGGGCGGGAGATCGTCGCCGAGGGGAACAACAACGTCTCGTACCTCAACGAGCCGTCGATCAGCGCCGAGGTCGACCGGGTCCGTAACCTGCCCGCCGCCGAGCAGGACGCCGGGTGGATGGCCCTGGACGAGAAGATCATGCGGGAGTACGTCCCGGTCGTGCCCTGCTACTACGACGCCGCCTACGAGCTGCACGGGTCGAAGGTCGGCAACGCCTTCCTCAGCGACGCCTTCGGGATCATCTCGCTCAACGGCATCTACGTGAAGCAGTGACCGCCGTGGGGGCGGCCCTCGTCCGGGCCGCCCCCACCGTCCACCGGGGAGGTGTTCCCGTGTTCCGTTTCGTCCTCCGGCGGCTCCTCGTCGCCGCGGTGACCCTCGCGGTCATCAGCCTGGTCACCTTCGGTCTCTTCTTCGCGGTGCCGAGCAGTCCGGCCAAGGTGATGTGCGGCAAGAACTGCACCACCGAGGACATCGCCCAGGTCGAGCAGCGGCTCGGCATCGACCAGCCGTTGCCCCGCCAGTACGCGGACTTCGTCAAGGGGGTCTTCGTCGGCCGCACGTACGGCTCGGGGGACTTCCGGCAGGACTGCCCGGCACCCTGCCTGGGCTACTCGTTCCGCAACAATCAGCCGGTCACGGAGATCATCACCCAGCGCCTCCCGGTCACCTTCAGCATCGTCTTCGGTGGCGCGGTGCTCTGGCTGGCGTTGGGCGTCTCGCTGGGCATGGTGTCGGCGCTGCGCCGCGGAACGGTCTTCGACCGGGCCGCGATCGGCATCACCCTGGCCGGGGCGTCCATGCAGGTCTACTTCTTCGGGCTGATCCTGCTCTACCTGCTGGTGTACGCCACCGGGCTGCTGCCGTTCCCCAGCTACACCCCGTTGACCGAGAACCCAGCCCGGTGGGCGGTGGGCCTGCTGCTGCCCTGGATGACGCTCGGCTTCCTCAACTCGGCGCTGTACGCCCGGCTGTCCCGAGCGCAGATGCTGGAGACGCTGTCGGAGGACTTCGTGCGGACCGCCCGGGCCAAGGGGCTCTCCACGCGGCAGGTGCACACCCGGCACGCGCTGCGGGCCGCGATCACGCCCATCGTCACCATCGCCGGCCTGGACATCGGCACCAGCCTCGGCGGGACGTTCATCACCGAGACCATCTTCGGTCTGCAGGGGCTGGGCAAGGCGACCGTGGAGGCGGTGCAGTTCCTCAACCTGCCGGTGGTCATGGCGACCGTGCTGCTGGCGGCGGTGTTCATCGTGGTCGCCAACATCGTGGTCGACGTGCTCTACGCGGTCATCGACCCGCGGGTCCGGCTGAACTGAACGGAGGGATCGAGATGGTGAAGCTACCGGCGCCCCGCTCGGGCGAGGGTCCCTATCTGCGGGTGTCGGACCTGCGGGTGCGGTTTGACACCGAGGACGGCGTGGTTCGTGCCGTGGATGGGGTGTCGTTCTCGGTGGAGCGGGGTCGCACCCTCGGCATTGTGGGGGAGTCGGGTTCGGGCAAGAGTGTCACCTCGTTGGCCATCCTCGGTCTGCATAACGCCAAGCGCACCACGATCAGCGGGGAGATCTCCGTGGGTGGCCGTCAGTTGGTGGGGCTGGCGGAGGAGGAGGTGCGGCGGCTGCGGGGCCGGGACATGGCGATGATCTTCCAGGATCCGTTGTCGGCCCTGCATCCGTACTACACGGTGGGTAGGCAGATCGCTGAGGCGTATCGGGTGCATCATCCGAGGGCGGGGAAGCGGGAGGCCCGCGGCCGGGCGGTGGACATGTTGGGTCGGGTGGGGATTCCGCAGCCGGGGAAGCGGTTCGACCAGTATCCGCACGAGTTCTCGGGTGGGATGCGGCAGCGGGCGATGATCGCGATGGCGTTGGTGAACGATCCGGATCTGTTGATCGCCGATGAGCCGACGACGGCGTTGGATGTGACGGTGCAGGCGCAGATCCTGGACCTCCTCGAAGACCTTCAGCAGGAGTTCCAGTCGGCGATCATCCTGATCACCCACGATCTGGGTGTGGTGTCGCAGGTCGCCGATGACGTGTTGGTGATGTACGGGGGGCGGGCGGTCGAGCACGGGAGTGTGGAGCAGGTGTTGCGGCGGCCGCAGCATCCGTACACGTGGGGGTTGTTGTCGAGTGTGCCGTCGTTGCACGGTGACGCGGACGCGGACCTAGTGCCGATCAAGGGCAACCCGCCCTCGCTGATCAACCTGCCCTCGGGGTGCGCCTTCCACCCGCGCTGCCGTTACGCCGACCGCAACGGCGACCGGTCACGCACCGACGTGCCGGAGTTGCGCCAGGTGGTCGAGCGGGGGCATTTGGTCGCCTGCCACCTGCCGGAGGCCGCCCGGCAACGCATCTACCGCGACGAGATCGCCCAGGTGGGGGTGGCGAGATGAGCACGGTCAACGGCCGGCTGCCGGCCGCCATCGTCGGCGAACCCGAGCCGCGCGCACCCGAGGCGCTGCTGCGGGTGCGCGGCCTGACCAAGCACTTCCCCGTCCGGGGTGCCCTCGGCAGCCGCGCGCTCGTACGGGCGGTGGACGGCGTGGACTTCGACGTCCGGCCGGGGGAGACGTTGGGCCTGGTCGGGGAATCGGGCTGCGGCAAGACCACCACCGGGCGGATGCTGGTCCGGCTGCTG
>NZ_JBIDCT010000040.1:0-22864 GCF_043204735.1 Micromonospora sp. NPDC047740
TCCGGAAGAGCACGTGACCGCAGGCACGGAAATCTCATGTCCGCCAGCCCGGAGCAAACTGTCCGCCTACCCGGAGCATGCCGTGTCCGCTGGCAACTCGACACGTTTCGAGCCGTCCGGCCAGGCGACATCGCCGATTGGCACCTGGGCAGCAGCTTCCGCCTGATGAGGGCCGGCGACACAATCTGGGTATATGCAGGCGTCCCCTACTCTCGGATCGTCGCACGCGGCATTGCCACTGATGATCCTCGCTGGTCAGAAGACGGCAATCACTGGCGGATCTACATCCAGTGGGATACGCAGACGACCAGGCACCTCCTCTCCGCCACGACACCACCCGAGATCCTCTCGTCTTCACCGCGGACCGTACGCAGGCTCGACTTGGATGAAATCAGCCGCATCCAGGCCTGGCTCGATGCCTTACAGGCACCGCAACCACAGGTACTGCCGAAGACCCGCATACGGCGACTTCAGCAGGTACTGGACCGGCAAGGCCAACCGGCATTCCGGGCCGAACTCATGAAGGCCTACCGTGGACGGTGCGCCATCAGCGGATGCGACGTCAGCCACGTGCTCCAGGCCGCGCACATCGATCCTGTCGCTCATGGCGGTCGCGACCACGTCAGCAACGGCCTACTGCTGCGCGCGGACCTGCATAACCTCTTCGACAAGACGCTCATCTGGATCGACGGCCGCAACCACGTCCGTGTAGATCCGAAACTCAGGGACACCGAGTACGCAGAGTTCGATGGAGTCTTGCTACGGCGGCCGACGGAATCCGCTAGCCAGCCAGACAAGGAGGCGCTCCGTCGTCACCGAGAGCGAGCCCTCCACGGCGAGTAGCTCCCGCTCATCGGCGCGTCCGCGCCCCAACCCACCGAGCTCGGTGACGTCTATCCGATCACCGACACGCCGCAACCGACCTCGAGACAAGGCCCAGCTGCGTTGTCGCGGGCGACGGCACGGCGATCGTAGTACCGCGCAAGGTGCTCAATGAGATCCATCACCGCAGCCCGCACCTCGGGCCCGTCAGCGTCCGGGACAGCTGCATCAACGATGACGTTGTCCGCGTACAGGCGGCTGCGCAGGCAGACAGCTCGCCGGACCGTACGGGGCGCGCCCCCCACCCTGGGGCGGCTGGGCGGCGCCGATGGATGATTTCGCCTGCCGACGAGCGGGGTGTCGGAGGGCCCTTGAGGTAGGTGGCCGCGTACAACACCATCCGGATGCGGCTCCCTCTGTGTTAGCCACGTTGGGTGAGGCAGGGAGCTCACGGGTGATCGTGGCGGGACGGATCAACGATGCTGGTTCCGGCGTGCGCTGATCCAGACGTATATCCAGGGCGGTCCCCGGCCGGCGACCGGTTCCAAGTGGTACATGCCGTCGACGTCGGTGTCGAGCAACATCGCCGCCGTACTCGATCCACAACCAGGTTTGATCGATCACCTCGGGCGGCACATCGTCCTCGTCCAGCGGCACAAGCAGACCTCGGCCGTCGATCGGCCCGCCCACGCACGGGGTGTCCACCTTCGCCCCCACATCTCGATGGTCGGTGGCTGGCTGGTCAGTCGTCCCCCAGTTCAGAATCTGGGCGCTGGCAGCATCGCGGGGCAGGCGCAGTGAAGGCGCCGTCCTTATCACGCCGCTGGGATGCCTCGGCCCGCAGCGGCAGCCATTACGATCGAGTGGGTCCCAACCTCACAGTCAGGACCCACTCGAGCCGATGTCACGCGAGCGGATGCGGCTCACTGGTGAGTGCGGCTAGCGCGGCTGCTACCTCGTGGATCGTTGCCCGAACATAGGTAGCGGTGGTGCCGGCGTCACCGCCGCTGCCTGAGTGTCCGGCGTAGGCGCGGGCGATGGCATAGCCGAAGTTCCGCTCCACCCAGGTCAACGTAGTGTGCCGTAACCAGTGGGTGCTGATCTGCTGCGCATGTACCCAGGGCAGGTGTTCACCGATACGCACCCACAGGTGGTCGTACCGCCGATAGGTGATCGGCTGCCCACTGCGGTACCGGAACAACGGCCCCGTCTCGGTCGCGTGCCGCCGCTCGGCATGGCGCTGCAGGTACCGCATCAGTGTCGGCGACACCGGCTGCCACCGCACCGTCTCACCCTTCTCCCGCAGCAGGATCAGGCACTGATCGGGGTCCAGGTCGACCGGACGCAACGCCAACGCCCCACCCCGACGGCATGCCGTCTCGGTGTGCAGCCGCAGCAGCAGACTGTCCAACGCTGGATCGTCACCCGTGCTCGCCGCGACGTCGTTGATCTCCGCGAGGCGAGTGTCCGCCCGCCAACGCCCGCCGGGTGCTCGGCAACCGCCGCGGCTTCGCCACCTTCAACGCAGGGTTGTCCGCCTCCGACAGAAGCCCGTCGGCGACCGCCCGCCGGTACAGGCAGCGCCCCGACGCGATCAGATGCTCCGCCGCGCTGCGCCCACCCGCGCGTTACGCCGGGCCACCACGTGCATCTTGACGTACTCCGCCAACCGCTCAATCTCCGATGGCGTCGGCTCGTCAATGCGCCGCGCGCCCCACTGCTCGACCACGCGCTTCCAGTACGACCCGTACGCGCGCCCCGTACCTGCGGTGACGGCAGCCGCCACGACCGGCACGTACTCGGCGAACGTCGGTGCTGGCGGACGGTCCGACGACGCTGCCACCAGGTCCGCTGGGGAGATGCCGATCCGCGACAGCAGCAGCCGGGCGGCCGCCAGTTCCGCTTTGCTTGCCGTGCCCGCGCTCATGCCGCATCACCACCCAGCACCGCGCGCTCGGCCTGGGCGACCATCTCGTCCAAGGCGATCGGCGGGTACACCACGAACAGGTTCGCGACGGGATCCGCGGATAGTAGAACGCGCTCGCCCGCTGCGGGCCCACACCAGTGCCTCACGGCGGCCGGAAGCAACAGGTGCCCCTGGCCGGTGACAGTGAAGACTCCCCGGGGGTCGCGGCGCACGACGATGACGCCACCACCTTGACGGATGTCCAGGCGGGCACCGGGATGCCAGCCCATTGCTCCGATGATCGATCGATCACGGATCCGGCCACTGCTGCCGACCGAGGCCAGGCGATACATCTTCGCTTCGGTGCGTTGCTGCGGGAGTGCCGGCATCGGCAGGGGCGCTCGACGCAGCGGGCGGTCAGCACCGGTTCGGGCAGACCTGGCCTGGTCCGGAAGCAGGACCGGAGGGACGACGGAGGCCATTGAGGGCTCAGCCACAGCGACCACCACCCTCAGCCGACAAATGGCCAGCGGACGTGGTCGCGAAGATCAGGTTCGCGTGGTCAAGGACGTTTGACCACCGGTACGTCGGAGACGGCACGGGTGCCGCAAGTTTGTGTCCGAGGGGGGACTTGAACCCCCACGCCCTATACGGGCACTAGCACCTCAAGCTAGCGCGTCTGCCATTCCGCCACCCGGACCTGCTCGTCCAGCCTACCCTGTCGACCGCGGTGACTTACTCGCCGGTTCGGTCGCCATCGTGGGCCGCACGGGGCATTACTGTACACGGCCCAGATGGATCATGCACATCGCCGTTCCGGCTGCCCGTTTCCGCAGGTCAGGGCGACGAGACGGGATCGGCCCGCAAGACCCCATTCCAGATCGGCCGGGTCGGGTAGCGTCCGACGCCCGATTCCGGGCAGCATTGCTCATGTGTCACACCCCTCCCCTCTGACCGCCGCGCAACACCAGGCCCTCGCCCTGCGTTCCGCCGGTGACCTGGCCACCGCCCGCCGCCTGCTCGACGACGCGATCGCCGCGGCCCGGCCGGCCTACGGGGAGGACCACCCCGACGTGCTGGCCACCGGTCACCTGCTCGCCCGCCTGCACCGGGAGGCCGGCGACCCGGCGGCCGCCCGGCGGGTGCTGGAGCAGGCGTACGCGGCCGGTGAGCGTCGCCGCGGCGAGGCCGACCCGCTGATGCTCGCGCTCAGCTTCGATCTGGCGGGGGTGGCGGAAGAGCTCGGCAACCGGCACGAGGCCCGTCGCAACTACACGCGGGTGGCCACCGCCGGGCCGGCGGTGCTTGGTCCGGACCATCCCGCGGTACGCACCGCGCGCCAGTACCTCGGCGGCACCGCCGCCGCTGCCACCCCGCAGCCGGACCCGGCCGCGCTGTCCGGGCCGACGATGTCGCTACCGGCGATGCCGGCCCCGCACCAGCCCCCGGCCGTGCCGCCCACGCCCGGGGTGCCGGCGGCTCCCCGCCCGATGCCACCCGGTCCCGGAGCACCGGGGATGGCCTCGCCCGCGCCGGGTACGGACAGGACGTTGCAGACCGAGACGGCCCGGCCGTCGCCCTGGGCCCCTCCCGCCCCCGGTCCGGAGGCGCCCCTGCCCCCGGCGCCGGTCGTCCCCGCACCGGCGCACGCGGGTCCCACCGCCACCCCGCTGCCGCCGCCTCCAATCATCCCGGTGCCCGCCTCGGCCGTGCCGGTCCCCGCGCCGTCCGCCGCCGCCGGGCCGGCTTCCGCGCCACCGGCACTCCCGCCGGCGCCGGGTCCGATTCCGCCGGCCCCGCCAGTCGTCTCGGCGGCGAGCCCAGCGCCACCGGTCGCGCGGCCGCCCGTACCGGGGCCGGTGCCACCGGTCGCGCCGTCGGCCGTCTCCGCTCCGCCAGTTGTCTCCACGCCGCCGGCCACCCTGCCGCCGGCACCGGTCATCCCGGCCCCGCCCGGCCCGGCCTCGGCGACGTCCGGCCCAGCCGGTCCGGGATCCCCGCCCATGCCGCCGGCCGCCCGGCCGGTCCCCCCGGCACCACAGGTCCCGGCGCCGATCTCCGCGCCGCCGCGATCCGGCACGCTGCCCCCGCCCCCACCCGTTCCGGCACCGGCGCTGCCGCCCGGCGCAGGCGCCGCGCCAGGCTCCAGACCGCCATCCCCCGCGCCCACCTCGGCTTCTCCGGTCGTCCCGGCGCCGCACCCGCCCGCGCCTACGTCGGCTCCCCCGGTGGGACCGGCGGTCGCGGCGCCGCACCCGCCCATCCCCACCTCGGCTCCCCCCGTGAGCCCGGTCGTCCCCGCGCCGCACCTGCCGCCCACGCCCATCTCGACTCCGCCGGTGAGCCCGACCCCGCACGGGTCCGACCGGCCGGCGGCGGGCCAGGGCAACCCCGTCGGGTCCGCCGACTCGCACCCGTACGGCACGCCCGCGCCCGGCTGGGCGACGCCGACCATCCAGGTGCAGCAGATCGGGCCGCTGCTCCGTGAGGAGGCGGAGCGGTCAGCCGCAGCGTCCCCGGCCGCCACCCCTGTCGGCGGGGCACCGGTCACCGCCCCGCCCGTCAGCGCTTCTCCGGTGAGCGGCCCACCGCCCACCGGATCCCCGGGCCACCCGCCGGTCAGCTCCGCACCGGTCAGCGGCCCCCCGGTAAGCGCGACGCCGGCCGCCAGCCCGGCCCACGCAAGCGGCGGGCCGATCAGCGCCGCTCCGGTGAGTGGTCTGCCGGTGAGCGCACCGCCGATCAGCGGGCCACCGACCAGCGCACCTTCGCCCGTGGGCGGTCCGATGAGCGCGCCGCCACCCATGAGCGCCCCGCCCGTCAGCGCGCCACGGGTCGATGGTCCGCCGGTCGGCGCGCCGCCCGTAACCGGTCCGTCCCCCGCCGCGCCGCAGCCGCCGGTGGGCCCGCCCGCGCCGGTGCCCCCGGTGAGCGGTCCGCCGGCGTACCCGATCAGTGGGCCCCCGGCGTACCCGGTGAGCGGGCCGCCTGTGCACCCGGGAGATGGGCCGCCGGTGAGTGGTCCGCCGGCTGTCGCGCCGGTCAGCGGGTCGCCGGTGCCGCCGTGGGGGTTGACCGCCCCGCCGTGGAGCAGCGCCGCCCCGTCGCAGCCGCTCGACCGGCCGGGCGACACCGTGCCGCAGCCGCTGGACCAGCCTGACGACGCCCCGCCGCTGCCGGCGATGGACGAGGTGGCGCAGGCAGACCCGGGGCCCGGGGACCAGGCCGGGCCGGAGACCGGCGATGGCGCGCGGCGGTCGCTGCCGGTCTACGACGAGTTGCTCGAGTTTCCCGAGCCGAAGCACCCGGAGCCGGCGCCGAATCCGCAGGCGTACCCGGAGCAGGGTGCCTGGCCGGTGCCGGCGCCGTTCCACCAGCCGCCGGCGTACCCGTTGGTGGAGGAGCCGGAGCCGCGGGGCCGGAACCGGACGGCGGTGGCCGTGGTGGTCGGCGCGGCGGTGGTCGCGGTGGTGGCCGTGCTCGGTGTGGGCGTGGTGCTGCTCAACCGTGACGCGGCGCCACCGCCACCCGTGTCCGGTCCGTCGCCGGGGAAGCCGAAGGTGAGCGGCCCGCCCCCGGGTGATCTGCGGTTGCAGGACGAGGCCACGACGATCACGGTCACCTGGTCCGACCCGACGGACGGCGGGGTGCCGTTCGTGGTGGCCGGCGGTCGGGCCGGGCAGAAGCTGGGGGTGATGGCTACGGTCGACCCCGGGGAGACCCGCTATACGGTGAACGGGCTGAGCGCCAAGCTGGACTACTGCTTCACCGTCCTCGCGGTCTATTCGACGGACACGTACGCCACCTCGGGGCAGGTCTGCACCGACCGGAAGGGCGGTACGGGGACCCGCTGACCGGCGCGGTCCACGCACGACACGCTGGGTGTCCACAGGCGGACGGTCCGGGTACCACGGTCGTCGGGCGGCCCCTATGATGGCTCCCGGCTCTGGGGAGGGTCCACCCGTGCGTGGGCGCCTCCTGCACCGAGACGGGGAGGCATCCGGGAGTGGCCACCATCGAGGACGTCACGAGCACCGGGGCGCAGGCGTCCCGACCCCGTACCCGGATGCGGGGCGGGCTGGTCACCATCGGCGTCGTGGTCGCGTTGCTGGCCGCGATGGGGTTGACGGTGCTCGGGCTGGGCGCGGCCGACAACGCGGTGGCCAACTACGACGCGTCTTCGTGGTTGTGGAGCACCACCCGCAGCGAGATGGCCCGGGTCAACGGGCTGACCGCGCGGGTGGACACCCGGACGGAGGTGCCGGGGGCCCGCCGCCACCAGATGCAGGTGGCCCAGACGGACCGGCTGCTGATCCTGCGTGACCTGAACACCGGCCAGGTCAGCTCGCTGGACCTGGCCACCCTGCAGATCACCGCGACCACCCCGACCACTCCCGGCCTCGGGGTGAGCGTGGCGCTGCACGAGGATTCCGCGTTCGTCGTCGACGCGGTGCAGGGCATCGTGCGGCAGCTCGACCCGCGGGCGCTGACCCCGGTGGGCGAGCCGGTCCGCTACCCGCCGGGCATCACCGGTGGGGCGTTCGACGGCGCGGGCCGGTTGTGGATCGCCGTCCCCGGCGAGGGCACGGTCTCGGCGGTCACCGCCGCCGAGCTGCCGGCCACGCCGGGCGCGGCGCCGCCGGCGGGTCTGAGCCCGAAGCGGGTCGAGACGTACGACGTTGCCGAGCCGAGCCACGAGCTGGTGGTGTCCACCCTGGACGACGGCGTCGCGGTGCTGGACCGCACCTCCGCGTCGCTGGTGACCGTGCAGGGCGGCCGGACGCAGCGGGCCAAGCTGACGATGACCGCCCCGGGCAGCCTGCCGCCTCGCACCAGCGGCCCGCAGGTGCCGGTCACGGTGGCCGGCACGCGGAAGGTGCACGTGGTCCGCGACGGTGGTGAGGTGCGGCAGTTCACCGTCCCGGGCGCGGGTGACCGGCTCACCCCGGCGGTGGCGTGGGCGGGGCGGTTCTACGTCGCCGACGAGAACACCGGCGCGGTCTTCTCGTTCGACGCGAACGGGCAGCTGGTGGACACCATCAAGGGCTCCGGGCGGCCCGGCCCGATGGAGCTGGAGGTCCGCGAGAACCGCCTGTTCATCAACCCGCCGAACTCGTCGACCGCGCAGGTGGTGGACGACAAGAACCAGGTCCGCGACGTCAACAAGTACGCCAACGACGTGCTCGGCGGTGACCCGCCGCCGGCTCCCCCGCCGCCGCCCCCGCCGAAGAAGCCGAAGGTGGGCAAGCCGGGTGCGCCGCGGGCCGTCACGGCGGCCGCCGGTGACGCGTCGGCGCGGGTCAGCTGGCAGGCGGCGGCGGCGAACGGCGCCGAGATCACCAAGTACGTGGTGGAGGGCGCCGGCCAGCGCCACGAGGTGGGCGCGAACCAGCGCGCCCTGGAGATCACCGGGCTGACCAACGGCGAGACGTACACGTTCGAGGTGCACGCGGTCAACGCCAAGGGCGACGGACCGGCCCGCAAGAGCAACCCGGTCACCCCCACGGCGGAGGTGCCGGACCCGCCGGCCAGCGTCACCGCGCAGGCCCGGCCGGACGGCACGGTGCTGGTGAAGTGGCCCGCCGCCAACGGCCAGGGCAACACCGTCGCCAGGTACGCGGTCACCGCCACCTCCGCCGGCGCCACCGCCCCGGCCGGCGAGTCGCGCAAGACCGAGCTGGTGATCCCGGCCGGCCAACTGGAGTACGGCACCCAGTACGCGTTCACGGTGGTCTCGGTGACCGACAAGGGCGCTGGTTCGAAGGCCTCGCCGGTGAGCAACACGGTGGTGCCGTTCGCGGCCCCGGCCGCGCCGACCGAGCTGCGCGCGGCCACGGTCGCCGATCAGCCGGGCACCGTCTCGGTGCAGTGGGCGCCTTCGGTCGACAACGGCCGCCCGGTCACGAAATACCTGGTGGACGTGGGCGGGAAGACCAGTGAGGTGACCGACACCCAGACCACGGTCGGGGGTCTCGGCAACGGGCAGAACGTCACGGTGAAGGTGAAGGCGGTCAACGAGGCCGGTCCCGGCGCGGAGGCCAGCACCACCGCCCGGACGGTCGCCGTGCCGCGGGTCACCGTGACCGGCTCGTCGGCCGACGCCACCTCGGTGACGGTGTCGTTCACCGTGGACGCGGGCGGCGGCAGGGCCACCTGCTCGGCGACCACGGGCGGGCAGACCGCGAGCGGAAACTGCTCCAGCCTGCGGGTGACCGGCCTGACGCCGGGCACCGCGTACACGGTGACGGTGACCGCGACCAACGCGGCCGGCAAGGGTACCGCCACCCGGGCCCAGGGCACCGACCCGCTGTACGGGATCGCGACCTGCAACAACGGGCCCTCCGGTGACCAGCGCACCTACTGCGATGCCGACGTGGCCGGCCGCAACGGCAACGAGATCTTCTCCGTGCCGCAGCAGGTCAACGGAAAGCAGGTCGGCTGGGCGTCACCCGGCACCCGGCTCCGCGCGTACTGCCGGGTCCAGGGCGAGAACATCGACGCCTGGATCTACAACAACAACAAGCAGAGCACCTGGTGGGTGCAGGTCGAGTACTCGGGACGGAACTACATCCCGTGGGCGTGGCTGAACCTGGAGGGCGGCGACAACATCAACCTCCTGCCCACCTGCTGACCGCGTCACCGTCTCGAGGAGCACCCGCGCACGTGAACACCCAGGAACCGCTCACCCAGCCGGAGGTGCAGGGCTTCGCTGCCCTCGCCGCCCGGCTGGCGGAGAACGTCAACGCGGTCGTGCTGGGCAAGCCGCAGGTGGTCCGGTTGGCGCTGACTGCGCTGTTCGCCCAGGGGCACGTCCTGCTGGAGGACGTGCCGGGGGTCGGCAAGACCACCCTGGCCCGGGCGATCGCGGCGACGGTCAAGGGTCAGTGGCGGCGCATTCAGTTCACCCCGGACCTGCTCCCCTCGGACGTGTCCGGGGTGACCATTTTCAACCAGGCCACCCGGGGCTTCGAGTTCCACCCGGGTCCGGTCTTCGCCAACATTGTCATCGCCGACGAGATCAACCGGGCGTCGCCGAAGACCCAGTCGGCGCTGCTGGAGGTGATGGAGGAGCGGACGGTCACCGTGGACGGCGTACGGCACCCGGTGCCGCAGCCGTTCCTGGTGGTGGCCACCCAGAACCCGGTGGAGATGGACGGCACCTACCGGCTGCCCGAGGCGCAGCTCGACCGGTTCCTCGTGAAGCTCTCCGTCGGCTACCCCGACGAGGCGGTGGAGGTGGAGGTGCTGCGCGGCGCCACGGTCCGCTCCCCCGACTCGCTCAGCGCGATCACCGACACCGCCACCATCGGGGAGATGGTCCGGATGGCGCGGCGGGTGCACATCGCCGAGCCGCTCTACGCGTACGCGGTGCGGCTGGCCGCGGCCACCCGCAACCATCCGCAGGTCCGGGTCGGGGTGAGCCCCCGGGGCGTCATCGCACTCACCCGGGCGGCGTGCGCGTACGCGCTGATCGACGGGCGCGGCTGGATCATGCCGGAGGACCTGAAGACCCTGACCGAGCCGGTCTTCGCGCACCGGCTGCTGCTCACCCCGGACGCCCAGGTGCGCGGGGTGACCGCCGCCGAGGTGCTGCGCCAGGCGGTCGCCTCGGTGCCGGTGCCGCTGCCGTCGGGCCAGCCCGCCCCGGTGCACGGCTGAGCCGTGGGGATCACCGCCCGCGGCGTCGGGCTGCTCGTCGCCGCCGTCGTGCTGCTCGGCGTCGGCTTCCGGTACGCGTACCCGGAGCTGGCGGTGCTCGGCGCGGCGGCCGGCGTCGCCGTCGGGTACGCCGCGGTCAGCGCCGCCTGGCGGCCGCGGCTGGTGGTCGACCGGGTCGCCGACCCGGACCGGGTGGCCCGGGGCGAGCCGGCCGCCATGACGCTGACGGTCCGCAACACCGGCCGGCTGCGGGCGGCGAACCTGGTCGCCGAGGACCGCTGCGGCGGCCGTCTCGTCCCGGTGCCGCTGCTGCGGCTGCGTCCCGGCCGGGACACCGAGGTCCGCTACGACGTGCCGACCCACCGCCGGGGCGTGGTGCCGGTGGGGCCGCTGCGGGTCACCCGCCGCGACCCGCTGGGCCTGGTCGCGTTGGCCCGCTCCTACGGGGGCACGGTGCCGGTCTGGGTGCACCCGCGGATCCACCCGCTGACGGCGGTGCCGACCGGGGCCGGCCGCAGCCTGGACGGGCGGACCGACAGCGTCCCGCACGGCTCGATCACCTTCGACTCGCTGCGGGAGTACGTGGTTGGCGACGAGTTGCGCCGGGTGCACTGGCGGACCAGCGCCCGGGTGGGTGAGCTGATGGTGCGGGAGAACGTGGACACCAGCCTGCCCCGGATCGTGGTGGTGCTGGACAACCGGGCGGCCGCCCATCCGGAGCGGGTGGACGGGGTCGCCGAGTCGTTCGAGTCGGGGTGCGAGGCGGCCGCGTCGGTGGTGGCCGCCGCAATCCGGGAGGACCTCCCGGTGAGCCTGCTGCTGGTCGCGCCTGACGACGACTCGACCGGCGGCGGGCCGCTGGACCGGCTCGCCGCGGTGGAGTTGGCCGACCGGGGGGCCGACGCGCTGTGTACCGCGCTGAGCCGGCTGCGGCAGGAACGGCTGGGCGACACCCTCGTCTTCCTCACCGGGCCGGGTGCCCGCAGCGAGCTGGGGTACGTGGGCGCGCTGCGCGGGGCGTACCCGTCGGTGGTGGTGGGGATGTTCGGCGCGGCCGACCCGACGCCGGCCGGCGCGGCGGGCCTGGTGGTGGTCGACGCGGCCGACGGCGCGGAGTTCGCCGCCGAGTGGGACGGGATCCGCCGGTGGTGACGGTGTCCCCGGCCCAGGCCCGCGCGGACGGACCGGGCGCGCCAGTGGGAGATGACGCCGGGCCGGGCGGACGGTGGGCGCGGCTGCTGCGGGTGGTGCCGGTGCCGCTGGCGCTGATCACGATGATCGCCCTGGTCGGCGTGGTGCTGGGCCGGGTGTACGCGGGTCCGCTGCTGACCCGGCTGGTGGTCGGCGCGGCGGTCGGCTCGGTGCTGGTGAGTGTGGCCGCCCGGCGGCTGCCGTCGTGGCTGGTGGCGCCCGTGTCGGTGGCCGCCCTGGCCGGGTGGACGGCGCTGTCGTTGCGGCTGGCGGCCAGCCACGCCGGGCTGCCGGGCAGCCTCGGCGAGGTGACCGCGGACGCCGCGCGCAACGCGATCCCCCGGCTGCTCACCGCGATGATCCCGGTGGAGCCGGCGCCGGATACCGTGCTGGTGCCGCTGGTCGCCGCCTGGCTGGCCGGGCTGACCGCCGCCGAGGTGGCGCTGCGGACCGGCCGGGTGCTGCTCGGCTACCTGCCACCGGTGCTGCTCTACGCGGGCGCGGTCTATCTGGTCGGGCCGAACGCGGACCCGGCAGTCTGGCCGACGGTGCTGTTCGCCGCGGTCGCCGCGGCCGGTCTGGCGATGCCGTCCGGGCAGCGCACCCCGGCCTCGGCCGATCCGGCGGCCGGCCTGGCCCCGGCGGTACGCGCGGCGGTGCGGCTGCGGCTGCTCGCGGCGAGCGCGGCCGGGGTGGCGGTGGTGGTCGCCCTGGCCGCCGTGCTCGCCCCGGTGGTGGCCGGCCAGGTGGACGACCGCCCGGTCGACCCGCGCCGGTACGTGGAACCGCCGCAGGTGGAGTCGCTGGACGAGAATCCGCTGATCCGGATCTCCGGTTGGGCGCTGAACCCGGACCAGAAGCTGCTGGATGTGCGGACCGACGCGGGCGCGGCGGCGCAGGCCCGGATCCGGCTCGCGGTGCTCAGCGACTACGACGGGGTGACCTGGCGGGTCGGCGCCACCTATCGCAACGCCGGGCGGATCCTGCCCGCCACGTCCACCGCCCCGGACACCACCACCGACAGGGTGCGCCAGGAGATCACCGTGGCCGACCTGACCGGGCGGCTGCTGCCCGCCGTACCCACCCCGCGTGAGGTGACCGGCGCTCGGGTGGCGTACGACCCGGCGACCGGGACGCTGATCCGGCCGGAGGGCCTGACCCCCGGGCTGCGCTACACCGTCACCTCGGCACGCGAGCGCCCGGACACGAACCTTATCGCCACGGCGAACGTACCGGCCGGCGACCCGGTGGCCCGGGTGCTGCGGGTGGCCGACGGGGCGCCGGAGCAGCTGCGCCGGCTGGCCACCCAGCTCGCCGAGGAGAACGGCGCCCCGTACGCCCGGGCCGCGGCGATCGAGGACTTCCTCGCCGAGCACTACCGGGTGACCGCGGACGCGCCGAGCGGACACGCGTACCCCAACCTGGCGTTCTTCCTGTTCGGACCGCGCAACGGCGGCGGGCAGCGGGGCACCTCGGAGCAGTTCGCGGCGGCGTTCGCGGTGCTCGGCCGGCTGGCCGGCCTGCCCACCCGGGTGGTGGTGGGCTTCACCCCCAAGGGCGATGGGCCGGTCCGCGCGGCGGACGCCCTCGCCTGGCCGGAGGTGCTCTTCGAGGGCGTCGGCTGGGTGCCGTTCGACCCGATGCCGCGGCCGGACGAGGAGCCGCGCCCGGTGGAGGAGGACTTCCGCCCACCCCCGGACGACCCGCCCCCGTCGCAGGTGCCCGAGCCGACGGCGGAGCCCACCGCGACTCCTCCGGCCGAGGCCGCACCTGGTCCGGCAGCCGGCCGGCGTGGGCCGGGCCCGGCGGTGCTGGCCGGCGGTGGCACGGGCGCTCTGGTGCTGCTGGTCGGGCTGGGTCTGCTGGCGTTGGCCACGCTGCGCCGGAACCTGTCGCGGGCCCGGCTGGAACGGGGTGACCCCGGCCGGCGCATCGCCGGCGCCTGGCGGGAGCTGACCGATGCGCTGCGGCTGGCCGGCGCGCCGGTCGGCGACGACTTGGCGGCGGCGGAGGTGGCCGCGCAGGCCCGCCGCACCCTGGCCGAGGCCCGGGCGGCTCTCGCCGGGGGCGGTGGCCCGGTGGTACCGGACGGCGACCCCTCGTCCGGGTCGAATGCGGTCGCTGACCTGCCAGGCGGGGAGTTCGACGAGTTGGCCCGGCTGCTCAACCAGGTGGCGTTCGCCCCGGGCACCGCGACACCCGATCAGGCGGACCGGGCGGCGACGCTGGCCGGTGGATACGTCTCGGCACTGCGCGACGCCCGGCCCTGGTGGCGGCGGCTGCTGTGGCGGGTACACCCCGGCCCGCTGCGGTGGCGCCGCTGACCACGCGTGCGCCGGCGAGCGCCGGTAGCCGGGCGGCGTGGGCCCACCTTTTGACCGGCGTCGCCAAAAGTTCTGCCGCTCTGATCGAAATATCTAGACACATCGATAAAACTTTCATAGTGTGACCGCGCGGCCCGAGAGCGCTCTCTCGATGATCCATCGGCGCCGGACGTGGAGGTGTGCTCGACGACGCGGGCCGGCATCGGGGCAACCTCGGCTGCGGCGCGGAGGCGCGCGCCCTGCCTGACGGTTCGGTCAGGAAGGGGATCCACATGAAGCGACCCCACCCCACCCGTCGATGGCGACCAACGGCGGCCGCCCTCCTCCTGCTCACTCCGGGGCTCATCGTGGTCGCCGCGGCGACCCCGGCCGCGGCGGCGCTCAACCCCGCCGACTTCCAGCAGGTCACGCTGGCCAAAGGCGTGGCCGAGACCGGTGAACCCATGGCACTCGCGGTGCTGCCGGACCGCTCGGTGCTGCACACCGCGCGCAACGGCACCCTGCGCCGCACCGACGCCGCCGGCAACACGTCGGTGATCGCGAACATCCCCGTCTACACGCACGACGAGGAGGGCCTGCAGGGCGTCGCCGCCGACCCGAACTTTGCCAGCAACCGCAACATCTACCTCTACTACGCGCCGCCGCTGAGCACCCCGGCCGGCGATGCGCCTGCCACCGGTACCGCCACCGACTGGGTAACCTGGACTGGGGTCAACCGCCTGTCCCGGTTCACCCTGAACGCCGACTACACGGTGAACATGGCCAGCCAGGTCACCGTCCTGGAGGTGCCCACCAGCCGCGGCATGTGCTGCCACGTCGGCGGTGACATCGACTTCGACGCGGCCGGCAACCTGTACCTGTCCACCGGCGACGACACGAACCCGTTCGAGTCGAGCGGCTACACGCCGATCGACGAGCGCACCAACCGCAACCCGGCCTACGACGCGCAGCGCTCCGCCGGCAACACCGACGACCTGCGCGGCAAGGTTCTGCGGATCAAGGTGAACGCCAACGGGACGTACTCGATCCCGGCCGGCAACATGTTCGCGCCGGGCACCGCCAACACCCGGCCCGAGATCTACGCCATGGGCTTTCGCAATCCGTTCCGGATGAGCGTCGACAAGGCCACCGGCATCGTCTACCTCGGCGACTACGGGCCGGACGCGGGCACCACCGACGCCAACCGGGGCCCGTCCGGTCAGGTGGAGTTCGACCGGATCACCGGGCCGGGCTTCTACGGCTGGCCTTACTGCACCGGCACCAACACCACCACGGAGACGTACAACGAGTGGAACTTCGCCACCAACTCCACCGGCCCGAAGTTCAACTGCACCGGCGGCCCGACGAACAACTCCTTCCGTAACACGGGCCTGACCACGCTGCCGGCGGCCAAGCCCGCCTGGATCCGCTACGCCGGGGACGCCGGCTCCCCACCGGCCTTCGGCGGCGGCTCCGAGTCGCCGATGGGCGGCCCGGTCTACCGGTACGACGCCGCGAACCCGTCGACCACGAAGTTCCCCGCCAGCCTGGACGGGCAGTTCTTCGCCGGCGAGTTCGGCCGCGGCTGGATCAAGCCGATCGTGGTCAACGCGGACGGCTCGCCGGGCACCATCGACAACTTCCCGTGGAACGGCAAGCAGGTCATGGACATGGCCTTCGGCCCCGACGGGTCGCTGTAGGTCCTGGACTACGGCACCGGATACTTCAACGGCGACGCCAACTCGGCGCTCTACCGCTACGACCACGTCGGCACCGGCGGTAACCGCGCCCCGACCGCCGTGGCGAGCGCGAACCGCACCTCCGGTGCGGCACCGCTGGCCGTGACCTTCTCCTCGGCCGGCTCGTCGGACCCGGAGGGCGGGGCACTGACCTACTCGTGGGCGTTCGGCGACGGCGGCACCTCCACCGCCGCCAACCCATCGCACACGTACACCACCAACGGCAACTACACGGCCACCCTCACAGTGCGCGACCCGCAGGGCGCCACCGGCACGGCCAGCGTGCCAATCAGCGTCGGCAACACCGCCCCGACGGTCACCGTCAACAGCCCCACCGCCGGGCAGTTGGCCGCCTTCGGCGACAGCGTCCCGTGGAGCGTCACGGTCACCGACCCGGAGGACGGCACGATCGACTGCACCAAGGTGACCATGTCATACCTGATCGGGCACGACCAGCACGCCCACCAGATCACCTCGCAGACCGGCTGCTCCGGCACGATCACCATCCCAGTGGACGGCGAGCACGACGACGCGGCGAACACCTTCCCGATCTTCGACGCGTCCTACACCGACAAGGGCGGCCTCACCACCCACGCACAGAACATCCTGGCGCCGAAGCACCGGCAGGCCGAGCACTACAAGACCTCCTCGGGCGTCAACAAGGTCGCCAAGACCACGGCCGAGGGCGGCATGACCGTCGGCGACATCAACAACGGCGACTGGATCCAGTTCGACCCGTACAAGCTCAACAACGTCACCTCGTTCACCGCCCGGGTGTCGTCCGCCGGGGCTGGCGGCATGCTGCGGCTCCGGACCGGATCACCAACCGGCGCGATCATCGGCTCGGCGACGGTCACCCAGACCGGGTCCTGGGACACGTACGTCACGGTGAGCGGCACCATCAGCGGCGCACCGGCAGGCACCACCTCGCTGTACGTCACCTTCGCCGGCACCGGCACCGGCGCGCTGTTCGACCTGGACAGCTTCACGTTCGTCACCGGCAGCGCACCGGCGACGAACCTGGCCCTGAACAAGCCGGCCACGGCGTCCAGCGTGGAGAACGCCAGCTTCCCGGCCGCCAACGCGGTGGACGCGTCACCGACCACGCGCTGGTCGAGCGCGTTCTCCGACCCGCAGTGGATCCAGGTGGACCTGGGCGCCACCTACACCGTCAACCGCGTCCGCCTGCTGTGGGAAGCGGCGTACGGCTCCGCGTACCAGATCCAGACGTCCGCCAACGGCACCACCTGGACCACGGTCCGCTCGATCACCGGCGGCAACGGCGGTGAGGACGACAACACCGGCCTAAACGCCTCGGCACGGTACGTGCGCATCTACGGCACAGCCCGCGGCACCCAGTGGGGCTACTCGCTGTTCAGCTTCGAAGTCTACGGCTAAGGGAGTACCGATCATGTTGCGCAGACTGGCCTTCTTCTGCGTCGCCCTGGTCACCGCCGCGCTCGGCCTCGCCGCCGTGCCGGCCCATGCCGCGCCGGACTTCACCGTGCTCGTCTTCAGCAAGACCGCCGGATTCCGCCACGACTCCATCCCCACCGGCATCCAGACGATCCGCGACCTGGGCACGGCGAACAACTTCGCCGTCGAGGCCACAGAGGACGCCACCCAGTTCAACCCGACCAACCTGGCCCGGTTCAAGGCGGTCATCTGGCTGTCCACCACCGGCGACGTACTCAACGCCACACAGCAGACCGCGTTCGAGAACTACATCCGCGCCGGCGGCGGCTACGTCGGCGTGCACGCGGCGGCCGACACGGAGTACGACTGGGCCTGGTACGGCGGCCTCGTCGGAGCGTACTTCGCCAGCCACCCGGCGATCCAGCCCGCGACTGTCCGGATCGCCGACACCACCCACCCGGCGACGGTCGGCCTGCCGGTCGCCTGGAACCGCACCGACGAGTGGTACAACTACCGCACCAACCCCCGCCCGCAGGTGCACGTCCTCGCCACCCTCGACGAGTCCACCTACACCGGCGGCACCATGGGCAGCGACCATCCCATCTCGTGGTGCCGGGCCTACGACGGCGGCCGGTCGTTCTACACCGGCATGGGCCACACCATCGGCAGCTACGGCGAAGCCAACTACCGCACGCACCTGCTCGGCGGCATCCGCTACGCCGCACAGGGCACCGGCAACTGCCCGGTCGACACCACGCCACCGCCGGCCGACCTGGCGCTGAACCACCCGGCGACGGCCTCCAGTGTGGAGAACGCCTCGTTCCCCGCCTCGAACGCCGTGGACGCGTCCACCACCACGCGGTGGTCGAGCGCGTTCTCGGACCCGCAGTGGATCCGGGTCGACCTCGGCGCCACCCACACGATCAACCGCGTGCGGCTGGTGTGGGAGGCCGCCTACGGCAAGAACTACCAGATTCAGACCTCGGCCGACGGGAACACCTGGACCACGATCCAGACCGTCACCAACGGCAACGGCGGTGAGGACGACAACACCGGCCTGAACGCCTCGGCGCGGTACGTGCGCATCTACGGCACGGCCCGCGGCACCCAGTGGGGCTACTCGCTGTATACCTTCCAGGTGTACGGCACGTGAGACCGGCCGGCCCGGGAACCTCGCGGCTCCCGGGCCGGCACCCCGGAATCCATAGGTTCAGGGTTCGAGTCCCTGGCGGCCCACTCCTCCGCAGGCCAGCGGCCCCGATCGGGGCCGCTGTTGCCTTGGTCGGGGCCGGTACAGCAGCAAAGTACAGCAGTAGGCTCACCGGTCGAGCGTCTGGCCCAGCCGCTTGAGGGCGTCGCGGGTGGCCGCCGAGGACACCACCGTGTAGATCTCCATGGTGATGGCGAACTGCGCGTGCCGGAGGATCTGCATCGCCACCCGGGGATGCACGTCCAGGTCGGCCAGGAGCGAGGCACAGGTGCGCCGGGCGTCCCTGACGGTGATCCGCCGGGCGCCGGCCGCATCACAGCGCCGGTCCCAGAAGCGGTTGAAGTTGCGTGGCTCGATCGGCCGGCCGTAGCGGGTGGTGAAGATGAGGTCCGAGGGCTGCCAGGCGGGGCCGGCGGCATGGCGGGCAGCGGTCTGCGCGACACGGCGACGGCTGAGGGCCACGGTGCAGATGTCCGGCAGCGGCAGGGTGGCGTCCGAGGCGGCCGTCTTCGTCTCCCGGTGCAGCAGTTCGGCACCGACCCGCTGGAGCTGTCGATCGATGGTCAACTCCCCCGCGTCGAGGTCGACGTCAGCCCAGGTGAGCCCCAGCATTTCGCCCTTGCGCAGACCGAGCACCAGGACCAGGACGTACGCGGCGTAGAGCGGGTCGTCGTCGGCGCGGGCCGACTCCAGAAAGCGCCGTGCCTCGTCGCTCGTCCATGCCTTCCGCTTGCGCTTCCGTATCGGTGGCAGCTTCACCAGGGACGCGACGTTGCGGCTGATCAGCCCTTCGGTGATCGCCTGGGACAGCAGCGCCCGGAGTACGGTCCGCAGGTGGGTGACGCTGGTTGCCGAGGGCAGATCCTGGCAGCAGCGGCCGAGGGCGCAGCAGCGACGTTGGGCGGGCTTCCGTCGCTCGTCCTTGCCTTGGGCGCAGCACTGGCAGGTCCGCCCGACCTCGTTGATCCAGGTCTGCACGTCGCTGACCCGGAGCTTGTCGAGGCGTTTCCGGCCCAGCCCTGGCACGAGGTAAAGCCGGACCACCACTTCGTAGGTGACGTAGCTGCCGGGGGCCAGGTTCGGCTTGACGATCTCGCGCAGCCAGTAGCCGGCGTACTCCCCCACTGTCGGGGAGCGGGTCGCCACCGGGCCGGCCTTGGCCTGCCCGTGCAGCTTGATCCACTTGTCGTGGACCTCCTCCCGGGTCTTGCCGTAGACCCACTTCCGGCCCCGCCTGCCGTCCGGCTTCTCCACCCACACGTACGCGGCGCAGCCGTTCCGGTACGGGAAGATCGATCCCTCGCCGTTGGCTCGTGCGCGTGCGGGCATCAGGCGGCCTCCTGGCGTTCGACCTGCTCGCGGATGTAGTCGTCGACCCATTCGGGGAGGATGCGGCGATACTTGCCGTCCTTGATGGAGCGCAGCTCGCCGGTCGCGATCTTCATCTTGACCTTGGAGATGCCGAAGCCGAGCAGCACGGCGACTTCTGCCGGCGAGTACCAGCGGGGGCGGAGGCCGTGGGTCATGCGGCGGCTCCGGTGAGCCCAGCTTCGTGGGCGAGTTCTTCCCGGCCGATGCGTCTGCTCTCACGTCGCTGTTGGGCGGCTGTGTTGGCGAGCAAGGCGTCACCTTCGGTGAGCCAGCCGGACCCGAGGTAGGTGAGGGTGCCGACAGTCAAGGTGTCGGTCGGTTCGTTGTCTTCAGTGCGGCGGTAGGTGGCGCGAGTGTCGCGGAGCAGGCGGAAGGTGATCGAGTAGCGGCGGGCTTTGGTGAGGTGACAGAACAGTCTCGGGACGTGGGTGACACGTTCGGCTAGAGATGGGCACAAGCGCTGCGTCGATGGCTGGCCGGCTGCCTCTCTACACTGCTCCGCGTGACACTGCAGGCGTACGACCATGGGGTGCTCGCTGTGCAGCGCCGGGCCTTCGGGGAGGCTCGTGAGCAGTTGGAAGCGGCCGGGCCGGATGACCGGGCGCTGCTACTGCTGGGCCAGCTGGCCAGCAGCGGCCACGGCGAGCCGGCAGATCCGGTGAGGGCCCGCGGGTTGTACGAGCGTGCGGCTGAGTTGGGCAGTGCCGAGGCGGCTCACAACCTCGGGGTCCTGTACGCAACCGGCCGGGGCGTCGCGCAGGACCAGGCGGCGGCGTTGCGGTGGTATCAGCGTTCGGCCGAGCTGGGCAGTGTGTCCGCTCGGCGGATGGTCGGGCTGATGTACGCCACCGGCGAGGGCGTGCCGGTGGACCAGGACGAGGCGGAGCGACACTGGCGAATGGCTGCCGCCGCCGGGGAGGCGCAGGCCCTGCACGATCTGGGCACCCTCTTCGCGTACCACAACGTGGACCTGCCGGAGGCGGCGTTCTGGTACCTGGAGGCCGCCAAGGCGGGCATCGAGATGGCGAAGCGGGAACTGACTCTGCTCGCGCCGAAGCTACGCATGCCGGCTTCGGTCGACCGCCGGGCGCGCACGATGCTCGGCGTGATCCTCGCCTTCCATCTTGAAGACCCGGCCGGAGGGGTGGAGCTGCTGGCCGCTTCGGCGAACGACGGGGACCAGGTCGCCCTGCGCACGCTCGGTTACCTGGTCCAGCATGGCATCGGCACGACGAAGGACGACCTCCGTGCGACAGCTCTCTACCGGGCCGCAGCCGAGGCGGGGGACCCGCTTGCTGCGTTCAACCTGGGTGTGCTGTCCGGCGGGTCTGACGAGGCGGTGTGCTGGCTGCGCCAGGCGGCTGAGGCTGGGGTCACTGAGGCGTACCCGCGGCTGGGTGACCGGCTCAGCGAGCGTGACCTCGATGAGGAGGCGCTGCGGTGGTACGTGCGCGGCGCCGAGGCCGGCGACAAGGGCAGCATGTTCGCGGCGGCCTGCTGGTATCGCGACGGATTCGGCGGTCCGGTCGACCTTGTGCAGGCACTTCGGTGGTACCTAGCCATGCTGAATGTCGGCAGCGGCGACGGCATCCACGAAGCGCACGCGATCGTGCCACGAATGACCGCCGATGAAATCCACGAGGCGGGCCGGCTCTCGGGACGGCTGCTGGAGGCGGACCTCTTCGTGCAGCGGCAGGCTTCCCGGAGCGCTGCCTCCGATTGACCTGGTGCTTCTGCCGGCACACGCGCCCGCTGCATCCCGGAGTTCTCCTCTGGAAGACCCGGCGGAGTGTCACGCAGGTCCTGATACCGATGTGTCACGCAGGTCCCGAGACCGGACAGCCGGCTGCCAGCCGGTGTGGGAGGACTTTCTGTACGTCTATCACGGCGGCCCTTGACGGGCCGCACGCGCCGCCGCCTGGGCGCGCGTCCGACGCTCCGCTGTCGCTCCACGCCGGCCACGCAACACGCCCGGCGGCTGGCGCGGAGAGCGGTGAGCCCGGAGGGCCGCCGCAGAACGACAGGCCGTTGACGGTGGTGTGGTGGGCCGGCAGTCGGCCGGGCCGCGCGGCCACGAGCCCGCGGCGTAGGGGAGCGCACGCCGGCCGCGTCGGCGAGCTGGCGGCGGTCGCGGAGTTGCGGCTACTGCGCCTCCGGCGGGGGCGCTCCGGCTCCAGGATGGCCGGGGCTCCGTGGGCGGGTCGCGGTCCGTGGGTGGTTGCGCAGGGCCACCCCGCCCGCCATCGACCCGGGCAAGCCGAGCAGACCACCGCCCGACCCGCCAGCGTCCGTACGAGCCGTCAAGGTCCGCTTGACGTGGCGGGCCGGGCGGAGGCCCGCTCCCCAGAGGGGCGGGTCGACGGCAGACGGGATGGCAGATTACCCGTGGAGATGTGCGGGGGTTGTGCGGGAGCATGACCACGTGTCAACGAGTAACGCAGTCGCAAAGTTGCAGGCCGCCGCCGCCCTGTGGAGCCTCGACCCTAGCGACGCCGAGGCGGTGATCCGAGCGGCCTGCGACGCGCTGGCCCTGGGCGTCGACACGCCGTCCCTTGGAATGCTTGCCGCCATGTCGATCAACGAGCTGACCCGCTCCGGCCACGAGATCGCCGAGGTCCTGGAAGCCGCGTTCGAGGAGCTCGGCGTGCCATACCTGCCACCGGGAAGCATCGCCGGTCGGGATGCCGCTGTGCTGGCGATGGCCCTCCGGGTTCTCGATCATGACATTTCGCCACGGGCTCTGACGAGCTGGGCGCACAGCAATTTCGGACACGATCTGCCCCTGGCCGAATCGCTGGCCGAGCTAGACGACGTCTACGACTGCATGCCGTACACGGATCTTTCTCCCGACGAGATCGATGCTGACGTCCGCGCCGCTGCCGAAGCGATCGTGGGCCGGTTCAACGACGAAGGAGCTGGACGCGTGCCCGATCCGTGCCCGACACACGGGTCAACACGGGGCCGCAGCGGCACGCGACCTGGCCGGTAATCAACGCTTGGTAGCGATGTCCCGGGTGACGCGACTACCCGCCGTGCAGATCAACACGATTCCCAAGCTGTTTCTGGGTCCCTTCGGGGCGCTGCGCATGCAGGAAAATCGTGGGCGGGGTCGCCCGCCGATGTCGTTACTTTCATGGCGCTGGTGAGGCCGTCAAGCTGTTTGACGCTGGGAGCCGCTTCGAGGGGCTGCGCATTGTTGCTACGAGCACGAGGGTCCGACTCTTCATCTTCCCCGCCGGCTCCCGCG
>NZ_JBIDCT010000041.1:0-21625 GCF_043204735.1 Micromonospora sp. NPDC047740
TCCGGACGACATGTGTCCGCGGACCCGGAGAAACCGTGTCCGCGGACCCGGCGGCCCACTGTCCGCCCACCCGCAACACCCGATGTCCGTTGACAACTCGGGTGCCGGTTATGGCGGATTTAATCCGCCAATAAGCCGTCGATTAGCCGTGGTCGTTCGCTCATCGAGGTTCGCGGCGTGCCGATCGACGGGGAGTGGAGCGGCTCCCCAGTTGGTTGTTGCCGGGCAGGAGGTTTGCTGACGCGGCCGGACGTCGCGGCGCCGTCGGCATGGCGCCGAACGCGCGGTCCAAGCATGGACGAACAGCAGATTTCTGAGCGACGGACCAGGCTCGGCGGGGTCGGACGGCTGGGACAACGCGCAGGGACCGCCGCGACGCTCTTCGCCGTATCGGTGGCTTCTTGTCTCGCCCATATGACATGTCCCGGTTATCCCCATCGGTGAGGATGAGGGCATGTCTGCATGGAACAAATGGTTGCGCCGGCTCGTCGCCGTCCTTGGTGCGGTCGTGCTCTCGGTGTTCGTGCCGGTCGCAGCGTGGGCGTCCACGGGGACCGGCGAGCGGGTGATCGAGGCCGCCGCGAGCAGGCCGCGGGGCGGCGCGGGCCTGGTCTGCTGCCTGGTGGTTATCGCCGTGGGCGTGCTGCTGGTGCTGTGGCTGATGCGCCGCCGCCGGGGCAGGCCGCGCTGACGCGGTCGGGCGGGACGAGGCGGCCCGCGCGTGGTCGCATCCGGCTCCCCGGCCACCGCTCCTTGATCTCCCAAAATATATCGAGCTGATCTGCGGGGACTCCGAGTCGAGCCGCAGGCCAATTCGCAGAACGGTCATCCGCCCTCGCTGATCTGCCTGGCGGATCCTGTCGCCGGCGCCTGCCGGATCGGCCTGCCCTGCGTGTGTACGGGCTGATCATGGTGCTGCTGCCCGGCGACCCTGATCACAGTCCAGGCGTCGGGTAGCACGCTCAGCGAGTGGAAGTACTCCCGGGACCGTTGTCGCTCCTTGAACTCCTCACTTTCCCGTCAGCGTTCCATCGGCTCGATCCGGAACCCGCCCCTGCCGGCGATCCGGACCTCGTACAGCAGGTCGAATCCATCGACCTGCCGAGGGCGTCGCAGCCGCTTGAGCGTGTCATACACCCCGACGTCCGGTACCCGAGCTCGATCCTCACGGGCGGCGTTGCGGGCGAGCGCCGCAGGCAGATCGGGCCGGAACCAGTACCCGACCGTCCTTGCCCCGTGGACGCGAGCGGCCTCGATCAGCGGTTGCCACTCCTGCGGTGAGGGATTGGTGTTGTCCACCACGACACAACGCCCCGCGGTCAGCGCCTCATCGACCAGACGCATCTGGCGGCGCTGACGATGGCGGGCATTCGGGAAAGCGTCCTTGCTGACCACCAGATGAGTGTCGGCCAACAGTTGCCGGCAGAACGTGGTCTTCCCCGATGCCTGCAGCCCGATCAAGATCGCCAGTTCCAGCCCGTCAGCCATGGACCGCCTCCGGTACCCGCTTCTCACGCACCGACAACGACCTGAACGTTGCGGGGCAAGCGACGACCCGAGGAGATGCAGCAGCCCGGTAGCGCGACAGCGTGGTGAGATGACTGCCCTCGTACACGAGCACTGCGCCCGAGCGGACCACGGGCCGTACGTGCGGTCGACCGCAGATCAACCTCCGAGGTCGACCTCGATTTCCACCTCGACGTCGTCACGGACCCTGAGCGCGCCGAGAAAGGCCGAGTACGGCTTGATTCCGTACGCCGACTGCGTCACCACCGTGGCGGCGCGGTACCGGTCGGACGTCACCTCACGCACTTCGATGTCGATCGGGCCGGCGGCCCCATGCAGCGTGAGGGTTCCGCTGATCGTGGCATGGTCGTCGCCGACGACAACGCGGCTGGACTCGAAGGTGGCCGTCGGATGGCGATCGACGTCCAGCGTCCGCCGGGCGTTGTTCTCGATCTCGCCCCGATCCTTGTCAGTCAGCGGTCGCGCACCGCCGGTGCCCTGCCGCACGGCCAGCGATCCCAACCCGACCTGGGCCGTCGCGGTGGCATCCGCCGGTCCAGTCTCCGGAACATCCAACTCCACCGACCAGTCGGTCACCTCGATGGCCAGGTCGTGCCCGACGGTCGAGCCGATCCCCGCGCGGCGGGTCCGCAGCAGCATGCGCCCCTCGTCCGGGCCGAGTCGCCACCGTCCGGTTCTGATCTCCACCCGCCAAGCGTACGCGGACATACCAGATCAATTCCCTCGCTAGCTCCGACGAGGGCGAGTCGGTGACCAGGCTCGTCGCCGGCCCGCCCGCGCCGGTGCCCGAAGGACACGAGCATGTTCGAGTCCATCCGCCAGGGCCGCTGAGCAGCGACCTCCGACGCGGTCACCGAACTGACGGGCCGCAAACCGGCCTCCCTCCGAACGGCGCGAGCCTGGGCGTAGGGAACCAACGACGTGATCCGCCCAAGCGTGGTCCGCGGCGTATTCTCGGTGGCTTGAGAGCTGCCACGGCCGGCAAAGGCGGAACGGATGCGCGATCCACACGACTTCGACCTCGAGGAGATCGCTACTGCGCTGGAGGACCAGAGCGCGTACGAGCACCGGTGGCTGATCGACCCGGCAACCGGAGAGGTGATGTTCTGGACCGCCGATGGCGGCATCGACGGTAAGACACCCGTCGACCTCGACGAACTCGATGTGGTGTCCATCGACTCGTTGCCGTCCTACGTGTGGTACGAGGACATGGTCGACTTCGCGGACCTGCTCAGCGACGAGCGCGCCAGCCGACGACTGCATCGAGCGATCGACGGCAGGGGCGCCTTCCGGCGCTTCCGGAACGAACTGTATGAGGAGTACCCGCACCTGGTGTCGGTGTGGCAGGACTTCCGCAACGCGCGTGCCCTCCGGCGAGCGATCGCGTTCCTGGCGGACAACAACCTCGTCGCGGAGGATGCGGCGGAGCGAGCCCGCGCCGAGCACCCTGATCCGGCGGTGCCGTGATCCCAGCGCCGCCGAATGATGTCAGGGGCGCCGCGAGTCGCTCGACTCCACGTCGATGGCCGCGATCAACGCAGCAGGGGAGTCGGACAACGCCGCCAGCATGCACCTCAGCCATCGCCTCGTCGCGACACCGGGCCCGCCTCAGCGGGGTCGGGTCGTTCCAGCGACAGCGGTCTCGTACATCGTCTCGACTTCCCGGTTCACCCGGATCAGCGAAGCCAGATAGTGCTGTGTCTCGGGGTCGGTGGAGTAAAGCATGGTGCCACGCATTCCCCGGGTCATCAGCACCTTGTACGTGTTCCGGATCAAGCGGTCCGCCTCGAAGTCGCTGAGTGCCTTGCGGCTGCGGAAGGCGGGGTCCTTCGACTCCGTTCGCCGGGTGATCAACCGGCCGTCGCGGGCGACCAGGTCCGGGCCGAGGATCACACCCGACCACTCGTACTCGAAGCCCTGCGCCGTGTAGACGCAGCCCACCTGGCCGAAGCCGTTCGGGTCGGTGGCCCAGAACGCGCTGCCCGGCGCGTCACCGACGCTGCGGTCGCTCTTGACGTTCCACGGCCGGGCCCAGCCGCCGACCCGCACGTCCGGCACCAGCGAATCGTCCGGGCGCGGGTCGCTCCACGGCCAGCAGTAGCCCGCCGACAAGCGCGCCGTCTCCCCGGCGGCCTGCTTCGCCGCCAGGAACGCCTCCATCGCCTCCGGCGAGTCCGCCAGCCGCAGGTCGAAGCGGCCGTCGCCGGTCCAGGCCGAGGGCTCGCCGCCGTCGAGGCCGAGCAGGTCGAGGACCCACTGCTCGTACGCCTCGCTACCGCCGCAGCGGAACTGGTCGTGCAGCGACACCACCTCCACGTCCAGGTTCAGCTGCTTCGCGTACGCGGAGATGACATCGACGCTGCCCAGCTCGCCCGGCTTGACCACCTGATGCTCGTCCAGCAGAAAAACCGGCACCCTGGCGGCGGCGATCAGCTCGTCGATCTGGAGGCGGGCTTTGTCCCGCTTCGCCTTCGGCGTGAAACGGTTGACCGACGTTTCCCGGATCCGGTGCGCCTCGTCGCAGATCAGCACGTCCAAGCCGTTGCGCTCGGCGGACATGAAGCTGTTGAAGTAGCCGAAGAGGTTCTTCAAGCGGGTCGAGCCCTTGCCGGCGTAGCGCCGCAGCGTCTGCGTGAATGACCGCGAACCGGTAGCGTGCATGACCGCGCGCTCCTGCCGGGCCAACTCGCCGAGCACCGACAGCGCGATCACGCTCTTGCCGCTGCCCGGGCCGCCGGAGACCACCACGACCGACTTGCGATCCGCGGAGCGCGCCCGCTCCACGGCGTGCAGGACCAACTCGTACGCCAAGCGCTGCTCGTCGAGCAGCGTGAAGTGCGACCGCTGCTTGAGCTCGGCGGCGGCGTACGACAGAAGGTGCTTGCTCGGGCGGACGGAGCTGGTGAGAAAGCGGTCAGCGGCGGCCGCGCCCGACGCCGGAGCCAGGTGGGCCCGGAGATAGTCGAGGAACTGGCCGCGGCGCTGCTTGGTGAAGATCCGGCTCTGTTCGGTGGGCCACCGTAGGAACAGATCGTTCACGTCCCGGTCCACGGCGTTGTGCAGGTACGCCGCCCCGACGATCGGGCTGCGGTGGTGCGAGAGCACGCCGAGGAAGTCCGTCAGGTATTCGCAGTAGTCGCCGACCTGCACGCCGGGGTGCAGCCGCGGACCGCGGGCGTGCTCCACCAGGACCAGCCGGTCGGACCCCTCGTAGGACTCCGCCTGCGACCACTGCTTGAGCTCCACGATCACGTAGGAGTCCTCGGTGGTCTTCGGATGTAGGCCCGCGAGCACCACGTCGATCCGCTTGCTGGTCAGCGGCAGTTGGTACTCCACCAGCATCTCGACCTGCCCCAGGCCGGCATCGACCAGGTCCTGCCCGAGCACGGTGAGGCTGCGCTCCCAGGAGCGCCGTTCGGCGGCGCTCACGTTGTGACCGATGTGCTCCGCGACCCGATCGGCCAGCGTGCCGCTGGCCGCGTAGCGGAGGAGACCATCGGCGGAGGTGCGGAACGCAGACAACACTTGCCCCCGGGCAGCACGAAGAGATCGTGCGCATGGGGGGCGTGTCCGGCCGCAGCCGGAAGCCCGTCGTTACGCGCCTGTACTTGGTGGACTGTAGCGAAGAGATCAACTCCTCGCACGCCTTGTTACCGCTTGGCGGCGGAACCCTTGGCCTGTTCAACGGGATAGCGGATGGCGACCTCCGCCAACTTGGTGAAGGCAGCCTCCTCCAGGTTGATGCCGAGGACGTCCGCCAGGCGGGTCAGGTAGATCATCACGTCGCCGATCTCCGACCGGACGCGCGCGCCAGCCTCGGGATCGTCCATCACCGCGGCGGTCTGCTCGGGGGTGAGCCACTGGAACTCGGCGAGGAGTTCACCGACCTCGCCGGCGAGCGCCATGGCGAGGTTCTTCGGCGTGTGGAACTGCTGCCAGTCGCGTTCCTCGGCGAAGGCCCGCACGCGAGCCGTCAGGTCGTTCACCCGAGCAGTCTTTCACGGCCGGCTCTACTGGCATTCGGGCTGTTCCCGCTATCGCGCCGGGCTGTCCACGAAGCCGCCGCCGTTGATCCGCTGCACGAAGTTGGCCCAGGCCGTCGGTGCGAACCTCAGGCGCGCACCAAGCTGGTCTTTGGAGTCGCGTACGGCGACGATGCCGGGGAGGTTGGTGGCGACCTCGACGCAGTTGCCGCCGTTGCCACCGCTGCGGGTGCTCTTGCGCCAGACGGCGCCGGTCAGGTCAGTCATGCCGCACCTCCCCGATGATCCTCTTGATCATGTCCGTCGATTGTGCCTCATCGAGCGCCATAGCCTCCAGGCTCTTCCAGGCGGCTCGGTAGGCGGCCAACTCATCAGGCTTGTCGAGATACAGAGCACCGGTCAGCGATTCGCTGTAGGCGACGGGTGGCTCCGGTGCCGCTCGTCCGCCCTTCGTGGCGGGAAAATCGAGGATCACAAAGGAGCCGGCAACTGCACCGGAGTGCGGTCCCGCGGCGAACGGGAGCACTCGGATCGACACGTTCGGCAACTCGGCGGCTTGGATGAGTCGGCTGAGCTGGCCAACCATGACTCCGCGGTTGCCGACGGTGCGGCGGAGCACGGCCTCGGAGAGCACTGCATCTAGCTGCGGCGGCCTCGGCAGGCGACGGGTTAGCAGGCTCTGCCGCTGCAAGCGCACCTCGACCGCTCGCTCCCGTTCCTCCTGGCTGGCCGAAGGTCGGTCGAGCCGGACTAGGCCGAGGGCGTACTCACGAGTCTGCAAGACGCCAGGGATGAGCGTCTCCTCGTACTGGCGCAGGTGGGCGGCGGCGGATTCCAGGCCGACGTACAGCTCGAACCAGCTCGGCACCGCGTCCCCGTACGCATGCCACCAGCCCTTCGATTTCGTCTCCGTGGCCAGGCCCTTCATCGCCTCGGTCATCTCCGCCGAGACCCCGTACAGCTCGCACATCGCCTTGACGTCGAGCACCCGGACCGCGCCCAAGCCGCACTCGATGCGCCAGATCTTCTGTCGGCTGTATTCGAGAGCCTCGGCGGCGGCGTCCAGGGTCACGCCGGCCTCGGTGCGGTACTGGCGCAGCAGCCGGCCGAGCTGCCGGCGCGGCACGGTCGATCCGATCTCCTCGGCCATCCGAACACTCCTAGATTCCGTCCTGCAACACTGCGTGACGTCGCTCTGCAACACGTACAGGTTTCAGTAAAGAAAGTCAATACATCTGGCGAGAAATCCGCTGTGGAATGTTGCGCTGCGGCTCTGCGGTGTCACACGCTGACCACAAGAGCCGTGCTGCCGTACTGCTGAGTGGAGCTGCGGTGGCAGGGCCGGGGTGGGTCCGCCTGTGCGGGGAGGGCGGGTGGCCCCACCCCATCCACCCACGACGAGCGAGGGAGACTGCGGGATGACCGTCCGCCACCAGCGACCGGCCCGGGGGAGCGGAGCGACCTACCGCTCCAGCGCGTACACCGGTCTGCTGCCCTGGCAGGTGCGCGAGCGCCGCTTCAAGCCGGTCGGGCTCGGACGCCGCGGCCTGAACCCCGACGACGTGTACGCGTTCCTCGACCGGGTCGCCGGCGACATGGCAACCGTCTACGCCGCCCTGGCCGCCAGCCGCCGGGAGACCGCCGTCGTCAAGGACGCCCTGCGCCGCTGGCAGTCCGACCAGGCCCGCGCCCGAGACGCCCGGGGACACGAGCGGTGACCCAGCGGTACGTCATCCACCTGCCGGTCGTCGCCACCGACCTGCCCGCCGCGCAGCGCCTGGCCCGGGTGGTCGGCCGCTGGTTGCTCGTCCTGCCGCAGACGGACCAGGGGGAGACCACCGTCTCCGTCGAGGACGACCAGAACGTACGCCATCGGGTCTTCTGTGACCTGCTCATGCCCGGTGGCCGGCGCTGCCTGCTCCGCGCCGACCACGACGGTCCCTGCACCCGCCGGCTACGCCGCTGACCCGCCGCAGCGCGCCTTGGCGATTCACCCGATGGGGATGAGGCAGGGTCACCCACCGGCGCAGCAAGGTGTTGGCAAGGCGCTGCGGCGCATTTGGGTCAGGGCTCGCGAATGGCCCTTCGACGGCGATCCGGCCGGAGAGGAGATCAGGGTGGAGTACCAGGATTTTGTCAACGCCGTGGCCACGCGGGCAAAGGTGTCGACCGATCAGGCGGCGACACTCACCGGCGCGACGTTGGAGATATTGGCGGATCGGATCAGCGCCGGCCAGGCTGATGACCTTGCCTATCAGCTTCCGGACGAGCTGGCCGATCACCTGCGCAGACCGCTTGGACGGGAACGGGCCACGTCGTTCGGGTTCGAAGAGTTCGTGCGGCGGGTGGGGGATCGCCCGGACGTCGAGCGTGCGCTCGCCGGTGCCGTTGTCCCCGCGGTGCTCACGACGCTACGTGAGGCTGTTTCCCGTGACGAGTTCGAGAATGCGATGGCCCAGCTTTCGAAGGAGTTTTGGCAGGTGATCGAACCGGTGGGTGCCGGTGGCGGGCGGCGTCCCGGCTCATAGCCCCCGCGCTGGGACACGGGCGGCGACCCAGCGGTATGTCATCCACCTGCCGGTCGCCGCGGACCTGCCCCCCGCGAAGTGCCTGGCCTGACGACCGCGGTTGCCCGCATCGACGGCCGTGGTTGCCCGCATCGTGCGGCTCCTCAACTTCACGCTTGCAGAGCCAGTATCGCCGAGGGCGGCACGCTCCGAACGGCCCGTCCGGCGATCATGCTTCGACAGCACGAGGGCCCCTCGGAAGCCGATTTCCGCCGTAGGGGATGCTTCCACTGGCCCTGCTCCTCGGACCGCTGCTCGTCGCGGGTATACAGTCGGTTGCGGATGGAACGACCTGCTCCACCTGTCGTAGGCGGTGTGTGGAAGGCGTTTAGCCAGCGGCTTTGGCGATGATGCGATCCATCTCCTCTCGACCGAAGGCCCGCAGGGTCGTGGTACGGACGTTGCCCGCCCCACCGAGCTGCAGGAACGCCGCGGTGGCGGTTTCGTCGTCGGGTGCCTCGACGACGGCCACGAGGTCGTACGGACCGACGGTCCAGTAAATGTTCAGGAGATTCGCCCCGAGATTCTGGGTCGCTGCGGCGAAGGCCTCGGCGCGCTTCGCCGTGTCCTTGTAGCCTCGGATCCCCTGATCGGTCCAGTTCAGCAACGCGACATACGTCGGCATGGCCTTCACCTCCATGAAGAGACCTCATCGTAGGTTGATTCCGGTCATAATGGGCGGAATCCGCATCAAGTGAGCAATAGAACGAGTGATGCGAGCGATCACAGAATCGACGGCCCGCTCGGCGAGCCAGACCCAGTCATCGCTTCTAGGGCGGAGCCGGCATAACCTGTCCACCGACGGCGGACAGAAAGTGGACCGAGTTCACTGCCTCGCGTACCACCGACCGGGCCGTCGTGGCAGCGCGGCGCGGGCGGTCTGTGCCTGCACGCGATCATCCAGGACCCGCCGAACCGGGGCCGGATCTACACCGACATCTCGGCGGCAGTTGGGCACTTGTGGTGCTCGACGGCAAACAGCTGTCCGCCGTCGAGCGGCCTCGTCACCTGGCGACATCTGCGCCTGACCGCACTTGCCGCCGCAACCAGGACCGGCCGCGACAGCGGGCTTGCCAGCCGGCTACGAGTAGCGCACGGTCCGCCGAGCCGGACGGCAGCCAAGAAAGAGGGCGGGGATCTGGAGGCTTGCCTCCAGATCCCCGCCCTGACTACATCTGGATCGTTATCCCGCTCGGCACGAGGCGAGCGCCCCCACGACGCCGACGCCCGGCGCGCGCAAGGGGAGCTTGGTCGAGGCCGCGGGGCACCGGGGCACCGCGAGGTCGTAGATGCCCCGACCGAACGAGGCCACACTCAACTGGCGGGTCGGCTCGTGGTAGCGCATGTACATCACGGCCGCGTTCGGCAGATCCGCGCCGAGGGAGGCCCACTCGCCGCCGTTCCAACCGGAGACGTACACCCCGACATCGGTTCCGACCAGCAGCAGCCCGTCCGAGGTCGGTACCACGGAGTTCACCGGTGCGTCGGGCAGGCCGCGGCCGATGTCCGTCCAGGTGCGGCCCCCGTCGGCAGTGACCATCACGTGCGGGCGGTCGCTGCCGGAGCGGAAGCCGGAGAACGTGGCGTAGGCGATGTTCTTGTCCTTCGGGTGCACCGCGACCCGGGTCACCCACGTACCCGGCAGTTGCGCCTGATCGACCCGGTTCCAGTTCTGCCCGAGGTCGTCGGTCCACCACAGCCGGCCGTCGTCCGTGCCGACGTAGAGCTTGTTACCGTCGGTCGGGGCGGCCGCGATCGTGCTGACGGTGCCCCACGGGTAGCCGGACGGGTCGTTGGGGCCGCCACCGGTGAGGTCCGGGCTGATCGCCGTCCACGTACGACCGTTGTCCGTCGACCGGTTGACGATGTTCCCGGCGTAGTACATGACGTTGGGGTCGCTCGGGTCGAACTGCAGTGGCGTCAGCCAGTTGCGCCGCTGCGACACCGTCTGGCCGGTGCTGATGCTCTGGCGAGGCGTCCCACCCGCGTTCTCCGACCGGTAGCAGGCGCCGTACTGGCTGCACCCGAAGACGATGTTCGGGTTCTCGGGGTGGATGATCACCTGGAGGCCGTCACCACAGCCGATGGCGTTCCACGCGCCACCCGGCCCGTTGTAGCCGCGGTTGCAGCCGTTGTCCTGAGCGCCGCCGACCTTCAGTACGGGGTCGGTCTCGGCGACATCCACCGTGTAGAACTGGGTGTACGGCTCGTGGGTCGACTTCACCCATCCGCTCGCGCCGTTGTTGTCGGACCGGTAGAAGCCGCCGTCGTTGCCCAGGTAGGCCCGGTTGGGCTTCTTCGGGTCCCACCGCAGCACGTGCTGGTCGGCGTGCGGGCCGCCGACGGAGGAGAAGCTCTGCGCGCCGTTGGTCGAGCGCATCAGGCTGACCCCGGTGAGGAAGACGTGGTTGTGATCCTTCGGGTCGACGAAGAGCTTGCCGAACCACCAGCTGAAGGTGGACTGGGATGCCTGGTTGGCGGTGACCGGGGTCTGCGTCCAGGTGTCGCCGCCGTCGTCCGAGCGGTAGAACGCGCGGAACGGGCCGAGGGCCGTGCCGACGTAGGCGTACAGGCGCTGCGGGTTGCTCGGGGCGACCGCCAGCCCCCAGCGGCCCTGATCGGCGTCGGTCGGCAGGCCGTTGGTCATCCGCTGCCAGTTCTGGCCGCCGTCGTCGGAACGCCAGATGCTGGAACCGGGGCCACCATAGGTGCGCTGGTGCGGCTCACGCCGGTGGTCCCACATCGCCGCATACATGCGAGCCGGGTTGCTCGGGTCGATCACCACCTCGGTCGCGCCGGTGGTGTCGTTCGGCGCGGCAAGAACCTGGCGCCAGGTGTCGCCACCGTTCTCCGAAAGATAGACGCCCCGCTCACCGCCGGGGACGAACAGGTTGCCGGTCGCCGCGGCGAAGATCCGGTCTTCGTTGCTCGGGTCGATGGCGAAGCGGGCGATGGCGTGGCTGTCCTTCAGGCCGACGTGCTGCCACGTCGCACCCCGGTCACGGGAGCGGTAGATGCCGTCGCCGCCGAAGGTGATCGAGCCGCCGCCCGGCTGCGGCTCACCGGTGCCGGCGAAGAGCACCCCGTTGCTGGTCATGGCGACGGCACCCATGCTCTGGCCGGAGTTGCCCGGCCACGCGGCGGTGAATGTCGCACCGGCGTCGCTGGACTTCCAGATGCCTCCCGAGGCGGCGGCGATGAAGATCTGGTCCTCGACCTGGGGATCCACCGCGATGTCGACCACCCGGCCGCCGATGTTGGTCGGGCCGAAGAAGTTCCAGTTCCGGTCGGCCAGGTTGCGGTAGACGCTGCGGGTGTGCGCGGCGAGCTGGTTCGCCTCACCGCGTGCCTTGGCGTATTTGGCCGTGGACAGCTCCGTGCTGCCGTCGCTGAGCCGTTGGGCGGTCATCCATTCATCGGGCAGCTCCATCGGCCCGGTCGGCGTGCTCGTGGCCAACGATTCCTGGCCGTTGGCGGACGTGAGGGATGCCGTCAGCGCGACCGCGGTCAGCAGCGCCAGGCCTGCTGCCACCGTGAGGCCGCGACGACGTCGCAGGAGGGTTCGATTCATATGGGATCTCTCCCTGTCCGTCGGATGCGACCGGGATGACCGGTCGTCCGTACGCACCTTAGACACGGTGACGTCAAACGTCACCAAGCATCTGAAGGGATTCGTACTGTCGTCTTAGGACACCTGTTGAGCTGGTCCGGTGCCTAGTCGGTGTGGAACTGCGGCAGCCCCGCGTCGTCGGAGTCCGGGCCCACCACCGCGGTCAGGCTCGTGCCGTCCGCGCAGAGCGCGCCGGCCCGCAGGTACATCCGCCGCTGTGGCGTGCGGATCAGCACCTCGGCCTCGAACGTCTCGTCCTCGGCGCGCAGCAGGTCGATGTCGTCGCGGTTTTCGTAGTGCCCGCGTACGTCCAGTGGGGTCATCCGGACGGTGGCTTCAACCGTTGTCAGCACGCCCTGCTCGACCACCGAGGTGATCCGGGCACCGTCGGGCAGCACCAGCCCGGTGACGTCGGCGCTGATCTCGGGGTCGTCGTCGAGCGGCACCCGGTCGCAGCTGGGCAGGTTCGCGAGCATCGCGCGGCCGGGATCGGCGCCGCGGCGTGACTCCGCGCCGTCGCCGCAGCCGGCGAGCGACGCGACCGCGACGACGAGGGCAACCACCCGGACTCTCACTGAAGCAGGATGTCACGATCAACGCAGTACGCGCCAGCGCCGCACCATCAGCAGCTGCAGGGCGATGATGACGGCGGTGACCGCCATGAGCATGATCGTGATGAGCGAACCGTAGGCGAACCCGGAGAACTCGAAGACCTGGTCGAAGATGTAGACCGGCAGGTACAGCGTGGCGTTGGCGGGCCGGCCGTCGGTAAGGACGTACGCCGGGACGAAGTTGACCTGCAGGGTGAGGATCGTGTCCCGGACCGCGAGTAGCACCAGTATCGGCGCGAGCAGCGGCAGCGTGAGTCGCCGAAGCTGACCGATCGGGCCGCAACCTTCCAGCGCCGCTGCCTCGTACAGCCGGCCGTCCAGGAGTCGGCGGGCGGCGAGGACGACGATGAATCCCTCCCCGATCGGGAACGCCAGCATGAGGACGACCCCGATCCGCGCGGTCATCGGATCGGCCAGCCAGGTGTAACCGGGGTGGCCGAACAGTCCGAGGAGCTGGTTCAGCGGGCCGTACATCGGATTGAGCACCCAGAGGAACAGCACCGCCAGCGCCACGTCCGGGATGACCGTCGGCAGGTAGACAGCGGCCCGGAACAACCGACCGCCCGGGCGCGGTGCGGCCAGTAGCAGCCCGAGCCCCACGGCGGCGAGCATTCGGACCGGTACCGCCAGCGCCACGTGGAACAGCGACGCCTGCAGACTGTCGAGCAGGAAGCCGTCGGAGAGCAGCCGACGGACGTTGGCCAGGCCCACGAACTGTGGATCGCGGGTGAGTCCGGTGTGGTCGGTGAAGGCGTAGCCCACATTGAGCAGGGCGGGAACCGCGATCAGCAACACGACCGCGACGGCGTACGGTGCGAGGAACGCCCAGGCGGTGAGGGGACGTCTGGCCCGGCCAGTCTTCACCGGCGCCGCCCATTGTCGGCATCGAAGCGGTGGATCCGGCTCGGGTCAGGGCGAAGCCGTACCCGATCGCCCGGCCGCACACCCGGCCGCGGCCCGGTTCGTACCGCCAACCGCGTACTGTCCGCACAGCGCGTGAGCACGATCGCCTCACTGCCGAGCGCCTCCACCGCCTCGACCGTGGCTTCCAGGGGCCCGTCGGCGTCGAGCGCCAGATCCTCCGGCCGTACGCCGAGTGTCACGTCGGCCGTGCCGCCCAGCACACCCCCGCCCGGGACCAGGTTCATCGGTGGACTACCGAGGAAACCGGCGACGAAGGTGTCGGCCGGCCGGTCGTAAACCTCCTGCGGCCTGCCGACCTGGCGCACCTGCCCGCCGTGCAGCACCGCCACCCGGTCGCCGAGCGTCATCGCCTCCGCCTGGTCGTGCGTGACGTAGATCGTCGCAGTGCCGAGCTCGCGGTGCAGGGCCAGCAGGTCGGCGCGGGTGGCGAAGCGCAGCGGCGCGTCCAGGCTGGCCATCGGCTCGTCGAACAGGTAGACGCGGGGGTCGCGCAGGACAGCCCGGGCCAGGGCGACCCGCTGACGCTGCCCGCCGGACATCTGGTCGGGGTAGCGGTCGAGCAGGTCCGCGATGCCCAGGCGCTCGGCGGCCTGCTGCGCCCGCTGTTCGGCCTCGCCGCGCCGGACCCGGCGCACCCGCAGTCCGAAGAGCAGATTGCCGCGCACGGTCAGGTGCGGGTAGAGCGCGTAGTCCTGGAAAACCATCGCCACCGCGCGTTGGTGCGGCGGGAGGGCAGCGACATCCTGACCGTTGACGAGAATCCGGCCGCCGTCAGGTCGCTCCAGTCCGGCGATCAGGCGCAGGATGGTCGACTTGCCCGAGCCCGACGGTCCGACCAGGGTCACCAGCTCACCTACCCGGACCTCCAGATCAACGCCGTCGAGGGCGCTGACCTTTCCGTACGACTTGGCCAGTGACTCCAGTCGGATCGCGTGGTGCTCGATGCTCACCGGCCGGTTCCCTCCTCAAGGGTGAACAGTGGCCGGATCTGCTCCTCCAGTTGGCGCAGTCCTTCCTCCCGCCCAACCCGTCCGTAGAACACCTCTTCGAGAAGTTTGTCGGCCTCCCGCTCCACCCGAGCCCAGGTGGCAGTGCGTGGTGTGGCGCGCAGGTGCGGCTCGGCGTCCAGGAAGACACCCGACGAGCGTGGGGGCCGATCCGCGGCGAGAAACGCGGGGGAGTTGGCGACGTCGAGGCGGGAGGGCACCGTGCGGCCCGACTCGGCGAGAATCTCCTGACCCTGCACCCCCATGGCGAACTCGATGAATCGCCAGGCGGCACCATGGTCCGACCGGCCCGCGCCCATGCAGTAGGCGTCGCTGTGCAGGATCGAGGCCGGTGCGCCTCCTGGCGCCACCGGCAGTGACGCCGCATCCCATTCGAAGCCCTTGATGGTGCGCAGTGTCGGCACCGCCACCCGACTGTTCAGGTACATGCCCAAGCCGCCGCGCAGGAACCGTGCCTCGCTTGATTCGCTCTGCTCCTCGGCGTCCGGTGGCACCACATGGTGCACCAGTTGGAGGTCGAGGAACCAGTCGAGGGCCTTGCGCGTGGCCGTGTTGCGGGTGAGGGTCAGCGCGGCGGGCTGGTCCGTGTCGTCGACGAGTTCACCACCGTTGGACCACACGAACGGCGCGACCCGGGCGATCGACGGCGCCACACCGACACCGTACACACCGTCGCCGGTCAAGGCCTGCGCCGCCGACAGGAAGTCCGCCCAGCTCCAACCCGCCTTCGGCAGCGGCACGCCCGCCTTGGCGAACAGGTCAGCGTTGTAGTAGACGACCAGCGACGACATGTTCTGCGGGAGGCAGGTCAACTGCTCCCCGTCGAAGCGGAAGGCCTCCAGGGCTCGCGGGCTGAAGTCCTTTTCCTTCAGCACCTTGCTGCCGTCCAGGTAGGACTGGACGGGCTCGATCGCTTTCTGCGCCGCGAACTGACCGTAACGGCGGTAGTTCAACAGGAAGACATCGGGGGGATTCCCGCCCGCGAACGACGTGGTCAATCGCGCCATCAGTTCGTCCTGCGTGGCGACCGGGGAGAGGGTGACGTCGACGCCGGGATCGGTCTTCTCGAAGGCGGCGACCAGGCTGCGGTAGCCAGCTATCTCCTCGGCGTTGCCCGCCAACACCACGGTCACTTTCGCCGCGTCGTCCGTGCTACCGGCGCCACCGCAGCCGGCGGCCAAGCCGACCATCAGGGCCGCGGTGGCGAGCGCCACCCACGGCCGTACACCGCCATTCATCGGCGACCTCCAGATCTCAATGCCGTCAACGGGTTGTCGTTCAACAGGATCCGTTGGGCCAGCAGGAACACCGCCGCGCACGGCACGGTCGCGATCACACAGCCAGCCATCAAGAGCGGCCAGTCGGTGGGATTCAGCAGGCGCAGGAACTGCAAACCCAATGGATAGGTGTAGCGGTCACCGTTGTGCAGGTACAGCAGCGGGTCGATGAAGTTGGACCAGTGGAAGGTGAAGGCGAGGACCGCCACCGCCATGGTCGCCGGACGTACCTGGGGCAGGGCCACCCGGCGCCAGACGGTCAGCCACCCGGCGCCTTCCAGCCGAGCCGCCGCCAGCTGAGTGTCCGGTATACCGCCGAAACTCCAGGCATACAGCAGCACAAGAAACGGGCTGCCGGCGAGCACGGCCGGGGCCAGCAGCGGGACATACGTGTCGACCACGCCGGCCAGCCGGAACAGTTCGAATCGGGTCGCCCACACCCCGGTAACCGGCACGAGGAGTACCACCAGCAGACCCAAAACCACCCGCCGCCGGGCCGCCGGCGTGAGCAACCGGAGACCGAAGCCGGTCAGCGAGGCCACGAGGACGGTCAACGGAACGGCAAGTGCAACGACCAGCGCCGAGTTCGCCAGGTAGGTGAACAGAGGTATCAGCCTGGGTAGCCGAGCATAGGCGGCCAACGTCGGCTCGGGCGGGAACAGTTCGAGCGTGCGTGGCGGGGGCAGGCCGACCGGTCGCAGTGAGCCAACCACCATCAACCACAGCGGAGCGGCGAACAGCGCTGCGAACAGAGCCGGCACGACAAAGCGCCCGATCACGCGAATCCCAACCGTAGGCCCCGACCCGGGAACGCGCGTCCGCAAGCGAACACCAGCCTCTCTTGCCAGCGGTCACAGGTGGGCGGCTTCGCCTGCCGGCTGACCGCCGCCGACAAACACCGCCCCGGTCCTCTGCGCCAGTCAGAAGCTACCAAGCGGCTGTGCCAAACCTACGAATTGGCGGCTCGCCGATCATCGGGCAGCTGTTGAAGAACAACAGCGGTAGCTCCTACGCCTGTCGCGCTCCCGCCGACCGACGTTGCCTGCTTCGCGCCGACCGCGCCGGCTCCCGCGCCCGCCGCCTGCGCCGCTGATTTGCCGGCGGAGCGACCAGGGGCGCGGCGCCGGGCCGGTACCGAGCCGCTTACCTGCAACGGAATCTCGTGCAGGATCCGCTTGTCCCGCAGGTCCAGCAGGGCCAGTCCGCCCAGCTCGTAGGTTCCGCCATCCGAACGCGGCAGCCATGCCGGAGCGGATCTGCTTACGCCAGCCGCTGTTCGAGGAACCTATTCGCCGCCTCAGTCGGCGCCGGTGAGGTAGCGGTCCAGGGTGGGGCCGACCTGGGCGGCGAGCTCGTCCGGCGTCATCGCCACGACGGGCGGTAGCTGCACGACGTACCGGCACAGGGCGAGGCCGAGGATCTGACTGGCGATGAGCCCGGCCCGCCGCCCGGCCTGGGCCGGGTCGGGGCAGCCGGCGGCGACGGCCGGGGTGACCTGGGTGGCGAAGATCTGCCGCATCCGCTCGGCGGCGGCATTGTTTGTCACGGCCGCTCGCAGCAGCGCGGCCAGTGAGTCGTCCACCTCCCACCGGTGCAGGAAGTGGCGGACCAGCGCCTCGCCCAGGTCCTCCCGCGGGAGTTGGCGGGCGTCGGGCAGGTGCAGGTCAAACTCGGCCGCCGCGGCGAACAGCTTCTCCTTGTTGCCGTAGTAGCGCATCACCATCGCCGGGTCGATGCCGGCGTCGGCGGCGATCGCCCGGATGGTCGCTCGGTCGTACCCGTCGGCGGCGAAACGTTCCCGGGCGGCGCGCAGGATCGCCTCGCGGGTCGTGTCGGAGCGGCGGGCGCGGCTGGGAGCGGTCATGTCAACGAGTGTAGGTCAACAGGTGTTGACTCAATCTCCGGACGGGCCTACCGTCAATGTCAACGATTGTTGACTTACGGGGAGTTGTCATGATCAGCCAGCAGAACGACGTCGTGATCGTCGGCGCCGGCCCGACCGGGCTGCTGCTCGCCGGCGACCTGGCCGCTGCGGGCGTACGCACCACCGTGTTGGAACGCCGGTTGGAGGAGTCCAACCTCACCCGCGCCTTCGCGGTGCACGCCCGCACCCTGGAGCAACTCGACGCCCGGGGACTGGCCGACGAACTGATCGCCACCGGCGCCCAGGTGCCGTCGCTGCGACTCTTCGGTGGTGTCCGGGTCGACCTTTCCTCGCTGCCGAGCCGGCACCCGTTCGTTCTGATCACCCCGCAGTACCAGGTCGAGCGGCTGCTTCAGCGGCGGGCCGTGGCGGCAGGGGCGAACCTGGTGCGCGGCGCCGAGGTCACCGGCCTGCGGCAGGACGCCGACGGCGTCGACGTCGACGTGACCACCCAGGATGGACCGGTGACCGTGCGGGCGTCGTACGTCGTCGGGGCCGACGGCCTCCGCAGCCGCGTCCGGGCGGCGCTCGGTCTGCCGTTTCCCGGCAAGGCCGTGGTCACCTCGCTCATGCTCGCCGACGTACGGCTGGCCGAACCGCCCCGCGACGTCCTGATGGTCAACGCGGTCGGCGACGCATTCGCCTTCGTCGCACCGTTCGGCGACGGCTGGTACCGCGTCTTCGCCTGGAACCGGCGCAACCAGCAGCCGGACGGCGTGCCGGTGGACCTCACCGAGCTACGGGAGGTGACCCGCGAGGCGCTCGGCACCGACTTCGGCATGCACGACCCGCGCTGGATGTCCCGCTTCCACAGCGACGAGCGGCAGGCGCCCCAGTACCGGGTGGGCCGCGTCTTCCTCGCCGGCGATGCGGCGCACGTGCACTCGCCCGCCGGCGGCCAGGGCATGAACACCGGCCTGCAGGACGCGGCGAACCTCGGCTGGAAGCTCGCTGCCGCGGTGCAGGGCCGTGCGGCGGACGGGTTGCTGGACACCTACCACGCTGAACGGCACCCGGTCGGGCGGATGGTGCTGCGCGGCAGCGGCGCGATCATCCGGTTGGCCCTGATCCGGTCACGGCCGGCCCAGGTGGCCCGCACCATGATCCTGCGCATCGCGCTGCGGCTCGGACCGGCCAGGCGGCGGATGGCCGGCATGATCTCCGGTGTCGGCATCCGGTACGTCGCCCCGCGCGGCGCGCACCCGCAAGTCGGCACCCGCGCGGAGGACCTGCCGCTCGCCGGTGACCAGGCCGGCGGACGGCTCGCCGAGGCGCTGCGCGGCGGCATGTTCGTCCTCGTCGCGCCGTCAGGAGCCGATGCGGCGGCCGCGCGAGCCTGGGGCGACCGGGTCCGCGTGGTCACCCCGACGGCGGCCACCCCGCTCACCCTGGTCCGCCCCGACGGGTACATCGCCTGGGTATCCGAGGAGTCCGACCCCGGCCGACGGGATGAGCAGCTATGCGTCGCGTTCGGCGAGTGGTGTGGCGCGCCGGTGGTGTCGCAGGAATCCGATGCGGTCCGGTCGGGAACCGGGCAGGAATGACATCCTCGCAAGGCGGGAGATTCCCGCTTCAGCGCCGAACGTCGCCGACGCTGGGTGGCTGGTCGACAGGACGTCAGCAACGGCTCGATCCATGCCCATTGGGCATCCGCCAACGACATCCACACAACGATCAGACGATCTTCATGGCATGATCCGGGCGCCGCCTCGGACGTTTCACGAGGCGCGCGGCAGCGCGAGCCAGTCCTGCCAGGTAATGTCGCGGCCCAGATAACGGGGCTGCTGGAAGGGCCAGTCGGCGGCGATCCATTGCGGCACCAGCGCGTCGAGCGCGCGCTCCACCTCGCCGCCTACGAGGTCGTCCACCACCCACCAGGAGACCTCTCCGTCGGAGCCGGTGCGCTCGGGCGGGTCGATGTAGACGCAGCCGAAGATCGCCGTCTCCTCCTTGTCCAGCAGCGCGTAGTTGAAGGACTGGTGCGCGGCTATCTCCTTCTCGTGCCGCAGCAAGTCGATGCGGTTCGCCTCATAGGTCATCGTCTCCTTGGGCCAAGCCCAGGCCGGGCCGAAGATCTCCCACAAGCGCTCTCGGGAGCCCATCACGGCGGGGTAGTCGCGCGCGGCGTCTGCCTCCCGGATCGGCCGTAGGTGAAGCGTGGTGTTGGGCAGCGGCACGTAGACGGGGTGGACGTAGTCCTCAGGCAGCCAGCTCATGGGGGCCGAGGCTACCGCCGATTGGTGCGGGGTGATCCAGGCGGCTGGATCAGGTGATCCAAGCGACAGGCCCCCGGGCGGTAGGGGCGGGTTCTAAATGCTTAAGCGGAAAGGACTCCTTGCTGCTGGCGAGTGCCGGCGCGAGTAGGTGGTCATGCGGTTTCGCGGGTGAGCGCTGCGAGGAAGTCGTCGACGAGTCGGGTCTGTGTCGCGGCCGGCAGCCGCTCGGGGTCGAACAGTGCCTGGACCACCAGGCCGTGGGTGAACGACAGCACGATGGTCGCGAGCCGGCCCGGGTCCCCGTCGGGAAGTTCGCCCATCTGTTGTGCTTCCTCGATGGAGGCGCGCAGGCCTGCGCGGATACGTTCGTAGCGAAGGCTCTGGGCGGCGAACAGGTCGGGGTCGGACAGGGCGACGTCCCAGGAGCCGACCCAGATCCGGTTCATCGCCGCTGCGGCGGGGGTCAGCGGGAGGATGTTGAGCATCTGCGTGCGTAGCGCCGCCAGTCCGGGTGCGGGAGCGGCCCGCCGGGGGCGGTGCGCGGTGCGCTCCTCGAGGATGTCGAGGGCGTGGGCGATCAGTTCGCGCTTGCCCGCGAAGTAGTGGGTGACCAGTCCGGTCGAGGAGCCCAGGGCTGCTGCTACGGCGCGCATGGTGAGGCCGCCGAAGCCGTGCTCGGCCAGGACCTGCCAAACCGCCTCCGAGACGTCCTGGCGGCGGGAGTCATGGTCCGTGCGTGCGGGGCTCATGGCCTGCTAGCGTACATGCCAAACGTTTGTTATGTACGGAGGTCATGATGTTCGCGCTGCCGCTCGCCGACTCGGCCGTGCTGCGCCCACTGGAACCGTGGCAGGCCGAGGAATTTCTCGCGCACCTGGACCGGGCGCGCGAGCACATCGCGCCGTGGGTCTCACCCGCCTTCGTCGCCCGCGACGTCGGCGAGGCCCGCGCGGTGCTGCAGCGTTACGCGGACAAGCGGGCTCAGGACAGCGGCGGCATCTGGGGCATCTGGCTGGACGACCGCCTGGTCGGCGGCGTCATGTTCGTCTCCTTCGACACCGCGCTGCGCGTCTGCGAAGCGGGCTGCTGGCTGGAGCCCGGCGCACAGGGCCGCGGGCTGATCACCCGCGCCGCGGAGCGGATCATCGACTGGGCCGTCGAAGAACGCGGCATTGCTCGCGTCGAGTGGCGCACCAACGCGCGCAACGAGCGCAGCATCGCGGTCGCGCAGCGGCTGGGCATGAGCCGCGACGGGACGCTGCGTCAGGTCTACCCGGACGGCGCGGGCGGACGGATCGACCTCGAGATCTGGTCCGTGCTGGCCGACGAGTGGCGGGCCCGCCACGCCGGTCGACCGGCCCCTCTCGCCCCCACGGGCATCATGTCCGCTGCTGTGAAGGCCGAACTCGACGGCCTGATGGCCACCTTCCTGGGCGCCTTCGCCAACGCCGGCGGCGTCAGGCCGAACGTCGAGGCGATCTACGAGGTGTTCATCCCCGAAGGGATGATCATCAACAATGTGGGTGCGACCCCGGTGGTCTACAACCTGTCCCAGTTCGTCGAACCTCGCGAGAAGATCCTTACCGACGGGACGCTGACCGAGTTCCGGGAATGGGAGACCGCGGAGACCACCGAAATCTACGGCGCGATCGCCCACCGGTTCAGCGAGTACCAGAAGTCCGGCTATCTCAACGGCGAGTGGTTCGAGGGCCGGGGCATGAAGACGACCCAGTTCGTCAAAACCCCGTCGGGCTGGAAGTTGAGCTCGCTGGCCTGGGACGACGACCCCGCCTTCGAGCCCGCCGCGACAGATTCTTGAGCGCGACGGAGCACGGAAGCGGCGGCCGCGGCCGTCCCGGCCGCGGCCGGTCGGCCCTACCGGATGTTTCCGGTGTGGCCGAGGGAGTAGCGGCCGGGTTGGGGCCAGATGGTGAGGCCGTGTGGGCCGCGGCCGACGGGGATTCGGGCTAGTAGTTTGC
>NZ_JBIDCT010000042.1:0-19684 GCF_043204735.1 Micromonospora sp. NPDC047740
CCACTCGGCCAAACCCGAACCAGCCACCTCACCCAACTCGACCTCGCCAGCTGAAAGCGACACGTCATGGTTTGGCCATTCCCCAACGGAGTCCTAAAGGGACCGGGATTCCTCGCTAGGCCACGTTGACGGTCTCTCTTACGCGGCGGACCAGGTGACCTTCGGAGGTCGGACGGCGGCGCAGAGCGGGTGGCCTTTGGCGTCGGTGAGCCCCAGTCTCGCGATCAGCGTGCCGCCGGAGATCGCGGCATGCGCGGTGGAGATCTCAACACTGTCAAGCCACAGCTTGGCCCGCCGGAACATCGTGAACGTGCCGGTGCCGTCGACCTCGCCCCACGACAGGTAGATGAAGCGCTGTCCCGGGCCGCCTTGAATGTAGGGCCCGCGCACGTCGAGGCCGCCTTTGGTAACGGTCGCGGCAGTGCAATCCAGGTTCCACCTCACTGCCGCAGCGTCGCCCGGCTGCAGGTCGAGCCACTGTGTTGGTCGCTCGCGGCGCTGCACGCCGATGTGGATGTTGCGGTAGCCGGGGAAATCGTCGCTGCCGCCGCAATCGCGTCCGGGAAGGTCGTGGCCCTCGATACGGATCCGCACCAGTCCAGCGTAGGCCGCTCCCCCGACGACGTTGTGTGCCCGTGCGGCGGAGCCTGCCGATAAGACGGGCGCCGATCAATGCTGGTATGAACTGAAATCAGGTGAGTTGCTCGTCGTCCCGGATGCGGGCGTGTAGGTGCATGTCGTGTCGACCGTCGGAGTGCACGGCGGCGCTCCGCTTGGTGCCCTCCAGAAGGAAGCCGGATTTGGCGGCGACCCGGCAGGACGCTTTGTTGCGGATCGAGTGATCCAACTCCAAGCGGTGGAAGCCCGCCTCGCCAAGGGCCCAGATGCTAACGGCCCTGAGCGCGCGGGAGGCCACGCCTGCGCCGCGGGCGGCCGGGAGTACCCAGTATGCGCACCCAGCGACACCGTCATCGAGATCTATTCCGCGCATGGCAATGCGCCCCAGCACCTCACCGCCGCTGCGAGTCACCGCCCAATGCGCACCCTTCTCCTGTGCCCAGTCCTGGCGATACTGGTCGAACCATTCACCGACCTGATCCTCGGATACGGGTTGGCGGGTATGCCAATGCTGGATCTCGGGGTCGCGATAGGCGGCGAAGAAGACTGGGGCGTCGGTCGCCTCCCAGGGCCGCAGCAGCAGGCCTCCGGTGGTGGAGAGCACGGGTTGCGGGTCGTCGGCGAGTGTGCCGGCGGGGATGGCGGGCGGCGTCGAGAGGACTGACGTCATTGCCCATCCTCTTCCGGTGGCCGTCACGCGTGTCAAGCTCTCGAGCTGCGTGTCGTTGGCGCGGCGGCAAGTCGGCTCCAACAACGTCTGATGGTCGATGCCCTGATCTCGGCAGAGTCGGGCGGCGGCAGCCTGCGGGTGCGCGTCGGCGGCTGGGGCATTGCCCTCAGCGCACGAATCGCTGATCATCTGTTTCCGTTGCGGCGGTGACGAGCCAGAATGCTCCCTTCACCTGGACGCCGTCGGGATGCTCGTAGGTGCTCAGCGCGGTGGTGAGCGCGACCCGCGCTCGGGTCGCGGCGTGCCGGTCGCCGTCGTCGAGCAGTGCGCGTGCCGGTCCGGTGCCGAGCACGAGTTGGGTGGCGCTTGCGGCGTCGTGTCCGTAGGTCATGGCGGGGTCGAGGCCGGTGATGGTGATGTCGCGGAAGCCGGCTGTGGTCAGCAGTTCGTCGATGCGTTGGGGGTCGGCCAGGGAGAACATGCCCGGCTCGGACGCCGCCCTCGGGTCGGTGTGCGGGACGCGGCCGACGAGTGCGGTCATGAATACGGTGAACCACTGCTGTGCGTCGACGGCTCGTGCGCAGGTGAACGTCAGGCGCCCGCCGGATCGCAGCGCGTGCGCGATGTTGGTGAAGGCCGCCGCGGGGTCGGTGAAGAAGGTCAGTCCGCCTCGGCTGAGGGCGACATCGAACTCGCCGGGCGGGAACGGGTGCACCTGCACGTCGCCCTGCTCGAACCGGACGTTGGTCAACCCTTCGCTGGCGGCGTGCGCCCGCGCTGTTTGCAGCATCGGGCCGGAGAGGTCGACGCCGAGCGCGTATCCGTCCTGGGCGCGGCGGGCGGCCAGGCGGGTGATCTGGCCGTTGCCGCAGCCGAGGTCGAGCACCCGGTCGTCCGGCTTGATCCGGGCCGCCGCCAGGAGTGGTTCGTTGAGCTCTGCGCTGACTGCGTCCCACTGGGCGGCGTGGTCGGCCCAGTGCCTGCCTTCCGGTCCGTTCCACGCCTGCGCCTGCTCAACGTTGACGATCGGCTGCATTTGCCACCTCCGAATTTGCCGCCCGAGCGGGCCGCCGCCGGCCCGGCTTGAAGACTCTGAGGACCACGTTGGTCCCGAGGACCAGCAGTGCCGCCGCTGGTGCCGCTACCGCCACGACCCGGTCGCCGCGGGGCACGCCCGCCGTCGATGACCCGACCGCGGCTGCGGCGGCGTGCCCGAGCCGGGGTACGAGCAGGGCCAGGGCGGCTGCGGCGAGTACCGCCGCGAGTGTGAGCTTGACGGTGACCCAGCCGTGCCGCAGTGGCCGCCAGGGCCCGGCGGCCGCCAGCGCGAGGCCGGTCAGCACGCTGCCGACGGCCAACGGCGCGACCAGCCACCGGCCGAGGAGGTACGCCGCCGGGTACACCGTGCGTGGGTCGGTGTCGCGCAGGCCGGACACCGCCAGCGCCAGGAGTGCCGCGTCGGCGCCCAGTGCACCCACCGTGACGGTGATGTGGGCGGCCAGCAGCAGACGACGAGATCGTGGGGGCAGGTACATCGGGCGTCTCCCTACCGCTGACCCGGCCGGAGCTGCCGGCCACAGCCGAACACTCGTACGATGTCGAACACCATGTTCGAGTATGGTCACGGGCAGCGAGCCGGTTCAACGACCAGAACAGGGCCACGATCCGTTACCGGACATCCGCCGACAACTGTTCGGGAAGCGAGGATGCGAGATGCCGGGACAGGACCGCCGGATCCGGCGCAGCCAGCGCCTTCTTCGCGAGGCGCTCGTCGCCCTGATCCCTGAGAAGGGCTACGACCGGATCACTGTTCAGGACATCCTCGACCGCGCCGACGTGGGACGCTCCACCTTCTACACCCACTACCGCGACAAGGACGACCTGCTGCTGGCCGGCTTCGACGACCTGCGCACCGATCTGCAGCGCGACCTCGACGCCCTCAGCCCGGGTGTGCCACCCCATCCGACCAGCCCGACCGGCGTGATCTTCGCCCACGCGTACCGCCACCGGGACCTCTACCGCGCGCTGTGCGGCCGACGCGGCGGCAGCGTCGTGCAGCGCCACCTACACCGGCTCGTCAGCGACCTGCTCCGCGACCACCTCCGCCCGCACATCGAGGCCGCCCGCAGCGATCTACCGGTCGACGTCGCCGCCGCGTTCTACACCTCCGCAGCCCTCGGCCTGCTCACCTGGTGGGTCGACCAGGACTTCCGGCCCGGACCCGCCGCCCTCGCCAGCATCTATCAGCGGCTCGCCGCGCCGGGCCTGCTCGCCGCCCTCGCCCCACCGGCACCCGAGCCACCACCCTCGACCGGGAAGCGAAGAGGGGCATCCGGCGAGCGCTCGGCGCCGGATTGACCGTGCCCAGCTGGCATACGCGCTTGCGCCCCGTAGCCGGCGAGCGGTTCCGGGTTTCCGTGGCGGGCATCCGGTCGGCTGATCGATGCGGGCTGCGTCGTGACGCGGTACGCGTTCATGCCATGTTGGGGCTGACCAGTCCGGTCTGGTAGGCGATGACGACCAGTTGCGCGCGGTCGCGCGCACCCAGCTTCGCCATCGCGTGGCTGACATGGGTGCGGGCGGTGGCCGGGCTGAGGAACAACTCGGCGCCGATCTCGTTGTTGCTCAGGCCCTGTCCCACCAGGGCCAGCACTTCGCGCTCGCGCTGGGTCAGCACCGCGAGCCGGTCCTCCGCGACCTGGGCAGCGCTTCGTTGCGCGGTGAACTGGCCGATGAGGCGTCGGGTGATCCGGGGTGCGAGGAGCGCGTCTCCGGCAGCGACCACCCGGATGGCGTGCAGGAGCTCGGCCGGTCCGGCGTCTTTGAGCAGGAAGCCGCTGGCGCCGGCTTCCAATGCCTCGAAGACGTACTCGTCGGTGTCGTAGGTGGTGAGGATGAGGACTCGGACCTGCTCCAACCCGTGCGTCGCGGTGATCTGGGTGGTGGCTTGAATCCCGTCCAGCTTTGGCATGCGGATGTCCATGAGGACGACGTCGGGGCGGGTGGCGCGGGCCCGCTCGACGGCTTCGGCGCCGTTGGTGGCTTCTCCCACCACCATGATGTCGTCCTCGACGTCGAGCAGGACCTTGAATCCGGACCGGACGAGACCCTCGTCGTCGGCGAGCAGCACCTTGATCGGAGCGTTGGTTGACGGTGACGTGGCCGGTGCGTTCATAGGCGTGACCCGGTCGGCGCGAGGGGCAGCCGGGCCATGACTTCGAACCCTCCGCCCGGAGTCGGCTTTGCCTCGAGTTCTCCGCCCAGCAGTTGGCAGCGTTCGCGCATGCCGAGGATGCCGCGGCCGGGCTTGGCCGAGCTGCCGGTGCCGGTCGGCTGCTGGGCCGGTAGGTGCGGGCCCGCGGGGTCGCCGGTTGGGCGGGCGTGGCGCCCCTCATCGGTCACGCGGATCTCCAAGGCGTCGATCCCTGGGTGCAGCGCTACCGTCACCCGGGTCGGGCCGACGTGACGGATCACGTTGGTGATCGATTCCTGCAGGATTCGGTAGGCGGCGCTGCCCACCGCGCTCGGCAACGGCGCCGCGGGCGAGGTCTGCTCGAGTTTGATGTCGAGTCCGGCATCGCGTGCCTTGGCGGTGAGTTCGTCGATCTGCTCAAGCCCTGGGTACGGCACGCGCCCGTCGGTGTCGTCACGGAGCACCCCGAGGATGGCTCGCATCTCCCGCAGCGCCCGAGAACTGGTCTGTTCGATGGCTTGCAGCGCCTCGCGTGCCACTTCCGGCCTCTTGTCGAGCACGTGCGCGGTGACACCGGACTGGACGTTGATGACCGCTATGGCGTGCGCGACGGTGTCGTGGACCTCGCGCGCGATCCGCAGCCGTTCGGCGTCGACCCGCGCCCGTGCTTCCTCCTCGCGCGTCCGTTCCGCCAGCTCGGCGCGCGCCTGAGCTTCGGCGGCGATGACCCGTCGAGACCGGACGGACTCGCCGAGGGCTGCGCTCATGACCGATGCACCGATCCGGAAGAACACCCAGCCGATGGCGGCGCGGGGCTCGATGTCGGCCGCGGCGACCAGCCACCAGACGGCGAGCACCGTGGTACCCACGCCAGCCACCACCAGCGATCGGCGCCCGTCGCCGTAGGCGGTGAGGGTGTACAGGGCGACGAAGAGCCCGAGCCAGCCGGGCCCGTCCGGGAAGTCGAGACCGTAGTACACCAAGCTGGCGAGCGCGGTGGTGACAAACACCGGCACCGGCCACCGGCGGCGGACGGCCAGGGCCAGGCCACTCACCATCAGCAGCGCGTATCCGAGGTTTCCGAAGTCGGCGAGCGGGCGCGGTGCCCCCTCGATGGCAACCTTGGCGACCGTGCCCTGCACCTGCATCACGGTGACGAAGAGCGCGAGCGCCACGTCTTGCGCCACCATACGCAAGGGGAACGACACGGCACGTGGTTGCATGCGGTGATCCTACTGTTCCCGCCCACGGACGACGCTCGGCACAGATGCGCGACCTGCTACGCGCACGGGCGTAGTGCGCTACCAGGTCGTCTACGCCCAATTGCGTAGACGCTGCCATCCGTTGTCAGAGGCCACGGCGGCCTCACCGGCGCGACGATCACCGCCATGAGCGATCACCCTCACCCACTTCGAGGAGCGTGCCATGCGTAGATTCTTCGCCGGCGTGGCGGCCCTGCAGATGCTGGCCGTCGTCGCACAGTTCTTCCTGGCTGCCAGCGGTGCTTTCGACACGGCACCCAACGACGAGTCCTTCCAGCCGCACCGCGCGCTGGGCGGCGGAATTGTTCTGATCGCGGTCCTGGTGACCGTCGTCGCCGCGACAGCCCGAATGCCCGGGCGGGTCATCGGGATGAGTGGCCTGGTCGCCGGGCTCGCGGTTGTCCAGTTCGTGATCAAGGGGATCGCCACGGCGCTCGACGGCACCGCCGGCGGGCTCGTCTTCGGCCTGCACGCGGTCAACGGTCTCGCCATCGTGGCAGTGACCGGGATGATCATCCGCCAGGCCAGGCAGCTGTCCAGGCCGGACACCCAGCTGCCCAGGCCGGCCACGCCTGCGCGACAGGCGCCATGACCACGGGGCTGTGGATCATCCTGGACCACGTCGTCGCGCTGCTGAGCATCGCCGCGTGGTTCGCCGCCGGCGTCACACTGGCGCTCCGGCGCACCCGGCTGGCGCTCACCGGCCTCGTCGCGGCGGTGCTCGTGACGCTGGTCCGGGTGGGCACCGTGGCGATGTTGGCCGGCCGGGGCTGGTGGTTCGTACAGGAGAAGGTGCTCCTGGGGCTGCCGCTGCTGGGGGCCGCCGGGGCCGTCGCCGTGCTGGTCGCCGGCCCGCAACTGCTCGCGGTAAGACGGGGGCGAGCAGCTGGAGGGTCGGCCCGTGGTGTGATCTCGGTGTTCACCGCGGGCTACGCGGCGCTGGCCGGTCTGGTGGTGACCTTCCTGGTCGGATACCCGCTCACTGTGAGCGCGGCCTTGATCACGATCTCGCTCGTGGGCGCCGGCGCGTTGCTGACCGCGCGAGTGGTCACGGCTCCGGTCGAGAGCAGCGCCGATGCGGGCGTCGCGCAGGCGCCGGAGGATCGACCCGCGATCTCGCGCCGCCGGTTTCTCGGCTGGACAAGTGGCGCGGTCGTGGTGACCGCGGCCGGTGCCGGCACCGGGCTGTCGTTCCTCCCCACCGAATCGGTGACCAGGGGCGGCGGCCCGGGACGTTCGTCCCGGACGGCCGTGTCGGTGGCCGACCTGCGGGGCTCCGGCTCACCGGCACCGGGTGGCACCGTGCGGCGGCAGGTGCTCACCGCGAAGAAGGCCACCGTACGGCTCCCGTCCGGGCGGGAGATCGACGCGTGGACCTACAACGGGGAGGTCCCGGGCCCGGCGATCACCGCGACCCAGGGTGACCTGATCGAGGTGCGGCTGCACAACGCCGACATCGACGACGGCGTGAGCCTGCACTGGCACGGCTACGACGTACCGTGCGGTGAGGACGGCGCGCCGGGCGTGACGCAGCTGGCCGTGCGACCCGGTGCGGACTTCGTCTACCGGTTTCGCGCCGATCAGGTGGGCACCTACTGGTACCACACCCATTACGCGTCCCACGTCGGCGTACACAAGGGGCTGTTTGGGACTCTCGTCGTGCAGCCGCGCGACGGGCAGCGGGCCGACGAACAGCCCGCGGTGGAGCAGGTGGACCTGACGCTGCCCGTGCACACCTTCGACGGCACCGTCGTGATCGCCGGCGGAGACGGCAAAACCGAACACGCCGCACCACCCGGCGCACCGGTTCGGCTGCGAGTGATCAACACCGACTCGGATCCGCACCGGATCGTCCTCGCCGGAACCCCGTTCCGGGTGGCGGCCGTCGACGGCCGAGACCTCAACCAGCCCGGTGAGGTCAGCGACGTCGGACTGCACCTGCCCGCGGGCGGGCGGTACGACCTGGTGTTCCTCATGCCGGATACGTCCGTGGCGCTCGTTGTCGACGACGATCGTGACGGCGGAGTGCGCCTGCGCCCGCATGGCGATGCGCGCGGCGAAGCGCGTGTCGAGGACACGTCTGACCTGCCGGAGCTCGACCTGCTGCGGTACGGGGCTCCGGCCGCCGTGCCCTTCGACAGCGGCAGCGCCGACCGGCACTTCACCATGGTCCTCGATCGCGGGGTGGCGATGGTCGACGGGAAGCCTGCGTTTGCGCAGACCGTCAACGGTCGAGGCCACCCCTCCATCCCCGACCAGCTCGTCGCCGAAGGCGACATCGTCCGGTTCACCGTCGTCAACCGAAGCCTGGAAACGCACCCGTGGCACCTGCACGGCCATCCCGTGCTGATCCTGTCCAGGAACGGGACGCCGTCGACGGGTAGTCCGCTGTGGGTGGACACCTTCGACGTCCGACCGGGCGAGACGTGGGAGGTCGCGTTCCGCGCTACGAATCCCGGAATCTGGATGAACCATTGCCACAACCTGCCGCACGCGCATCAGGGGATGATGCTGCGGCTCCACTACGACGGTGTCACGACGCCATTCGGCGGCTCGCACGGCGGAAGCCCCGGCCATGGCCACTGATTCAGCCCGCGCCGCTGATCGGCCCGCCCGGTGCACGGACGATCTCAAGTCGGACGTCCTGGCCCTGGTGCACCGGCACCACCGGGCCGTCATCGACGCCGAACTACGTCGGCTGGCCCGTCGAGCACCGTCCCTCTCCCCTGCCGACCTGGACGTCGTCAACACGGCTCTTGAGGAACTCGCCGAGTCGGCGATTCTCGCTCCGCTGCGAAACGCGCCACGGGACACCGCGATTCTGCTGACGCGCATTTTCGGCCAACCAGGCAACGGATCAAGGCGATTGAATGCAACGCTCAACGATTGAGGAGAAGATGATGACAACCGAGGCTCCCCGTACGGATGGGGCCCTGGCGGGACTAGCCCGGTTCTGTTTCCGGCGCCGCGGCCTGGTCCTCGTGACCTGGATCGTCGGCGTGATCGCCGTGGCGTTCGTCGGCTTCAGCTACGGCGCCGCCTCCGACAACGACTATGCCGGTGGAGACTCCGATTCCGCCAGGGCGCAGGTCCTGATCGAGAAGCACTTCCCCGAGCAGCAAGGGGACACGCTGACTCTCGCGATCAAGGCGGAGAAGGGGATCGACGATCCCGCCGCCCGCCAGAAGATCGAGAAGATCATCGCCGATCTGGACGCCTCACCCATTACCGGGCCGGTGATCTCGCCGTATCAGGACGAGAATCTGGTGACGAAGGATCGCCGTATCGCCCGTACGACCATCCCGCTGACCGACAAGGATGTGGCGAAGACTGAGGTCAAGCCCCTGGTGGACAGGGTCAAGGACGCCTCCGGGGACGGCGTGACGCTGGGGCTGGGCGGGGAGAAGGCGGAGAAGGCGGAGACACCCCCGCAGGGCCCGGCCGAGGGTGTGGGCCTCCTGACGGCGGCGGTGGTCTTGTTCATCGCCTTCGGGTCGCTGGTGGCGATGGGCCTGCCGCTCGTGACCGGACTGATGGCGGTCCTCGGCGGCATCGCCCTGATGAAGCTCGTGGGGCATGTGGTCCCCTCGCCGGATTTCACGGTGCTCGTCTGCTCGTTGATCGGGCTCGGTGTCGGCATCGACTACGCACTGTTCATCCTGACCCGCTACAAGGACAGCCTGCAGGACGGCGACGAACCCGAGAGCGCCACGGTCAAGGCCATCACCACCGCAGGTCACGCGGTGCTGTTCGCCGGCACGACCGTCTTGATCGCACTGCTGGGCCTGATCGCCATGGGACAGAAGATGATGACCGGCGTGGCCATCGGCGCGTCGGTGACGGTGCTGGTGACGATGATCGCCGCGGTTACCCTGCTGCCGGCGTTCCTCGGCTTCATCGGCCACCGGATCAACTCGCTACGCCTGCCCCGTCGCACGTCCCGCCGGCGCGAGGCTGGCGGTGCCCCGTCCCGGGAGCGCCGTACCGCCGCCGAACGTTGGGCCGGCGTGGTGCAGCGCAAGCCGCTGGTCGCCGCGCTTCTGGCCGGCGCGAGTCTGCTGGTGCTGGCCGCCCCCGCGCTGTCGATGCGGCTGAGCCTGCCCGACGCCAGTGTCCAGCCCCGCGACCGGAGCAGCTACACCTCGTACGAGATCCTCTCCGAGGGCTTCGGTCCCGGCTACGGCGCACCCCTGATCTTCGCCACCGAGGTCGGCTCCACGGACGCCGATCTGAGTTCCGTCGTCGCAGCGGTCAGGAAGACCGAGGGCGTCGCCTACGCCACTCAGCCGCGGATCAGCCAGGATGGGCAGGCTGCCATCTTCATGGCCTTCCCCAAGACCGGATACCAGGACGAGGCGACCGCGGACCTGGTGCACAAGCTCCGCCACGACGTGCTGTCCAAGGCACCCGGCGGCACAACGGTCTACCTCGGCGGCCCGAACGCCGGCGCGATCGACTTCGCCGCGGACACCAGCTCGCGCCTACCCCTGATGATCACGGTCGTCATCGCGCTGTCCCTGCTGCTGCTGGTCGTGCTGGTCCGGTCGGTCACGATCGCGCTGCAGGCCGCCGTGATGAACCTGCTGTCGATCGGCGCTGCCTACGGCGTGCTGGTCGCGATCGTGCAGTGGGGGTGGCTCGGCTCGGCTCTCGGTTTCCCCACGGCCATGCCGATCACGACCTGGGTACCGATGATGATGTTCCCACTCCTGTTCGGCCTGTCGATGGACTACGAGGTCTTCCTGATCTCGCGGATCCGTGAGGAGTACGAGCGCACCGGCGACACCCGGACGGCCGTCGCCCGCGGGCTGGCGCGAACCGCCAAGGTCATCACGGCCGCAGCCGCCATCATGATCGCCATCTTCACGACCGCCGTGCTCGGCCCCGACGTCTCGGTCAAGCAGATCGGTCTGGGCATGGCGATCGCCGTCCTCGTCGACGCCACCATCATCCGGATGGTCCTCGTCCCCGCGGTGATGGAACTGTGCGGCGAGGCCAACTGGTGGATGCCCGGACGTCGCTCACCGAAGACGGCCACGGCCACACAGGCCGAGGTCGGAGTCTGACCCCTCCCCGCGTCGGAGTGCGGAAACCCTCGGGCGGGCGGCTTACCACACCACCCGTAGGCATCCTAGGAGGATGCCTACGGGTTGGTGCGTCGCGGACACCATGCTCTGTTGGCAGCATCCGAGCGTGCTGCTCCGCTCGTCGGCCAGAGTCACTCCGCGCGGCGTGGCTGAACCTGAACATCGGCGAGAGGGATGATGCGGACGTGGCCGACGACAGCGGTTATCTGCTCGACAATCAGCAGGCGGAAGCGGGGGCACGTTTTGACGCCCTGGCGGCGCTGTTCAACCCTTCCACGTTCCGGCACATCGACGCGCTCGACATCGCGGACGGCTGGCGGTGTTGGGAAGTCGGCGCCGGCGGCCCCAGCGTGCCGTCCTGGCTCGCCGCACGCGTCGGCCCGGCGGGGCACGTGCTCGCCACCGACATAGACGCCTCGTGGATGACCGCTGCCTCCGACGCTGGCTACGAGGTCCGCCGCCACGACGTCGGCGTCGAGCCGCCGCCAGCGGACGGATTCGACCTGGTGCACGCGCGCCTCGTCCTGGTGCACGTGCCACAGCGTGCCGCGGCACTGGCCGCCATGATCTCGGCGCTGCGACCCGGCGGCTGGCTGCTGGTGAGGCCGACCCCATGATGCAGCCGCTGGTCTGCCCGGACGAGTCGGGCCCGGCCCAGCGGCTGGCCAACAAACTCAAGCAGGACTTCCGCACGCTGATGGCTCAGCGTGGCGTGGACCTGTCGTACGGGCGCACGTTGCCTCGGTTGTTGCGCGACGCGGGACTCGTCGGCGTCGAAGCCGACGCCTACTTCCCGATGACCGGCGCTGCCTGCACCCTGCTGGAGCAGGCCACCGTGGCGCAGATCCGCGACCGGCTGGTCGCCGCCGGCCTGGCTACCAACGAAGAAGTCGACCGGCATCTCGACAACGTCGCGGCGGGGCTCCTCGATCTCGCCACCTCGCCCATGATCTCGGCCTGGGGCCGCAAACCTTGAGGCCGGGAGTAGCGGCGAACGCGGCGTCCGATCACCGCCGGACGGCTGGGGTTTCGTCGACCAGGCTTGCATCATGAACAACGCACTTGATGGCAAGGTGGCTCTGGTCACCGGCGGTGGCCGTGGCATTGGCGCCGCAGTGGCGCTACGCCTGGCCGAGGAAGGCGCCGACGTGGCGCTGACGTTCCAGCGGAATCAGCAGCGCGCCGACGAGGTGGTGGACCAGATCAAGGCCGCGGGACGGCGAGCGATCGCCGTGCAGGCCGACAGTGCCGATCCGGCGGCAGTGATCGCCGCGGTGGACCGGGTCGCCGGTGAGCTGGGCCGGTTGGACATCCTCGTCAACAACGCCGGCGCGTTCCTGCTCGGACCGCTGGAGCAACTGAGCCTGGAAGAGTTCGAGCTGACCGTCGCGGTCAACGTCCGGGCACCGTTCGTGGCCTCGCAAGCCGCGGTGCGCCGCATGTCGGCCGGTGGACGGATCATCAACATCGGCAGCAACATGGCCGAGCGGGCGGTCTTCCCGGGCTTCTCGCTGTACGCGATGAGCAAGACCGCGCTGATCGGCCTGACCAAGGCACTCGGACGTGAACTCGGCGGCCGGGCGATCACCGTGAATCTCGTGAACCCAGGGGCCACGAACACCGAACTGAATCCGGCCGACGGCCCGAACGCTGACACGATCAACGGATTCACCGCCCTCGGCCACTACGCGGAACCAGCGGACGTGGCCGCCGCGGTGGCGTTCCTCGCCGGTCCGGAGGGGCGTTACATCACCGGCGCGACGATCAACGTCGACGGCGGCTTCACCATCTGATCATCGGCTCACCGCCGTTTGCCCACCCTTGCGCAGCTGCGGCCCGTCCCTGCCCCGTCCTATCGGGGACGGGCCGCAGCTGCCTTCCAGTCGCGTGAGCCGTGAGCCGGGAGACCTCGGACGGCGTGTTACTCCGGATGGTTGAGGCTGAGCCGGTGTCGCGGTAAGGAGTCAAGGTCAATCAAGTATTTACATCCGTTTGATGATCGACTACGGTGATCGGAACTCGAGTATCCAAAGGGTGGCCACCCCCTTACCCAGCGCGACTGCCGTGTCTGCTGGGCACGAGAGCGCGCTGACGTGACAGTGGGAGATTGCCTTGGGTTCCGACGCCTCACATAACTCATCCGGTCAGCGAGAAGCCTCCTCGCACGACACACCGATCCAGCACACACCACGAGCACGTTTCCTGCAGCACATCCGCCCGGCCTCCATACTGGCGCCCCTGGCAGCGGGCGCCCTGATCCTCGGCACCGCGCAGCTGTGGGGCCCAGCCGCACAGGGACTTGACGACGCGGCCATGTCCGCGGCCCCCGCCTACACCGTCGGCCTGCAGCCGCCGCAGGACCCGGGCCCGTTCCCCGGCAGCGTCACACCCACCTCCGCCACCATCACCATCGCCGGGCAGCGGGACGGAGAGAGCACGTTCAAGGTCGTCAAGTACGACCAGGTGAAACCGAAAACCCCGGGCCAGATGGACTTCGACCACTTCCACACCGGCATCGAAATCCAGTGGTGGCTGAAAAAGTGGGCCCACGAGCGTCCTGACATCGTCGACCTGCACATCGTCGGCGAAAGCTACAGCGGGCAGCCGATCTACCAGTTGACCATCACCGACAAGTCCACCGGCGCCGACACCGACAAGCCAGCGGCCTACTTCGAGGGCAACCGCCACTCCGGCGAGGTCTCGTCCGCCGAGAGTTCACTCTGGCTGGCGAACCACCTCATCACCCAGGCGGGCAAGGACGCGAAGGTCGACAAACTGCTCGACGAGAAGACGGTGTACATCCGACCCGTCAACAACCCCGACGGCCACGACATGTACCTCTACACCGCCCAGACGAACCGGTCGACGGTGCGGCCGGACGACAGCGACGGCGACGGCAAGCGCGACGAGGATCCGGGCGAGGACCTCAATGGTGACGGGTACCTGAGCCAGATGCGCCAGTACGTCGGCGCGGGCAAGGGCACCCACGTCGTCGACGAGCGGGATCCGGCCGGAAACGCCATGCTCAGTGTCGGCGCGGGCAAGGGCGACTACCTGATGTTCTCCGAGGGCGTCGACAACGACGGCGACGGCCGCTACAACGAGGACGGCATCGGCGGCCTCGACCTGCACCGTAACTACCCGTACAACTGGCATGTCATGCCGGCGGACGACGCGACCGGCCGGAACCTGACCCAGGGTGGGGCCGGCGAGTATCCGTTGTCGGAGCCGGAAACCCGGCATGTGTACACCTGGCTGATGTCGCACACGAACATCGCCGCGGTGAACAGCATGGACACCCGGGTGCCCATGCATCTGCGGGGGCCGTCGACCTGCGACCCGGTCGAGTGCATGTATGCGAGCGACCGCAAGCTCTACGAGCACTTCGACAAGGCGGGTGCCTCGTTCACCGGCTACCGGAACACGGGCAGCGTCTACATCGACTACGCCACGCGCAACGGTGGCCAGCCGACGCCTCTGTTCGGGCACGGCCCGGACTTCGGCTACTTCCAGTACGGCGCGGTCTGGTACGGCGACGAGATCTGGAACGGCGGTGACTACATCGACTACGACAAGGACGGCCGGTACGCCGACTGGGAGCGGTCGCGGTGGTGCGCCGAGAACGGCCGCACGAACTGCTTCCTGCCGTGGACCGAGGTGCAACACCCCAAGTTGGGGAAGGTCGAGATCGGCGGGATCAACCCGAAGTTCTGGTCGCAGAACCCGTCGGCTGATCTGATCGGTGAGTGGGCTGCCAACCAGGCCCGGTTCAACCTGTATCTGGTCGATTCACTGCCGCAGGTCGGCCTGACCGAGGTCACCGCCAAGAAGCTCACGGGTACGCAGAGCGACGGCGCGACGCACGAGATCACGGCGACGGTCAACAACATCGGTCGCATTCCGACGGCTCTCGAGCAGGCGAAGGAGATCAAGATCGTCGCTCCGGACACCGTCAAGGTCGAAGGTGCCCGCACCGTCGGCGCCGCACCGCAGTTCTACCTGGACGGCGGCGACAAGCAGAAGGTCCGCCTCCGGGTGATCAAGACCAGCAGCGACACCGTCGCGGTGAAGGCGGTCAGCGTTCGCGGCGGTCTCGATACCACATCCGTACGCCTGAACTGATCCGCTTGGGCGGTCCCCACCCCCGTTCAACGGGGTGGGGACCGCCGGCATGCGGACCCGGGTCGGCCGGAAGAGGCGGCCCAGAAGCACAAGATCGGCGATGCGCCCCGAGAGGATCCCCAGCTCAGCTGACCGCGGCTGCGCCGCCGTCACCGAGCAGGCGCCGTGCTTCGACGATGACCTTTGCGTCGACATCCTCGGCCACGGTGCTCGTGTACGACCGCCCTTCGTAGACGGCGTCAACCTGGCCTAGCGAGGAATCCCGGTCCCTTCAAATGATCTGCCCGCATCGGGTGAGCATGGCGTCGTTGAGTACGTCCCGCCGGGACTTGGTGACGAAGACAAGATGGACGTGCAGGTTGTAGACGACGCCGCGGCCTCGTCGGACGTCGGGGTCTGGGGTCCAACGGGGTGACATGGATTCGACCGTATACTGTGGACGTGAAGCTGGTCGTGCAGGTGCGGCTGTTCCCCGCCGCTGGCCAGGAGGCGGCGTTGCGGGACACGCTGAGCTTGTGCAACGAGGCCGCGAACCTGGTGTCCGGTGAGGCGTATCGGGCGCGGGTGTTCGGCAAGCAGGCGTTGCAGCGGCTCACCTACGGTCGGTTGAAGGGCATGGGGTTGTCGGCTCAGCCGGCGATCCACGTCGCCCGCAAGGTCGCTGGCGCGTACGCCACCCTGAAGGCCAACATCCGTGCCGGTAACCTCGGCGAGCCCGGGTCGAAGCGTCGCGGCAAGGCTGAGGCGAAGCCGGTCGTGTTTCGTCGGGATGCCGCGCAGCCGTTCGACGACCGCTGCCTGTCCTGGCAGATGCGGACTCGCACGGTTTCCATCTGGACCATCGCGGGGCGGCAGGCCGGCATCCGCTTCGCTTGCTCCGAGCAGCAGTACGCCACCCTGGTGGCGCACCGGCGGGGTGAGTCGGACCTGGTGTGCCGTGACGGCAAGTGGTTCCTGTACGCCACCTGCGACATTCCTGATGTTGAGGTGAAGGAGCCTGACGGGTTCCTCGGCGTTGACCTGGGCATCGCGAACATTGCCACCACCAACGACGGGGCCCGGCACAGTGGCAAGGGTTTGAACCGGGTCAGGCACCGCCATCAGCGGCTGCGGGCCAAGCTCCAGCGCATCGGCACCAAATCGGCCAAGCGGCTGTTGAAGGCCCGCCGCCGTAAGGAAGCCCGGTTCGCGGCCGACACCAACCATCGCATCGCCAAGCAGATCGTGACCGAGGCCGAACGCACCGGCCGCGGTATCGCCCTGGAGAACCTCACGGGCATCCGCGACCGGGTACGGCTCCGACGGCCCCAGCGGGTCACCCTGCACTCGTGGGCGTTCCACCAACTCGGCCAGTTCATCGCCTACAAGGCGACACGGGCCGGGCTGGCGCTCGTCCATGTGGATCCGGCGTACACCTCGCAGGGCTGCTCCACCTGCGGGCACATCGCCAAAGCCAACCGACCCAACCAGTCCACCTTCCGATGCACGTCGTGCGGCTTCGCTGAGCACGCCGACGTCAACGCAGCCCGCAACATCGCCACCCGCGGTGCCGCGGACTGGGCAGCCGTCAGCCTGCCAAACGCGGCGTGACCGATGCAGCCAGCACCGAGCACGATCTGCAAGCTCGGCCCTTCAGGGCCGAGAAGCTGACGGTAGTCGTACGTGTTTTCGAGATCGATGAGCACCCTTGCCAGGGGAGTTCCGTCGTAGGTGATGAACCCGGATGCCCAGGACGTGAGGTCGCGAGGTGTGATGCTCTTGGCGAGCAGCCGTCCGGCCATGACCCGGAGGCCTTCCTCTTCCCCTTCTCGGCTTCCTGGCCGGTAGTAGGCCAGGGAAAGCTCCGCCAGCGCGTCTCGCAGCCAGGGGCGCAGCTCGTCACTCTCGCTGCCCTTGACAGGCGAGACGCCGGCCAGGATTCGGAGGGTCGGAGTATCTGCGCCTGCCATCAGGCAGGCGCAGGCGGCATCGATCACGTCAGTTGCGGGGACGGAACCCACGCTCCACAGGATGGAGGCTTCCTGGAGGCCGGTAAGAGCCGCTCCACTGGTCATCGACACATGATCTACCTCCAGGGTGGCGATGTCCCGGAGTTTTCTGGGCAGGGCGGGCCGCTCCGTCGGCGCGGGCAGATGGTGGGCGGGATCCCCGGAACTTGCCTCACACCTTCGTCGCTATCCCTTGGTGACGGGTCCGAGGTCGTCAGGACTTATCGTCTTCGCCACCTCGCTCAGGTCATTGTCCAGCTGGTGATCGCGCCCGGGCAGCCGGTGCAGCTGTGCCTGTGGGATGAGACGGGCGTACAGGTCAGCATGCGACGGTGAGGCAGTATCGTCCTGAAGTCCGTGGAACACATGCACCGACACGCCTTGCGGCAGCCTCGCACCGAGGTCGTGCGGCAGCTCGAACTCGTCGCCGGGCCAGCCGCCCGCACCGACGAACGGAGCGGCAATCAGCACGATCGCCCTGAGTTTCTCCGGCTCCGGTGGCCGCTCGGCGAGCGCGTTGATGAGGATCGTCCCGCCCACCGAATGGCCGACGACGACCGCGCCGTCGTCCAAGGCCGTCATCTCACGCCGGATGGCCGCGCTCCACTTGACGTAGCTCGGGTCGTGCTCGTCGGGCATGCGCGGGTAGCGGACCTCGTACCCGTCCCCGAGCTCCCGCCTCAAGCTGTCGAACAGCTTGTCGTCCCACTCGTCGTGCGCGCCCGCGCCGCCGCCCTGGATGAACAAGATCTGCCGGATCCCTGCCATGACGATCCTCCTGCGCGCTCGTGACGATCCGGTTCTGGTACCGCCGCCGGCATCGGGAGGTCTGGCGTGGCGGGGGTCCGGTGCGAGCTGGGGTCCCTCATGCCGCAAGCGTAGGTGTATGGGCGGCCTAGGACGACGCGTCCCAACCGCACCTACATGCCTTCGAAGCAAGGTTCGAGTCCGGCACCAGGGGAGCATTAGGATTTGGTGGCTCAGCAGCGCCTGTTGCCTCCTTGCCGGGCGTCCGGCACACCTGCTCGTGATGGAGTAGCAGCTGAGCCGGCGTGACGTGCAGCTCGCCCGCAAAGTCCCGTTCAGCGTGTTCGTGACCTGTCCAGCCCCAGCATGTGTGGCTTGGTCCTCAGTTGGTTGTGAAGCTCGGGAAAAGCCCAAGGGTGCCCGTTCCGTCCGGGGACTACAGGTGACGGGAAGGTTGGACGGGCGAACGATCTTTAAACCTTGTTGATGCCCCGTTATGCCGACATCGCGACGGGAAGAAAAACCGGGGTGACAGGGACCGGCCGTTGTGAGGCGGCGGCCTGCGGGTCCCGCTCGGGCCGTGGTGAACACCGCTGTCCCCGGGGTAAAGGGGCCTATGGCTCGGACGCCACCGAGCAGTGATGCGTTCGACCGGATCCTGGACGTGGACGCGCTGCGGGGATTCGCGTTGTTCGGCATCCTGCTGGTCAACATCTGGTACTTCGCCTCGGGGTACGCGTTCCACCGCATCCCTGACCCGGCGTACCCCTCCTGGCTTGACCATCGGATCCACGACAGTGTGGCGCTGCTGTTCGAGATGAAGTTCTACCTGCTCTTCTCATTCCTGTTCGGTTACAGCTTCACGCTCCAACTCGACGCGGCGCGGCGCCGGGACACCGCCTTCCGGCCGCAATTCCTGCGCCGGCTGGCCGGCCTGTTCGTGCTTGGCGGACTGCACGCTGTGCTGCTCTTCCACGGCGACATCCTCACCACCTACGCCGTACTCGGGCTGGTTTTACTCGCCGTGCACCGAATCCGACCGCGCACGGCGGTGATCCTGACCGGCCTGCTCGTGGGAGTCGTCGTACTCTCCTTCGGCTCGATGGCCCTGGCGGAGGCGCCGCCGGTCGAGCAGTCGGCCGCCCTCAAGGCCGGGGAAAGCGTCACAGCGGCGCTGGCTGGCGGGCCGGCCTCCGTCATCACCCAGAACGTCCGTTCGATACCGCACATGATCGTCGGGACGGCGAGGCTGCAGGGACCGGTCGCCCTGGCCATGTTCCTTCTGGGGCTCGCCGCCGGCCGTCGCCGGATGCTGGCCGACGTGTCGCCACACACTCGCGCTCTGCGCCTGATCCAGCGCGTTGGATACCCGGTTGGTCTCGCCGGCGCGTTTGCCGTCGTAGCCCTGGGCGGCCGCACCACGGTCGAGGGCCTTGCCTTGGCCACCCTCACCGGGACGGCGCTGGCGGCGGCGTACGCCGCCACGATGCTGCGGCTGTTCCAGACACCGACGGGGCGTCACATTTCGGCCGCGCTCGCACCGGCCGGCCGGATGGCGTTGACCAACTACCTGAGCCAGTCCCTGATCTGTGCTCTGATCTTCACCGGGCTCGGTCTCGGGCTGATCGGCCAGGTACCGCCGGCCGGCGTACTGGCCATCGCATTTGGCATCTTCGCCGCACAGCTTGTGCTGAGCGCTCGCTGGATGAGGACCCACCGGTACGGCCCGGTCGAGTGGATCCTCCGGGCGGTGACCAACGCCGAGCGGCCGGCGTGGCGCCGATAAGTCCGACGCGGAAGCCACCGTAGTCGAGCCGGACCCGGTAACCAGTCGTCGTCGCCGCCGTGCTGGAGACGGCGACTCTCCCCGCCCTGGCAGGCTTTTGTCCGTTATTGTGAGCAAGTGTCCCGTCGACAGTTGTTGGCTGCCGTCCCGGTCCTGGTTCTGTCGGCCGGGCTGCTGGCCTGCACCGACCGGGCGCCTACTCGGGAGGCGG
>NZ_JBIDCT010000043.1:0-18597 GCF_043204735.1 Micromonospora sp. NPDC047740
GGGCGCAGGATTCCACTTCCACGCCCACGCGACCCCACCACGGTGGGAAACGATCCCGGAAACCCAATCCGACTCAGGATCACTAAGCTGATCAGGGACGCTCTGGTGGGCTGCCCTTCCATGGCCGCCCTTGCCGACGAGCGGGAACCGGGCGGTGCCGGCCGCGTACGCGATTCGTCGCGGGCGATGACGAGGGCCACGATCGTTGCCATGACCGGGTCGCAGAGGTTCGCCAGAGCGTGGGGTTGTCGGTGGCGGTACCGGACCCGGACAAAGCGGAACCGTGCCGGCCTGGTGCTGGTTACGCTGTCGCAGGAGGTGAGCCATCATGTTGACAGACGCACCGGTGCAGGCGGCCATTCCAGCGGGCGACATGGAACGGGCCAAGCACTTCTATCGCGACACGCTGGGCCTGACGATTTCGCGGGAAGCCGAGGACGCCGTTCATTTCGAGTCCGGTGGAACGCAGTTCTTCATCTATCCCACCTCCAATGCCGGGCAGGCGCCCCACACGCTGGCGGCCTGGCTGGTCGCTGACCTCGACGCCCAAGTGGCGGACCTGCGAGGGCGCGGCGTGACGTTCGAGGAGTACGACATCCCTGGGCTCAAGACCGTCAACGGCATTGCAGAGTTGCCGACGATGCGTGGCGCCTGGTTCAAGGACAGCGAAGGCAACATTCTCGCCGTGAGCCAGCCCCGCTGAGGGCAATGAGTTCTGCCTGCTCAGGGCGCACCTCAACCCGCTCTGACAGCTCTGTGTCCCCGGTGCGGGGCCTAGACCTGGCGGCCGTAGGTGACGGTTTCCCGGACGAGCCGCGGCGCCTTCTCCCCAAGCTGCGGATCAGGCCGTGCTCCGAGCGCGTCGTTGATGGTGGAGAACGCCAGCCGGAACGCGATCCAGGTCGTCGCCTCGAAGATCTCCTGGTCGTTGAGGCCCGCGTCGCGTAAACGCTCCACGTGGGCCTCGGTTGTGGCATTCGGATCCTGGACGACCTGGCGGGACCAACCGGCGAGTGCGGCCTCCCGCTCGGACAGGTCACTGTCCACGCCTTGCAGCACCCTTGCGGCGGTCGCCTCGTCACTGAGTTCGGCCAGCCTGGATCCCCACGCCAGCGCACAGTAAGCGTCGCCGCGGGCAGCGGCGGTGGCAGCAACCATCACGGCTACTTCCCTCGGCGACAGGGCTGAGCCGGCCAGGAGATCGGCACGCACGGCCTGGAAGGATGCCAGCACGTCAGGGCGCCAGCACCAGACCCGAGTGAGGTTGTTGACGTAGCCGTCGGAGGTGACATCGGCCTCGTAGGCGGCGGCCACCGCCGAACTCTTCGGCGGGTCAGTGAGGAACGCAGCTGGGCGGTTCATAGGGTCAGCGTGCTGCATTCAGCGACCACCCGAGGACCGATCAACGACAGCTTGGAAGTCACCTTCTTGTCCCACTGTCGCCGCAGCTGTTCAGGTGGGCTCGTAGTTGGTCATCGGTGGACTCGACCAGGAAGCTGCCGTAAATCGTTGGCGGTCAGGTCGGTCTCCTCGTACCGGGACGGATGGCAGGCCGCATCCCCAGGGCGCCAGACGGTGCCGCAGGGATGCGCGTGCCTGCGGGTCAGTCCGCGAGCTGGTAGCCGGCCCGCTGCACGGCGGCGCGGACCTCGGCGGTGTCCAGCGGCTTTTCGCTGAGGACGGTGATGCTGCCCGCGGCCACGTCGGCCTGCACATCGGTCACGCCCGTGATCTCGGAGATGTGCCCGGTCACCTTCTTGGCGCAGCCGCCGCAGGTCATACCCGACACCTGATAGGTGCTCCGGGGTGCCGCACCGGTGTCGGCGGCCGCAGGGCCGCTGTCGATCGTGACGGTGCCGCAGCCGCAGTTCGATTCATTGCCGCACATGTGGATCTCCTCCGTGTCGGATGCCGTGGCGGTGCGCCAGGCGGCCGCCCAAGCGATCGGGCCAGCTGCCCGTCGGCCAGCGTTCTGAACATACCCCTCACCGGTATCCGTATCAAGACCTCGGCAGGCCCCCATGCCCTGCAGCAGATGTAAGCCGATACCACTTGACGAACCATACGGGTGGGGGGTAGAAAAACTCCGCTACCGATACCCCCTAGGGGTAACCGAAGGAGTAATCATCATGTCATCTCAATCGAAGCGCTGGTGGGCCCTCGGGCTCATCGCCCTCGCCCAGTTCATGGTCATCATGGACACCTCGATCATCGGCGTCGCACTACCACGCATCCAGGCGGATCTCGGCTTCTCACCCGAGAACCTGTCCTGGGTCTTCAACGCCTACGTCGTCGCGTTCGGCGGCCTGCTCCTGCTCGGCGGCCGACTGTCTGATCTCCTCGGCGCCCGACGCATGTTCGCCGCAGGCTGGCTCATCCTGCTCATCGGCTCCACCGTCGCCGGCCTGGCCGACAGCGTGGCGGTCGAGCTCACCGCCCGTGCCGTACAAGGAGCCGGTGCGGCCCTCATCGCCCCGTCCGCGCTCACCCTGCTGATGACGCTGTTCGGGGCTGAACCCAAGGAACTTACCCGCGCTCTCGCCCTCTACGGAGCCGCGGCACCCGCCGGCGGCGCCGCCGGCGTCTTCCTCGGCGGTGTCATCACCGAATACATCAGCTGGCCCTGGGTCTTCTACATCAACATCCCCATCGCCGTGCTCGCGCTGGTGGCCACCCCGGCGCTGATGCCCGCCGGCGGCACGCGTAAGGGGTCGCTGGACATCTTCGGCGCCCTCACGGTGACCGTCGGGCTCGGCGCGGCCGTCTACGGAATCGTCCGGGCCCCCGAGGTCGGCTGGGCCTCGGGGCAGACCTGGCTGGTCCTCGCCGGAGCCGTCGTCGCCCTGGGCGCGTTCGTCGCCATCCAGGCGGCCCGCCGCGAGCCGCTGATGCGACTGTCGATCTTCCGCGCCCCGAACCTCGCCGCCGCCAACGTCGCCCAACTGCTGCTCGGCGCGGCGTGGATCCTGATGTGGTTCTTCCTCAACCTCTACCTGCAGCACGTCCTCGGCTACCGCGCCTTCCCCAGCGGCGCCGCGCTGCTGCCGATGACGATCCTCATCATGATTGGCATGATCGCGCTCGCCCCGCGGGCCATCGCCCGGTTCGGCACGAAGCCCATGGTGGTCACCGGCCTCGCGGTTCTCGCCGTCGGGCTCGGCTGGCTCGCCCTGGTCCGCCCGGACGGCAGCTTCGCCGTGGACGTCCTGCCCGCCTCGCTGGTCGCGGCGCTGGGCATGTCCCTGGCGTTCATCCCGTCTCTCGGCACGGCGATCTCCAGCGCCCGGCCTGAGGAGGGTGGCCTCGCCTCGGGCATCGTCAACACCAGCTACCAGGTCGGCTCCGCGCTTGGCCTGGCCGCCATGACCGCGGTCGCCTCCTCCGCCGGAGCCGACCAGCTCGGCGACCTGCCCGCCCTGACCGACGGCTACTCCGCCGCCTTCGTCGGCGCCGGGATCATCGCCGCCGCGGGCGCCGTCACCGCCGGTCTCACGCTGCGCGCGGCGAAGCGGCGGCAGGTCGACGCCGCCGAGCCGGTGCCCGCGGGCTGACCCGCACGGGAACCATGGCCGGCATGGAACGCCGGTGGGTCAGCCAGATTCTGGCTCGCCCACCGGCGTCAACCACGCGACCGGTCCCCGTATGTCCGAGGTCTTCGAGGTCCTTCGGCAACCCTGCTAACCCGATCCCTTGGCAAAGACAAGACTTGTTCACGGCGGTGAGGCCGGGATACGAAGGCGTCAAGTCACCAGCCACTGTGACTCGCCTCCAACCGATCGCAAGGAGCATCGATGCGTAGAAGCCTCGCGGCGCTCGCCACGGCCGGTCTGCTCGCCACCGTCCTGACCGGCGCCCCGCCGGCCTCCGCCAGCCCGACACATCTGCCAGGCGGTCCATGCCTGCAGCCCAGCCAGAATGTGAGCCTGTCCAGCGTCGCCGGTTACGACGATGTCCGTCAGGTGCTCGATCGGATCGAGCGGACCAGCCGGGGACTGGTCCGGGTCGACTCGGCGGGGACCTCCGGCGAGGGGCGGGAGTTGCTGTACGCGACGGTCGGCAGCGGTCCGATGACCTTCTGGCTGCAGGCGCGGATCCACGGCAATGAGCTGCACAGCACCGAGGCGGTGCTCCAGATCCTCGATCACCTCGCCAGTGGGTCCCCGGAGGCACGACTGATCCGCGAGAAGCTCACCGTCGTGGTGATCCCGATGTACAACCCCGACGGCTCCGAGGCGAACATCCGGCAGAGCACGACCCCCAACCGCGTCGACCTCAACCGCGACTGGGAGAACTTTGCCCAGCCGGAGTCCGCCGCCTTCTGGCGGCTGTGGCGCCAGGTGGCCCCGCAGCTGGCGCTCGATCTGCACCACATGGGCCAGGCTCCCGTGGTCGACGGCACCGACCAGCTCAACCAGTTTCAGATCGGCGCCCGGTCCATCGACCCGTCACGGATGACGGCCGAGCAGTGGCTCACGAACCGCCAGATGGCCATGGTGAGCGTCGACGCACTCAGCCGCTACGGGCTCGCCAACGTCGCGCACTACCCGCTGATCGACATCACCAACGCCGTGCTCAGCCGCATGCTCCTGGGCGGGACGGCTCCCGCGGGGGAGCAGCCCGTGGCGCAGGCACCCACCCGGGGCGCCATCTTCTACGAGGTCCGCTCCGTCGGCCAGAAGAGCAACGGCCAGCTCGAAAACCTGTTCCGGATTCCGACCATGGCGGTTCTGCGGGCCGCCGCTGACGGATCCTTGACGTCGTACGACGTCTCCCGGTACGCCAACCTGCCGTTCGCCAGCCAGGGGTCGTGCGGCCAGGTCTGACAACGCCGATGCCGCGGTGGGCCCAGGTCCGGCCGGGCCCACCGCAGGCGCGTCGGTCCGCTCCGCACCCGTCGATCCATTTACTGGCGGCCCGAGTTCCCTGCGCCTGCCCATACCTAGAGCTACTATGCATCATAGTCCTAGGGTGTGAGCTCAGGGAGGTCTCGTGAGGGTCACCAAGGATCTCGTCGCTGCCTCGGCGACACCGATGGTGCTGGGCATCCTCGCCGAGGGGGAGAGCTACGGCTACGCCATCCTCAAGCGGATCAACCAGCTGTCGGGTGGAGAGCTGGACTGGACCGAGGGACTGCTCTACCCGCTGCTGCACCGGCTTGAGCGCCTCGGGCACGTGGAGTCGAGCTGGCAGTCGGTGGCTGGGGAGCGACGGCGCAAGTATTACCGCATCACCAACAGCGGCCTGGCCGAGCTTGCCGAGCAACGCCGCCAGTGGGACACCGTCGTGGACGCGCTCAAGCAGATCTGGCTCGGCCCCGGCGACTTCCGGCCGTTGACAGCGATCCCGCTGGAGGGCCAGGCATGACAGCGCCGGACGGCCAAGACGAACTGGAGGCGCAGTTCGCTCAGTGGCGCCAACACGTACAGCGCCGCTCCGAGCTGAAGCAGTCCGACGCCGAAGAGCTCGAAGACCATCTGCGGGGTTCCGTCGACGAGCTCATCGCCGTTGGCCTACGTGCCGACGAGGCGTTCCTCGTCGCGGTCAAACGCATGGGTGGCCTGGACGAGTTGTCCCGCGAGTTCGCCCGGGAGCATTCGGAACGGCTCTGGAAGCAACTGGTGCTGACCGGCGAGACCGGCGGTCCGGCGGCGGACACCGGGTCGCGGCGCGACCTGACCGCGATGGTCATCTGCGCGGCGGGCGCGGCAGCGTCGATCAAGGTGCCGGAACTGTTCGGGATGAGGTTCGAAGAGGACGCCGCGTTCTATGGGCCCAACTTCAGCGTGCTCGCGCTGCCCTGGCTGGCGGCCTTCCTGGCCTGGCGTCGTCACGCCGGGAAGGCGCTGATCGGGCTACTGCTGGCGTTGTTCGCCCTCGGCGCCGTGGCGGCCAACGTCTATCCGCTCGCGGAGAACTCCCAGTCGGTGGTCCTGACCAGCATCCATCTCCCCATCGCCCTGTGGATCGTGGTCGGTCTGGCCTATGTGGCCGACGATCTGCGCTCGTCACGCCGGCGGATGGACTTCATCCGCTTCACCGGCGAATGGTTCGTCTACTTCGTCCTCATCGCCCTCGGTGGCGGCGTGCTGATGGCATTCATGGTCGGGACCTTCAAGGCCATCGGGATCTCCCCGGAAAACTTCATCTCGCAGTGGCTTCTGCCCTGCGGCGTCGTGGCCGCGGTGGTGGTGGCCGGGTGGCTCGTCGAGGCCAAGCAGAGTGTTGTCGAGAACATCGCCCCAGTGCTCACGCGGCTGTTCACCCCGCTCTTCACCGCCGCGCTGCTGGCCTTCCTCGTTGCCCTCGCCTGGACCACCGCCGGCATCAACGTCGAGCGGGAAGCGCTGATTCTGTTCGACCTCCTGCTGGTCGTGGTGCTGGGGTTGCTGCTCTACTCGATCTCAGCCCGCGATCCGCTCGCCCCGCCCGGCCTGTTCGACAAGCTGCAGTTCGCCCTCGTGGTCAGCGCGTTGATCATCGATGTGCTGGTGCTGGTGGCGATCACCGGGCGCATCACCGAGTACGGCACCACACCCAACAAGGCGGCGGCGCTGGGGGAGAACGTCATCCTGCTGGCCAATCTCGCCTGGTCGGCGTGGCTGCTGCTGGGTTTCGTCCGCCGGCGCACCCCGTTCGCGGCACTCGAGCGCTGGCAGACCAGCTACCTACCGGTGTACGCCGCGTGGGCCTGGATCGTTGTCCTGGCCTTTCCCCCGTTGTTCAGCTACCTCTGACATCACCACGGCTCTCGGCCACCACCGCCATCCCACCGAGTCCAGGCATCGCCCTCCGGGCACGGGCACGGCACCGGATTACGGGGTCAGTCGGGGTTCGGGGTCAGTGGCCGCGGTAGAGGGCGTCGATGTCGGCGGCGCGGTGCCGCTGCACCACCTCGCGTCTGATCTTCAAGGTGGGGGTGAGCTCACCGTTGGCCTCGGTGAAGTCGTCGGGCAGGATCCGGAAGGTCTTGATCGCCTCCGCGTGGGAGACCGACCGGTTCGCCTGGTCGATCGCGGTCTGAATCTCGCCGCGCAGGGCGGGGTCTTCGCGCAACTCCGCCACCGAGGCTCGTGGGTGACCGTGCGCCTCGCGCCACCGGGACCACGCCTGCGGGTCGATGGTGACCAGGGCGGCGACGTACGGCTTGCCGTTGCCGGTCAGCATGGACTGGCTGACCAGCGGGTGTGCGCGGACCCGGTCCTCGATCGGGTCGGGAGCGATGTTCTTTCCCTCAGCGGTCACCATGATCTCCTTTGTGCGCCCGGTAATCCGCAGGTAGCCGTCGTCGTCGAGGCTGCCGAGGTCGCCGGTGCGGAACCAGCCGTCGGCGGTGAACGTCTCGCTGGTCGCGGCCGGGTTGTTCCAGTACCCCTGGAACACGACGTCGCTGCGGACGAGGACCTCCCCGTCGTCGGCGATGGCCAGTTCCACGCCGGGCAGCGGCCGGCCGACGGTGCCGATCCGCATCCCCGAGGGCCGGTTCACCGCCAGCGCCGGGGACGTTTCCGTCAACCCGTACCCCTCCAGGGTGGTGAGGCCGGCGCCACGGAAGAAGTGCCCGAGTCGCTCACCGAGGGGAGCCCCGCCGACGACGGCGAGACGGCAGCGGCCGCCGAACGCGGCCCGCAGCTTCCGGTAGACCAGCAGGTCGAAAAGACCGCGCCGCAGCCGGAGGCCGATCCCGGGGCCGGACGGCGTGTCGAGCGCCCGGCTGTACCCCACCGACACCCGGTCCGCGACGTCGAACAGCCACCCCCGATGCTGGTCGGCGGCCTTCTGCCGCGCCCCGTTGTACGCCTTCTCGAACACTCTCGGTACGGCCAGGACGAACGTCGGTTGATATCGGCGAAGCTGCTTCAGCACGTCGTGCGCGTTGGGGCTGGGCACCATCGTCGCCCGGGTCTGCACCGTGGCCACCTGGACCAACCTGGCGAAAGCGTGCGCCAGCGGGAGGAAGAGGACTGTCGACGCCGCCTGGTTGAACAACTCCGGCAGCGCGGCGACCGCGTTGCCGACGTCGAGGTGAATGTTCCGGTGCGTGAGCACGCAGCCCTTGGGTCGGCCCGTGGTCCCGCTGGTGTAGACGATCGTGGCCGGGTCCGCGCCCGACACCGCGGCCCGCCTGCGTTCGACCGCCTCGTCGTCAACGGCCCGGCCCTGCTCCGCCAGCTTGATCAGGTCGCCGGAGTCGATCTGCCACACCTGGCGCAACTCCGGCAGCCCGCCACGTACGCCGGCCAGCAGCGCGGCGTGGTCCGCCGTCTCCACCACGCACCCCACCGCGCCCGAGTCGGCGAGGATCCAGGCCAGCTGCTCCGCGCTCGACGTGTCGTACACCGGAACGGTCACCGCGCCGACCGTCCACACCGCGTAGTCGACCAGGGTCCACTCGTACCGGGTACGGCTCATCAGGCCCACCCGGCTCCCGGGCGTCACGCCGGCCGCGATCAGCCCGCGAGCCACGGCCAGCACGTCGTCGCGGAACTGCCGGCAGGTCACCACCGCTGGATCACCGGACGAGCGCGGCCACGACCGGGCGTCCGGGTCAGGGCGCCGGAACTGCACCGCGTCCGGCTCCTGCCGCGCGTTGTCCCACACCACGTCGGCCAGCCCGACCGACTCCCCGCCTGTGATCCTCGGCTCCACCCTGACGTTGCGCCGCATCACGCCCCTCAGCTCTCCACCGATGCGATGTCGCTGCCCGCGCCGACCATCTGCATTGCCTGCCCTTCCCCGGGCGGCTACCGCGCGATTGCCCGAGGCGTCCGGCGGCAAACGGCCCACGACATGATCCGCACGGCCGCCGTCAGCCGCCGGGACGGATTTGCCTCGGGCTGGGCCAGGCTGGCGGGCCGCACGCGCGCCGACCAGCCACCGGGTGAATGACACCCGATACGGCCGGGATTATCTCCAGCACCAGTGGGAAGCCCATGACATGGCCTCTCCGGACGATCGCGGCCGGGGAAGATCGGGCCGTCCCGCCGAGCGTCTCGGCCGGGCCCTGTGGCTGCCGGCCGTGCGCCACTTTCTCGCCACCCGCCAGTTGGCGGCCATCGCGCTGCTCTCCGTCCAGGCCGGGCTCGCCACGGCCGCCGCGTGGCTCATCGCCACACATTTCCTCGGCCGTGAGGCGCCGGTGTTCGCACCTGTGGCCGCGCTCGCCACGATCGCCGCTGCCACCGGGCAACGCACCAGACAGGCGGTGGAACTGCTCGTCGGGGTGGGGCTGGGCATCACGGTGGCCGACGCCCTGCTCTATCTCGTCGGTAGCGGAGTGTGGCAGATCTCGGTTGTTGTCTCCAGTTCCATCGCGCTGAGCATGCTGGTCGCCGGCCGCAGCGGTGCCATGGTCAGCCAGGCCGGCGCGACCGCCACGCTGTTCGCCACCCTCGCCGGGAATCAACGCAGTCTCGAGCTACCCCGCATCATCGACGCCGCTGTGGGCGCCTCGGTCGGCTTCCTCGCCGTGGCACTGCTCCTGCCCTTGGACCCGTTGCGGGCCGTCGACCGCGCCGCCAGACCGTTCTTCACCGACCTCGCCGCCGCAATCCACACCACCGCCCAGGCCCTGGCCACCGGCGACCGGAACCTTGCCATGCGGGCCCTGAACAGCCTCAACACGATCGACACCGACAGCACGCGCCTCAACGAAGCCCTGCGAGCCGCTGACGAGGCCGTGACCATCGCCCCCTGGTGGCGCCACCGGCGCCACCGCTACCAGCAGTACCGGGCGGCCTCGGGTCAACTCGACGCCTTCGCCATCGACATCCGAGTGCTGGCCCGCCGGGTCGCCACCCTGCTCGAATATCACGAACCCGTTCCGCCCCCGCTGCACCAGGCCGTGGACACCCTCGGCGACGCGCTGACCCACCTTCATCGCGCGTGCGTCACCGCCACGGCAGCAGGACAGACCCGCCAGGCCGTCCTCGAAGCCGCACGCCTGGCCGGACACGCCAGCAGACACCCAACCTACGCATTCGGTGAGACTGTCGTCCTCCAGATCCGCAGCGCCGCCAGCGACCTGCTCCGTGCCACCAACCTCACCCCTGAAGAGGCCAACCACCTCGTCCGTAACGCCGCCACCGAGCCCGACACCGAGCGGTAGGCGGACAGAGCGGGCCAGCTGAAGCCCCGCGTCAGCGCTGGTCGATCATGACGTCGATGCTGTAGTCCTGCGCTCGGTAGCAGTGATCGCCGTACTCCACCGGCGCGCCGACCGCGTCGAACGCGCTGCGCGTCATGGTGAGCACGGGCTCCGCGGGCCGTAGCTGGAGGTGGCGGCGTTCCGCCGCGTCCGGCATGCGCGCGCCTATCGACTGGTGTGCGACGACGGGACGCACGGCGCGCTCCCGTAGCACAGCGTACAGGCCAGCTGCTTCAAGATCGTCCTTGTCGATGTCGGTGTACGGCGGTGGCAGCCAGTTGCGGAGGATGGCCAGTGGTCGACCGCCGGCCAGCCGCAGGCGGACGATGGCGAGGAGTTCGGTATCGGCGGGCAGGTCGAGCATGCCGGCTATCTGCTCGTCCCGCTTCAGCTCGTGCTGCAGGAGGATGGTCTCGGGCTGGACGCCCTCGCGCTTGAGGTCGTCGTAGAGGCTGGTGAGTTCGGCGCGTCGGTGCACCTTGCGGTTCGCGACCGTGGTGCCCAGCCCCCGCCGTCGTACGAGGAAGCCGCGGTTGACCAGCTCCAGGATGGCGCGCCGCACGGTCGGGCGGGACAGGCTGAGCCGCGTCGCGAGCGCGATCTCGTTCTCGAAGGGGTCGCCGGGTCGCAACTGGCCCGTGGCGATGGCGTTGCTGAGCTGCTCTGCGAGCTGGTGGTAGAGCGGCACGGGGGAGGAGCGGTCGATCGTCACGCCAACTTGAATTGCCACGGCCGCACTCTACACCTGCCTTGATAGTAAGACAGCACGTAACTATGTCAGAACAAACTCTTGACAGAACTTTTACCCCCAGGCAGGCTCTCGGGCAACGTTGCCGGCTCGGCCAGGGGCCGCCTAGCGGGCCGGGGCATACCTCCATGCACGGGATGGGATACGGATGCGCATCGGGCGTGGCGTGAAGGCGTACGACCTGGTGGCGATGGGCCGGACCGGGGTCGACATCTATCCGCTCGACCACGGCGTGGGGCTTGAGGACGTCGAGCGGTTCGAGAAGTTCCTCGGCGGCAGCGCGACCAACGTGGCGGTGGCCGCGGCCCGGCACGGGCGACGGACCGCCCTCGTCACCCGTACCGGCCGCGACCCCTTCGGCCGGTACATCCACCGCGCGCTACGCGGGTTCAACGTGGATGACACCTTTGTCACCGAGGTCGACGGCCCGCCGACGCCGGTCACCTTCTGCGAGATCTTTCCCCCGGATGACTTCCCGCTGTACTTCTACCGCTATCCGGTCGCCCCCGACCTGCTGATCGAACCGGACGAGATCCCGCTCGACGCGATCCGCGACGCGGCCGTCTACTGGAGCACGGTCACCGGCCTGTCGCAGGACCCGTCCCGCTCGGCGCACTTCGCCGCCTGGCGGGCTCGCGGCCGGCGGGCGCACACCATCCTCGACCTCGACTACCGGCCGATGTTCTGGTCGAGCCCCGAGGAGGCCACCGCCCAGATGGGCGAAGCCCTGCGGCACGTCACGGTCGCGGTGGGCAACCGCGAGGAGTGCGAGATCGCGGTCGGTGAGACCGACCCGCAGCGCGCCGCCGACGCCTTGCTGGGCATGGGGGTCGAGTTGGCCATCGTCAAGCAGGGCCCCAAGGGCGTCCTCGCCGCGACCACCACCGAGCGCGTCGAGGTGCCGCCCGTACCCGTGGCGGTCGTCAACGGCCTCGGCGCCGGCGACGCCTTCGGCGGCGCCCTCGTCCACGGGCTGCTCAGCGGCTGGGAGCTGCACCGCGTCCTGCGGTTCGCCAACGCGGCGGGGGCCATCGTCGCATCCCGACTCGAATGCTCCAGCGCCATGCCGACAACAGCCGAGGTCGAGGTGCTCCTCGGCGACCGGGAAGAGGAGGTGGCACGATGATCACGACCTCGATACGACCTCGTATCCGTGAGCTGACCGAGGTCCGGGTGCGTGAGCCGGAGCGGATCGCCGCCGGGTGGGCCGCCCGCAGGCGTCGCGACCTGGTGGGCCCCGACGGCCAACTGCTCATCGTGGCCGCGGACCACCCCGCCCGCGGCGCCCTCGGCGTACGGGACAACCGCCAGGCCATGGCGTCCCGCAGCGAGTTGCTGGAACGCCTTGCCACCGCGCTGTCCCGCCCCGGTGCCGACGGGGTGCTCGGCACCCCCGACATCCTTGACGATCTGCTGCTGCTCGGCGCGCTCGACGACAAGATCGCCATCGGCTCGATGAATCGGGGCGGCCTGCAGGGCTCGGTCTTCGAGTTCGACGACCGGTTCACCGCCTACAACGTCGCGGAGATCGCCGCCCGAGGACTCGACGGGGGCAAGATGCTCACCCGGATCTGCCTCGATGATCCGGCGACACCGGCAACCCTCGAGGCGAGCGGCCGGGCGGTCACGGAACTGGCCGGGCGTGGCCTGATGGCGATGGTGGAGCCCTTCCTGTCCGTCCGCGTCGATGGCCGGGTCCGCAACCTGCTGGACCCCGAATCGGTCATCGCCTCGATCCACATCGGCTCAGCGCTCGGGGCGAGCAGTCAGCACACCTGGCTGAAGCTGCCGGTCGTCGACGACCTGGCCCGGGTCATGGACGCCACGACCCTGCCGACTCTCCTGCTCGGCGGCGATCCGAGCGGCCGCCCCGACGAGACGTACGCCGCGTGGGGCGCGGCGCTCGACCTGCCCCCGGTGCGCGGACTGGTCGTCGGGCGCGCGCTGCTCTTCCCACCGGACGGCGACGTGGCGGCGGCCGTCGACATCGCCGCGGGCCTCGTCCACCGGCAGCCCTCGTGAGCACGACCAGCCGCTGGGTCCACCGCTACGGCACAGCCGGAGCGGGCGACTTCCAGGTGGCGATCACGGACGCCCTGGACGGGTGGGAGCACACCAGCCTCCGAGTAGCCACGCTGCCGCCGGCCGGTCAGGCCGACCTCGCCACCGGCAACAGCGAGATCATCGTCGTACCGCTGCGCGGCGGCCCGGACGTGGAGGTCGTCGACCACCACGGCGCACGGCACGAGGTCCGGCTCACCGGCCGGGAGAGCGTCTTCACCGGCCCGACCGATGTGTGTTACGTACCCCGGGAGGCGCGTCTCACGGTGCGCAACCCGGGCGGCCTGCCGGCCGTGGTCGCGCTGGCGGGGGCGAGGGCGACGAAGCTCGCCGCACCGCTGCCGGTGTGTCACCTGACCGCCGCCGACGTACCCGTTGAACTCCGCGGCGCCGGCATGGCCTCGCGCGAGGTGCGCAACTTCGGCATCCCACAGGTGCTGGACGCCGACTCGATCATCGCGTGCGAGGTCGTCACACCGGCCGGCAACTGGAGCTCCTACCCGCCGCACAAGCACGACGAGGAGCGCGACGGTGTGGAGACCGAACTCGAAGAGATCTACTACTTCGAGGTCCGGACCGAGGCCGGCGGCACGCCGGTCGACGGCGCCGACCCGGTCGCCTACCAACGGGTCTACGGCATGCCGCAGCGTCCGATCGATGTCCTCGCCGAGGTCCGCTCCGGTGACGTGGTCCTCGTACCGCACGGCTGGCACGGCCCGGCGATGGCCCCGCCCGGCTACGACCTCTACTACCTCAACGTGATGGCCGGCCCCGGCGCCACCCGGACCTGGCTGATCTGTGACGACCCGGCCCACGGGTGGGTGCGCCAGTCATGGGCTGGACAGGCCGTGGACCCGAGACTGCCGATGGGAGGGCCTCGATGACCGCGAGCGCCACGACGATTCGCCTGACCGTCGGCCAGGCCGTCGTACGTTTCCTCGCCAACCAGTGGAGTGAGCGCGACGGCGTACGCCAGAAGCTGTTCGCCGGCTGCCTCGGCATCTTCGGCCACGGCAACGTCGCGGGTCTGGGTCAGGCCCTGCTGCAGAACGAACTCGCCGGCGGTGCCGAACACCTGCCGTACGTGCTGGCCCGCAACGAGCAGGCGATGGTGCACCTGGCGGCCGCCTACGCCCGACAGAAGGACCGCCTCCAGACCTGGGCCTGCACCGCGTCGATCGGCCCCGGCTCCACCAACATGCTCACCGGCACCGCACTGGCCACCGTCAACCGCCTGCCGGTGCTGCTGCTCCCGTCGGACACCTTCGCCACCCGGGTGTCCGAGCCGGTACTCCAGGAACTGGAGGTGCCCTACGGCGGCGACCTCACCGTCAACGACGCCTTCCGTCCGCTGTCCCGCTTCTTCGACCGGATCAACCGGCCCGATCAGTTGCCCTCGGCCCTGCTGGGGGCCATGCGGGTGCTGACCGATCCGGTGGAAACCGGGGCGGTGACGATCGCGCTGCCGCAGGACGTGCAGGCCGAGGCGTACGACTGGCCGCTGGAACTGTTCGCCGAGCGGGTCTGGCGGGTGGCCCGGCCCCCGGCGGAGGCAGCCGACATCGCCGACGCCGCCGCGATCATCCGGTCGGCCCGCCAGCCGTTCATCGTCGCCGGCGGCGGGGTGCACTACTCCGGTGCCGAGGCGGCGCTGCGCGCGTTCTGCGAGACGACCGGCATTCCGGTCGGCGAAAGCCAGGCCGGCAAGGGCTCACTGCCACACGGTCACCCGCAGGCGATGGGCGCCGTCGGATCGACCGGCACCACCGCCGCCAACGCGCTCGCCCGCGACGCGGACGTCGTCATCGGGATCGGCACCCGCTACAGCGACTTCACCACCGCCTCGCGCACGGCCTTCCAGGACCCGGCCGTCCGCTTCGTCAACATCAACGTCGCCCGCTTCGACACCGGCAAGCACGCCGGTCTGTCGATCGTGGCCGACGCCCGGGAGGCGCTGACCGCGCTCGGCGCGGCCCTCGACGGGTATGCGGTGGCCCCCGAGCACCGGCAGCGGCAGGCCCGCCTGTGGCGGGACTGGGACGCACGGGTGGAGGCCACCTACCACCCCGGTCCGGAGGTCGTGGACACCCTCCCCGCCGGCGTGCTCACCCAGGGCATGGTGCTGGGCCGGGTCAACGAGCTGTCCGACCCCCGGGACGTGGTGGTGTGCGCCGCCGGCTCCATGCCCGGCGACCTGCACAAGCTGTGGCGGGTCCGGGACCGCAAGGCTTACCACGTCGAGTACGGCTACTCGTGCATGGGCTACGAGATCCCCGGCGGCATCGGGGTACGGCTGGCCGACCCCGACCGGGACGTCTTCATCCTGGTGGGCGACGGCTCGTACCTGATGATGCCGACCGAGCTGGTCACCGCGGTCCAGGAACGTGTCAAGGTCATCGTCGTCCTGGTCCAGAACCATGGCTTCCACTCCATCGGTTCGCTGTCGGAATCGCTCGGCTCGCAGCGGTTCGGCACCCGGTACCGATACCGCGACGACGCCACCGGCCGCCTCGACGGCGCGAAGCTACCGGTCGACCTCGCCGCCAACGCCCGCAGCCTCGGCGCCACCGTCATCGAGGTGCGCAGCCCGGAGGAGCTCGACCAGGCGATCAAGGACGCCAAGGCCATCCCCGCCGACGGCGGACCCGTCGTCATCCACGTCGAGGCCGACCCCACGGTCCACGCCCCCGACAGCGACTCCTGGTGGGACGTACCGGTCAGCCAGGTCAGCGAACTCGACAGCACCCGGCAGGCGTACCAGAGCTACGCCGCGCACAAGGCCACCCAGCGCCCCCACCTGGCGCCGACGGAGAGGACACCTCGATGACCAAGCCGGCGAGCCGCGACGACTCCTGAGCCTGCCCGGGCCCGGTGAACCGCCCGAACGCGGGATCGGCCAATCAGGTCGGTCGGACGGTGAGGGCCAGGCGTAGGCCGCGATAGAGCAGGCCGACGGCGAAGACGGCCAGTCCGGCGAGTACGGCGGTGATCGGCAGCGCGGCGACCAGGATCACGCAGCCGAGGGCGCCGAGCAGCTGCAGCGGGCGCGGAAAGCGGCGCTGTTCCGGGGGCTGGGTGAAGGCCGAGATGTTGGCGATGAGGTAGTAGGTGAGCACGCCGAAGGACGAGAAGCCGATGACGTTGCGCAGGTCGGTCATGAGCACTAGGACCCCGACGGCGGCGGCAAGAGCGATCTCGGCGTGGTGCGGCACCCGGAACCGCGGATGTACGGCGGCCAGCCAGCTCGGCAGATCGCGTTCGCGGGCCATGGCCAGGCTCGTACGTCCAACACCGGCGATCAGAGCCAGCAGTGAACCCAGCGCCGCCGCGGCGGCACCGATGCGTACGATCGGTGAGGCCCAACTCCAGCCGGCGGCCTGCACCGCGGTAGCCAGGGGCGCGGCAGATTGGGCGAGCCGGTCGGGACCGAGCACCAGCAGCAGGCTGAGCGCCACCGTGAGGTAGATGGCCATGGTGATGGCCAGGGCGAGCACGATCGCACGGGGGATCGTGCGTCGTGGGTCACGGACCTCTTCACCCATGGTGGCGATGCGTGCGTAGCCGGCGAAGGCGAAGAACAGCAACCCGCCCGACTGCAGGATTCCGTACCATCCGCCGGACGGTCCCGCCCAGCTCGACAGGTGGGACCAGGTGTCCACTCCACCGGCTACGTTCAGCGCCACCGCCAAGCCCAGGACCGCCAGGACAATCGTGACCAGGACGCGGGTCAGTCGGGCGGTGCGGGTAACGCCCCGGTAGTTGACGGCCGCCAGGCCGATCACTGCGGCGAGGGCAACCGGCCGCTGCCATCCGTCGGGCGCGGCGTATTCGGCGAAGGTCAGGGCAATGGCCGCGCAGGAGGCTGTCTTGCCCACCACGAATCCCCACCCGGCGAGGAAGCCCCACCAGTCGCCCAGCCGCTCGCGCCCGTAGATGTAGGTCCCACCGGAGGTCGGGTACACCGCGGCCAACTGTGCGGAGGAGGTCCCATTGCAGTAGGCCACGACCGCCGCCAACGCCAGGCCGATCAGGAGGCCGCTGCCGGCCGCCTCCGCGGCGGGTGCGAAGGCGGCGAACACCCCGGCACCGATCATCGACCCCAGGCCGATGACCACCGCGTCAGAGGTGCCCAACCGGCGGGCCAACGTCGTGGGGTGGCCTGGGCTGTCCGCCACCTGCAGCGCCTACCTCTCCGCGCGACTATTAGGTCAAACTGATTTGATGTATTCTGCTGACCATGGCGTCGTCGAGTCAAGCCACCCCGGCGTTCGTACGCCTGGCGGCCCATCCGCTGCGGTGGCGGCTGCTGACCGAACTCGCCGACAGCGACTACCGGGTCCGGGAGTTGGCGACGCGGGTCGGTGAACCGCAGAACCTGGTCTCCTACCATCTGCGGCTACTGCGTGACGGCGGGCTGGTCACCGCCACCCGCAGCAGCTTCGACGGCCGCGACAGCTACTACCACCTGGACCTGGATCGCTGTACGGACGCGCTGGCCGAGACCGGTGCCGCGCTGCACCCTGCGCTGCGCCGGGCGCCGGCACCCCGCAGATCGCCAGCTGGCCTGCAGCGCTCGCCTCGAGTCGGGGTGCTGTTTGTGTGTACCGGCAACAGCGCTCGCTCGCCGATAGCCGAGGCCCTGCTACGCCACCGCACCGGCGGCCGGGCCCTGTCGGTCAGCGCCGGCAGCCACCCCAAGTCCCGCCTTCATCCCAACGCCGTACGGGTGCTGCACGACCAGCTCGGTATCGACATCACCGGCCAGCGCCCCCGGCACTGGGACACGGTGACCGGTCGCCGGTTCGACTACGTGATCAGCCTGTGCGACAAGGCCCGCGAGGTCTGCCCGGACTTCCCGGACCATCCCCGGCGGGCGCACTGGAGCATCCCCGACCCCGCCGCGGCCGGCGACACCGACCAGGCCGGCTACCCCGCCTTTCAGCGCACCGCAGCCGACATCGACACCCGTATCAGGCACCTGCTGTCTGTCCTTGGCACCCACCGGCCTTGAAGGAGGATCAACCGTGACCGCAGCCAGCCAGTACGCCAGCGTCCGCTACGTCGTTGATGACGTCCAAGCGGCCATCGACTTCTACACCACCCATCTCGGCTTCACCCTGAACGCCAGTGCCGCGCCCGCCTTCGCCGACGTGGTACGCGGCCCGCTGCGACTGCTCCTGTCCGGGCCAGCCAGCTCCGGCGCCCGCGCCACCCCGGCCGACGCCACCGCCGCCGGGCGTAACCGCATCCACCTGACCGTCGACGACCTGGACACCGAGATCGACCGACTGCGCGCCGCCGGCCTGCCATTCCGCAGCGATCTGGTCAGCGGCCCCGGCGGACGTCAAATCCTGCTCACCGACCCTGCCGGCAACCTCATCGAACTGTTCCAACCCGCCCACCGCCCGGACGCATCCTGACCGCCTCATCGCCGTCGCGCAGTGGCCAGTGTTCAGGCCGTGGCGGGCATCCACCCCTTGAGCAGCGTGGGGTCGGCGACGCCGGACTCGACCCGATGACGCTCCTCCGCGGTCAGGCTGAGTTGCCGAAGCGTCCCTGATCAGCTTAGCGATCCTGAGTCGGATGGGGTTTCCGGGATCGTTTCCCACCGTGGTGGGGTCGCGTGGGCGTGGAGGTGGAATCC
>NZ_JBIDCT010000044.1:0-5152 GCF_043204735.1 Micromonospora sp. NPDC047740
GTGACCGGCGGGGTAATCACCAGCGCCGGCGTGGTCCTCGCCGCCACGTTCGGCGCGCTGAGCGTCCTGCCGCTGGTGCCGTCCGTCCAGACGGCTGTGATCATCGGCGTCGGGGTGCTGCTCGACACGTTCCTGGTCCGCAGCCTGCTCGTCCCGGCGCTGGCGCTGCACGTCGGCCGCCGCACCTGGTGGCCGAGCGCCCTGGCCCGACCGGCACCTCGGCCGGTCGCGGCCCCGGCGGTCGAACGGGTACCGGCGGTGTCATAAGCACCGGAAACGTGCACCGAGTCGGCCGTACCGCAGAGGTACGGCCGGCTCCGGCACGAACCCTGCGCCGCACCGGGCGGGTGCGGCTCTCCTAGCCAGTGCGCTACTTGACCAAGACGTGTCCCGCTCGGTTGCGCATGCTGACGAAACAGGCTGCGTACATGTCGGATACAGGCTCGGCTGGCATCGTCACCACCGGGTCGATCCGTGACGGTCGGCCCGCCGGAACCCGCATGAACCGAGGACAAAGCATGAAAACCAGAACGGCTAAGTCGTTGGCCGCCGCGTTCGTCGCGTTGACCGCTGCCGTGGTCGCGGTGCCTGGTCAGGCACAGGCCGCCCCGCTTGCCGATCCGCACTACTGGATGTACACCGACGACGACAACCCGGGTGGCCGGGTCGACTTCTGGCCCAACGGCGACATCGTTCAGCTTTGCGACCTCCAGGCCGACGGCGCACGTGCCGAACTCAACATCTACGACGCCACCGCGGGCGGCGTGTTCAAGTACCACCTGGAAGCGTCAGGAAACGGCTCGTGCAGCACGGGCAGGGCCTCCCTCGGTGCACCGTTCGACCTGGCGGAAGGCCACTGCTTCAGGTTCAATATCTCGCTGACAGACAACGGTCAGGTCGTCAACCCGAGCTTCGACCAGGCACATTGGCGGAACTACAACGACGCCACGGCCAACTGCGGATAGTCGGCTCGCATCGGGTCGCACAGCCGGATCACCGGCCCAGCCGGTGTAGTTGCTGGCTGCGAGCTCCCCAGCCAATTCGTCAAGGGCCGCGTTCGGCGGCGAGCGCCACGGCCTCGAGCATGGCGACGCGTTCGTCGTCGAACCAGGCCAGTGGGTCGCCGATCAGCCGCCGGGTGAGTGCCTCCGGCGGCTTCCGCCGCGGCGCGGTTCCCGGCGTCGGCCGGAACAGCCCGGGCGGCAGCCCGTCGGCGGCCTGCTCGGCGAGATGCAGCATCGTGGCCAAGTACCTGGTGAGGGCAGCCTCACGCTCGTCCCTGGGATACGCCGCCGCAGCCTCAGCGGCGTATGCACGCAGCAGGTCGGGCAACCGGTACCGGGGTTGTCCGAGCGTGTCGATGCCGGTAAGGCGGATCAGGTTGGCGTCAAGGAGAACCTCGAGAATTTCGTCGGTATCACGCCGGTCCAGCAAGGGATCCAGCACCCAGCCCGGCCACGACTGCGCGCCGAGCAGGCCGATCATCGCGAAAGCCCGCACCGCGTCAGCTGGTAACGCGCGCAGGCTCCGGTCGAAGCTTGCGCGCACGTCGAGATCGCCCATGCGTAGTGCGTCGAGTCGTCGCCACTCGTCCTCCAGCCGTTCGCGCAGCACGCGCAGCGGCCACCGGGCTCGCCCGGCCAGTTTGCCGCCGACAATCCGGATCGCCAGCGGCAGATAGCCGCACGCCCGCACGATCGCGTCGGCGTGGCCGGGTTCGGCTTTCACCCGGTCGCGGCCCACAATCCTGGTGAACATCCGGTTGGCTTCCGCTGGTGACAGCACGTCGAGGTCGACGTGCCGGGCACCAGGCAGGTCCCCAAGCTGTCGTCGGGTGGTGACTATGACGGCGCATCGGCCGGCCGGCGGCAGCAGCGGCCGCAGTTGACCGCTGTCCGCGGCGTCGTCAAGCAGGAGCAGCATGCTGCGTCTGGCCAGCAATGAGCGGTACAGCGACGCTCGCGCTGGCAGGGTCGAGGGGATCCACGCTTCCGAAACGCCGAGCGCGCTCAGGACTTCGGCCAGCATGACGGCCGGATCTCTCGGCTGGTCTGAGGTTCCGGCGAGGTCGAGGTAGACCTGGCCGTCCGGGAACCGCGCACTCGCGGTGTGCGCGGCGCGTACGGCCAGGCTCGACTTGCCAACTCCCGGCCCGCCGGCGACGACCACTATCGGCGGCGATCCGTCGTCCCGATGCGAGGCCAGTGTGTCCACTGCGCAGGCCAACTGCTCGGCACGGCCGGTGAAGTCGGGTATGTCGGCGGGAAGCTGGTGCACCGGCACAGCCGCGCCGTGAATCAGTCGTACGCTGGGTTGCGCGGCCGTGGCGGCGAGCGTGGGGTCGCTGCGTAGGATCCGTTCGTACAGCTGCCGCACCGGCTCGCCGGGGTCGATACCGAGTTCGTCGGCAAGCGCGGCCCGGAGTTCGGCGTATACGGTGAGCGCTTCGGCTTGCCTGCCGGCGCGGCACAGGGCAAGCATCTGCAGTTCGCGCAGTCGTTCGCGCCATGGATGCCGCGTGATCAGGTCGGCGAGTTCGGCCACCACGGCCGCATGGTCACCGCGTTCGAGCCGTGCCTGCGCCAGGTCCTCCACTGCGGCAGTCCGCATCTCGGCCAGGCGCTGCACTTCGGCCTGCACCGGCGGAACTGCGGGCACGTCCTCGAATGCCGTGCCCCGCCACAGACCAAGAGCCTGGCTCAACGCGTCGACCGCTGCATCTGCGTCACCCGCGCCCAGCGCCGCCCGGCCACGTTCAGCCAGCGCTGTGAACTGGCCGAGGTCGGTGTCCTGCGTTGCGACGCACAGCCGGTATCCGGGGGGCTGGGTGACGAGCCGGTCCGCGCCGAGCAGGCGGCGAAGCCGGGCCGCGTACCCGTGGATCTGGTTGCCCACGGTCTGCGGCGGGCGCTCGCCCCACAGGCACTCCGCCATCCGGTCCTGCGCCACCACCCGATTCGCCTCAACGAGCAGCACCGCCAGCATCAGCCGCAATTTGCTGGCGCCCAGCCGCCGCCATTCAGTGTTGTCGAGAACCTCAAGCGGGCCGAGAACTCGAAACTGCACGCCCACCCCTACATACCCATGACTGACTGCTCACCGACGTGGATCCGGGCAAGGGCGTCCCGGAGGCCGTTTTGACGGCTGCCGGGACGCCCTGATGACGGTCAGTTATTGGCGAAGGGGAACAAATATCCTTTGTATATGACAGACGTGCTGACCCGGTAGCCGCCGTAGACGGTTTTGGAACTGTCCTCGGTCCAGTCAAAGTTGCACTCGGCCCAGGTGTCGTATCCATGGGGGTTGCGACAATACCGGTGCCTGATATCGCCCGTGCTGGAGGTGACTACCCCAACCGCCGAGTGCGTGTCGGCTTGGCCGTCCTTGACGTAAACTTTGTCACCGTAGTACAGGATGCAGACCTCCGTGTGGTGCATGTCCGCGCTCGCCTTCGCGCATTTGTCGCTTGGCACAAATTTGACCTCGACGCCGGTCTGGCAACTCACATCCGCGCGGGAGCATTCGGCGTACCAATCCTCTGCGGCCACGGCCGGCGTCGGCGCGGCGAACACCACGGCCGCCGCGGTCACGAGAGCGAGGGCACCCCCAACCGCGCGCCGAGATCGCGCGAGCCCCTCCCGAACCGTCGTCATGTGTCTCAAGAACTGCATCCTCTCTGGATCTGATGCGACCTTCATCCGCACAGCGAGCACGTTATGAGGCGGCATCTTGCCGGAGCTACCGTGCACGGTGCTCAGATTCCTCGTCGGGTTGTGCACGGTGCCCGCTCACGGCGCGCGGAGGGCGTGGACGAGGTCGTTGATGCCCGACCCGGTCGTCAGCAGGTCGTGGTTGAGCGAGCGGTCCGCGACGTGCAGGTGCGCGCTGGCCGGGTCGGTGGTTTCCACCGGCCAGCGGTTGCGGGTACGGACTCACAAATGGACTTTGCCCCGATCAGGTTGACCACGGCTCGCGAGGATCAAGTTGTTCAGGCGCCAGCCATGCTCACCGCGAGCCGTGGCCGCCGATCACATCGGACGGTCTGACGATCGCCCGCTCAAACCGCGACGACCGGCTAGAAGACGTATGAAGCGGCCCTAGCCGTTGGAGAACGACCACAGCCGGGTCATCGACTCCGAGTCGGAGTCAATACGAACCCCGCCGTAGACAATCTTCGTGGTGTCTTCCACCCAGTCAAAGTTGCACTTGGCCCACGTGCCGGATCCATGGGGGTTACGGCAGTACCGCACACTGACAGATCCTGCATCGGGCGTGGCGACTGCCCCCATTGCCGAATTGCCGTCGGTGCTGCCGTCATACACATAGACGATGTCGCCAGCGAATTTGATGCAGACAATCGTGTCGTGGGTGGATTCCTGGTAGCACTTATCATAGTCAGGCCCGCCTACCTCGACTCCGGTCTGGCACGAAATATCTGACCTGGAGCAGTGGTCGTAGTAGTTGTCGTCGGCCCAGCTCGCTGACGGAAAGCCGAACACCGCGGTGCCGACGGCAACAGCGCCCACTGCGAGACGAGATACTGTTCTGCGTCCGGGGGTGGACGGGTTGAGCCGGTTCTTCATGGACATGGTGCTCCTTCTCTTACCACTCTGGCCTGGCCCTTGTGGGCAGGCGGCGAACGCCGAGGGGAATTGGGGACGTCCGGCCGCCGCCGGTCATCCGACCTCGGCGAGCGAGACGCCGAGGACCGCGCCGGTCGATGAGGTTGCCGTCGTCGTACGCAACAGTGCGGGTGTGCCCGGACGGTCGGCGGCGCTAGGCGCGACTTGTGGGGCGAGCCAGGTGCCGTTGGCCCGCGGTGAGCAGTCCCGGGTACGAGGCCTGCAGCAACCGGCGGATCATCGCCTACGACGGGCGCCGATCCGGTGCGATGCCTACTCCGGCCCAGATTAGGTTGACCACGGCTCGCGAGGATCAAGTCGACCAGACGCCAACGGTGCTCACCGCGAGCCGTGGTCACCATTCACATCGGACGTCCTGACGATCGTCCGTTCAAGCGGGACGACCAGCTAAAGGACGTGCCCAAGCGGCCCTAGTACTCCAGCCGGGGATCGTGATCACGGCTCGATAAGGGCTTGTCGGGCGTAATGGCTGTTCATGGCGCGGGCTTGGTGGCGGCGTCGGCGGATCG
>NZ_JBIDCT010000045.1:1721-5094 GCF_043204735.1 Micromonospora sp. NPDC047740
TGTGGGTTGTGGGTTGGTCGTTTGTTGAGAATTGCACAGTGGACGCGAGCATCTTTGTGGTCAAGTTGTCAAGGGCGAACGGTGGATGCCTTGGCACCAGGAGCCGATGAAGGACGTGGGAGGCCGCGATAGGCCTGGGGGAGCTGTCAACCAAGCTGTGATCCCAGGGTGTCCGAATGGGGGAACCCGGCTGGAGTCATGTCCAGTCACCCGCACCTGAACACATAGGGTGTGTGGGGGGAACGCGGGGAAGTGAAACATCTCAGTACCCGTAGGAAGAGAAAACAAAGAGTGATTCCGTGAGTAGTGGCGAGCGAAAGCGGATGGAGGCTAAACCGGCTGCGTGTGATACCTGTCAGGGGTTGCGTGGTCGGGGTTGTGGGACCCTGCTGCATGAGCTGACACTCGTGTGAGGAGTTACAAAGCCAGTTGCTAGCCGAACAGTCTGGAAAGGCTGACCGTAGGCGGTGATAGTCCGGTAGGTGAAAGTGGCTGGTCTCCTGTGGGTGTTCCCGAGTAGCGGCGGACTCCTGAAATCTGCCGTGAATCTGCCAGGACCACCTGGTAAGCCTAAATACTTCCTGGTGACCGATAGCGGACGAGTACCGTGAGGGAATGGTGAAAAGTACCCCGGGAGGGGAGTGAAATAGTACCTGAAACCGTTCGCCTACAATCCGTCGGAGCCTTGCGGGGTGACGGCGTGCCTTTTGAAGAATGAGCCTGCGAGTTAGTGGCATGTGGCGAGGTTAACCCGTGTGGGGGAGCCGTAGCGAAAGCGAGTCTGAATAGGGCGATACAGTCGCATGCTCTAGACCCGAAGCGGAGTGATCTAGCCATGGGCAGGCTGAAGCGCGGGTAAGACCGCGTGGAGGGCCGAACCCACCAACGTTGAAAAGTTGGGGGATGACCTGTGGTTAGGGGTGAAAGGCCAATCAAACTCCGTGATAGCTGGTTCTCCCCGAAATGCATTTAGGTGCAGCGTCGTGTGTTTCTTGCCGGAGGTAGAGCACTGGATGGTCTAGGGGGCCCACAAGCTTACCGAAATCAGCCAAACTCCGAATGCCGGTAAGTGAGAGCGCGGCAGTGAGACTGCGGGGGATAAGCTTCGTAGTCGAGAGGGAAACAGCCCAGATCACCAGCTAAGGCCCCTAAGCGTGTGCTAAGTGGAAAAGGATGTGGGGTCGCATAGACAACCAGGAGGTTGGCTTAGAAGCAGCCACCCTTTAAAGAGTGCGTAATAGCTCACTGGTCAAGTGGTTCCGCGCCGACAATGTAGCGGGGCTCAAGCACACCGCCGAAGCTGTGGCACTCACACAATAACCTTGTGCCTCCTTGATGGGGTATGCAGGTGTGTGGGTGGGTAGGGGAGCGTCGTGCCGGGGGTGAAGCAACGGGGTGACCTAGTTGTGGACGCGGCACGAGTGAGAATGCAGGCATGAGTAGCGAAAGAAGGGTGAGAAACCCTTCCGCCGGATGACCAAGGGTTCCAGGGCCAGGCTAATCCGCCCTGGGTGAGTCGGGACCTAAGGCGAGGCCGAGAGGCGTAGTCGATGGACAACGGGTTGATATTCCCGTACCCGCGAAGGAGCGACCCTGACGAACCTCGTTGTGCTAACCACCCAAACCATCTGAGACCTTCGGGTTGAGGGTGGGGAGCGTGGGAACCTGGCGGGTAGTAGTCAAGCGATGGGGTGACGCAGGAAGGTAGCTGATCCCGGCCGGTGGTTGTGCCGGGGTAAGCGTGTAGGCCGTGCCGTAGGCAAATCCGCGGCGCATATAGGCTGAGACGTGATGCCGAGCCGATTCAGGTGAAGTCAGTGATCCTATGCTGCCGAGAAAAGCCTCTAGCGAGTTCCGAGCGGCCCGTACCCCAAACCGACACAGGTGGTCAGGTAGAGAATACCGAGGCGATCGGGCGAACTGTGGTTAAGGAACTCGGCAAATTGCCCCCGTAACTTAGGGAGAAGGGGGGCCGGAGACGTGAAGCCCCGCGCGGGTGGAGCGTTGTATGGCCGCAGAGAGCAGGGGGAAGCGACTGTTTACTAAAAACACAGGTCCATGCGAAGAAGTAATTCGATGTATATGGACTGACGCCTGCCCGGTGCTGGAACGTTAAGGGGACCTGTTAGCTCTTCGGGGCGAAGCGGAGAACTTAAGCGCCAGTAAACGGCGGTGGTAACTATAACCATCCTAAGGTAGCGAAATTCCTTGTCGGGTAAGTTCCGACCTGCACGAATGGCGTAACGACTTCCCCACTGTCTCAACCACAGGCCCGGCGAAATTGCATTACGAGTAAAGATGCTCGTTACGCGCGGCAGGACGGAAAGACCCCGGGACCTTTACTATAGCTTGACATTGGTATCTGAGTTAGCTTGTGTAGGATAGGTGGGAGCCGGTGAAGCTCTAACGCCAGTTAGGGTGGAGGCAATCTTGAAATACCACTCTGGTTGATTCGGGTATCTAACTTCGGACCGTTATCCGGTTCAGGGACAGTGTCTGGTGGGTAGTTTAACTGGGGCGGTTGCCTCCTAAAGGGTAACGGAGGCGCCCAAAGGTTCCCTCAGCCTGGTTGGCAATCAGGTGTTGAGTGCAAGTGCACAAGGGAGCTTGACTGTGAGACTGACAGGTCGAGCAGGGACGAAAGTCGGGACTAGTGATCCGGCACTGGCATGTGGAAGCGGTGTCGCTCAACGGATAAAAGGTACCCCGGGGATAACAGGCTGATCTTCCCCAAGAGTCCATATCGACGGGATGGTTTGGCACCTCGATGTCGGCTCGTCGCATCCTGGGGCTGTAGCAGGTCCCAAGGGTTGGGCTGTTCGCCCATTAAAGCGGTACGCGAGCTGGGTTTAGAACGTCGTGAGACAGTTCGGTCCCTATCCGCCGTGCGCGTAGGATACTTGAGAAGGGCTGTCCCTAGTACGAGAGGACCGGGACGGACGAACCTCTGGTGTGCCAGTTGTCCCGCCAGGGGCACGGCTGGTTAGCTACGTTCGGAAGGGATAACCGCTGAAAGCATCTAAGCGGGAAGCTCGCTTCAAGATGAGGTATCCCACCACCTTCGGGTGGGTAAGGCCCCCAGCTAGACGACTGGGTTGATAGGCCGGAAATGTAAGCCCGGTAACGGGTTCAGTTGACCGGTACTAATAGGCCGAGGACTTGACTATCAAAGCTGCTACGCGTCCACTGTGCAACTCCCGACAAACGAACAATCACACCGTTTGGTGGTTGGTTGTTTGACATGTCGATAGAGTTACGGCGGTCATGGCGGAGGGGAAACGCCCGGTAACATTCCGAACCCGGAAGCTAAGCCCTCCAGCGCCGATGGTACTGCACTCGGGAGGGTGTGGGAGAGTAGGACACCGCCGGACAA
>NZ_JBIDCT010000046.1:0-4667 GCF_043204735.1 Micromonospora sp. NPDC047740
GTGACCGGCGGGGTAATCACCAGCGCCGGCGTGGTCCTCGCCGCCACGTTCGGCGCGCTGAGCGTCCTGCCGCTGGTGCCGTCCGTCCAGACGGCCGTGATCATCGGCGTCGGGGTGCTACTCGACACGTTCCTCGTCCGCAGCCTGCTCGTCCCGGCCCTCGCGCTGCACGTCGGCCGCCGCACCTGGTGGCCGAGCGCCCTGGCCCGGCCGGCGTCCCGGCCCGCCGCAGAGCGGATACCTGTGGCGTCGTAACCACCTGGCCGGGTGACGCCCGCCGGGGAAAGGCTCCCGCGCCTGCCGTGCCCCTAGTTAAGGCAGGCGCCGCATATCAGCGGGCAGACGACCACTCAGTCGTAGTGGATCAGGGCGGCCAGCTCGGTGCGGCTGCTGGCGCCGAGTTTGGCGCCCGCTCGATAGAGATGGCCCTCCACGGTCCTCACGGACACGACCAGCCGATCGGCGATCTCCCGGTTGGACAGGCCGTGCGCCGCCATCGTCACGATCTCGCGCTCGCGAGCGGTGAGCGGTAGTGGCCTGGCCGCGGCGGCCAGCGCCGGAGTGCGGGCGCCGTCGCACACCTGCGCGAGCCGATGGGCGCGGGCAGCTGCGGCCTTGGACGGGCCGATCTGGTCGTGCCGGGCGTAGGCTGCCGCGGCCTGTGCGGCGCTGTCGGCGGCGGCCAGCAGATCGCCGAGTTGTTCCAGGCGAGCCGAGCAGGCGAGGAGAGCGTCACCGTCGTCGGCCGCGAGCGCGGCGGCCTGCGCCGCAGCGGCCAGTGCCCGAGGCCCGCCCACCCGGGTGGCCAGGTCGGCGAGCCGGTCGGCGACCGAACCGTCACCAAGGCAGACCGCGGCGTGCAGCGCCAGGACCTCGTGGGCAAGCTGCCCTCGGGACGCGGCGATCTCGGCCGCCTCATGGGCGAGAGCGACCGCCTCACTCACCGCGCCTTCGGCGGCGGCGAACCACGCCCGGGCCAGCAGCAGCTCCGGTTGCAGTACCAGCAACGTGGGATGCTGCTGTGCCTCCAACTCGGAGAGGGATCGTCGGGCCGCGACGAGGTCACCGGAGAGGGCCAACGCTCGCGTGGTCGTCAGCAGGCAGAAATACAGGAACCCTCCGGCGTTCCCGGCGCCTGTCAAGCCGGCGCGGGCTTCGCGGAGCAGGTGCACAGCTGTGGCCAGGTGGCCCAGGGCGAGTTCCGCCTCCGCCACGAGGATGTTGGTGAGTTCACCGGCGAAGGCGACTTCGGTGGCCGCCTCTCGGCACTCGAGTGCGACAGCGAGCGCCTCCCGCAGGTGGCCGGCCAGGCGCAGCCCGTGCACCTGCCATCCGGCCAGTGGGACGCCGAGGAACGCGAGCTCCGGCGATCGGGCAGCCGCTGCCCGGCCGGTGGCGGCGGCCGGGCCGAGCTCGTCGATGCGGCCCAGGGCGGCGAGGGCGGCGACGAGCCCGCAGCTGGCGAGCGTCGCCGACTCGTCGGGGAGCCCCGGCCAGGCGAGTGCCGTGGCCCCGGCCTGTGCAGCGCGTACCGGGTGGCCGAGGCCGGCCTCCAGGTAGGCCCGCACCGCGACCAGTTGCATCCGGGCCGCCTCTTCGCGGACCTTCTCCTCGGCGGTGTCGAGGGCGGCTGTGGCCTCCGCCGGCCGCCCGACCAGCCACATCAGGTAATGAACCTGGGCCACCGTTGCCCTGACCCGCTCGGTGTCGGTGCCGGCCAGTGCGGTGAGTGCCGTCAGCTCGACCTCGACCTCCTCGTAGCGGCACAGCCCGTTGAGGGCCGCCACGACGGTCATCTGTGCCTGGAAACCGCCGCCCGCCGCCACCGCGGCGCGGCCGACCCGCTCGGCCAGCAGCAGATCAAAGAGCTGGACGGCGTACCCGGCGGCCGCAGTGAGCAGCGCCGGGTCGGGTTCGAGGTCGGAGTCGAGGCTGAGTACGGCCCGGCGCAACATCTCGTCCGGGTTTCCCGCGGCGGTCTCGGCCAACGCGGTCGCGATCCGCCCGCGTAGTCGGCGGCCCCGCAGCGTGCCGATGTTCGCGCGCCGCACCTCGCCGTAGAGCGGGTGCGCCAGCCGGGTCCGCAGCCCCCGGTCATCCCGCTCCACGCTCACCAGTCCCCGCGTTTCGGCCTCCTCCACGGCTGACGCAGCGGCGAGCCGGGTCAACAGGCCGGCATCCAGCGGCTCGCCGAGGGCGAGCACGTCCACCACGTCCCGCACCCGCTTGGACAGCCGGCCCATCCGGGCCTCCACCAGCTCCGCCAGGCCCGGCGTGATCGCCAGGTCCCCCGACCAGCGCCACACCCCGCCTACCATGTGCAGCCGGCCGGCTTCCAGCTCTCCAGCCACCAGGTGCCGCAGGTAAAGGGCGTTACCTCTGGTCAGCGCGGACATGCGGGCCACGCTGCCGCTGTCCACCGGCCCGCCCAGCACCGCGGTCAGCAGCGCCGCCGTGTCCGGCTCCGACAGCGGCGGAACATCCAGCCGGGTCAGGTATCCGTCCTTCCACAGGGCGCTCACCGCGTCCGCGACCGGCTCGCCGGTGCGCACCGTGACGACCAGGGTGACCGCCTTGTGCAGCGCCAGCTGGTGCACCAGCAGTGCCGACAGCTCGTCAAGGAGGTGTGCGTCGTCCACTGCCACCATGAGTTCGCCGCCACCCGCCCGAGACAGCAGCGAGTCGACGCCGTGCCGCAATACCTCGGCGGGGTCGTCACCGGCGGTGGCGAGCAGTCCCGCGAACGCCCCCAACGGCAGGCCGCGCGCGGAGGCGGTGGCGACCACCCATCGGGTCGCGATGCCCTGCGCGGCGGCCTTGGCCAGTACTTCCTGGGCCAACCGGGTCTTGCCCACCCCGGAAGCCCCGGCCAGCACCACGCCTTTCGACCCGCCGGGCCGCCTGGTCGCCTGGCCGATCGACCGGAGCTCCTCGACGCGGCCGGTCAACGGCCATTTCTGGGCCGCGCCCGGACCGTACAAGCCACACCTTGACCTTCCCCGAGCCGTGCAGCAGCAGGTCGCCCGGTTGCTGTGGCTCCGGAAACCGACCGGAGGATCTTCCACCACAAAATATGCGGTCTCCGGAGGGACAGCTGCAAGCATCTGGACGGCCCTGCCGCTGCTGGCGGACAACAGGTAGTCGACTACTCGTGACCGCCGGGACCGATCGTGCTGAAGTCCAGCCATGGGCCGCGAGCGAGCCCGTGGCGAAGGGATGACCCATGCAGATCCTCAGGAAGCTCGGACAAGCCGCGATTGTCGGCGCCGCACTGGCCATGGTCGTGGCGTGCGGAAGCGACGGCGGTTCGAGTTCTTCCACGTCGGCAGAAAATCCGGGTACGGACGACGCCGCCAGCGCCGTGACCGAGGCCAAGGGCGGCGAATGCGAACGCCTCACCAAGAGCGAGGTCGAGGCGGTGATCGGCCCGAATGATGGCGGCCAGCACGACTACGCGCTCGGCGGGTGCATCTGGACGGCGACCTCGGGCGCCAAGGACGGCCTCGTCGAGGCGATCTCCGCGACGGTCCTGCCAAAAGCCCAGTACGAGGCTGTGGCCGAGGTCGGGGAGCAGGTCAGTGGTTCCGCCGATGGCGCCACCTACGACACCATTCACGGCGAGCTGTGGTTCCCCTGCAAGAGTGACTTCTGCGGGATCAAGGTGAACATCAGCGACCCGGACAAGCGCAAGGAAGTCGCACTGCGCCTGGGCAAGATCCTGCAGGACCGTGTGTAGGCCCTGCCGGTCGACAAATACTGGCGGGCAACTGGCGTGCTGGCGCGGGCCGAAGGTAGGGCTCGCGGCTCGGCGGACCGCCGCCTGAGTGTGGGAGGGCAGCGCCGCGGGGCTGCCTCGGCCCGTCGGAACTGTGGTCTCAGGGGCCGGGCGGGCGGATCGGCACCCGCCACCCGTACACCGGCGGCGGCGGATGCGGGGCGCGGCGCGCGGACCGCACCAGCGCCCGGAGCCAGAGGAACCCGACGAGGGCCACGACCGCCAGCCCCGCCAACTCCAGCACGGCGAACAGCGCGACCTGCCCGGCGGTCGGCCGGACCAGCCCACCGTGCAGGCTCACGGTGCCCCGGTGAGCAGCACGGTCAGGAGCAGCGCGATCACGTGCATGCCGTCCCAGAAGGCGTGCAGCAGGGACACGCCGAGGTAGGCCAGGATGAGCCGCCCGGTGACCACGAAGTGCTCCCGGCTGCTCGAGGAGAAGAGCACCCCCGCCGAGGATCGCCGTCCACAGCCCGTGCCCGAACGGTGTGATCACGCCGCGCAACAGTTCGGTCACCACCAACTGCGGCACCGACAGCCCGTGGGCGCTGCCGGCCGTGCTGGTCATCTTCGGGCGGTGGCTGTTCTGGCCGTTCGTGCCCCGTTACTCCCCCGACACGGTCGGAGTCGACGTGGCAGCCCAGCACGGGGTGTGGCGACGGATCGCCGGGTTCGTCGGCCGGCGACCCCGCGCGGTGTGGCTGGGCACAGCGGCGGCGCTCGTGGCGCTGAGCTTCGGCATGGTCAACCTCAGCATCGGCATGCCGCACGACGAGTCGTTCACCAAGGAAGTCGGCTCGGTCACCGGCCAGCGGATGATCGAGGCCCACTACCCGAAGGGATCCGTCGCACCCGCCGAGATCCTCGCCGCCGCCGCCCCGGCCGAGCAGGT
>NZ_JBIDCT010000047.1:0-4590 GCF_043204735.1 Micromonospora sp. NPDC047740
CTCGGCCTCGAATTCGTGCACCAGGTCCGCGTTTCCCGACCAGCGTTCGTACTCGTCGAGCAGGATCACGAAGAGAGGCGTCGCGTCCGCGCTGCCGAAGTACGGCGTGTCAGGCTGCTCCTCGAACGCGGACAACTCGCTGTACCGGAACTCGTGCATGATCTTTCCCGGCTCCTCGTCGCGGAAGTCGTCGAGGACGGCAGCCTGATCGAGGGCGAGTAGGCGCAAGGTGGCCACGGCTTGGTCCGGCACGATTGGCAGCGCCTGCAGACTGGTAAGGATCGAGTCGCGGCCGGTGGCGGTTGCGGCCCACGGCAGGCCGGCGGCCGGCATCGGCTCGCTCGGCAGCGCCAGCGTGTAGAACCGCAGGGCGGCGAGATCGACCAGGCTACGCCGGTACGTCTGCTCCAGTGGCGTCCAGTCGCACGACAGCTGTGGCGTCTCGGCGAGCCACTGCTCGAGGTCCTGCTCGAGTTCCGGTTTGTTCCGCCGATGCGGGGCGGGGTGCAGATGCGCCCGGACGTCGTCACCGTCGGGACGCAGCACGAGACCCCGGACATGCAGCGTGGTGCTCCACTGCCCGTGTGGTCCGATGCGGATGTCGTACGTCAGGCCGTCCTCGTCGACCCGCGCCGGCTCGCTGGTAGAGATGATCGTCTCCCGCCGGAACCTGTCGCGCTCGTACCCGAGGCACAGGCACCCGTCCGCGACGCGTTTGTATATCCGGCCGAGCCGCTCATATCTCCCGCCCTCGGCTACCGCCCACAGCGGGAGGAAGTCCGAGTCCGCCTCGACCCGAATGGTGAATTTCGCTGGTTCATCCGAATGGTTGAAGACGGTCAGACGCTCCTCGAAACTGCCGACCACCGAGCGCTCGCGGATGACCGAGGCCTTGGCGTCCACGTAGTGGGTGGGGGCGCCGGGCACCAGGAAGAAACGCGCCTCGAAGTACTGCGAATCGTCCAAGGCCAGCGAGTGCAATCGCTCACCGTTGACGCTCAGCCGCCACAGCGACAGGCATCGCGTGTCGAGCGTGAAGAATCCGGACGGGTCGCCTTGGGCCGTCTCGATGTCGCCGCTGTCCTGGCTCAATACGAAGATGTTGCCGTCCAGGATCCGCACGAGGCCGGGTTTCATCGGAATTGCGGCGTGGAAACCCGGCCATTTACGGCCGGGAGGAAACGCCGCTCCCTCCCCTCTGTGATCGTCTTACATGGACAGTTGTTAGGATGTGGGCCGTGGGTGATGTGGTGAAGCGGGCTTACAAGTACCGCTTCTACCCGTCTCCTGAACAGGCTGGGCAGTTGAACCGCACCTTCGGGTGCGTGCGTGTGGTGTACAACCGAGCGTTGGAGGCCCGCACTCGGGCGTGGGCGGTCGACCGTCGGCGCACCACGTACGTTGAGTCGTCGGGGTGGCTGACGGAGTGGAAGCGCACCGATGACCTGACGTTCCTGAACGAGGTGTCCTCGGTGCCGTTGCAGCAGACGCTGCGGCATCTGCAGGCCGGGTTCGTGGCGTTCTGGGACAAGCGGGCCCGGCATCCGAGGTTCAAGTCCAAACGCAAGTCGCGGGCGTCGGCCGAATACACCCGCTCCGCGTTTCGCTGGCGTGACGGCCGGCTCACTCTGGCGAAGATGAACGCGCCGTTGAACATCGTGTGGTCGCGGCCCCTGCCGGAGGGGGCGGAACCCTCGACGGTCACCGTGTCCCGGGACGCTGCCGGCCGCTGGTTCGTGTCCCTGCTGGTCGAGGACCCGGCGGTGAAGCCGCTGCCGCCGGTTGCGGCGGAGGTTGGTGTGGACGCGGGCATCACCAGTCTGCTCACCCTGTCCTGCCCGATGCCGGGGGTGAGTGACGAGCGGGGCAAGGTGGCCAACCCGCGGTACGGGCAGGCCGACCGGCGCAAGCTCGCCAAGGCGCAGCGGAACCTGGCCCGCAAACAGGACGGCTCCAACAACCCGGCCAAGACCCGGCTCACGGTGGCCCGGATCCACGCTCGTATCGCCGACCAGCGGCGGGACCATCTGCACAAGCTGACCACTGGACTCGTCCGTGAGACTCAAACGGTCGCGATCGAAGACCTCAGCGTGCGGAACATGCTCCGCAACCGCCGTCTTGCCCGCGTCATCTCCGACGCAGGCTGGGGCCAGTTCCGCAGCATGCTGGAGTACAAAGCCCAGTGGTACGGGCGTGAGGTGATCCCCATCAACCGGTGGCTGCCCTCGTCCAAAACCTGCTCCGGGTGCGGACAGGTCAACACCACCCTCGCACTCAACGTGCGCATCTGGACGTGCCCGGGTTGCGGGGCCGAGCACGACCGGGACATCAACGCTGCTCGCAACATCCTCGCCGCCGGGCTGGCGGAGAGGTGAAACGCCTGCGGAGCTGATGTAAGACCTCAAGGGAAAATCCTCCCGGAAAGGCAATCGGCGATGAAACAGGAAACCTCACGGGCGACCGTGAGAATCCCGGCCATCCAGGGCCGGGAGGATGTCAAGTCCGCCGCCTCTGTTCGCCGCCGCCGCCGGTGAAGGCTCGCGGATGGTGCTCACCCGGGGACTCGGGGAAGAGCCGTTCCAGCAGGATGATGAGCCGGAATTCCCCGTCGCTCGTGAGTTCGTTCCGCAGCCATGCCGGTTCCGGTTTGATCTCGCCGAGCACCATCCGGTCGAACGAGGCGTTGTCGGTGCGGATGACGATGTCCGCGCTGTGCTCTTCCCTCGTCACCCGGATGTCCCCGTTCGTGATGCTGATGAACCAGTGGTCCGTCCCGTGATCGTGGTCCAGGTCGAAGCGGATGGTGCCGGTGGTCTTCTTGAGCACGCGTCCTTGGCGGGGGAGTTCGGCGAAGAATTTTCTGGTCACATCCGACATCAGAGGTCCTCCCAGAAGCTCGAGCGCCATGGCCAGGATCGCTCCACCCGCCGCGTGGTGGCATCACCCGCGGCGGGTGAAATCGAGGCGGCGGCGAGGCTGCCCGTCACCGCCTCGGGACCAGCGAGGACATGGCCGGTCTCACCCGGTGCGGGTGATGCCGGAGTACCCCTCGGCGCACTACCTTGGCCGCGTCGGGAGTCGAGCCGAGGGAGTCTTGATGTCCGATCGCGCCGCGGAATTGTTCAGTGGGCTCGGCCGCCGGGGCCATGAACCCCTGCTCCAGGAGGCCGACGCCGCCGTACGCTTCGACCTTGAGCACGAACGCGGAATTGACCACTGGCTCCTGGTGATCTGCAACGGCGATATCCGGGTGTCGCGTGAAGATCGCGAAGCGGACCTCGTCGTTCGGGTTGACCGGGCACTCTTCGAGCGGATCGTCGGCGGCGAGACCAATGTCTACTCGGCGTGGTTGCGTCACGAACTCTCGGCCGAGGGCGACGTGCGCCTGGCTCGGCTCATCCAGCGGATCATCCCGGGGCCCTCGGGTGCGCGCCACCCGCGGGACTTCGCCCGCGAGCAGGGACAGCGGACATGAAAGAGGACCTCGTCAGACTGCTGGACGGCAACACGTTCGTGGTCAGTGAGGACAACGGCGACATCGACGCGTCTCCGAACGTCCCGACCGGATTGTTCTCCTTCGACACGCGATTCCTGTCGAAATGGCTTCTGCGCATCGACGGGGAACGGCTCACCACGCTCACCGTCGACGAGGTCGAGTACTTCGAAAAGCGCTTCTTCCTCGTCCCGGCCACCCCCGCTCTCGCCGACGCCCAGGTCTCGGCCATCCGGGAACGCTGTATCGGCGGGAGTTTCACCGAGCGACTGACGGTGATCAACCACAGGAGCCGGCCGGTCGATCTGCGGATCCAGGTCGAGATCGAGAGCGACTTCGCCGACCTGTTCGAGATCAAGGATGTCCAGGCCAAGCGCGGAAAATATCACGCACGTGTGGAAAGCGGGCGCCTGTGCCTCGGGTACGAGCGCGACAGGTTCCGGCGGGAGACGATCATCTCCACCAGCGAGCCGGCGCGGGTCGACGAGGACGGGCTGACGTACGACATCCGTATCGGCCCGCACGGACAGTGGGCTACCGAGCTGCACGTGCGCACCCTGGGCCCCGACGGGCGGGACATCCGCGAGAGCCTCCAGGGCAGGACTAGCCGAAAGACGAAGGAGATGCGCCGCGAGCTGGACCGTTGGCTGGCCGAGGCGCCCCGCCTGGTCTGCGATTCCGCGGCGCTGACGAAGACGTACCGGCGCTGCCTGGTCGATCTCGCCGCCCTGCGTTTCACCCCCCTGACGGGCGGCGGGCAGACCCTGCCCGCCGCCGGGCTGCCGTGGTTCATGGCCATCTTCGGCCGGGACAGCGTGTTCACCAGCCTGCAGGCGCTGCCGTTCGCGCCGGACCTCGCGGCCACGACGCTACGCCTGCTGGCGCTCACTCAGGGCGCTGTGCTCGACGACTTTCGGGAGGAGGAGCCGGGAAAGATCCTGCACGAGTTGCGGTACGGCGAGACGGTCGGGTTCGAGGAGCAGCCGCACGCGCCGTACTTCGGCAGCGCCGACGCGACGCCGCTCTTCGTGATCCTGCTCGACGAGTACGAACGCTGGACCGGCGACGCCGACACGGTGCGGCTGCTCGAGCGCGCC
>NZ_JBIDCT010000048.1:0-3099 GCF_043204735.1 Micromonospora sp. NPDC047740
GACCCTCGTGCTCGTAGCAACAATGCGCAGCCCCTCGAAGCGGCTCCCAGCGTCAAACAGCTTGACGGCCTCACCAGCGCCATGAAAGTAACGACGTCGGCGGGCGACCCCGCCCACGATTTTCCTGCATGCGCAGCGCCCCGAAGAGACCCAGAAACAGCTTGGGAATCGGTTGAGTCGCGGCCCCGGGCCTGGTGCTGGAGGGTCATGGACGCACGGGCAACACGGCCAGGCTCTGCAACGGACCTCCGCTGGCCGGTGTTGACCGCTGTATCGGGCACGGATCGGGCACGGGCTCAGGTGGGGCAGAGGCTTGAACCCCTTGTGACGTTTTGCACCCATTGTCACCCCAGTTGTGCCGGATCTGTGCCCGCTGATCTTGCGCGGGGTCCTACGCTCGGACCTACCCGGATGCATTACGCCTTTTCGTTCGCGCCAACCCCTCCGACACCACGATATGGAGAGCAAGGTTCAAGAACGGAAGGCCATAGAGGATCAGCTCCTGAGCGCCGGAGAATTCGCCCACTTCAGTAGACAGGAACCCAACGAACGAAGCCCATGGCTGCCCTAAGACAATGAGGCCAAGTGCAGCCAGGTTTAAAGCTATAATCGCCGGCCCGGAAGTCACGGCGAATGGTTCAGTTGCCAAGGAAACTGCCAGTAACGCCAAAATCAGACTAAAATGTGCAAGCACCCAACGCCGTTTCGAAAGCAGCAACATGATCAGAGTCTAACGACAGAGGCCAAGCAACCCCTGCCTTGCAAAGGCGGCTCCACACAGTTGATGCTTGCTGATCAATGCCGACGACTGGTGTTGTCGTCCGGGACTTTGCTGTCCCGTACCAACGGTTGACGGCTGTTGTCGCGCGTCTCGCTGACTTCCTGCTGATTGACGACCGTCAGGGGTCGGCCCGACGGGCACCCTCGTCCAGCCCTGCTCGCCTCGCCCGGTACGATCGCGAGCTTGTTCGCACTGCAGGGAGCCCATGATATCCGCGTGCGGCCGCCCCGGCAGTTCCCTTGCTGAGAGTAGGTTTCGTCAATGGCATGCCGTATCAGTGAGCTCGTGCTCAAGTGCCGCGACCCCGAGGTGCTGGCGCGGTTCTGGTGCGAGATCCTGGACTTCATAGTGCTCGATCGCGAAGAGGGGGTCTACATCGAGATAGGCCCGCGCGAAGGGTTCGGCGGCCCGCAGCCGACGATCTTCCTCATCCGCAACGACGAGCCGAAGAACGGGCATGCCCGGCTGCACATCGACGTCAACCCCACCGACCGCGATCAGGACGCCGAGCTCGAGCGCCTCCTGGCCGCCGGGGCCAAACTCGTCGACATCGGTCAGCCTGCGGATGCGTCCTGGCACGTCCTCGCCGATCCAGAAGGCAACGAGTTCTGCCTGCTCAAGCGCCGCCTCGACCCACTCTGACGGCCCTTGCCCAAACGATCGGCGCAGCCGCCACCCCGCAGCCGCCGACAAGATCTGGCGACCCCATCAATAGCTGGGAGGCCGGGTGGATGCTCGACCCGCCCCGTGTCGCATGCGTGTTGGTGAGGCATTGACCCAGCCAGCGGAACCTCGCCATCCCGTCGCCGTCGACCCGCCCTTGTGGGAGCGGGCCGCCGTCGGGGCCGCCACGTCAAGACGGCCTTGACGCACGGACGGACGCTGGCGGTCCCGGCGGCGGTCTGCTCGGCTCGCCCCGGGTCGTCGGCGGTGGGATGGCGCTACCGCAACCACCCACGGACCGCGACCCGCCGACGGAGCCCCGGCCATCCTGGAGCCGGAGCGCCCCCGCCGGAGGCGCACTAGCCGCAACCCCGCGACCGCCGCCAGCTCGCCGACGCGGCCGGCGTGCGCTCCCTTACGCCGCGCGGGCACGTGGCCGCGCGGCCCGGCCGGCTGCCGGCCCACCCCTCACTCGTCAACGATCTGTCGTTCTGCGGCGGCCCACCGGACTTCCCACTGTCCGCGCCAGCCGCCGGGCATCCGGCGTGACGGCCGCAGAGCGACAGCGGCAGCGGCCGGCGCGCGCCCAGGCGGCGGCGCGTGCGGCCCGTCAAGGGCCGCCTTGAAGACATACAGAAACTTTGAACCAACTCGCCGGCAGCCGGCGGCCTGTGGTCGGCACAGCGAGGCTCCCGAAGGCCCCCGGGCGTGGTTTAGGGTCACGCCCGTGAATGGGAAGCATGCCCGACGGTGGGCGCTGGTGCTCGTGCCGCTGCTCCTGGTGGCCTCCGGCGTCTTCGTCCTGCGGTGGCTGTCAGTGCCCAACCCCCGGAAGCTGCCCAAGCAATTCCGGGAGCAGCTCGCATCGCGGGTGGTGGACGCAATCAAGCACGACCCGACCTTTGACGCGCAGCCAGGCAGCGAGCCAGATGATCGATGGCCGGTCTGCGCCGCCTCGGTGTTCGGGGTGGCGCCGGACTCGGCTGACACCGTTGACGAGGTCCGCACGATCTACACGCACGTGTTCTGCAAGTACCTGAGCGAGGCAGATGTAGCGAAGGGACCTGATGCCGACCTCAGCTCGCTCGGCGGCGTGTCGATGCCGATCGCCGTGCAGCTGGGACCGCCTGTCACCTATCAAAAACCGAAAGACGGGGAAGGCGTGTACCCGGACAGCATCCGGCGAATCTTTCCGAAACCCCTCCAAGCCGCTGCCTTCGCCGGACCTGAACCGTCAATTGGCGACGCGCTAGACGAACGCATCATGCGCCTTCTGTCCTCGCCGGTACCCTCGCCCTCCCACTCCTGACACCCACCATCCGACATCAATCCGTCGCGCATCAAGTGGAGCCCGACATAGCCGGCAGCCGGGCGCGACTTGTACGTGGGCCGAACGAGCATCATCCGATTCTGCTCGTCAACGAAGAGCGCGCCCGCTGCCACCTTCGGAGTGGCCTGCGGACGCGCGGTGCTGTCTTGGCTGGTCACATTCTCGGACTCTACGGATCTAGGCCCAACGCCGTTCAGTTAGGGCGGGTTGGGAGCTGTCAAGGGGCGGGCCTGATGATGTCGATGCTTGTGGTGGCTTTGTAGCTGCGTCGGTCGATGTTCGGTCCGCGGGCTTGGTATTTGCTGTTCGAGCGTTTGATCATGCG
>NZ_JBIDCT010000049.1:0-2556 GCF_043204735.1 Micromonospora sp. NPDC047740
TGTCAACGGACATCGGGTGTTGCGGGTGGGCGGACAGTGGGCCGCCGGGTCCGCGGACACGGTTTCTCCGGGTCCGCGGACACATGTCGTCCGGATGGTGGTTAGTTCAAGGGGATCACTCCCTTGCCGGCGAGGGCCTCGGCGAGGCGGTGACTGTCGCCCTTGGTGAGGACCAGGTGGGCGTGGTGCAGGAGCCGGTCAACTGTCGCGGTGGCGAGGGTTTTGGGCATGATGGTGTCGAAGCCGGATGGGTGGATGTTGCTGGTCACGGCGATGGATCGGCGTTCGTAGGCGGCGTCGATGATCCGGTAGAAGGCTTCGGCGGCGTCCTGTCCGGCGGGGAGCATGCCGATGTCGTCAACGACGATGAGGTCGCAGCCGCAGATTCGGGCCACGGTCCTGGCTACTGAGCCGTCTACTTTTGCCTTTCCGATGGCTTGGGTGAGGGTTTCCAGGGTGAACCATGCGACCCGCAGGTCAGCTTCGATGGCGGCGTGGGCGAGGGCTTCGACGAAGTGGGATTTGCCGGTGCCTGAGGGGCCGGACACGACGAGGTTTTCGTGCCGGCCGATCCATTCCAGGGTGGTGAGGGCGTTCTGGGTGGCCTCGGGGATCGAGGATTCCTCGGGCCGCCAGGATCCGAGGGTCTTGCCGGTGGGGAAGTTCGCGGTCTTGCGTCGCATCCGGCGGGTGGCCTGGTCGCGTCCGACGGCTTCCTCGTTGAGTAGGACCCGGACGACTTCTGCGGGGTCCCAGCGTTGCGCCCGGGCGGTGGCCAGGACGTCGGGTGCGGCTTTGCGTAGGTAGGGCAGCCGCATCCGGCGCAGCAGCCGTTCAAGCTCTTCGGGGACGGCGGCGGGATCTGGTCTACTCATGCCCCGAACCTGCCCCACGGGCCGGTGCCGGGCTGGACCGAATGCCCTTCGTCGACCACGACGACATCGCCGGGGACGCCGGCGCGTTGCAGGTGATCGAGAATCGAGATGAGGTCGTCGTCGGCGAACCGGCCGGCGATGGCGGCCAGGCCGAGGGCCTCGTCGACTGCGGGGGCGCCGAGGGCTGCGGCGAGTTCTATGGCCTTGGCCATTTTCGCCCGGACCTTGCTCACGCCGCTTGCGCCTGCCTCGATCAGCCATCGGCGGGCGCCCTCGCCGAGGTCGAGGAACGCGATCTCCTGCGCTGTTCTGGCCCGTGGCCGGGGTGGCCGCGGCAGGTTCCCGCCGGGATGGAACGGGTAGTGCGCGTCGAGGATTCGGGGGTTGCCTGGCGTCGACAGTTCGTGCCGGGCGATCTCGGCCAGCCCCGCCGCGGTCCTGGCGACGATGACCAGTTCAGCCCCGATCACCCGGCACCATACTTTCGACCCGACATGCCCCGGCGGAGTCGAATAGCGCACCGCCCCGAACGACACCGTCTGATCATCGTTGACCAGGCGTTCCTCACCCAACGCCACCGCGTGCGGCTCGGCTGGCAGAACATGCAGGTGCTGGCGTTCGACGGCCAGACGGTCCACCGGCGCTGCCCTCGTTTCCCGATGGACACGAGCGTTGACCCGCTCACACCAGTGCAAGCATGCGTCGGCCAGCTCCGTGAAAGACCCGTAGGCCGGGGCGAGGTTCGCGGTGGTCGGCACCAGATCCGCCTTGGCGATCTTCACCGTCGCCTCCACCCCGCCCTTGGACTCCGGATCGAACGGCTCACAGGTCTCGACTTTGCAGCCGTAGTGTCGGCCCGCGGCGACGATCTCCGGATGCCGGATCGCCACCCCGGCGACGTGCTCGACCGTGACGGTCTTGGCGTTGTCAGTGAGCACATACGTCGGAGCGCCACCGAGGCGACGCAGCGTCGCGTCCAAGCACGCGACCAGCGAACCCATGGTCTGATCCCACGTCGGCAGCACCACCCGGAACCGAGACCAGGACAACCACGCGCAGAACAGGCTGGTACGCCGTCCGCCGATCACCGGACCGGCGCCCCAGTCGAACTGCAGCCACATCCCCGGCTCCGGCACCCACGGCCGATACGCCCGCCGATGCCCGGCCCGCCACGCCGCCTTCGCCTGCGCCACCGCCCGTCGGGTCGTGCGGTCGGTGCCGGTGAACCCCATGGCAAGAAGGCGGGCATGCACCACATCGGCGCGGATACGGCCCTGCGACGCCTCCACCAACTCCTCGATCTTCGGCATGAACACGTCAACCGCCTTCGGCCGGCGGACCCGCACCAACGGGTCCCGACCTTCCTCACGCAGCTGCACATACCGCGCGACGGTCTTCTCGTCGACCCCGACCAGCCGCGCAGCCGAATGCGCACAGCGGGTCAGGTCGAACGCCTCCAAAATCTCCACGATCTCCCTGTCAGACTTGGTCACGGATCCCCTCGGATCGGATCGGCACTTGATCAGCAGTCAGCAGCCAACCCCGACCGAGGGGATCTCTATGTTCATCGACGAAAGTCAGGCGATTCCGGAAGAGCACGTGACCGCAGGCACGGAAATCTCATGTCCGCCAGCCCGGAGCAAACTGTCCGCCTACCCGGAGCATGCCGTGTCCGCTGGCA
>NZ_JBIDCT010000050.1:0-1957 GCF_043204735.1 Micromonospora sp. NPDC047740
GGTCGACCGGCCCGTCGAACCGCAGCGCGTTCGGCAGGTTGTAGGTGGCACTGGGCCCCTCGAGCTGAGCCAGGAACCACAACCGGCGCTGCGCGAAGGACAGCGGGGGTGTGGCCGGGCGGGTCCCGGCGGTCAGCGTAGGCCGGTCGGTGCCGGTCAGGCGGGTGGCGAGCGCGGCGATGGTCGGGGCCTCGAAGATGGCCCTGGTCGGCAGGTCGGCGTTCAGCGTCGTGCGGATCCGGCTGACCAGCCGGGTCGCGAGCAGTGAATGCCCGCCGAGGTGGAAGAAGTTGTCGTCGATGGTCACGCCGGTGGTGCCGAGGACCTCGGCGAACAGCTCGGCGAGCACCGTCTCGGCCGGGGTCCGCGGGGCGCGTCCGCCGCTGCCGGCCGGGGTCTCCGGCGCGGGCAGGGCCTTGCGGTCGATCTTGCCGTTCGCCGAGACGGGCAGGCTGTCCAGCAGCACGAACACCGCCGGCACCATGTAGTCGGGCAGCCGCTCCTCGGCGTGCCGCCGCAGCCGGTCGGGATCGGTCTCGTCGGCCGTCACGTACGCCACCAGACGCTGATCGCCGGGCCGGTCCTCGCGGACGAGTACCGCCGCCTGGAGTACCTCCGGATGCTGAACGAGGCAGTTCTCCACCTCGCCGAGCTCGATCCGGAAGCCGCGGAGTTTGACCTGGTGGTCGACGCGGCCGAGGAAGTCGAGGGTGCCGTCGGGGAGCCAGCGGGCGAGGTCGCCGGTGCGGTAGAGGCGGCTGCCGGGGGTGCCGTGCGGGTTGGCGGTGAAGCGTTCGGCGGTGAGGTCGGGGCGGTTGTGGTAGCCGCGGGCGAGTTGGACGCCGGCCAGGTAGAGCTCGCCGGGGACGCCGGGTGGCAGCGGCCGGAGGCGCCGGTCCAGCACGTACACCTGGGTGTTCTGGATCGGGCGTCCGAGGGTCACCCGCGCACCGGGCGTCAACTCGATGGAGGTCGCCCAGACGGTGGCCTCGGTCGGGCCGTACATCACAGTCACGCCGGCGCTGTTTCCGCACATCTCGCCGGCCAGGTCGGCGGGCAGCAGTTCGCCGCCGACGATCATCCGCACGCCGGCCATGGCCGGCTCGGTCACTGCGGTGCTCCACCAGGACGGCGTGCCCTGCACCACCGTGACACCGTGTTTGCGGATCCAGGCGCCGACCTCGGCCGGGCTCTGCACCACGTTCCGCGGGGCCAGCACGACGGACGCGCCGGCCAACAGCGGCACGTAGAGCTCCAGCGCCGCGATGTCGAAGCTCACCGTAGTGATCGCGAGAAGCCGGTCCGCCGGGGTCAGCCGCAGCCGGGCGTCCATGTCGTCCAGGAAGTTGTCCAGCGCCCGCCGGCTCACCATGACGCCCTTGGGCCGGCCGGTGGAACCGGAGGTGTAGATGAGGTACGCGGTGTTGTCCGGGTGCGTTCCGGGCGTCGGGTTGGTGGTGGGCTGGGCGGCCACGGATGCGATGGCGTCCGGCCGGTCGAGGTAGAGGGTCGCCGTGGTGGCGGGCACACCGCCCCCGGTGGTGGTGATGAGGAGCTCCGGGCGGGCGGTGTCGAGCAGCTGCTGGATGCGGGTGGCGGGGTGGTCCGGGTCGATGGGGAGGTAGGCGGCCCCGGTCTTGCCGATGGCCAGCAGGGCAACGAGCAGGTCGACCGTGCGGGGCAGGGCGACGGCGACGATAGCGCCGGGCCCCAGGCCGAGGTGATGGGCCAGCTGATTGGCGCGGCTGTTGAGCTGTTGGTAGGTGAGTGTGGTGGCCCCGTCGGTGACCGCAATGGCGTGCGGGCTTTCGGAAACCTGGCGCTCGAAGCGCTGGATGAGGGTCGTGGGGGTGTGGCCGCTCGTGGTGTTGTTCCAGGTGGTGAGGATCTGGTGGTGTTCGTTGGGTAGGAGGATGTCGAGGTCGTCGATGGGGGTGTGTGGGTGGTTGGCGGCTGC
>NZ_JBIDCT010000051.1:0-1710 GCF_043204735.1 Micromonospora sp. NPDC047740
AGCGTCTGACCGGAAAATGAGCCTGACCAGGGCGGGTCTTGTGCAGGGGGCATCGCCGGGCTGGTGGGGGCCGGTCCGGTGTGATGTTGGTGGTTGTCAGGCGGCTGGTTGCAGGGTGACGGTGTGGCCGAGTGCTTCCAGTTCTCGGACGAGTCTGGTGATCTTGCGATTGGTGTTGATGCGCTTGTCGTAGTGGTCCGGGCCGAGGTCGTAGTAGTGGGCGGTCGGGTCGGCGAGTAGGTGCCAGATGATCACCAGGATGGAGCGGGCGACGGCTACGAGGGCTTTGCCTTTGCCTCGGCGTTTGAGGATGCGTCGGTAGCGTTCGGTGAGGAATGTGCCGTGGTTGCGGCCGGCTGTTGCGGCGGCTTGTCCGAGGACGGCTTTGAGGTATGGGTTGCCCTTGCCGGTGTTGCCGTTGCCGGTTTTGGTGCCGGATTGGATGGCGCGGGGGGACAGTTTGGCCCAGGAGACGAGGTGCCCGGCGGTGGGGAACCGGGTCATGTCCAGGCCGATCTCACCGATGATGAGTTGGGCGGTTTCGGGGCTGAGGCCGGGGATCTCGGCCAGGCGTCGTATGGCGTTGTTGGCGGTGCTGGTGGTGGACGGCAGGTGCTGGTGTGGTGGGTCGTTGTCATCGCCGGCGGGATGTGGTGGCGCGGGGGTGGCCGGCTGGCCCAGTGTGTCGATCAGTTGCTCGATGCGGGTGGTGAGCGCGGCGATCTGCGTGTCGAGGCGGTCGATCTGGTCTAGCAGGATGCGGGCGAGTTCGCCATGGTGGTCGTCGAACCGGCCGGTCAGCGCCTGTGTCAGGGCGGTGTGTTTGCTTCGCATGCGCCCGCGGGCCAGGCCTGCCAGTTGCTGGGGGTCACGCTGCCCGGCGATCAACGCCTCGATCATGTCGCGGGTCGAGAGGGTCTTCAGGGTGCTGGCCACCGTGGAGATCTTGATCAGGGCGTCTTCGAGGAGCTTCTCCAGCCGCTGCCAGTAACGCGTGCGGTCCCGGGTCAGGTCGGACCGCATCCGGGTGTAGTCCCGCAGGACACGGATCGGTGCTGGCGGCACGAACGACGGCCGCAGCAGTCCCTTTTCCGTCAGCTTGGCCAGCCACACCGCGTCCAGCTTGTCGGTCTTGGGTCGGCCGGGCACGTTCTTGACCTCGCGGGCGTTGACCAGTTGCACGTCCAGACCCGCCGCTTCCAGCAGGTAGTACCAGATCCGCCAGTAGTCGGAGGTGGACTCCACGGTCACCTTGTCGATTCCCAGCTCCACCAGCCGATCGGCTAGGTCGCTGACCGTGTTGGTGGTTGCCGGCACCTGCCACACCCGGCTGGTGCGCCGCCCACTGACTCCAGCAGGCAGGCGGGTGCACACCATGCCGGATTCCTTGGCCACATCGACCGCGGCCACCCGCTGCAGGATCTGCTCGTGATCCTGGTCGGGGATCTCCTCGGGCACAGTCCTCATCTGACACCGCTCCCTCCCCGTGTGATGGACATCAGCCCAGCCGCCCGGGGGCCTCGGTCGGGAACCGAAATTCTGACCGGCGTGCTCGAAGCAACAGTGCGTGACCCTTCAGGTCGGGGCCCCAGCGTCAGACTCTGATACGGGCTCAACCTCCCAAGAAGCTGGCGACGTCAGCGGGCGACCGGACCACCATTTTCACGCCTGCGTGGCGTCCGGAACAGGTCGGAATGACTCTGATCAGCT
>NZ_JBIDCT010000052.1:0-1656 GCF_043204735.1 Micromonospora sp. NPDC047740
CTGATCAGCTTAGTGATCCTGAGTCGGATTGGGTTTCCGGGATCGTTTCCCACCGTGGTGGGGTCGCGTGGGCGTGGAAGTGGAATCCTGCGCCCAACGTGGCTCCGCGTGGCTGGTGGCCGGTGGTGGGTGTGCTGGTCGTGTTCACGCCCTGGTGTCGGTGGGCTGCGCGGGGCAGCCTCCGGTCCGTTGGTGCGTGTCCCTCCGGACGCTTTCCCGCCTGACCTTGGGGTCGGGTGGGGGAGGGTGCCCTGCGTCGCCTGGGCGCGGGGCGTGGTGGCTTGCGCCGGGTGGGACCAGTCTTCGACCGGTCCCCCCGGCAGGTCTTCGTGATGACCGCGGAGGCTTCGAGTTTGTCGACCACGGCGCGGATGACCATGTGCCCGCTGGTCTTGTCGATGACGGTCTTAGTCTGGTGGGTGAGGCCGCGGGCGGCGATGCGCCGCCATGCGCCGTGGTCGCGGTCGCCCTGCCACCGGCAGGACTGGTGGGGGCAGATCGCCCACTTCCAGCCTGGGGTGGTGGGCTTGTCGGGGGCTCTGCGATGCCGTAGCGGGGTCAAGCACTGCGGGCAGTGCTTCGAGGTGTTGCGGGCGGGGACGGTGACCACGGCGATACCCGCCTCGGCGGCGAGGTGCCGCATCCGGTCGACGATCTGCCCACGGACCTGCTGCGACAGGCGGGTGTTGAGGGTGGCCGCCATGCCCCGCGCTTCCAACGACCGCAGGTCTTCGACGTAGATGACGGTCGCCCGGGCGGCGATGGCCTGGTCGACCGCCCAGCGGGCGGCGGCCCATGCGAGCGCGGCGTTCAGGTTGGAGCGGCGCTGGGACACGTGGTGTATCTCGGCGCCCAGCGCCTCATGTTTCGCGCTCAGGTGCGCGTCGGAGCGGCCGCCGATCAGCCGCAGGTACTGGTCGGCTTTGGCGTGCAGCCGCTCACTGTGCCGGCGCAGGCGGTGCTGCTTGGCCAGGACCCCGGCCGCCCGGAACTGACCACCAGCCCCCAACGCCGTGATCCGCCCGTCCGGATGCAGCCGCAGAACCCCCGCGCTGAGGAGAGTGTTCAGGCCCCAGTCCACCCCGAGCGCCACCGTGTGACCGGTCCGCCGGACCTTCGGCACAACGTGCGTGTACGCGAGATCGGCGCGTACCTGTCTGCCGGCGAGGCGGAGGGTGGGCAGGTGCAACACCGCCGAGGCGGGCACCGTGGGCGGCAGGATGATCGGACAGGCCACCCACGTCCAGTCCCGATATGATCGCGGATCCGGGCGTGAGGGAAGCTGCAAGCGCAGCAACACCCTCCTGGGGTCGGTGTCGCTGCGTTGGATGGTAGCCTGCTGCCGGTCACACGCGGCCAGCAGCAGCATCCGCGGGACCTTCGGGGCGCCTTCGAGTTCGAACACGTCCACCGGCAGACGGCCATGGGCGGCTAGGAACTTCGCGGCCTGGCGGGTGCGGCCCTTGATGACGCTCGACGGCAGATGCTCCCCGCCCGGAACCGTCTCGCGTACCTGCTCCCACTCCTGCACGCTGCGCTGACGCGGATCGCCCGGCCACGCCGCCAGTACTGCGGCGGTCAGGTCGGCACGCCACTTCACCGAGCGCAGGGCACGCCCGGCCTGCTCCTGGGCCATGCGCACGATCCGGTCATTGA
>NZ_JBIDCT010000053.1:0-1654 GCF_043204735.1 Micromonospora sp. NPDC047740
GTCGATGCGGATGACGTTGACTGCGGTAGCGGCGAAGAGGTGACCGAGGTGGATTTTGTCCACGCTGGTGTAGCGGGTTCGCCGGATGCCGGTGCGTCGGGTCGTCTGGGCGATCGTGGCCTCGATCCCGGCGCGGATGTGATAGCGCTGCTGCCACGGCTCGGTGACCTGTTCACGACGCCGGGTTTGCAGGACCTGCTGCTGATCTTCGGGGAGCAGGGTGAGGCTGCGGCCCCACTTGCCGTTGCTCGCGGTGGTGCACTTGTTCTGCAACGGGCACGCGGCGCAGTCGCTCGCGGCGAAGTGGACACGAGTCACCGGGGTTCCGCTGGTCTTGCGTTGGGCGGACCAGCTGGCGCTGGCTTTACCGTTCGGGCAGGTCACGCTCTTGGCCTGCCGGTCGATGCGGAAGTCGCTGTGCGGGAAGTGCTCTGCCTGGTGGGTGTCCATTCCGACCGGGCCGAGCAGGTCGACGGCGTATTCGCTGCGGGCGGCCACGATGTGCGCGGCGGTGACGTAGCCCGCGTCGACCGCATGCTCACCCGGCAGCATCTGCCGCGCGGCAAGGCCCTGCTGGATGGTCGCGGTCATCTCGGTGTCGGTGACCGTGGCGTCCGTGGTCGCCACATGGGTGATCAGGTGTGGGAGTCGGGGTCGCAGGTCTCACTCAGGTGCACCTTGTAGCCGCACCAGCCGTTGCCGCGTTTGAGGCCGTAGCGGGCGTCGGTGTCGTACGGGGATGCGAGCCGTTCTCTGCTGGGCGGGAGGTCTCTGCCCTCCCGCCAGCACACCTCCTCACCGTCACGGCGGTACTGCTGCTCCCACGCCCGGGCGAGGACCTGCACCGCCGGGATCTCGCGCAGCCACTTCGGTGCACCCGATGCGGCGACCGCGTCCAGGATCAGGTAGCCGTCGCGACCGACCTGCTGGGCCCAGCGGGTGCGCACGTCCTCACCCTTCGGGAACCGGTACGCGTCGATGCGGGCGCTGTATCGCTCGGCCCAGCCGGCATCGATCAGCGGCGCCAGCCGCTGGGGTGCCGCCGCGGCCAGGGCCTCCAACGACGCCCGCAAGGTTTCCCCGACGAACTCCATCCGGTTCAGCGTGCGCACCGCGGCCAGCACATGCGTGGAGTCTGTACGTTGCCGACCCCCGGCCCGCAGCAGCCCGTGCTGGGAACACTGGTCCAGGATCACGTCCAGGACCTTCTCCTCCAGCCCGTGCTCGATCAGTCGGGCCCGGAAGCCGGCCAGGGCCGTGAAGTCGAACCCCGGATCATCCAGTTCCAAACCGAGCAGGTACTTCCAATCTATCCGCGCCCGGACCTGGTCGGCGGCCTGCCGATCGCTGAGCCCTTCGGCGTACTGCAACACCGACACCAGCGCCAAGGCCCCCGGCGAGGCCGCCGGGCGGCCCCGCGCCGGGAACGCCTGCGCGAACTGCTCGTCGCTGAACACCGGACCCAGCGCGTCTCGGATCCTCACCGCGAGGGTGCCCTTCGGGAACGACGCCCGGACCACCCGCGCGGTCAGCTCCGACACTCCCCGCTCACCCCAGGACTGCAGCGACACGTTGGACCCTTTCCACCCGGTCGATCCAACAATCATGCCAACAGGTGCATCCGAACGTTTTCGCCATTCCCCAACGGAGTCCT
>NZ_JBIDCT010000054.1:0-1434 GCF_043204735.1 Micromonospora sp. NPDC047740
TACTCCAGCCGGGGATCGTGATCACGGCTCGATAAGGGCTTGTCGGGCGTAATGGCTGTTCATGGCGCGGGCTTGGTGGCGGCGTCGGCGGATCGACCAGAGCAAGGGGTCGGTGTGGCGGCGGGTGGGCTCGATGATCAGGACGTTGAACAGGTGGCGTAGCTCGTTGACGGTTAGCGGAATCAGCCCGGCTGGGTCGGGCCGGTCGCGGTGAGCGGTGGCAGCGGCGAGGAAGGCGTGGGCGAGGATCGCCAGGGTGGTCCAGCGGTGCCAGGACGTCCAGCGGCGGTTTTGGTGCTGGTCGAGGCCGAGGCCGGTCTTCGCGGCTTGGAACGACTCTTCAATTTTCCAGCGGCGCCCGGCCACTGTGACGAGGGTGTGCAGCGGGACGGGTTCGGATGACCAGCAGCGGTAGAAGGCCAGCTCGCCGGTTGTCCGGTTGCGGCGGATCAGGAGCCAGTGGTGTCCGCCGTGCTGGTCGCGGTGGGCGGGTAGGGCGGTGAAGGACCAGTCGTAGTAGCGGTGTCCCTTGGCGCCTCGACCGGCGGACACGCGCTGCCAGGCAGAAGCGGGCAGTCCCGTGGCCAGCGCGTCCACGCGGTAGACACCGAGGCTGGTGGTCACCTGATGCGAGCAGGCCACCGCCAGGACGTAGCCCAGTTGCAACTGACGAAGCCGGGCGGCCAGGCGCGGGTCAGCGCCGTAGGCTTCGTCGCCGGCCACCCAGCGGCAGGGCAGCCCGGCGGTGACCGCGGTCTCGATCATCCGGGACGCCAGCTGCGGCTTGGTCGCGAACCGCACCTGCTCCGGGACACCCGCCTCAGCCCGGCGTTGCGTGTCGTCGCACCACGATTTCGGGAGGTAGAGGGCTGCGTCGAGCATCGCGTGAACCACCTCGGTGGCGTAGACCAGATGCACGGCGAGCTGGCAGTTCTCGATCTTTCCGGCGGTGCCGGAGTACTGCCGCTGAACGCCGACGGTGTGCCGGCCCTTCTTCAGATCACCGGTCTCGTCGATGACCAGTACCGCTTCGGTGTCGCCGAACTGCTCGCAGACGAACTCACGCACGTCGGCGCGGACCGCCACGTCGTCCCACTTCACCCGGGTCAGTAGGTCCTGCATCCCGTCCGGACCGGCGTCGCCGGCGTGTTCAGCGATCGTCCAGCAGTTCTTACGCGGTAGCGGCGCCAGCAGGCCCCGGACAAAGTCCCGTACCCGTCGCCGGGGCTCCGGCCTGCGGAAACGTTGGCCGACAGTGAACAGTAGGTCGTCGAACAACATCCGCCATCGTTGGGCGTCTACCCTGTATCCGGCAGCCACCGCTGCGTCATGGTCAGTCCACACAACCGTCCATGATCGACGGTGGCTGCCCTCGTTCCCGCGCCGCATCACGCCACAGCTCAGCCAAGGTCAACATCCCCGGCTGGAGTACTA
>NZ_JBIDCT010000055.1:0-1335 GCF_043204735.1 Micromonospora sp. NPDC047740
CGCGCAGCGCCGGTTGTGGTTCCTGGCTCAGCTCGAGGGGCCCAGTGCCACCTACAACCTGCCGAACGCGCTGCGGTTCGACGGGCCGGTCGACCACCACGCCCTGCACGCCGCCCTGGCCGACCTGATCGGCCGACACGAAAGCCTGCGCACCCTGATCCGACCGGTCGACGGCGAACCCACCCAGCACGTCCTCGAAGACTTCTCCGTGCCGCTGCACCGGCACACCACCAGCCCGCAGCGACTACGCGACGACCTCACCGCCGCAGCCCAGCAGCCGTTCCACCTCGACCACGACCTGCCCGTGCGGGCCGACCTGTTCACCCTGGACGACCACCAGCACGTCCTGCTGCTCACCCTGCACCACATCGCCGGCGACGGCTGGTCGTTCGCGCCGCTCGCCAACGACCTCACCACCGCCTACCAGGCCCGGCTGCACCACCACGCCCCCGACTGGACACCCCTGCCGATCCAGTACATCGACTACACCCTGTGGCAACGCGAACTGCTCGATACCGTGCGCGAGCAGCAGCTGGCCTACTGGCGGCAAACCCTCGACGGACTACCCGACCACCTCACCCTGCCCACCGACCGCCCCCGCCCAGCCATCGCCAGCCACCACGGCGCCACCACCACCTTCACCATCCCCGCCGCCCTGCACCAGCAGCTCAACGACCTGGCCCGACAACACAACGCCACCCTCTTCATGGTCGTCCACGCCGCACTGGCCGCCCTACTCACCCGCTTAGGCGCCGGCACCGACATCCCAATCGGCGCACCCACCGCCGGACGCACCGACCCGGCCCTGGAAGACCTCATCGGCTTCTTCGTCAACACCCTGGTGCTGCGCACCAACACCACCGGCAACCCCACATTCGCCGAGCTGCTGCAACAAACCCGCACCACCAACCTCGACGCCTACAGCCACCAGGACCTGCCCTTCGACTTCCTCGTCGAAGCCCTCAACCCCCACCGCTCACTGGCCCGCCACCCCCTCTACCAGGTGGCCCTGGCCTTCCAGAACTTCCACCAACCCGACATCCGCCTCCCGAACACCCAGATCACCGCCGAACCGGTCCACACCAACGTCGCCCCGTTCGACCTGGCCATCTACCTCACCGACCACTACGACGCCACCGGCACCCCACTGGGCATCGAAGGCCAAGCCGAATACGCCACCGACCTGTTCAACGCCACCACCATCGAAACCCTCACCCACCGCCTACAAGCCCTACTACAAGCAGCCGCCAACCACCCACACACCCCCATCGACGACCTCGACATCCTCCTACCCAACGAACACCACCAGATCCTCACCACCTGGAACAACACCAC
>NZ_JBIDCT010000056.1:0-1174 GCF_043204735.1 Micromonospora sp. NPDC047740
AGTGTCCCGTCGACAGTTGTTGGCTGCCGTCCCGGTCCTGGTTCTGTCGGCCGGGCTGCTGGCCTGCACCGACCGGGCGCCTACTCGGGAGGCGGTGACCAGCCCGTCCGCCGGCCGGTCGGCGGACGGGTCGTTTGGGCCGCTGGTGTCGGGGATGCCGAGTTATCCGGCGGCCGGCAACGTCTACGCCGCGGCCGGCCCCGGTCAGCTCGCCGCGCCGGTGCGCGGGGACCGGCCGCTGGTGTATGTGCCGAACACGAAGAGCAACGACGTGTGGGTGATCGACCCGGCGACGTTCACGGTGGTGCGGAAGTTCCCCGGCGGGCCGGAGCCGCAGCACGTGGTGCCCTCCTACGACCTGCGCACCCTCTATGTGGCCTCCAGCCAGATCCCCAACGGTGGCCTGGTCCCGATCGACGCCCGCACCGGCGACCCGGGCCAGTTCCGCAAGCTCGAAGACGTCTACAACCTCTACTTCACCCCCGACGGCAAACAGGCGATCGTGGTCGCCGAGGCGTACCAGCGGCTCGACTTCTACGACCTGGGCACCTGGCAGCGGGTGCGGTCGGTCCGGTTCCCCGAGTGCGGCGGCATCAACCACATGGACTACACCGCCGACGGCAAGACCATGCTGTTCAGCTGCGAGTTCGCCAACCGGATGCTCGTCCTGGACACCACCAGCCTCCGCAAACTGCGTGACTTCCGGCTCACCGAGGCCTCCGACGGCATGCCCCAGGACACCCGACTCACCCCCGACGGGCAACACTTCCTGGTCGCCGACATGCACGCCCACGGCGTGTACGTCTTCGACGGCCAGGCCACCCGCCAGACCGGATTCATCCGCACCGGCCGAGGCGCCCACGGCATCTACTTCAGCCGCGACGCCCGACTCGCCTACGTCACCAACCGCGACGAAGGCAGCGTCACCGTCCTCGACCTGACCACCCTGAAACCCACCACAACCTGGCGGATCCCCGGCGGCGGCAGCCCCGACATGGGCGGCCTCTCCGCCGACGGCAAACAACTCTGGCTCTCCGGCCGCTACCACGACGAGGTATACGTCCTCAACACCGACAACGGCAAACTACTAGCCCGAATCCCCGTCGGCCGCGGCCCACACGGCCTCACCATCTGGCCCCAACCCGGCCGCTACTCCCTCGGCCACACCGGAAAC
>NZ_JBIDCT010000057.1:0-1163 GCF_043204735.1 Micromonospora sp. NPDC047740
TGCAGCCGCTCACTGTGGCGCCGCAGGCGGTGCTGCTTGGCCAGGACCCCAGCGGCCCGGAACTGGCCACCAGCCCCCAACGCCGTGATCCGCCCATCCTCTCCCAGTCGCAGGGCACCCGCGCTGAGGAGAGTGTTGAGACCCCAATCCACACCGACCGCCACCGTGTGACCGACTCGGGCGGCTTTCGGCACCGGGTGCGTGTACGCCACGTCGGCACGCACCGTCCCGTCGGTGACGCGCAGGGTGGGCAGGTGCAGCACCGCCGAGGCGGGAACCGTGGACGGCAGCCTGATCGGGCACTCGACCCACGTCCAGTCCCGATACCCTCGCGGATCCGGACGGGTGGGCAGTTGCAGCCGCAGCAGCGCCCTTGCCGGGTCGGTGTCGCTGCGCTCGATGGTGGCCTGCTGCCGGTCACACGCGGCCAGCAGCAGCATCCGCCCGATTCTCGGGACGCCTTCGAGTTCGAACACGTCCACCGGCAGCCGACCGTTGACCTTGACGAACGCGGCGGCCTGCCGGGTCCGGGACTTGATGATGCTGGACGGCAGATGCTCTCCGCCGGGGATCGAGGCCCGAACCTGATCCCACTCGCCGGGGGTGCGCTGACGCGGATCGGCCGGCCACGTCGACAGGACCCCGGCCGTCACGTCGGCACGCCACTTCACCGAACGCAGTGCACGCCCCGCCTGCTCCTGCACCATCCGCACGATCCGGTCATTGACCCTCACACCCTCCGGCGGGGCGACCGTCCACCCCACCCGCCGCAGCGCCATCCACGCGTTCGACGGCAACCGCCGCCCACCCGCATCCACCCCGGAAGCCAACACCCCCACATCCACGCGGTTCCAATGCTCACCGACCAGCGCGGCCACCATGCCCGCCACCAGATCGGCACACCAACCAACCCGTTGCGCCAGCACCGCCGGAGGCAAGACCTCGCCGGTTGCCCCGTCCACACCGGTGCGCAGCACAGCGCGGGCACACGCGGTCCGGGCGGCCTCACCCTCGGCCAGCCGCAGCTTCCCGCTCACCGACCCAACGCCTCAACACCGATCCACAAAAACCGGCCCTCACCGCCAACCCACGCCACCGGCATCCTCCCCGAGCCAACCCAAACGTGATGCGCCACAGGGTGAACACCGAAACGCTTCCCGGCC
>NZ_JBIDCT010000058.1:0-1129 GCF_043204735.1 Micromonospora sp. NPDC047740
CCGGGGGTCGGAAGGCACCGATCGGGCTGAGCTGAATGCCGGCGAGCTGCCACCGATCGCCCGCGCGGACGGCGATGTGCGTCGCACGGAACTGCCCGTCCGACGGCTGCCCACGGTAGCTGGCCTGCTGAGTGTGACGTCCGATTGTGACGGCCGCATCGCCGTACGGGCGCACCGCGACCTCGTCCCAGGCCAGCGACGCGGTGATCAGGTCGCCGGTGCGGTACCGGTCCAGCCACTGCTGCTTGTCCAGGACGAAGCCCAACGGCCCGACCATCGCGAAGTCGGCGACGGCGAGCGCGTCGAGCGTCTCGACGTCCGCGCGCTGCTCGGCTTCGGCCCAGCGCCGCCCGAGCTCGAGGATTTCGGTAGTGATCGGATCGGTCATGACATCTCCTTTCGCTGTGGCCGCATCCAGGCATTACCTGCCGGTACGCACGAAGTCGATCAGCCGGTTCCAGGCGATCCTCGGCTTGACCAGCGTCTGTCTGAGGTCCGTCCGATCGTCGAGCAGCTGCTTGGCGCGCTTTCGGACCGGTTCGGACGCCTTGCTCAGGTGGCCGGCGTCGAACGGCGGCTGCGGGTCGTATTCGATGGTCAGTTGGATCGCCTCGGCCAGCTCCCGTCCGGCGATCTCGCCGACCAACCAGAGCCCCAGGTCGATGCCGGCGGACACCCCCGCCGCCGTGACGATCTTGCCGGTTTGCACGATCCGCTCGTCCGGCCGGGGCATTGCGCCCATCATCCGCAACGGCCCCATCGCGACCCAGTGCGTGGTCGCAGGCTGACCCTTGAGGATTCCCGCGGCGGCCAGGATCACCGCGCCGCTGCACACGGAGGCCGTCCACGTCGTGGCCTGGTGCACCGACCGCAGCCAGGCGAGGATCTCCCTGTCCACCATCGTGGTTGGCGTCGTCGTACCGCCCGGCACCAGCACGAGATCCGGTGCGGGCGTCTCGGCGAGGGTGTGCGTCACGCCGAGCAGCAGGGCACCCCCTTCGGCGAGCAGCGGGCCGGTTTCCTTGCCCACGAAGCGGACATCGGCGCCCGGCATGCGGCTGAGCACCTCGTACGGACCGACCGCGTCGAGGGCGGTGGTGCCGGGGTACAGCAGGATCGCGATCTGCAT
>NZ_JBIDCT010000059.1:0-1069 GCF_043204735.1 Micromonospora sp. NPDC047740
GAGAAGAAGGAAGAGAAGAAGGAGGGCGAGGCGGACGGTGGCGCAATCCTGGTCGAGCGGGGCGGTAGCGCGCACCTGGAGAAGGTGGAGCTGACCCGTAACAACGCCGAGGGCAACGGCGGCGCCATCGCCAACTTCGGCCGGGTCGACCTCGACGACAGCAAGGTCGAGGACAACCACGCCCAGCGCAACGGCGGCGGCATCTTCAACGTCGGCGTCCTCAAGATCCGGGACTCCCGGATCAACAACAACACCGCCGGCGAGAACGGCGGCGGCATCGCCAACGGCGAGGGCAAGGAAAAGGACAAGAACAAGGACAAGGACTACTGGGTCAAGGGCCGCGACGAGGCCGGCACCGTGGAGATCATCGGCCGCTTCCAGGGCAAGGAACCCAGCAAGACCGAGATCCACAACAACCGGGCCGGCAAGAACGGCGGCGGCGTGTTCAGCTCCGGCGGGTTCGTCAAGATCGCCCTGACCAGCATCAAGAACAACACCGCCTGCGAGAACGGCGGCGGCATCTACGCCCGCAACACCGACCTCGACCTCCAGAAGGTCATCGTCGCCAAGAACCACGCCGACAAGGACGGCGGCGGCGTCTACAACACCGGCGGGGAAAAGAAGAAGAAGGAAGCCCCGTACGGCGAGCAGAAGGACCAGAAGGAAGAGAAGGAGCGGGAGGCCACCGCCACCATCGACGACAGCGCCATCGTCGACAACTCCGCCGGACGCTTCGGCGGCGGCATCTTCAACGGCGACCCGGACGTCGAGATCAAGGAAGGCTTCCAGGAGGAGTCCGACAAGGACAAGAACAAGGAAGACAACGCCACCCTCACCGTCCGGAACACCGAGATCAAGAACAACACCGCCCTCAACGGCGGCGGCATCTTCAACAACGAGGGCAAGGTCACCCTGACCAACACCCGCGTCACCAAGAACACCGCCACCGACTCCGCCAAGACCCACCGCGTCGCCGGCGGCGTCTTCAACAACAACGGCAAGGTCAAGCTCGACGAAAAGACCACCATCACCGACAACGACCCCACCAACTGCGGCGGCACCGTCAAGG